>NZ_JBWKTP010000007.1:0-379105 GCF_059420385.1 Phreatobacter sp. GW821-FHT04C01 | reverse complement strand
GCCGGGGTGATCCCGCCCACGGCCGCGCTCACGGCAAAACACTCAACGCAATCAACCCTCTCCCAAAGGGAGAGGGTCGGTTTCGACGCGCCTTTCCCCTCCCCTGACCTTCGCCCCGTCAATGGCGGAGGTTCAGTGATTTGCCGTCCGCAGCTGTCAGGACCACAGCACCGCGGCCGGCAGAACCGGTTGAGCGTGACCTCATGCGACCTGGGCCGTCGCCTGTACGAGATAGTCGCTCGCCGGCACCTCTTCGAAACCCACGCATTCCGACGCGATCTGTTTCTCCGCGAGGTCGGATCGGAAAGCATAGATCTCGTCGATCCGGACGGATGCCTCGATCATCCGGATCCATTCCGCCGGATCGCCTGGCACGATCGTGCCCCGATCCTCATGTCCAACGCCGACAAAGCGGATCAGCACGGTGTCGGCCACGATGCAGACGTCGAAGCTGAGATCCTCGCCCTGGCCGCGGGTCCCGACCATCACGCGTGGAGCGGCGCCGCGCGTGCGCAGCAGCCGCAACAGATCGGAGGGGCGGGACGACCCCGACAGGCCCTGGAGATCGATGACCAACGGACCGGTGGGGCCGCGCGTCGGCAGGACCTCGCAATCGCCACTGAACAGGTTCGCATATTCCAGCTGGATCCAGGTCAGTTCACCGTCGTCGAAATTCATGTGCAACGCGCCATAGGCCCAATAGTCGAGACAGGGTCCGACATCGCCGCCGCGCGGTGGTCCGAGCAATGCGCCGATCTCGCCGCGGCTGGCGGGAAAGCCGATCGGGCCCAAACGTCCGGTGGTGAGAAAATCGGTCAGCGCGATCGGCGGACGGAGCTGCCGTCTTTGCCAGGAGTGCTCGGGACCGGCCTTGGCCCCCTCCATCGCTCCGCTCAGATAGGCGCCGGGTTCGATCCAGCGGATCGCGGCGTCATCGGGCTGCCGGCACCATTCGATCGTCTCGAGGCGCGCGAAACCATCCGCAAGCCCGCCGATGGCGGCTGCCGGAAGCCGGACGCCCCGCGGCGGAGTTCCGCTGCCGGCGGCAGCGAGGTCGCCACGAAAGACGATCGTGACGGTTTTGGCGCGCAGCACCAGCCGGTAGCCACCCTCGCCTGCCTCATCGGAATAACCGACCTCGACGGGCACGCCGGCCGATACGAGCAGATCGATGACGGCGCTCGGCCGCGCGGCGCCGTCGAAGTCGAGCATGAGCACCACGCAATGATCGGCCAGGGACTTGGGACCGGGAGTGGGAAACCGTTCAGCCGGGCCGCCCAACAGCATGAGCGGTGCCGCCGCGTAGCCGATGTCGACCAGGCGGATGCTGTCGGCCGGTCGCCCATCCGTCGGGCCGGACACGACCAAGCCGCCGAAGTGCCAGGTCCAGGTCTGCGCGTCACGGCAATCGATCCATGCCGGAGCACCGAAGGCACGCGCGATATCGGCAAAGGAGGCGCCGTCACCAACCGGCCCGAGGCGACCCGTGACAATGGCATCAAGAAGCGAGATCGATCTCGGCATGGAACGGCCCATCCCCGTGGCGTTGGCTATTCACAAGAGGGCCCGATCACGCCGAGGGCCGCGTTCAGGAACTTCTCAACCATCGTGCGGCGCCCAAAGCATTTTCCTTGCGCAAGATCTCACGACCGGCCCTGGTCGAGGACGCGGAGATGGCGCAAACCGCGACCGTGCCCTCGAGATCTCTTTTTCTTCGGATCCACAGGCATCTCGATAGCACGCTGACCGGCCTGCCGTGCAAGGCCGCCACGCGCACCGACAGCGGCCACGCCGCGCGCCTTTCCCGTGGCGAGATTTGTTTCGATCGATCTTTTCGTCACGCGCGCAGGCTCTGCCCCAAGCCGGCCGCGAACCGCTTACGGCACGGCCGCTCGGCCGGCGGCGGCCCGCCATGGCAGTCGCTGGCCGAGATCGGCCGTCGCGGCCGCGGCGATGGTGTCGTCGAGCATGACGAACCGGTTCCGCAGCGCGGCGACGGCCTCGTCGGCGCCGTCAAAGGCCACCAGTCCGTGGGCCAGCGCCTGACGCGCGCTCATGCGCATCGCGACCAGTCGCTCCAGCACGGCGCGATGGGTGATGATGATCGCCTCGCCCGGCCGTGGGCCGTCGACATGGATCTCCACGGCAAGCCCCGCATGCGCCGGCGCCAGGCGCGCCCATAATCCGGAATCGGCGAGGTGCAGCGCAAAGCCCCGTCGATCGTCGGGCGCGGCAAGGCCGAGGCCGCGTGCCAGCACGTGGATCCTGGCGGTCGCCTGCCAGAGGCCGGCCGAACCCGCGACGATCGGCGCGGCCGCATCCGGCGGCAGCACCTCGTCGCGCACGGCTTGCCGGATCGCCACCGCAACCGCCATGGCGAGCGGATGCGAGACCCCGAAATTGCCGTCGAAGACACCGTCGAAACCGCAGGCCCGGGCCGGCGGAGCGCCCGGCGCGCCGGCGAGAACGAGGCCGGCGGCCAAAGCCGCGGCGAGGCGCCGGCGCACGGTCATGGCGTCGCCCCACGCGGTTCGACGATCGGGAAGAACGGCGAGAACTCGTCGAGCATGGCGGCCAGCTCGCCGAACTTCAGGGGATTGCCGGTAAACGTCACCTCGCCCGCGGCGATCGCCGCGGGAAAGGTCTTCTGCCTGAGCAGGATGGCGTCGAAGGTCGCCCGCGTCAGCGTGAAGCCGCAATCGGCATTGGCGGCGAGCCTTCCCGGCATGTTGGTGAGCGTCGAATTCTCGAGATTGAGAACGAAGGTCTGGTTGGTGTCCGAGAAGGTCCAGTTGATGACGATACGCTTGGCCTCGGCCTTCTCGGCGTTGAGGCGCACGGCGATATAGTCGAACAGGAGGTCGAGCGGGATGGCGCTCAGCATTTCGGCGGTCACCGTCGAACCGCCGGCGCGGCGCATGATACCGGAGCGCAGCTCCATCGCTCCCATCAGATAGGCATTGCGCCAGGTGCCGGCCTCGGCCTGGTAACCGAGCTGTTCGAGCGCCGCCGCGCCCAGCTCGCGCGCCTCGCGATTGCCCGGCTCGGCAAAGACCACCTGGTTCATGATGCTGGCGACCCAGCGATATTGGCCGGCCTTGAAGTCGTCGCGGGCGCGCGCGATCACCGCCGCGGCGCCGCCCATGTAGTCGATGGTCTTCCTGGCGGATTCCACCGGCGGCAAGGGTTGCAGATTGGCGGGATTGGCGTCGTACCAGCCGAGATAGCGCTGGTAGATCGCCTTGGCATTGTGGCTGAGCGTGCCGTAATAGCCGCGCACCGACCATTCGCTGGCCAGGCTCGCCGGCATGCGCAGCGTCTCGGCGATCTCGGCCGGCGTATAGCCGTGGTTGAGCAGCCGGACGCTCTGGTCGTGGATGAACTTGTAGATGTCGCGGTGCTTGCGCAGGTAGGGCTGGATCCGCTCCGCGCCCCAGACCGGCCAGTTGTGCTGGGCGATCACCACGTCTGTCCGCTCGCCGTAGCGCTCCAGCGAGTCGGCGATATAGCGCGACCAGGCGCGGGCGTCGCGCACTTCGGCGCCGCGGATCGTGTAGAGATTGTGCATGGTGCCGGTGGTCAGCTCCGCCATGTTCAGCACGCGGAACTGCGGCAAATAGAGCGTCATCTCGGCCGGCGCCTCGGTGCCCGGCGTCAGATGGAACTCGATCTCGACACCGTCGATGGTGCGCGTCTCGTAGTCCTGCCTGATCTCGTCGGTCGGCGCGATCAGCGTGAACGAGCCGCGCGCCACGGTCCGGCCGAGCCCGGTATCGACCTGGCCGCGCGGCCCGGGCGGGATCATCGAGCCGAACTGGTACCAGGCGCGCCGGCTCATGGCATTGCCGGCGATCAGGTTCTCGGCGACGGCGAATTTCATGAACTTGTCGGGCGCGATGATCCTGACCCGCCCAGCCCGCACATCCTCATCGGTGGTGATGCCCTTCACCCCGGCGAAATGGTCGGCATGGCTGTGGGTGTAGACCACCGCCACCACCGGCCGGCGCGGCCGATGGGCGAAATAGAGGTCGAGCGCGGCCTTGGCGGTTTCGGTCGCCAGCAGCGGGTCGATGATGATCAGGCCGGTATCGCCTTCGACCACGGTCATGTTGGAAATATCGTAGCCGCGCAGCTGGTAGACGCGCTCGGCGGCCTTGAACAGGCCGTGGATATTGTTGAGCTGGGCCTGGCGCCAGAGGCTCGGATTGACGGTCGGCGGCGCCTCGCCATTGAGGAAGTCATAAGGCTTCATCGACCAGGCGGTGAGGCCGCCCGCCCCCGCCGGCCCGGCGATCGTGCCGTCGGGAATGGCGGCGATGAAACCGCGCCGGGCACTGTCGAAATCGGCGCGATCGGCGAAGTTCAGCGTGCGCAGCACCGCCTCGTTGGCCGCTCGCGTCGCCGGTTCGGCGTCGCGCTGAAGGGGCGCCGCCGGTGGCGCGGTTGCCGGCTGGGCGATCGACGGCACGGCCGCTCCGGAGAGAGCGCAGAATGCCAGTGCGATGGCGAGACAACCCGGTCGCCTCTTGGTCATGGTGATCTCCCGCTCGTCGCGCTGTTCAGGACCGGATCAGGTCGGCGGCCTTTTCACCGATCATGACGGCCGGCGCATTGGTATTGCCGCCGATCAAGGTCGGCATGATCGAGGCGTCGACGACCCGCAGCGCCTCGACGCCGCGCACCCGGAGCGCCGGATCGACCACCGCCATGGCATCGACGCCCATCTTGCAGGTGCCGACCGGGTGATAGACCGTGTCGACCCGGCGGCGCAGCACGTCGACGATCTCATCGTCGGTCTCGACGCCCGCGGTGTACATGTCCTTGGTCCGCTGGGCGGCCAAAGGCGGCGCATCCATGATCCGCCGGGTGATCTTGAAACCCTCGACCATGGCCGCGACGTCGTCGGGATGGTCCAGGAAGGCCGGATCGATCGCCGGCGGGCTCAGAGGGTCCGGGCTGGTCAGGCCGACATGGCCGATGCTCTTCGGCCGGAGCAGGCAGACATGACAGGAAAAGCCATGGCCGAGATGCTGCTTGCGGGCATGGTCGTCGACGATGCCGACGACGAAATGCAGCTGGATGTCGGGCGCCGGCAGATCGGGCCGGGTTTTCAGGAAACCGCCGGCCTCGGCGAAATTCGAGGCCAGCATGCCGCGCCGCTCGCGGCGATAACGCATGATCTCCTTGACCAGCCTGACCGAGCCGGCCGGCGACACGCCCATGAGGTCCTGGCTGCGCGACTTGTAGTTGAAGATGAAATCCGGATGGTCCTGCAGGTTCCGCCCGACACCGGGAACCTCCGACACCAGGGGAATGCCAAAACGGTTGAGCTCCGCGCCGGGACCGATGCCCGACAGCATGAGCAGCTGCGGCGACTGGAACGCACCGGCCGAGATGATCACCTCGCGGCGCGCGCGCACGATGCGGGTTTCCTTACCGACGCGATATTCGACGCCGACCGCGCGCTTGCCCTCGCACAGGATGCGGCTGGTGCGGGCGCGGGTGCGCACATCGAGGTTAGGACGCTTGCCGATGAACGGCAGGAGATAGGCGCGTGCGGCGCTCCAGCGCTCGCCGTTCTTCTGGGTCACCTGGTAAAGGCCGACGCCTTCCTGGTCCTCGCCATTGAAATCCTCGGTCACCCGGTGCTGCAAATGCCGGCAGGCATCGAGGAAGATCCCTGGAAACGGATTGTCGGTGCGCAGATCCGAGACCGCGAGCGGGCCGTCGCGGCCGTGCAGCGGACCATCAAGGCGTTCATTCGCCTCGGACTTGAGGAAATAAGGCAGCACATCGGCATAGGACCAGCCGGCATTGCCGAGACTTGCCCAATGGTCGTAGTCCCATTTGTTGCCGCGGACATAGATCATGGCGTTGATCGCCGAGGAGCCACCGAGGCCACGGCCGCGCGGCTGATAACCGATCCGGCCGCCGAGCCCCTTCTGCGGCACCGTCGCGAAACCCCAATTGTTGATGCGCGTCGGCAGCATGGCGACCACCGCTGCTGGCGTGTTGACCACCAGGCTGTCGCCGCCGCCGCCAGCCTCGAGCAGCACCACCCGGGTCGCAGGATCCTCGGTCAGCCGGCCAGCCAGCACCGAACCGGCGGAGCCGCCGCCGACAATAACAAAATCCGCCAGACCATCATCAGACAGGCCGTCACCGGGCATGCTTCCCTCCCTTGGGCCCGCCGGCCGGCGATGCTCCCCGCACGCGGCCAAGCCGCGCGGAAGTGATGCATCATGCCGGGCCGTCCGGACGTGGTGTTCCCTTCGAGGTCCCGGGTCGAGGCCATGGTGTGGCTCCGCCTGCTTTTGCCTGGGACCTTCGGTGCCATGAAAGGCGCGAAGCTCTTCGAGCGCAAGCGCCGCGGTCGGCACGCGGCCGGACCATCCTCGCTTTGACACTGGACTTGACCTCGCGCCGCGTCGAAAAGGCCGGTAACAGCGGAACGAAGGGATCACGCCGCAAGCGATGCGTGCCGTGTCCGGTCCCTGGGAGAGCCCATTGCTACGCCGTATTCGCACCATCATGGTCTTCGTCGGCGATCCCGAGGCCGCCGCCCGCTGGTGGGCCGCCGTCTTCGACGCCGAGGTCCAGCGCGATATCGACGGCCAGAATGTCTATGCTTGGCTTGATCTCGACGGCATCGAGCTCGGCTTCCATCCGGCCTCGTCCAGAAACCCCGTCGGCGGCAGCACCGTGCCCTACTGGGCCGTCGAAGACCTCGCCGCCGAACGCCAGCGGCTGCTCGACGCCGGCTGCAGTCCTCATCGCGGCCCGCTCGACGTCGCGGCGGGACGCCGGGTCTGTCAGCTCGTCGACCCCTTCGGTTTCATTTTCGGGCTCGATGGCCCGTGACGGCGGCGCCTGCCAGGCCGGCCACCTCCCCCACCAAGCACCCCGGAGCTCCCGATGATCACCTGCCATATCCGCTACGTCGTCGACCAGGACAAGCTCGCCGAATTCGAGACCTATGGCCGGATGTGGCTGGAGCTGCTGCCGCGCTTCGGCGGCGTGCATCACGGCTATTTCCTGCCCTCGGAGGGCGAGAGCGACATCGCGCTCGGCATGTTCAGTTTCGAGAGCTTCGCGGCCTATGAACAATACCGGCAGGCCGCCGCCCGTGATCCCGAGGTCGCCAAGGCCATGGCCTATGCCCGGGAAACCCGCTGCTTCCTGCGCTACGAACGCTCGTTCTTCCGGCCGGTTACCAGCGAGCCGCTGTTCCCGGGCTGAGGCGTTCAGTCAGCTCGACACTCTGTGCTGTTCCAACGCGGCGCCCCAGTTAGCGCCCATTCGAGTCCTCGCACGAGAACCACCACCTTCACCTCTCCCCGCCGGGGAGCGGTCAGGAGAGGGGGCACGGCGCTCCACGACGAAGCTCCATGCGAAATGCGTAAAGCCTTGTCCTCAATCGTCAATTCCCCCTCTCCCGGCGCTGCGCGCCGACCTCCCCGCCGGGGGAGGTGAAGCGCGGCGGCTCCCGCGCGCAATCTCGAAGGGTGGCGAATTGCGCCTGGTGCTGAACCACGCGAACGACGCTCCGCGCGCGCCGTCTACTCAAAGACCCACACACACAAAAAAAACCGCGCCCGCCTAGCGGGCGGACGCGGTTTCAACAGTGTCCGGCAACTTCCGCTCAGGCGTAGCGGGCGCGCAGTTGCTCGAAACGGCCGGTCTGCTCCGGCAGCAGTTCGCGCTTGTCGTCACGCCGCACGAAGACCTTGAACATGGCCTCGCCGGCTTCGTTGTAGAACTGGATCGAGCAGGACCGCCGGCCATGGAACACCCGGTCGACAAAGCCGATCTCGCGGCAATTGTCGGCCTTGATGTGGCCGCCGATCGGGCTGTCGCCGTGAACGTTGAACCAGCCGTGGCCGGCGCTGCCGGCCGGCAGCGTGCCGTGGCATTCGAGCACGATGTCCGGCGTGTTGACGATGAACAGGATCTCGCCCCAGCCGGTCATGTCCTGCCAGATGTCGCCGAAGGCCGCGGCCGGCGCGAACACCGCTTCGGCCGCCGGCAGCATGGCCAGCACGTCGCGCGAGGCGACGCCGTGCTGGCGTGCCACCGCTTCGATCACGCCGTCCGGCTTGGCGGCAAGCGCCGCGCGGGCGGCGGCGAGCCGATCGTCGGCCGAAGCCAGGGTATCGCTCGAAGCCAAGGCTTGCGCAGTCATGTCAGATCCTCACTCGGCAGCCGCGCTGGGCACCGACCGGTTGTCGTCGATCAGCACGGCCTCGAAGCCTTCGAATTCCGGATGACCGATCGACAGCGGCTTGCCCTGGCCGGCGCGGGCGTGGGACTTGCGGAACTGCTCGGAATTGGTCCAGGCGGTGAAGTTCTCCTTGGTCGCCCACACGGTGTGCGAGGCGTAGAGCGTGTGATCCTCGCGCTCCGGGCCCTTGAGCAGCGAAAATTCGATAAAGCCGGTCAATTCATTCAGGTATGACTGGCGCGAACGCCAGACCTGCTCGAACTCGCCCTCTTCGCCCTTGATGACCTTGAAGCGATTCATCGCGATATACATGGTTTGTCTCCTGTGTCTCTCGACAATCTTATAGTGGATTTCAGCGGAGATCGTAGCGGATTCCCGCGGTGAAACTCATTGTCGTCGGCCCGCCCTCCGGCATGGCCGGGAACGGCACCGCACGGCGCAGCATGGCGATCGTGGCCTGGTCCAGAATGGCGGCGCCAGACGAGCCGGCGAGCGACGAGGCCGTCACCTGGCCGCCACGGGACAAGGTGAAGGCGATGACCGCGCGGCCGACGATGCCGCGGTCGCGGGCCTGGTCCGGATAGACCTTGAAGCGGGCGAGATGGGCGAGCACCCGCTGACGATAGGTGGCGACCGCCGCGGCACTGGCCTGGGCGCCGCCCGAGGCGGCATTGCCTGACGACGCCTGGCTGTTGCGCGTGCCGGTGCCTTCGCCTGCCGGCGCCGAGCGCCGGGTCGCCGCCTGCACCGGCTGCGCCGGACGGCGCTCGGTGGTCGGCTCGCGACGCGGCGGGGTGACCTGGGCGCGGACCGGGCGCTGTTCGCGGCGCACCACCGGCGGCGGCTCGCGCCGGATGACCGGCTGGGTGACCGGCGTCGGCGGCGTCGGCGCCGGTGTGACGATGGCCTGCACCGGGGCCACCTCGGTGGTGGTCGCGACCGGCACCGGATCGGGCTGGACGACCGGCGGCGGCGCCTCGGTGACCTGCTGCGGCGTTTCCGGCGGTGGCGGCGGCGCCTCGGCCTGCTCGGTCACCGGCTGTGGCTCGGGCGGCGGCTGGACGGCCGTTTCAGCCGGCGGGGGCGGCTGCTGCGGCTCCACCGTCTCGGTGGTGGGCGGCGCCTCGACCGGTATCTCGACGCCGGCATTCACCCGGGTGGTGTTTTCCGTGCCGCTCGCGGTCTCCTGCTCGGCCGGTGCACCGGCCTCCCCGGCGACGATCTCGACAGCGACGGAGTCTTCACCGTCCGAGGGCGATTCGACGGTCTGCAGCCCGAGATAAAGCGCGAGCGCGAGCGCCGCCGCATGCAGGCAGACCGACGCGACGACGGAGAGGGAAACCCGCCGGCGGACCTTGTCGGCGACGGTGGGAATGGTGTTCGGATCGCCCAGCACGACCGCGGGCGGTGCGGCGGGCGGGATGCCCAATTGCGAGACGGCTTCGGCACTCGCCGCGCCATCGAGCGTCACCGGCGGCGCGCTGCCCGCAACGGCATCGGCGGCGGCAATATCCCGGCCGACGGTAAGGGCCGGAGCCACCAGAACCGCGGCCTCGTCCGAACCCGTACCGCCCGGCATCGGCCCGAAGAGCAGCAGCGGCTCGTCCAGGCAGGGTGACGGCAGCGGCGGCGATGGCGGCGCCAGGATCGGCTCGGATCGATCGTGCGGCATGGCACGAGGCCGGGGGGTGTAGGCCCCCCGGCCGCTTGCCTTCCGCGCGGTCGATGCCCGGCGCATGTCAGAACCTCGCCGAAACGTTCATGGTGAAGGACCGGCCCGGCGCCCGGAACAACTCGAGATTGGCGTTATTGGCCGCGATGCCGTTCACGTCGATGGCGTTGAAGTAGCGGGCATTGGCGATGTTCATGATGCCCGCATTGAGCGTCACATTGCGGTTGATCTCATAACGCCCGAGCAGATCGAAAGTGGCGTAGGCGCCCGGCTTGTAGGTCGACACGCCCGGCTGCTGGCCCGTCGAGTCCACCAGGGTCTTGGCCGCGGCCGCCTTCATGCGTGCCTCGACGCCCCAGCCCGACCCGCTGTCGTAGCGCAGCCCCGCGACGCCGGTCAGCGGATCGACCGAATTGATCGGCTGATGGGTGATCTGATTGGTGCCGCGTGCATAGGCAACCGCACCCGTCAGGGTCCATTCCGGATTGATCCGCCATTCACCCTTGGCCTCGAAGCCGTAGATGACGACCGAGGAAACGTTCTGATACTGGAAGATCGTCGTGCCCGGCGGTATCGACGGGGCACCGCCATTGTTGACCACGACGGTGTCGATGAAGTCGTGATAGCGGTTGTAGAAGGCCGAGACCTGGAAGCTCGAACCGTTGCTGAACCGGCCGCGCAGACCGGCCTCGAAGCCATCGCTGGTCTCAGGCTTCAGGTTGAAGTTCGGCAGGATCTGATAGAACTGCGACGGGTTGGAATAGGCGAAGTTGGCGTTGTCATAGGGCGGCGCGCGGAAGCCCCGGGCATATTGTCCGAACAGCCGATAATTCTCGTTCAGATCATAGGTCACGCCGAGCTTCGGCGACACCGCGAAGGCCGAGACGTTGCCGATCGCGAACCCCGGATTGGTGTTGTAGAACGCAGCATCCGGCCGCGGCGTCAGATGGTAATAGTCGAAGCGAATGGCCGGGATGATCCGCAGCGCGCCGTATTGGGCGGTATCCTGAATATAGAAGGCGGCCTGGGTCGTGCGCGTGTCCGGGAAGCTCTTGTTCGGGAAGATTTCGCCGCCGATCGGCCCCGCGATCGGCAATCCCGTCGTCAGGTCGGTCTGCGTCCGGTTGCGCGGGCGCGAGGTCATGGTGAAGTCGGCGTTGATGCCGTAGATGACGTTGTGATCCCAGCCGGCATATTGGCGCTGGGCCGAAAACTGCAGGTTGGTGCCGAAAATGACCTGCCGGAAATCGAAATCCGACGTCCGCAGCTGATTGGCCGGCGCCGGAGCCGGAGCCGGCGGGCTGCGGCGATACTGGTCCTGATGCTCCTGGCGGTCGAGATCGGTCCAATAGACCAGGGCGGTCACCTGGTCGGCGATCGCCCATGACAGCTGCTGCGTCCAGTCGAGGCTCAAGCGAAAGCGCTTGTTGGTGTCGTGGGCAATCGAATCCGCGACGCTCGTCGACCGGTCGGTGAGGAGATTGGTCGCCACGCCGCGCCACAAGGCCTCACCGGTCAGGCGCCACCGTCCCGAGTCCGGCGTCTCGTAGATCAGCTTCATCAGCAGGTTGTTCGATTGGTAGTTCTGCGGGTTCGCCCGGCGGGTCGCCGAATTGATCAGCGTTTCGGTGCCGTCACGCCGGGTGAACAGCAAGAGGCCTTGCCACGGCCCTTGCCGGGCGGCGCCCGTAATGGTCTCGGCGAAGCTGCGATCGACGCTGTTGAAGCTGAGCTTGGTGCCGGCATACCAGTCGCGGCCGACTTCGCGCAGATAATCCTCCGGATCCTTGGTCACGTAGGACACGACGCCGCCGATGGCATCGCTGCCGTAAAGCGCGGATGCCGGCCCCCGGATGATCTCGACCCGCTTCAAGCTGTCGAAGTCGAGGAAGTCGCGGGTATAGAGACCGGCGCCGGCATTGCTGCCCGGATAATCCGGAACGCGCACGCCATCGACCTCGACCCGCACGCGGTTGTCGCCAATGCCGCGGATCCAGTAATTGCCGGAGCCGGCGCGCGTCGGCGTATTGCCGACCGCAATGCCCGGCTCGTTGCGCACCGCGTCGCGCGGGCTCTGGATCAGTTGACGATCGATCTGCCGATCGGTGATCACAGTCACCGTTCCCGGCGAATTGAACACCGTCGACGGCGCCCTCTCGGCGCTCACCGTGATCTCATCCAGGGCGGTCGAGGTCCCCGCCGGCGCCTGTTGCGGCGCAGCGGCCGGAGGGCTCTGCTGGGCCTGTGCAGTGCCGAAGCCGGCCGCCAAAACCATCAAGGAAACCGACGCCATCAGCGCCGCGCGTGTGTGACCGATCAGCATTGTCTGAACCGCAAGCCTGTTGAGATTGTTGGCTGGCTGGCTCGACGCATGACGCGTCCGGCTGGCTGGCGTTTTTGCGCTGCGGAATGTGCCCGTCTCGCGCCCCTTGACGCTTGGTACTTAAGCTGACTACCAATGTCAACAATACCTCCAAGGGAGCTAGATTTGAATGCTTCCAAGGAGTTATCGCTATTTATTATAGTTCTAAACTAGGTGTCCTTTCATGATTTCCGGCCATCCCCGACCGCCGCATGGCGCCCAGCCCGATGGGTCGATTTCGGCATCCCCGGACGCCATCCCGACCGTTGAACTGACCGCCATTCTCGGAACCGGCCGGGAAGCCGTCATCCTGCACAAGGGCGAGCGCTATCGCCTGCGGGTCACCGCCAACGACAAGCTGATTCTGACCAAATGAGCCCTGTCATGAAGCCGATGCCGCCATCGCCGCCGCTGGCTGTCAGCCGCCGTTCGCTGCTCGCCTCCGGGCTGGCGGCCGCCACGCTCGCCAGCACCGGCATGTCGGGCCTCGCCCAGGCGGCGCCGCAACGCATCGTCGCCGCCGGCGGCGTGATCACCGAGATCCTCTATGCGCTCGGCCTGGAGGCGCAGATCGTCGGCGTCGACACGACCAGCCTGCACCCGCCGCAGGCGCTGAAGGACAAGCCCAATGTCGGCTATGTCCGGGCCCTGTCGGCCGAAGGCGTGCTGTCGCTCAAGCCGACCCTGATGATCGCCATCGACGGCGCCGGCCCGCCCGACACGATCAAGCTGATCGCCGAGGCCGGCATCCGGGTCGAGCGGCTCGCCGAGGACCTCACCGCCAAGGGCATCGTCGAACGTATCCGGGCGGTCGGGCGGCTGGCCAATGCCGCCGCCGCCGCCGATTCGCTCGCCGATTCGGTCGACAAGCGCTTCGAAGCGCTGGCGCGCGAGCGCGAGAGCCTGCGCGCGCGCAAGCGCGTCCTGTTCGTCTTGTCGCTGCAGAACGGCCGGGTCGTGGTCGGCGGCCGCCACAGCGGCGCCGATGCCATCATCGCGCTGGCCGGCGCGGTCAATGCGGCCGGCGACGTCGACGGCTACAAGCCGCTGACCGACGAAGGCGTCATTGCCGCCGCCCCCGACGTGGTGCTGGTCATGCAGCGTGGCGACCACGCCCTGACGCCCGCCGAGGTCTTCGGCCTGCCGTCCTTCGCGGCGACGCCGGCGGCGCGCAACCAGGCGCTCGTCGGCATGGACGGGCTCTATCTGCTGGGTTTCGGCCCGCGCACGCCGGAAGCGGCGCACGACCTGATGGCCGCCGTCTATGGTCCCGGCGAGGGCGCGAGGGGATCGCGACCGTGAGCCTGACCGTCGAGGCGGGGACAGTCCCTGCCCTGTTCGCCCGCCAGCGCCGCCGGCTCGCCATGGCCGCGGCGCTGCTCATCGTCCTGTTCCTGGTCCTTGCGGTCATTTCGCTCGGCACCGGCGCCGTGGCTATTCCGCCGGCCCGGGTCCTGGCGGTGGTGCGCGGCTGGTTCGCCGGCAATGCCGAGATCCTGGCCAGCCGCGACACGCTCGTGGTGTTCAGCATCCGCCTGCCGCGGCTCATTCTCGGTGGCCTGATCGGCGCGGCGCTCGCCGTCTCCGGCACCTTGATGCAGGGCCTGTTCCGCAATCCGCTGGCCGATCCGGGCCTGGTCGGCGTGTCCTCCGGCGCGGCGCTGGCCGCGGCCTCGACGATCGTGCTCGGCGACCGCATCCTCGGCACGGCGCAGTTCCAGCTGCCCTTCGCGCTGCTGCCGCTCGGCGCCTTTCTCGGCGGCCTCGCCAGCACGCTCATCCTCTATGCCATCGCCACCCGCGAAGGCCGCACCTCGGTCGCCATCATGCTGCTGGCCGGCGTCGCGCTCGGCGCCTTCGCCGGCGCGCTGACCGGCCTGCTCTCCTTCATCAGCGACGACCGGCAATTGCGCGACCTGACCTTCTGGTCGCTCGGCTCGCTCAGCGGCGCCAGTTGGACCAAGGTCATGGTGATCGCCCCCCTGATCCTGCCGGTGCTGCTCGCCGTGCCCGTGCTGGCGCGCGGGCTCAACGCCCTGCTGCTCGGTGAAGCGGAAGCCTTTCACCTGGGCATTCCGGTCCAGCGGCTGAAGAACACGGCGATCCTGATGGTGGCGGTGGCCGTCGGCGCCGGCGTCGCGGCCGCCGGCGTCATCGGTTTCGTCGGCATCGTCGTGCCGCACCTGCTGCGGCTGATGTTCGGCCCCGACCACCGCATGCTGCTGCCCTTCGCGGCGCTGCTCGGCGCCACCTTGCTGACCGGGGCGGACCTGCTCGCCCGGGTTCTGGTGGCGCCCGCCGAACTGCCGATCGGCATTCTGACCGCGGCGATCGGCGCGCCCTTCTTCCTCTGGCTGCTGCTGCGCCGCGACCGGAGCCTCGACGCATGACGACCGCGCTGCAGGCAACCGAGGTCGGCGTCCGGGTCGGCCGGCACCGGCTGGTCGACAATGTCTCGCTGGCGCTCGCCGCCGGCGAACTGATGGTGGTGGTCGGCCCGAACGGCGCCGGCAAGACCACGCTGATGAAACTGCTGACCGGGGAGATGGCGCCGACCGAGGGCACGGTCCGGCTCGGACCCGACGATATCCGGGCCCTGCCGGCCTGGCGGCTCGCCGGCAGGCGGGCGGTCATGGCACAGGCGACCCGCCTCGCCTTCCCCTTCACCGTGGTCGAGGTGGTGCGCATCGGCATCGACAGCGTCGGCCGGTCGCTGCCGCGCGCCGAACGCGAGCGGCTGATCGCCGAGGCGCTGGCGGCGGCCGATATCGAGGCACTGGCGGCACGCAACTACCAGACCCTGTCGGGCGGCGAGCAGCAGCGCGTGCAGTTCGCCCGCACTTTCGCCCAGTTGAAGGCCGGCCGGCGCGGCGCGGCGAACCAGGTGATGTTCCTCGACGAGCCGGTGGCGAGCCTCGACCTCGCCCACCAGATCGCCCTGATGGAGGCGGCCTCCAGCCTCGCCGACGAGGGCGTCGCGGTAATTGCCGTGCTGCACGACCTCAATCTCGCCGCGACCTTCGCCGACCGCATCCTGGTGATGCATCGCGGCCAGGCCCACGCCACGGGCAAGCCGGCGGAGGTGATCACGCGCGCCCTGGTCGCCGATATCTTCGGGGTCGACCTGGTCAGCGAGGCCGCCGCTTCAGGCGCGCTGCCGGTGGTGCTGCCGCAGAATTACGCGCGCAGCCGGGCGACCCGCGGCGGATCCTGATCGCCGCGCTTCTCGCGCGTCAGGATGCGCGGCTCGATCTCGGCGAGCGTGGTTTCCTCGAGCGGCTGAAAGAAGCCGCGATGGGCACGGAACATCAGCTTGGCGACCGGATCGGCCGCCTGCTCCGTCATCAGGAAATTCGCCGGGCAATCCTTCGGCTCGAAAGCGCGGACGATTTCCGCGACCTTCACCTCGTGCGAGGGCCTGGCGAGCCGCAGTCCGCCATAGCGGCCGCGTTCGGCCTCGGTCAGCCCGGCGCGTGCCAGGGCATGCGCGGTCTTCTGCACATTGAGGAAGGTGATGCCCGTCGCCTCGGCGAGGTCGGCCGCCTTGACGGCATGCGGCCACCGGGCCGAGAGCTCGGCCATCAGCCGGATCGCATCGAGGGTACGCTGATTGAGCCACATGAGCCTTGGTCTAACCGATTGCCGCGCCGGATCAAACGGTTATGTCGTCGCAGCCGGGGCGCGGCGCAAGACCCGCCGAGCGGCGGGATGCATGCCGTCCGTCGCCATGCCATGATCTGTCCCGGCGCGATCCGGCGCGCCGGCAGGACGCAAGGCATGGCTTGGCTCGACGGTTCATCATTCCTGACCCGGCGCGAGGCGCATTTCGGCGACCGCGTCGTCACCTGTTTCAGCGAGCGGCCGACCAGCCTGTTCGCCATGTTCGCCGAAGCGGTGGCCGGCAATCCCGGCGGCGAGGCGGTGGTCTGCGGCGCGGAGCGGCTGAGCTATTCGGCCCTCGACGCCCGGGTGGCGAGGCTTGGCGCGGCGTTGCGGGAGACCGGCATCGCGGCCGGTGACCGCGTCGCGATCCTACTCGGCAACCGCAGCGAATTCGTCGTCACCCTGCTGGCGGTGGCACGGCTCGGCGCGATCGCGGTGCCCATGGGCATCCGGCTGCAGGGCCCCGAAATCGCCTATGTGCTGAATGATTGCGGCGCGCGCCTCATGATCCACGAGGCGGATCTGGCCGATCGACTGCCGGCGACCGCCGAGACGCCGCAGCTGTCGGTGCGAATCGCGACGGGCACGGCCTTCGACGCCCTCGCCGCGCGCGGCGACGGCCGCCCGGCCGGCCCGGCCGCGACGGTCGGCGAAGACGACACCGCCGTCATCCTCTATACCTCGGGCACCACCGGCCGGCCGAAAGGCGCCATGCTGAGCCATCTCGGCATCGTCCATTCCGCCATGGTCTATGAGCGCTGCATGGGGCTGACCAGGGCCGACCGCTCGATCGCCGCCGTGCCGCTCAGCCATGTCACGGGGCTCATCGCCAATGTCGCCGCCATGCTGCGCTCGGCCGGCACGCTGGTGATCATGCCGAGCTTCAAGGCCGCCGATTATCTGGCGCTGTCCGAGCGCGAGCGGACAACCCAGACCATCCTGGTGCCGGCCATGTATAATCTCTGCCTGCTGCAGCCGGATTTCGACCGCTACGACCTGTCGTCCTGGCGGATCGGCGGTTATGGCGGCGCGCCCATGCCGACGCCGACGATCGAACGGCTGGCCGACCGGTTGCCCGGCCTGAAGCTGATCAATGCCTATGGCGCGACCGAGACGACCTCGCCGACCACGATGATGCCGCCGGAGTTCACCCGCCTCCGCGGCGACAGCGTCGGGCTCGCCGTGCCCTGCGCGGAGGTGATCGTGGTCGACGACCTCGGCCGCGAGCTGCCGTCCGGTGAGACCGGCGAGATCTGGATCAGGGGACCGGCGGTGGTGAACGGCTACTGGAACAATCCGGCCGCCACGGCGGAAGGCTTCACCGGCGGTTTCTGGCATTCCGGCGATATCGGCGCGATCGATGCCGCCGGCTTCATCCAGGTGCTCGACCGCAAGAAGGACATGATCAATCGCGGCGGCTACAAGGTTTTCACCGCCGAGGTGGAAACCGTGCTGGTCGCGGCCGAAGGCGTCATCGAATGCGCGGTGGTGGCGGTGCCCTGCCCGGTGCTCGGCGAGCGCGTGCATGCTTTCGTGGTCACCGATCCCGCGCTTTCACCGACGGTCGAGGCGCTCAGGCGCTACTGCGCCGAACGGCTGTCCGACTACAAGGTGCCGGAAACCCTGACGCTGACGACCGAGCCCCTGCCGCGCAACGCCAACGGCAAGGTGATCAAGCGGGCGCTGCGCGAGGCGTTGAAGGGGTGAATGGCGAGTGGCGAGTGGCGAAACCCGCCACGCGTCAACCCTCGTCCCGCGCAGACGCGGGCGAGGGTTCGCGCAGTGCTCTTCGGTTCGCACGGCCCACTTCGACGGGCGGCGGCAGCCCCCATTCGCTACTCGCTATTCGCCATTCGCCATTCGCCATTCGCTATCAGCTAGTCGCGCGCCGCCATCAGCCGCGAGAAGAAGCCGTCGAAAGCGGCCTTGTCGATCCAGCGCAGCACCACCACCAGATCGTGGTCCGGATCGACCCAGATGGCATTGGTGCCGGCGCCGAGCGCGAAGAAGGCCGAGGCCGGGATGTCGGGTTTGGCGGCGGCGCCCTTGTTGAGCCACCAGAGATAACCGTAATTCTCCAGCGTCGGCGATGGCGTCAGCATGGCCTTGACCCAGCCTTCCGACAGGATCTGCCGGCCGTTCCAGCTGCCGCCGCGCGCCACCATCAAGCCGAACCTGGCATGATCTCGGGCGCCGATGAACAGGCCGCCGCCCCAATGGCCGCCGCCCGGCACCGACTGGATCCGCTTGCCGTCGATATCGACGAAGGAGTTCCGGTAGCCCTGCCATTCCCAGTTGGACGATGCGCCGATCGGGTCCATGACCCGCTCACGCAGCACATCCGGCAGTGGCCGGCGGAAGCGCTGCAGCAGGCAATAGCTCAGCAGGTTCACGCGCACGTCGTTATATTCGTAATAGCTGCCGGGCGCGTTCAGCGCGCGCTTCTGGCCCTTGCGGCTGTTGTCGGCACCGGCGCCGATCTGCCTGAAATGATCGACCTGGTCCGACTTCTCGAAGATCTCGCCCTGCCACTCGCTCGATTGCTGCAGCAGGTGGCGCCAGGTGATCGGCGCATTATGGGCGCTGTCGAAGAACGGATCCTTGACGGTCGCCCTGACCGGCTCGTCGACATCGGTGATCAGCCCGTCGTCGAAGGCGAGCCCCGCGACGACAGCGATATAGCTCTTGGCGATCGAGAAGGTCATGTCGGTGCGGGCCGTATCGCCCCATTCGGCAACCATGCGGCCGCCCTTCAGGACCAGCCCGGCCGGGCCGCCGCGCTCGCGTACCGGGCCCGTGATCTCGCTCCAGGGGCCGGTCTCGTTCCATTCGACGATGCCGACATAACGGCCGTCGGGATAATAGAGGCTGCGCGGCCAGGGGCTCTCGCCGGCCTTGGCGAAATCGACCGCCGCGGCCAGTTTCGCCGGGTCGAAACCCGCCTGCTCAGGTGTCAGGCCGGCCCATTCGCCGCCGTCGGCGGCGGGACTATAGGCGGTCGAATGGCTGGTCATGCACGTCTCCTCGGCGGGTCTGGGCCGATAGTCCTAGCAAAGCCGAGGGGCCGATAGCGAGAGGCGAATGGCGAATGGCGAATGGCGAATGGCGAATGGCGAATGGCGAATGGCGAATGGCGAATGGCGAATGGCGAATGGCGAGGAAGCGAAACGCGTAGCGCGCGTCAACCCTCGCGCGCTTGCAGGCGCCGGGGGAGGGTTTGACAAGGGCCGGCCTATCAATTCCTGCGGGCCGTTGCCGTCAGGCAGAAGCAATTGCTTCTGCCGAGGCCACCCTCTCCCACGAAGGTGTGGGCGAGGGTTGATGCGCTACCGACGCCGGCCCCATTCGCTACTCACTACTCGCTACTCGCCGCCTTGACCCCGCAGAACCGGACGACGCTCTCCGCGATGACCGCCGCGGTGTCGCGCACGGTGGACAGCAGCACGAACTCGTCGGGACCGTGCTGGCTGCCGCCGGTCGGGCCATAGACCACGGCCGGGATGCCTTTTGCCGCGTAATGCGCGGCGTCGGTGACGCCCAGCATGCCGGCGATCTCCGGCTGGCGGCCGGTGGCGGCGATGCTCGCCTCGACCGCGCGGGTCAGCGGATGATCGAGCGGCGTGTTGACCGGCGGGAAATGCAGCTTGCCGAGCTCCCAGCGCACTTCCGGCGGATGGTCCTTGAGCCACGGATCGGATTGGGCGAAATGGGCGATCCAGTCCTCGAACTCGCGGCGAATATCGACCGAGCGTTCATGCGGCAGGAATTTCATGTCGAAATCGATGACGCAGAGATCGGGCACCATGGCGGGATTGCCGAGCAGAGCCGGCAGGCCGTCCGGGCCTTCGCCGCAGCCGCAGACCATGACGCCGGGGCTGATCGTGTTCATGCCGGCCGGCATGCCCGGAAACCGGCGATGGATGCCCCAGAGGGTCTCCAGCTCGCGCACGCTGGCCAGCAGCCGCGCGCCGAGCTCGATGGCGTTGACGCTCTTCACCGGCACATGGGCGCCGGCTTCCGAGGGGTAGATCGAGGCGAAACGGCGGGCCGAGTGGCCGCTCAGGCCGCGCAAGGTGACGCGCACCCATTCGAGCCCGCCGGCCCAGGGACGCAGCACGCCGCCGCTCGGCTCGCTGATCAGCACGCCGGCCAGGCCCGGGCTCGCCGCCGCCGCCGCCATCGCGCCCTCGCCGCCGCCCTCCTCGTCGACGACGGCATGGAACTCGAGCCGGCCTTCCAGCGTGATGCCGGCATCGGCGATCGCCCGGCACGCGATGACCGCCGCGGCGAGCCCGGCCTTCATGTCGCAGGATCCGCGGCCGTAGAGCTTGTCGCCCTCGATCTGGGCGCCATAGGCGTCGAAGGTCCACTGCCCGAGATCGCCATGGGGCACCACGTCGACATGGCCGCACAATGCCAGGCTGCGCGCATCGCTGCCGTTCAGCTTGCCGATCAGGTTCGGGCGGCCAGGCAGGGGAAAGCTGCGCGCGGTGGCAAAGCCCATGGCCTTCAGTTCCGCCTCGATGACGTCCTGCACCTCAGGCTCGCGGTTGAAGGCGGGGTCGACCTGGAATTTGGGATTGACCGAGGGCACGCGCACCAGCCGGGCGAGCAGATCGGTCAGGTCGTCGGAACGCGCGGCCACGGCACGGCGCAACCTGGCGCTCAGGTCGGGATGAATTTCGGATGCAGCTTCACTCATGGTCGCCCTCCCTCGGCATTGTCGATTTCATTACATTATTGCCACATGAAAACTGATATGCAATGAATATGACATCGCCGTGCCATGCGGACGAGAGGGCTCAGCCCCGCATAAACGATCAGGCCAAGAGGGGTCATCGCACCATGGATCGACGTCGGTTTCTGCATGTTTCATCGGCTGGCCTGGCGGCCATGGCCGCGCCCCGGCTGGCTTTCGGCGCCGACCAGCGGGTGCTGAAATTCGTGCCCCATGCCGATCTGGCCGTGCTCGATCCGACCTGGAATAACGCTTATGTGACGCGCAACCACGGCTACCTGGTGTTCGACACGCTGTTTGGCCAGGACGGCAATTTTCAGCCGCAGCCGCAGATGCTGGAAGGTTTCACGACCGAGGAGGACGGCCGGCGCTGGACCTTGAAGCTGCGCGAGGGCCTGAAATTCCACGACGGCTCGAAGGTGCTGGCGCGCGACTGCGTGGCGAGCCTCAACCGCTGGGGCAAACGCGACGATTTCGGCAAGAGCCTGTTCGCCGCGACCGACGAATTGTCGGCCGCCGACGACCGCACGATCGTGTTCCGCCTGAAGCGGCCCTACCCGCTGCTGCCGATGGCGCTCGGCAAGACCGGCCTGATGATGGCGGCGATGATGCCGGAGCGCATCGCCAATGGCGACGCCGACAAGCCGATCACCGAAATGGTCGGCAGCGGCCCCTATCGGTTCAAGGCCGATGAGCGGGTCGCCGGCGACCGGGTGGTCTATGAGCGTTTCGCCGACTATGTGCCGCGTGGCGCCGGCGCGCCGGAAGGCACGGCCGGCCCGAAGGTCACCCAGTTCGACCGGATCGAATGGAAAGTCATCGCGGATGCCTCGACCGCCGGCGCGGCGCTCAGGACCGGCGAGATCCACTGGTGGGAACTGCCGGGCGCCGACATGGTGCCGCTGATGCGGCGCACCCGCGGCGTCAAGGTCGAGGTGCTCGACCCCTCCGGCTATGTCGCTTCGCTGCGCATCAACCACGCCCATGCGCCGACGGCCAATGCGGCGCTGCGGCGCGCCATGACCCGCGCCATCACGCAGCGCGACGTGGTGATGGCCATGGCCGGCACCGATCCGAGCCTGTGGCGCGAGAATGTCGGCTATTTCTGCCCCGGCACGACCTTCGCGAATGATGCCGGGCTGGAAGCCGTGTCGGCGCCGCGGGACCCGGAAGCGGTCAAGCGCGCCATTGGCGAGGCCGGCTATGGTGGCGAAAAGATCGTGCTGATGGTGCCGGAGGACCTGCAGATCAACGCCCTGCCGTCGGCGGTCATTGCCGACAACCTGTCCAAGGCGGGTTTCAATATCGATTATGTCTCAATGGATTGGGGCACTTTGGTGCAGCGGCGCATCAAGAAGGACCCGCCGGCCCAAGGCGGCTGGGGTGCCTATGTCGTGCTCAATTCCGGGACCGACCAGCTGACCCCGGCCGTGCATGCCGCGCTGCGCGGCAATGGCATCGCGCTCAACGGCTGGTGCGACAGCCCCGGCATCGAAAGGGAGCGCGACGCCTGGATGGCGGCGCCCGACGCGGCCGGCCAGCTCGCCGCGGCCCGGCGCTTGCAGGCCCAGGCCTTCACCGACGTGCCCTATATCCCGCTCGGCCAGGTCGCCCAGCTGACCGCGTTCCGCGACGACCTGAGCGGCATGGTCAAGGGCATGCCGGTGTTCTGGAACATCAAGCGGGGCTGATTTTCCGCGATCCGGCCCGGCGGCGTTTCGCCGCCGGGCCGCAACCGCCTAGACTGGGTTTCCCCGAAGGATCCCCCGATCTCCATGACCATTCGCGAACGCCTCATCGACCCCGCGCTGGCCCTGACGCCGTCCGAGCGCAAGCTGGTGCGCGTCATCCTGGCCAATTACCCGGTGGCCGGCCTCGGCACGGTGGCAACGCTCGCCGAGCGCGCCGATGTCAGCGACCCGACCGTCGTCCGGTTCTCCACCAAGCTCGGCTACCCGAGCTTCACCGCCTTCCAGGAGGCCCTGCTGGGCGAGGTCGAGCAGCGGCTGCGCTCGCCGCTGATGATGATGGAGGTGCGCCAGAGCCGCGACGACGATCATCCGATGCGCAGCTATGCCGAGGCCATGGCCAACAGCCTGACGGCGGATGGCGAGGGCCTGTCCCCGGTCGAGTTCGATCGCGCCATCGATCTGCTGATCCAGGCCAAGGGACGCATCCTGCTGCTCGGTGGTCGGTTCAGCGGCTATCTCGCCGGCATCATGGAGGCGCATCTGCGCCAGATGCGGCCCGGCACGCTCCTGCTGTCCGGCCCGGGCGCGGACCTGATCGACCGGCTGGCCGATGTCACGGCCCGCGACGTGCTGGTCGTGTTCGACTACCGGCGCTACCAGTCCGACGTGGTGTCGTTTGCCCGCCAGGCCCGGCAACGCGGCCTGAAGATCGTGCTGTTCACCGACCGCTGGGGCTCGCCGATCGCCGACGAGGCGGATGTGGTGCTGGCCGCCGAGGTCGAGGCGCCCTCGCTGTTCGACACCATGGTGCCGGCGCTGGCGCAGGTCGAGGCGGTGGTGACCACCATGGTCGAACGCATCGGCAAGCCGGCACTGCAGCGCATCGACGCCCTGGAACAGGTGCGCGCCGCCCACCAGGTCACCATGGACCCGGACCAGCCATCGAAGAATCCGGCGTCCCAGGATCCGAAATCGAGGAGAGCTTCCCATGACCCCGACACGGCGTGACGCCGACTATGTCCGTGGCGAGACCGCCGTGCTGTTCGTCGACATGCAGAAGGTCTTCGCCGAACCCGGCCGCGATCCCGCCCATCCCGAGCGCGGCCCCGACCATTCGTTCTACCGCACGCTCCGCGAGACGGTGATCCCGAACCAGCAGCGCATCCTGGCCGCCGCGCGCGCGGCGGGCGTCGAGGTGCTGCATACGGTCATCGAGGCTCTCACCAGGGACGGCCGCGACCGCTCGCTCGACCACAAGCTCTCCGACATCCTGGTGCCCCGGGGCCATCCCGACGCCGCGGTGATCGATGCGCTGGCGCCCACCGATGACGAGATCATCCTGCCCAAGACCTCGTCGGGCGTCTTCAACTCGACCAATATCGACTATGTCCTGCGCAATCTCGGCATTCGCTATCTTGTTATCGCCGGCATCGTCACCGACCAATGCGTCGACATGGCCGTGCGCGATGCCGCCGACCGCGGCTATTGCGTCACCCTCCCCCATGACGCCTGCGCCACCTATAGCCAGGAGCGCCACGACACGGCGCTGAAGGCCTTTGGCGGCTATTGCTGGGTGACCGGCACCGACACGGTGGTCGCCCGCCTGCAAGCCATGGCCAAAAACACGCGGGAAGGCTGACCTCATGAAAACGGTCGAGCCCGCCGCCCTCGTCACCCTGGTCACCACGGATTATTCCGGCATCACCCGTGGCCGCTCGGTCCTCGCGAGCGCCTTTGCCGCCGATCCCGCCATGACGGTCGGCTGGGTGCCGGCCAACCAGTCGCTCACGCCGCTCGATGTCATCGCGCCCGACAGCCCCTGGGGCTCGGACGGCGACCTGCGGCTGATGCCCGATCGCGCGGCGCGCCATGCGGTGCTGCTGCCGGGCGCGGCGACGCCGCTCGACATGGTCATGAGCGATGTGGTCGAGCTCGACGGCAGTCCCTGGACCGCCTGCCCGCGCAGCTTCCTGAAGGCAGCCCTCGACGATCTCGAAAAGGAGGCCGGCCTGACGCTCGCCGGCGCCTTCGAGCATGAATTCCAGGTGCTCGGCGAGCCCTTCCCGGCGGCATCCGCCTTTTCGCTCGCGGCCCTCCGGCGCGCCGATCCGCTCGGGCCGCTGGTGCTGGCAGCCCTTGGCGAGGCCGGGCTCGAGCCCGACACCTTCATCGCCGAATATGGCAAGGACCAGTTCGAGGTCACGGTCGGCCCGGCGCGCGGCGTCGCGGTCGCCGACCAGGCGGTGGCGCTGCGCGAGATCGTCCGCGAGGCCGCCCGCCTCGCCGGGCTCGCCACGACCTTCGCGCCCAAGACCGCGCCCGACGCGGTCGGCAACGGCGTGCATATTCACATGAGTCTGATCGGCCCGGACGGCGCCAACGCGCTGTTCGACCCGGCACGGCCGGGCCGTCTCTCAGTCGTCGGCGGCGCCTTTGCCGCCGGCATCGTCAAGCATATGCCGGCGCTCGTCGCGGTCACCGCGCCGAGCGTCGCCTCCTATCTCCGGCTCAAGCCGCACAATTGGAGCTCGAGCTATACCTGGCTCGGCGACCGGGATCGCGAGGCGAGCCTGCGGATCTGCCCGACCCCGACGCTCGGCGGCAAGAACCCGGCAAAGAGCTTCAACATGGAGTTCCGCGCGGCCGACGCGACGGCCTCGCCCTATCTGGCGCTCGGCATGCTGGTGCGCGCCGGCCTGGAGGGTATCCGCGCCCAGGCGCCGACGCCGCCGATCTTCGCCGGCGACCCCGAAAAACTGACCGAAGCCGAACGCCAGCGGCTGGGGCTCCATCGCCTGCCGCAGAGCCTGGACGCGGCGCTCGGCGCGCTCGAGGCCGACCCGGTCGCCAGCGGGTTCCTGGCTCCGAAGGCGCTTACGACCTATCTCGGCATGAAACGCACCGAAATCGCACTGACCGCCGGGCTGGATCCGGTGGCGCTCTGCAAGCGTTATGCGGAGATCTATTGATGCGCGCCGCCAATGCCTTGCAGCCCGCGCCGATGGACGCGCCGCCGGTCGTCACCGTGCTGAACCCGGCCGGCCGCTCGCCCATCGTGCTGGTCTGCGAACATGCCTCGAATTTCATTCCGCCTGAATATGACGGCCTCGGCCTCGGGGCCGAGGATCGCCGGCGCCACATCGCGTGGGATATCGGCGCGGAAGGCGTCACGCGGCGGCTGTCCGAACTGCTGGACGCGCCGGCCGTCATCGCCGGCTGGTCGCGGCTGCTGATCGACGGCAACCGGCCGATCGGGGCGCCGAGCAGCATTCCCGAGGTGAGCGAAGCCACCGTCATTCCGGGCAATCAGAGCCTCGCGGCCGCCGAGCGCGACGCCCGCGCGACGCGCTTCTTCAAGCCGTTCCACGACCGGCTGGCGGCCTTCCTGGACGAGCGGCTGCGCGACGGGACCGAGACCCGGCTCGTCGCCATCCATTCCTTCACGCCGGTTTTCCTGGGGGTTTCGCGCCCCTGGCATGCCGGCATACTCTTCAGCCATTCGGCGGACTGGGGCCGGCAGCTGGTGGCGGCGCTCGACCGGCCGGACCGCCCGGTGACCGCCAATGAGCCCTATGAGATCGAGGCCGAGACCGATTACCTCGTGCCGGTTCACGGCGAAGGCCGTGGGCTCGCCACGGTGCTGGTCGAGATCCGCCAGGATCTGGTGGCGAGCGGCGCGCAGCAGGATTATTGGGCGCGGGAATTGGCGGCGGTATTGCGGAAGGGCGAATAGCGAGTTGCGAATGGGGATGAAGCCGTGAGCGCAGCGCGAGCGAACCCTCTCCCGTAGGGAGAGGGTGGCGCCGCCAGGCGCCGGGTGAGGGGCATAATCTCTCAGGGCTGCGACCGACGCTCGCGCCGCGTGCCGCCCCATCCGGACATGGACGACCCCTCACCCGGCAGCTGACGTCAGGCAGAAGCAATTGCTTCTGCTGATGCCACCCTCTCCCTTTGGGAGAGGGTTGATTTCGCTGCGCTTTCGCCTCTTGCCGCGTTGATACGCAGCGCCGTTCCGGCCCCCTACTCCGCGGCGATCGGCAGGGCCGGCGCGTCGTCGCGGGCGATCCAGCCGGCGGGGGCGTAGACCCGGCCGAAGCGGTTGGCGAAGAAGGCTTCGAGGTCGACGTCTTCCTGGCGCACGAATCCCCTGCCCGGCAATTCGCCCTCGGCGAGCAGGTCGAGCACCGCGCAGATGCCCGCCGCCGTTGTCAGCTGGATGGCGCTCAGCCGGCCGTCGCCGGCGATGCGGTTGGCGTAGCTTTCCTGGACCAGCCGGCCGCCGCGGTGGCCCGACACGGTGACAATGACCACCACCACGTCCTGCAAGGTGGCGGGCAGCGCGCCCTCCAGGATGTCCTTCAGCACGCCGCGCCGCTCGCTGAGCCGCAGATCCCGGAGCAGCAGCTTCATGACGGCGGCATGGCCGGGATAGCGGATGGTGCGGTAATTCAGCTCGCGCACCCGGCCGGCATAGGTCTCGCACAGGGTGCCGAGCCCGCCCGAGGTGTTGAAGGCCTCGTAGGCGACGCCGTCGAAGGTGAACTCCTCACGCTCCTCCAGCGGCGGCACCTGGCGCAGCGTGCCGTCGACGATCGCCTCGCAGGGTTCGCAATATTCGTTGATGACGCCGTCGGTGCTCCAGGTCAGGCTGTAGCCGAGCGCATTGGCGGGAAAACGCGGCAGCGCGCCGACCCGAAGTTTGACGCTGTCGAGCCGGTCGAACTTCGCCGCGATGTCGGCGGCGATGATCGAGACGGCGCCGGGCGCCAGGCCGCATTGCGGGATGAAGGCGGTCCCGGCGCCCTCGGCCAGCTGCTTGACCCGGCGGGTGCTGGCGACATCCTCGGTGAGGTCGAGATAATGCACCTTGGCCGCAGCCGCGGCCTCGGCGATGGCCGTGGTGAGATGGAACGGCGCCGCGCTCATGACCGCGAACTTGCCCTGCAGCAGGGCGACCGTTGCCGCCCGGTCGGCGACGTCGAGCACGACCCGGGTGATGCCCGGCGTGGTCGCCCCCGCGCCGGCAGCCGGCGCCTCGCGATCGGCGAGCGTCACCTGGTAGTCGCCCGTCCCGGCCAGATTGTCGGCAATGGTCGCGCCGATCTTGCCGGCGCCGATGACCACGATCTGTTTCATGCGGATATCCCCTCGACAACGGCCACCAGGATCATGGCGGCGGCTGACAGGCGCCAGCGACAGAGCTCCGGCGGATCGTGCCGGATCCGGCAATTTGCCGGGCCGACCGCGCAGTTTGCCGGAAAGCGCTTGACCGCGAGCTACCGATAAGGGGATGGAAGGGGGACGTGCCCCAGACTTCGCAGATGGGCGCGGTGGAGCGAATCGGCAAGATGGCGGCAACGGGATGACCTGGCTCGGCAAGGTTTGGGACGAGATCGACCGGCGCCTCGTGGCGCTGCTGCAGTCCAATGCCCGGCAGTCGACCATGGCTCTGGCCAAGAGCCTGGGGGTTGCGCGCAGCACCGTGCACGACCGGCTGAACCGGCTGGAAAAGGCCGGCGCCATTCTCGGCTATTCGGTGGTGCTGGCGCGTGACGTCACCGGCAACAGCGCCCAGTCGATCGTGCTCCTGTCGATCTCGCAGAAGCTGCAGCGCGGCGTCATCGAGGCGCTCGGCCGGCTGCCGGAAATCAAGCTCTGCCATACGATGAGCGGCGAATATGACCTGTTCCTGCTGATCGAGACGCCGCAACTCGAAGACCTCGACGCGGTCATCGACGAGGTCACTTCGATATCGGGCGTCACCCGCTCGCAATCCTTCATCCTGCTCGCCAAGAAATTCGACCGCCTGGCCGACCGGGCGCCGCTCGCCCAGTCCATGGGACTGCCGTCGATCCGTCCGGCGGATTGATGTCAGGACCCCAGCCATGACCCGGACGATCGCCGCTTCCGCCAAGGGCGCCGCGCCACAGCTCGTCATCGCCTGGTGCACCGACCCCGGCATGGCCGAAGCGATCACCCGGTTTTTCGTGGCCCATGTCGACGCCGCCTATATCTCGCACCAGGAATTGCAGGAGGGGCGCGCGCTGGCGCCCGGCACCTGGAACCCGGATCTCGCAGGGATCATCGCGGAGGAAGTCCAGGGGATTCTGGCCGCGGATGGTCAGGACCGGGCGATCGCGGTGGCGCGAAACGGCGCGGCCCTGGTCGGCCTGGCGCTGATGTCGTTCCGGCCGGTCGACAAGGCTCCGGGTCGCTATGCGGTCGTCGACGACCTCATCATCTCACCCGAGGCGCGCGGCCTCGGGCTCGGCCGCCATATGGTCGACTGGCTCGCGGCGGAAGCGCGCGAGCGCGGCGCGGCCCGGCTGTTTCTGGAGAGCGGCATTCACAACAACCGTGCCCATGGCTTTTTCGAGAAACAGGGCTTTGCGAAGCTGTCGACGGTGATGATGCGGGAGTTGTGAGAGGGCGAATAGCGAGTGGCGAATAGCGAATGGGGATGAAGCGACACCCTCGTCTACGCAGACGTTGGAGAGGGTTTGCGCGCTCCTCGCATCATGCCCCATTCGCCATTCGCCACTCGCTGTTCGCCTCAAAACGTCGGCGGCGTGCAGGCGCTGACCAGTTCGCAGGCGACCGGGCCGACGCAGCGGAAGCGGTGCGGGCGGCGGCTTTCGAAATAATAGGCGTCGCCCGGGCCCAGAATCTTGCGCTCGTCGTCCACCGTCACCTCCAGATGGCCCGACAGCACGATGCCGCCTTCCTCGCCGTCATGGACGAGCGGGATCTGGCCGGTGCCCGAACCCGGCTCGTAGCGCTCCCTGAGGATCTGCAGGGCGCGGCCGAACATGACGTCGCCGACCTGGCGATAGGAAATCGGCCCCTTGCCGATCTCGGTGAGCTGGTCGGCGCTGTAGAACACCTGGCGCGGCCGATCCGGCTCGATCGCGAAGAATTCGGCGAGCCCGATCGGAATGCCGTCGAGGATGCGCTTCAGCGCGCCGACCGAGGGATTGGTGCTGTTGGACTCGATCAGCGAGATGGTCGAATTGGTCACGCCGGCGCGCTTGGCGAGCTCGCGCTGCGACAGATTATTGGCGATGCGCACATAACGCAGCCGATTGCCGAGATCGATCGCCGTCATGGAAAGCCGCTCCAGACTGTTTCAGATGTTCTGGATAGCGCAAATCCACCCGGACGACATCCATGAAATCAAAGGCTTGAGCAAAATCAGAAAAGGACTTGTTGCGGCATCTCGATCGTGTGCTCCCTGCCCTATCACAGAGGGAACCCCGATGAACGCCCAGACGCCGACCAACAGCGCCAGCCTCGAAAACTACTGGATGCCGTTCACCGCCAACCGCCAGTTCAAGGCGGCGCCGCGCATGCTCGCCTCCGCCGAGGGCATGAACTACACCAGCATCGACGGCCGCACCGTGCTGGACGGTACCGCCGGGCTCTGGTGCGTCAATGCCGGCCACGGCCGCCGGCGCATCACCCAGGCCGTCGAGCGGCAGCTCTCGACGCTGGACTTCGCCCCGTCGTTCCAGATGGGCCATCCGATCGCCTTCGATTTCGCCGAGCAACTGAGCCGGATCGCGCCGGGCGGGCAGGAAGCCGGTCTCGACCGGGTGTTCTTCACCGGTTCCGGCTCGGAATCGGTCGATACCGCGCTGAAGATCGCGCTGGCCTATCAGCGCGCCATCGGCCAGGGCACCCGCACCCGCCTGATCGGCCGCGAACGCGGTTATCACGGCGTCGGCTTCGGCGGCATTTCGGTCGGCGGCATCGTCTCGAACCGCCGGGTATTCCCGCAGCTGCCGGGCAGCGACCACCTGCGCCACACCCATGACCTCGCCCGCAACGCCTATGCCAAGGGCGAGCCGGAGCATGGGGCCGAGCTTGCCGACGACCTGGAGCGGCTGGTGGCGCTGCATGGCGCGGAGACGATCGCCGCCGTCATCGTCGAGCCGGTCGCCGGCTCCACCGGCGTGCTGATCCCGCCGAAGGGCTATCTGCAGCGGCTGCGCGCGATCTGCGACCGCCACGGCATCCTGTTGATCTTCGACGAGGTGATCACCGGGTTCGGCCGGCTCGGCACGCCCTTCGCGGTCGATTATTTCGGCGTCGTGCCGGACCTCGTCACCACGGCCAAGGGCCTGACCAATGGCGCCATCCCGATGGGCGCGGTGTTTGCCAGCCGCAAGGTCCATGACGGCCTGATGAACGGGCCGGACGGCCAGATCGAGCTGTTCCACGGCTATACCTATTCCGGCCATCCGGCCGCCTGCGCCGCCGGCATAGCGACGCTGGAGATCTATCGCGAGGAAGGCCTGCTCACGCGCGGCGCCGAACTCGCCGGCGCCTGGCAGGACGCCATGCACAGCCTGAAGGGCCTGCCGCATGTCATCGACATCAGGACGATCGGCATCATTGCCGGCATCGAGCTGGACTCCCGGCCGGACGGCGTTGGCAAACGCGCCTATGACGTCTTCGTCGACTGTTTCGAAAAGGGCCTGCTGATCCGGGTGACCGGCGACATCATCGCTTTCTCGCCGCCGCTGATCCTGGAACAGGCCGATATCCAGCGCATCGTCGACGTGCTGGGCGACGCCTTGAAAAAGGTGGCGTGAGCAGAGTTCGCGCCGCCGCCTAATTGTCGAGCATGGCCTCGGCATGCCCCTTGGCGATGACGAAGGCGGCCTGCCTGCCTTTGTCGAGCGACGGCTCCAGCCCGTCCCAGACCAGGGAGCGGCCGAGCGTTTCGATCTCGGGCCGGCAGGCGTCGAGGCTCGCCGCCAGGGCGGTGTCGCGCGGCACGGTGCGGCCGTTCATGCCGGAACGCATGGCGCCTGCCAGGCATTGCTGCAGCGGCGGCAGAGCCGGCCCGGAATTGGGATAGCGCGCGGCCAGTTCCTCCTGGCTCATGGCCCCCTCGGGTCGCGCGGCGGGAGGCGCGGCCTGACGCGACGGGGCGGGTGCTGCGGGCGCCGGCGCGCGTGTCGCGGGCGCGGCCGCCGGGGCCGCGGCGGCGAGATCCGCACGCCGGGCGATAATCGCCGCGATGACCCGGTCGCGCACCCGGTCCTCGAGATAACGTTCGTCTTCCGCCGACACCCGGGGGCCGCCCAAGGCCCCCGACAAGGCGGCGATCGCGGCGCTCAGCTTGCTGTGGCAAATGGACATAGCGGCCCGGGCGACGGAGTCGGCCGGCTCGTTGCTGCGTACCATCTGCTCCGCCGCGCCATAGGCACATTCGAAAAATTGGTCGCGGGCCTGCTCGCCATGCGCCTGCTGGAGCTGGGCATTGATCTGATCGATCTCGGCCTTCAGGCGTATGCGCACCGCCCGCTCCAGATCCGCCTCGTAAGGCCCCCGCATGAAGGCGCCGCCGCTGCCCGAGCCATAGATCCGGTCATGGGCGATCGACATGGCCGCCAGCTGGTCGATGCAGCGCGACTTGGCGCGGGCGAGCAAAGGCGGCAGGTTGCCGGCGAGCACGGCGCGGGTGAACTCGCGGTCCTCGCGTGCCGCGCGGCTGATGCAATCGGTCGCGTCGCGGACAAAGGGCAGAACCTGCCGGCGCCGGTCGGCATCACTTTGCGCCTGGGCGGCACCCGTGAACGCCACGGCGGACAAACCGCAGAACAGGCCCAGAACAACACGTATGGCGCGCAGCATCGCCATGCCCTCCACCCATCAGCCGAAGTCCTAACATGGAGATCGGCTTCATTGGAAGAGCGCGTTTCCGCTTTGTTCACATGGCCGGAACCGCTCTCAGGCGGCGAAGACCACGCCGCTGACCACCGCGCCATACTGGCAGGCGGCCGCCGTCAGCACGAAGCCGTGCCAGATGGCGTTCTGGAAGCGCAGCCGGCGCCAGACATGGAAGACGACGCCGACCGAATAGAGCAGTCCGCCCGCGACCAGCAGGCAGGCCGCCGGTGTCGACAGAACCGCGAACACCTGGTCGACCACGACGACGCCGCTCCAGCCGAGGGCGAGATAGAGCCCGACGGCGAGCCGGTCGAACCGGCCGGGCGCGGCGAGCTTGATGGTGGCGCCGACCAGCGCCACCGCCCAGACGCCGGCGAGCACGCCATAGCTGAGCGAGGTGCCGAGCCGGATCATGAAGGGTGTATAGGTGCCGGCGATCAGCAGATAGATCGCGGCGTGGTCGAAGCGCCGCAGCAGCCATTTGGTCGGCGAGACCGGCCACATGTTGTAGGCGGCCGAGCAGCCGATGACCGCCATCAGGGAGGCCGCATAGACCGCGAGCGCGACGATCGCCGCCGCCTCGACATGAAAGACCGCGAGCCCGATCAGCAGTGCCGCGGCGACCACGGCGAAGACCGCGCCGACGACATGGACCACGCCGTCGGCGACCAGCTCGTGCCGGTCATAATGCCAGGTGAGGCCGAACGGCCGGCCGTCGTCGAAGGTCATGGGAAGGTCCGTGGTCGAGATGCCGCGCGGACCATGCCCCCGACCCGCGGCAACAGCATGACCGAAGCGGCGCGCCGATCAAGGCCCCCATGGTTGAACCACCCTGATCGCGCAATCACGGGCGTTGCGTCAGCGGCGCGGCGGCGCCTCGAAATCGAGGATCGGGCCCTGCGGAACGATGCCGGTGGGGTTGATGCGCCGGTGGCTGCCGAAATAGTGCTGCTTGATATGGTCGAAATCGACCGTGCCGCGAATGCCCGGCATCTGGAACAGCTCGCGGGTATAGGACCAGAGCGCGGGATAATCGATCAGCCGCCTGAGATTGCATTTGAAATGGCCGACATAGACGGCGTCGAAACGGACCAGCGTGGTGAACAGGCGCCAGTCGGCTTCGGTCAGCCGGTCGCCGCAGAGATAGCGTGAACGCGACAGGATGGCTTCGAGCCAGTCGAGCGTCTCGAAGACCGGACCGACCGCCTCGTCATAGGCGGCCTGGCTGCCGGCGAAGCCGGCGCGATAGACGCCGTTGTTGAGGGTTGCATAGATCCGCTCGTTCAGCGCGTCGATCTCGGGCCGCAGCGCCTCGGGATAATAATCCCCCGGCGTGGCGCCCAGCCCGTCGAAGGCGCCGTTGAACATGCGAATGATCTCGGAGGATTCGTTGCTGACGATGGTCTTTTTCTGCTTGTCCCAGAGCACCGGCACGGTGACCCGGCCGGTATAGGCGGGATCGGCGGCCGAATAGATCTGGTGCAGGCAATCGGCGCCGATGATCGGATCGGGCGTGACGCCCGGGCCGGGCGCGAAGGTCCAGCCGTTCTCGGCCATCAGCCAATGGGTGACCGACAGGCTGACGAGGTTCTGCAAACCCTTGAGCTCACGCAGGATGGTGGCGCGGTGCGCCCAGGGGCAGGCCCGTGCGACGATCAGGTGATAGCGCCCGGCCTCGGCCTTGAAACCGCCCTCGCCGCTCGGCCCGGGCGAACCGTCGGCGGTGATCCAGTTGCGAAAGCCGGCGGCGGCGCGCTGCATGCGGCCCTGCGCATCCAGCAGCTTGCTGTCGTCATCATGCCAGACGCCATCGATCAACAGGCCCATGCGCTCTCTCCCGGCCGGCCGACGCGACCGCCACGCTTCATGTAGTCGCGGAAGTGGCGGCTGCATCTTGCATTTCTGCAGTGCTGGATTTCAGGGGACGTTTCGCACCGGGAGCTCGGTTGGGCGGTTGCGCGGCAGTCCGCAGGCGATGGTCGACGAGATGCTCCGTCAGCGCGCATTCTTCCGGCATGACCGCGTCCCGATGCGGTTGAGCCCCGGCGCCATGCCACATGTCCAGGTGCCGCGCTCAGTCGCGTTGTTCGGGGTGAAGCTCGCGCCGAAGCCGGCGCGACCGGAACCGCATGCAGAACGCACTCCTTCGTCCCCGCCGCTGCCCGTCCAGCGCTCTTCGCGCGATCCCTACTTCACCCGATGCGTCACCGCCAGCGACGTATTGAGACCGATGAATTGGGATTTGTCCTTGATCATCGTCACTTGAAACGAATAGGCCCCTCGTTCCAATTCATAGGCCGCCAATATGCGCCCGATATATCTTGCGGACGAAATGTCCACGCCTTGCGACAGCCGCATCTCATCGATGATGACTGCCCCGTTTCCGTCCTTTATCACGATGTGAAAATGGGTATTACGGTGACACGTACCTATTTCTCTTTTTTCCCTATCGTGCCAACTTTGTGTCATGTCTCGCCTCGCCCGCATCGTCGCCCCCGGTCTTGCGCATCATGTGACGCAGCGCGGCAATCGGCGCGAGCGTGTGTTCTTCGAGCCTGATGACTACGCGCTCTACCGCGACCTCCTGGCGCAAGCCTGCAGAAAGGCCGATGTCGCGGTCTGGGGCTACTGTCTGATGCCCAATCATGTTCACCTCATTCTCGTGCCGGATGCGCAAACCGGCCTGGCACGGGAGCTCAGCGAGACGCATCGGCGCTACACCGGCTATGTCAACGCCCGGGCGCGGCAGACCGGGCATCTGTTCCAAGGGCGCTTTGGTTCGGTGGCGCTGGACGAGGATCATCTCATGGCGGCGGCGCGCTATGTATCGCTCAATCCTGTACGAGCTGGGCTCGTGGCAAGCGCCCAGGACTGGCCATGGTCGAGCGTACGCGCCCACCTCGCCGGGCGGAGCGACGGCCTCGTCAACGTCAAGCCGATCCTCGACCGAGCCCGCCACTTCGCCGATGTGATCGAGAGCGATGCCGATCCGGCACGGATGGCCGCTTTGCGCGCCGCCGAAACGATCGGTCGCCCTGTCGGCTCCAGCGTCTTCCTGACCGAATTGGCCACCCGGCTCGGCCGCCAAATCCAACCCAAGAAGCGCGGCAGAAAACCGAGGGCGACGGACGAAAATTCGAAATAGGGAATTAGGTACGTGTCACCGTAATTCCCGCGGTCATTGCATCCTCGCCATTTCATACGCCAACTGGAAGCGCTGTTCGCGCCAAAGAAATTCGTCGCGCTCGATGATGACAGCGCCCGGCGCCAGACCACGCAGGCCGGGCCAAGCCCCGATCAATCGGCCATCGATGAAAAACCGGTGCTCGCGCGGCGGCATATCGACCGGCGAAGTATCCCGAAGGTAGTGTGAATAGACGTCGCGAAAGCAGTAGGCGAAGCCGTGATCGAATCCAGTGGCCATATCGACGTGCACGTCGATCGTTGGCTGGCTCCGCAGCTTCTCGCTGGCCCAGGGATAGCCCGTCTCCACGCGGTAGGGCACACGCAGCGCTGCCCCGGGGTAGCGGCTTGGAATGTCGGGACCGAGATAGCCGCGACCAGTCGCTCGCGCGATGCCATTGCCTTCGGCAAGAAACGGTAAGCCTGCGGCATCGCCGATCGTGCCAAGACCCCGTCGGCTGATCTCGCGATCAATCCCATCTTGATGCTTCAACCGAAGCAGGCGCACGTCTTCCCGCGACATCAGCCAATAGGTCGGCCGGTCAGTCGGCCAGCGTTCACGCAACTCGGCGCGTGCCGCCTCCGGCAGGGGCTGCCGCAAATAGGAGTGGCACTCCAGTCGCAACTGGCTGCGATTGCGCGGGTCGCCGGCGGGAAAGAAACCCTGCCCGCGAAAGAAATCATGGCCGAGGAACTGGTCCGCATAGCGGTCGCCGATCGGAACGATGTTGTCCCGCCACTTGGTTGCTCGCCAGGCAATGTGCTCGGCTTCGGTGGCATCGGTGACGGTGGCGTGGATGAACTTCAGCTTGGCGACGGGCTGGTCGTAGGCCTGCTCGTTGAGATAGGCGATCAGGAACTCGAGATTGCCCGCATCCGGAGCCCAGAACACCATGGGCAGGTAATCCGCCGGCACCGGGTTCTTGGCCACGTCGCGGTCGCAGATATTGGGTGTCTGCACCAGCACGCCATGGCCGCCGCTGACCCGAACGCCGTAAATATAGGGCGCCCGGAACGCCCGGGCGCTGCGGCCTTCACCAGGGATCTGACGCGACTGGGAACTGCAAGCGACGATCACCTCGATGGCGAGCGGCTTGCCCTCATACTGAAGTTCGACGTTGAGCCGGTAGAACCACCCGAACTTCAGCGAAGGTTGCTCGAACAGCGCCCGGACGCCCGGCGGCAACATTGGAACAAGCGTGCCTCTGAAAGCAAAGGCCGCGCCGATCAGCGCAACAAGCGTAACAAGGGCAGCGGCCAGGATCGCGCGGGTTTTGGTCATCGAGAGGTCGCGAGGCGGACGGCCGTCGAACGCATCCATGCCACGAAAGGGCTGCCCCCCGTTTCGCCTGGTTGGAAACCGCTATCGCAACTCCGCCCTCCTCGGTATCCAGACATCCCGAATCAGGCCACGAGCAGTGGTGAGGTCTCAACCATCTTCAATGCCATCCGCGCATACCGGCTCAAGCCAAAATCAACCCTAGGTCGCACGAGAGCACGACGTGTCAAACCTTGCACATCGCTGACACTGCGACAAGCTGCCACAGGTGCAGCAGCAAGGCGATCAACCTGTCATGGCGACGCGCGAACGAACCACGACAATCCGCTCGTAGAGATCGAAGATTCCCTGAATGCGCCTCCGACAGCACGGAAAATCCGAAACCCTGCGGCCTTGCCCGCACTTGCACGGCAACGATCTCCTCGCCGTGAATCATCGAGAAAGCGCATAGAGACGCAACGTGACTTTCGCAATTCTCCTAAATTTGTCCTGAATCACGAAAAGATGCGCCAGCATCGGCGGTCGATAGGTGGCTCGTATCCAACCGGCGGCAGACCCGGATCTCGCGACATCTGATATTTTCGCGCAGGCCGATTGTGGCAACAACAGGTTCGCCGGACGGAGCATGCTTCCAGCTCATGTGTGACTAGCGCTTGCCTGATTGAAGCGCTCGCGCGGTTTGATTACCCTCGTCGACAAGACGGCCACGGGGCTCGAGCTGCGCAGCTACCATCTTATCGCTGCAATCTTTAGTTGCGGTCGATATCAACCAATGGTCCTGCTACGCATCGCCTTTTGAGCCGCGCCTTCCCTTGCTGATCGGCACGCAGCTCGTCTCATGTTGCAACGATCGTCTCGTGTCTCGCGGCGCCGTGGGCTTCGCCCTCACTGCTCCCTAAACGCCCGCATCACCTGATCCGTCAGCGGCTTCATCAAATACGAAAACGTCGTCCGGTCTCCCGTCCGCACAAAAACCTCCGCCGGCATGCCGGGCACGATCTTCAGGCCATGGAGCTTGGCCAGCTCGCCCTCGTCCACCGCGACCCGCGCGGTATAGAAGCTCACTTGCGACTGCTGGTCGCGCGCGACATCCGCTGAGAGGCGCACCACCTTGCCTTCCACCTCGGGCGTGGTGCGTTGCGGGAAGGCGGTGAGGCGGATGAAGGCGGGCTGGCCGATGCCGACATGGTTGATGTCGTTCGGCTGGATGCGGATCTCGATGACGAGCGCGTCATTGCCGGGCACGATCTGCATGATCGGCTGGCCGGCCTGCACCACGCCGCCAACGGTGTGATAGGCGAGCTGGTGGACATAACCGGTCTGCGGCGCGCGGATGTCGATGCGTTTCAGCTGGTCTTCCGCCGCGATGCGCCGTTCCACGAGTTCGCCGATCTTGCCCTGCACCTCGCGCAGGTCGGTGGAGACCTCGCGCCTGAGCTCCTGCTCGATCTGCAGGATCTGCAATTCGGCCTCGGCGATGCGGCCGTCGGCGCGGGCGCGCTCGGCGACGAACTGGCCGACCTCGCCGGCAAGGCGCGCGGCCTCGCGCTCCAGCTCCACCATGCGGGTGCGCGGCACCAGGTTGCGCTGGAACAGGCCGCCGACATCGACGAGCTCGCGCTCGATCAGCTCCACCTGCTTGCGGCGCGCGGCCTCCTGGGCGGTGAGGCCCGAAATTTCCTGGCGGATCTGGGCGATACGCTCGGCCAATTGCTTGCGCTGCCCCTCGCGCGCGGTCTGGCGCGCAGAAAACAGCCGCCCCTCGCCCTCGAAAGCCTTGACGACATCGGGATCGGCGGCAACCGCCTTGAGCTCGTCCGGCAGCACGAAGGCGATGCCGTCGCGTTCGGCCTCGAGCCGTCCGCGGCGGGAATAGGATTCGTTCAGCTGCTTGACCACCACCTGCAGATTGGCCCGCGTGACGGTGTCGTCGAGGCGAATGACGAGGTCGCCTTCGCTCACCTGCGAGCCGTCATGCACGCGGATCTCGCCAATGACGCCGCCGGTCGGGTGCTGCACCGTCTTGACGTTGGAATCGACCACCACTGTGCCCTGGGAGACGACCGCGCCGGCCAGCGGCACGGTGGCCGCCAGGATCGCGCCGCCGCCGACCATGACGGTGACCAGCGCCAAGCCGAAGCGAACGAGATGGCTGATCGACCGGTCCTGCTCGGCGGCTTCGGACGGTGGGGCCGCGGCGGTGGGCGGGGCAGCGGGGCTCATGACGCGCGGCCCTTTTGTGGCGCCAGCACCTTTTTCAGCACCTCGTCCTTCGGTCCGAAGGCGGCCATGCGGCCCTCCTTCATCACGGCCACCATGTCGACCGCCGCGATGGCGCTGGGGCGATGGGCGACCACGATGGCGATGCCGCCGCTGTCGCGGACATGCTGGATCGCCTGGGTGACGGCGGCCTCGCCATCGGCGTCGAGATTGGCATTGGGTTCGTCGAGCACCACCAGGAAGGGATTGCCGTAAAGCGCGCGGGCGAGCGCGACGCGCTGGCGCTGGCCGCCCGACAAGGCAATGCCGCCCTCGCCGATGCGCGTCTCATAACCCGAGGGCAGCTTGCGGATGACCTCGTCGGCGCCGGCGGCGCGCGCCGCCTTGACGATCTCTTCCGGGTCGGCATCCGGCTGGAAACGCGCGATATTGTCGGCCACCGTGCCGTCGAACAGGCCGATATCCTGGGCGAGATAGCCAATGAAGCCGCCACGCGCTTCCGCGCTCCATTGCGTCAGCTCGGCACCATCGAGGCGCAGCGACCCGCGCAGCGGCAGCCAGGCGCCGGTCAGCACCCGCGCCAAGGTGGATTTGCCCGAGGCCGAAGGGCCGATGACGCCCAGCGCCTGACCGGCCAGGAGCGAGAAGGACAGTCCGGAAACGATCGGCTCCTGCGAGCCCGGCGCGCCGGCGAAGACCTGTTCCAAGGTCAGCATGCGCCGAGGCGCCGGCAGCGCCATGGGTTCGGCCTGGTCGCCCAGCGCCGTCATGGTCTGGCGCAGCCGGGCCCAGGCCTGGCGCGCGGCGACGAAGCCTTTCCAATGCGCCACCGCCAGCTCGATCGGCGCCAGCGCCCGGCCCATCAGGATCGACGAGGCGATCATCACGCCGCCGGAAACCTGGCCCTGAATGACCAGATAGGCGCCGAGGCCGAGCATGGCCGACTGCATGAACATGCGGAAAATGCGCGAGACCGCGCCGTAATTGGTGACGACGTCGGAGGCCGTCTCATTCGCCTTGAGGAAACGGCCATTGGTCGCCTGGTAGCGGCGGACCAGGGCCTTCTGCATGCCCATGGCGACAATGGTCTCGGCATTGCGCTTGACGCCCTCGGCAATACCGCTGCGCGCCGCCGCCTCGCGGGAGACCACCGCGGTCGGGTCCTTGGTCGCCCGGTCGGTGAGCAGCGTCACCGCGAACAGCACGATGCAGGCGACGACCGCGGTCACGCCGATCCAGAAATGCAGCATGAAGCAGAGAATGAGGAAGATCGGCACCCAGGGCAGGTCGAAAAAGGTGGTGGGGCCGAGGCCGGACATGAAGGCCCTGACGGCGTCGAGGTCGCGGCTCGGCTGCAGCGCGTCCTGGCGCAGGCCGGCGCGCACCGGGATCAGCACCATCAGGTCGAAGATGCGGGGTGCCATGCGCCGGTCGATCGCCGCGCCGATGCGCGTGAGGATGCGCTGGCGGGTGACGTCGAGCAGGCCCTGCACCAGGAAGACGACGAGCAGCATGGCGGTCAGCCCGACCAAGGTCGGCACGCTGCGGCTCGCCAGCACGCGGTCATAGACCTGCAGCATATAGATGGAGCCGGCGAGCATGAGCACGTTCATGACGCCGGAGAACAGGCCGACCCAGACGAGCGAGCCGCGATAGCCCGCGAGGACCTCGCCCAGGGGATCGAGACGCGAAACAGGCTGGGGAAGACCGCGCATGATGCCCTATCGGACCGGCCACGACTCTCAGGCCGGGCCACCACATTAAATCACGCCGCATCGTTGCAATCCAGGCGACATCCATGACGGTTGAACAACCGGCAATCGATCGATTCAAAATCGATCGACCGGGCGCGCGCGGCCTGCCTTGCCGGCGGCCCGCCCGATCCGCCGCGGCCTGCGTCAACGGCGGCAACCGGTCCCAACCGGCCGCAATGCCGGAGATGAGCAGGGAGCGCTATGGGTCGTTCGACACGAATGGAACCCACCCGCGGTTGCCGTTCGGTCCGCGCGGAGGAGAGGCCATGAACGACACACTGGTGAAGGAGATTTTGAGCGCCGGCGGCCAGGATCGTCTGACGATCCACCGCACCAGTGCGGGGCTCTGTTACTACATCGACGAATTTCTCAAGATGCACACCGGCGACGATGATTTCGGCGACTATCCCAAACCCGTCGCCATCTGGACCCAGGATCATCGCTCAGGCTTCTACGCCAATGCCGAAGACGCCGAACGCGATGCTAGGCGGGAGGTGGCGTGGTTGAGGTCCGATGCGTGAGTGGGTGTCGAGCGACGAGGAGCGGATCGGAACAGGCGATCATCCTGGCCGCGAAAGACGTGGATGGCCGTGACAAGCACGGCCATGACGCGGTGCGGGTCGGCGCGCCGGTGACGGGCCGATGGCAGGTGCCTGCACCGGGACGACCGGATGGTCCCTGTCCAGGCTCGTGGCCGTCCGTCTTGCCCGGGCTTGTCCCGGCCATCCACGTCTTGCTTGAAAAATGGATGGCCGTGACAGCGGCGTGAGCCCTGGCGGGGCTGCCAGCCCGGCGTCTATAACCTGACGAACAGGCGGAGCATTGGGCATGTCGGAGAAGAACTGGGACCGGGTGCCGATCGAGGCGCAGAGCATCGACGCGCCGCTGTCGCAAGCGGCCGTGTTTCTCGTGGTCACCGTCGCCAATGAAGCGGCGGCTCTCGCAAAGGTCTGCTCGGCGCTCGACGGGCTGGACGATCTCGTCAAGACCGTCGGGTTTCGCGATCTCTCCGCCCGGCTGTCGTGCATCGTCGGGATCGGCAGCGATCTCTGGGACCGGCTCCTCGCCGACAAGCGCCCGCGAAACCTGAAACCCTTCGCGCCGATCCAGGGCGCGGTCCACGCGGCGCCGTCGACACCGGGCGATCTTCTCTTCCATATCCGGTCCGAACGCCCCGATCTGTGCTTCGAGTTCGAACGCCTGCTGCTCGACAGCCTCGGCGCCGGCGTGACCGTCGTCGACGAGGTTTCGGGCTTTCGTTATTTCGACGCGCGCGACCTCCTGGGCTTTGTCGACGGCACGGCGAACCCGACCGGGCCGGATTTGCCCGCTTCCGCGATCGTCGGCGACGAGGATGCCGATTTCGCCGGCGGCAGCTATGTCGTCGTCCAGAAATATCTGCATGATCTCGGCGCCTGGGGGCAGGTTCCGACGCCTCTCCAGGAGGCGATCGTCGGCCGCACCAAGATCGACAATGTCGAAATCGACGACGACGACGCGCCACGCAAATCGCATAAATCCCTGGCCACGGTCGTCGATGCCGAGGGCAACGAATACGACATCTTGCGCGACAACATGCCGTTCGGCCGGCCGGGCCAGCGCGAGTTCGGCACCTATTTCATCGGCTATTCCCGGCGCCTCTGGGTGATCGAGACGATGCTGCGGCGCATGTATGTCGGCGACCCGCCGGGCGCCTACGACCGGCTGCTGGATTTCTCGACGCCGCAGACCGGCACGACGTTTTTCGCGCCGGCGCGGGCGACGCTGGAGAGGCTGGTTCAGGCCGGGCAGGAGCGGCTCGCGACGGCGCAGGCGGGCAAGGCACCTGCGGCGCAATAGGGCGAAACGACAACGATCCTCAGGCGGGCCGGAATTCGTGGATGCCCGGGACAAGCCCGGGCAAGACGATGTGCTGCCCTCATGATGTAAAGGCCCCCGCGCGGCCCGCGCTCGCTCGCCCCAGCGCTCGTCACTCCAGGGACAATTCGCGTCTTGGCCGGGCTTGTCAGGACTGTGACGGTCCGGCACATGCCGTGCGGCTGCCGTCCCCAGACGGAAGCCCCGAGAATCTCACGAACAACCAGGGACTATCGAACATGCCGATCGAGCGCGTAGGCCTCACCAACCGCTGGTGCGACGCGGCCATTTTCAACGGCATCGTCTTTCTCGCCGGCCATGTGCCGGAGAAGACCGTGGGCGATACGCTGGCGCGCCAGACCGAGGAGGTGCTGGCGCTGCTCGAGGAGACGCTGGAAAGCGCCGGCAGCGCCAAGGACCGGATCCTCAGCGTGCAGATCTTCGTGACCGACATTTCCAAGATCGCCGAGATGAACGCGGTCTGGGACAAATGGGTGGCACCCGGCCATGCGCCGGCGCGCGCCACGGTGGAAGCCAAGCTCGCCTCGCCGGGTTACGCCATCGAGATGACGGCGGTGGCGGCCAAGACGGGGCTCTGAGCCCGGCAGTCGCCGCTTTACGCAAAACGCCCGGCGCAAAAGCCGGGCGTTGCGAAAGATCGAAGCGGGGGGCGGCCCGTGCCGCCCCCTGCCCGCTCAGGGCTTCTCGTATTCGGCGACCCAGGCTTCAGCCACTTCCGTGCCGGTGGCGAACCAGACGCCCGGGAAGGTCTTGATATAGGCGATCAGCTCGCGCAGCAGTGCGATGCGGCTCGGCCGGCCGCAGATCTGCGGGTGGAACAGCATGTCGAACAGGCCGCCCCATTTGTAGATCTCGCGGAACTCCGCCTTGAAGATGCTGAGCATGTGCTCGTTGGTGAAGATCGGCCGCGGGTTCTTCACCGAGAACAGCGCATAGGGCGCGTCGTCCAGGCTCCAGTGCCAGGGCAGTTCCACCGGCCCCTTGGTGCCGTCGGCCAGGATGTGGCGATAGGGGTTGATGTCGTCCATCAACGAGGAGTCGTAGAGAAAGTTGTGCTTCTGCAGGAGCTTGAACAGGCCGGGCGAGACCTCGCCGGCGGGCGAGCGGTAACCCCTCGGCACCACGCCGACCGAGCGCTTCAGCGCCTCCAGGCCTTTTTCGATCTCCTCGATTTCGGCGGCCGGATCATCGCTCACCCAGCGGTGCGAATAGCTGTGATGGCCGACCTCGTGGCCCCCCTTCAGGATCATCTCGACCCGGCCGGTATGGTTCTCGGCGGTCCAGCCCGGCACGAAGAACGTGCCCTTCAGGCCTTCCTCTTCCAGCGTGTCGAGGATCTTCGGCACGCCGACCTTGGCGCCGTATTTGCCTTGGCTCAGCACGCCCGGGCGATTGGCATTGTCGGGATCGCGCGAGGTCCACAGCGTCTCCGCGTCGAAGTCGAAGGTCAGCATGACGGCGCAGCGCGCACCGTTGGGCCATTTGACGCTCATATCGTGCATGGGAGGGTCCTTTCTGGGCGAATGGTGAGTTGCGAATGGCGAATGGGGAAAGAGTGCATTGCACCAAATTCAGCCGCCCTTCGAGGGTCGCCTCGCTCCCACCTCCACGCAAAAGCGGAGCTTTTGCGTGGAGGTGGGATTGCAGGGGCTACATCAGCGTCGGTGCCGGATGCGCACGACGTCCAGCGCTTCATCAGCAACCCTGATGCTATTCACGTCCCCACCTCATCTTGAGGTGGGAGCGAAGCGACCCTCGAAGGACGACCGCGCCTGGTGCAGAGCGCCGTTCCCCATTCGCTATTCGCCACTCGCTATTCCCCATTCGCTATTCGCTACTCACCGCCGGCGTATGCCGCGCGGCCGTATATCCGCCGTCGACGGGGATGACCACGCCGGCGACGAAGGAGGCGTCGTCGGAGGCGAGGAAAGCGATGACGGCGGCCTGTTCCTCCGGCGTGCCGACCCGGCCGACCGGGGTCGGCTGGACCTGCAGGCGGATGTAATGCGGGTCCTTCAGCCGCGCCGCGGTCATCGGCGTCTCGACCACGCCGGGCGCCACCGCATTGACCAGGATGCCCTCGGGGGCGAGCTCGCCGGCGAGTTGGCGGGTGAAATGGGCGACGCCGGCCTTGGCCACCGCATAGGCCGTGGTTCCGGGATAGCCGACCAGGCCGAAGATCGAGGAAATATTGACGATGCGGCCGCCGGGCCGCGGCAGGTGCGGAACGACGGCGCGGGTCACCCGCAGCATGGAATTCAGATTGGTGTCGATGATCCGGTCGATCAGCGCGTCGTCGGAATCGGCCAGCCGCTTGGAGCCGCCGATGCCGGCATTGTTGACGAGGATGTCGATGCGGCCGAAGGCCTTCAGCGCGGCCTGGACGATGGTCTCGCCAGCGTCGCGGGCGGTGATGTCGACGATGAGCGCCTGCGCGCCGATCGCCTTGGCGGTGTCGTTCACTTCGGCGATGACGTCGACCAGCAGCACGTGCGCGCCCTCGGCGGCGAAACGCCGGGCGGTGGCGGCGCCGATGCCGCGGGCGGCACCGGTGACAATGGCGACTTTGCCGGCAAAGCGTGTCGGATCAGGCAACGCGACCTCCATCGACGGGCAGCGCGACGCCGGTGGTGAAACCGGCGGCGTCGCTGAGCAGATAAAGCACGGCGCCGGCGACCTCGTCGGCGGTGCCGAAGCGGTTCATCGGGTGCTGGGCCTTCTGGAAGGCTTCGGCCTCGGCTTGCGCGGCGGCATCGCCGGCTTGCGAAATCGAGGCATAGGCCATGGCGGTATCGATGGTGCCGGGGCAGACGCAATTGACCCGGATGTTCTCGGCCGCATGGTTCTTGGCGAGGCTCCGGGTGAGCATGGTCACCGCGCCCTTGGAGGCCGAATAGACCGAGAGGCGCGGCGAGCCGACGAGACCGGCGGTGGAGGAAAACAGCACGACGGAGCCGCGGCCGATCTCGCGCATCTGCGGGATGAAATGCTTGGCGGCGAGCCAGCTGCCCTTCACATTGATGGCGAAGACCCGGTCGAACTCGGCTTCGTCGACATCGATGGCGATCTTGGCCGGGCCGACAATGCCGGCGGCGACCGCCAGCAATTCCACAGGCCCCAGTTCGGCGCGCGCCACTTGCGCCGCGCGCGCGACATCGGCGGCGGAGGCGGCGTCGCCCGTCACCGAAATCGACCCCGGGCAGAGTGCGGCGGTCTGTTTCAGGCCTTCCGCGTCGCGGTCGAACAGCAGGACGCGGGCGCCCTCCTTGGCCAGCATGGCGGCGGTGGCGCGCCCCAACCCGCCGGCGGCGCCGGTGATCGCGGCGACCCGTCCCTGGAACCGATCAGTCATGGTCTTTCCCACCGAGATAGAATTCCTGGAGTTCTTCCATCGCCACGCCGTCGCCCACCGCGCGCTCATAGGCGATGCGGCCGCCGCGGATGACGTAGATGTAGTCGGCGATATCGAGCGCCATGCCGACATTCTGCTCGACCAGCAGCAAGGTCAGGCCGAGCTCGCGCAGCGACAGGATGGCTTCCGCGATCTCCTCGACGACGCGCGGCGCGAGCGCCGCCGAGGGTTCGTCGAGCAGCAGCATGGTCGGCCGGGCCATCAGCGAGCGGCCGATGGACAGCATCTGGCGCTCGCCGCCGGACAGCATGCCGGCATTGACCTTGCGGCGCTCGCGCAGCCGCTTGAAGCGCTGGTAGACGCTCTCCAGGTCCTCGGCGATCTCCTGGCGGTGCTTGCGCCGGTGATAGGCGCCCATCAGGAGGTTCTCCTCGACGCTCATGCCGGCGAAGACCTCCTTGCCCTGGGGCACCAGCGACAGGCCGAGCGCCGAGCGCTGTTCGGCCGGCACCGGGTCGATGTCCTTGCCGTCAAGCAGGACCTGGCCTTCCTGGACCTTCACCAGGCCGGCGATCGCCTTCAGCGTGGTCGATTTGCCGGTGCCGTTGCCGCCGAGCAGCGCCACCAGCCCGCCCTTCGGCACATGCAGGTCGACACCGTGGAGAATGCGGGTGCGGCCATAGCCCGCGACGATCTTGTCAAGCTTGAGCACGGCGCTTCCATCCCGATCCGATATAGGCTTCGACGACAACCGGATCCTTCACCACCACTTCCGGCAGGCCCTCGGCGATCTTGACGCCGGAATCCAGCACGACGACCTCGTCGCAGAGGTCGCGCACGACACGCATGACATGCTCGACCAGCAGGATGCTCATGCCGAACTCGTCGCGCATGCGACGGATCAGCGTGATCAGTCGGTCGACATTGGGCGGCGACAGGCCGGCGGCCGGCTCGTCGAGCACGAACAGGGTCGGCTCGCTCATCATGCCGCGGGCGAGCTCGACCATGCGCTGCTGGCCGATGGACAGTGCCGAAACCGGATTGGGCGCGAACTTCTCCAGGTCGAACCAGGCGAGCATTTCGCGCGCCCGCGCCCTGACCGCCTGTTCTTCCTCGATCGCCCGGCGGCGCAAGGTGACGGTGTCGATGAGGCTGGACTTCATGCGGATATGGTGGGCGAGCAGGAGGTTGTCCTCGACGCTCAGCGAGTGGAACAGCCGGAGCATCTGGAACGACCGGGCCATGCCGGCGCGCGCCCGCTTGTAGGACGGCTCGGCGGTGATGGCCTGGCCGTTGAAGCGGAATTCGCCCTGGTCCGGCCTGAGTTCGCCGGTGACCAGGTTGACCATGGTCGACTTGCCCGAGCCGTTCGGCCCGATCAGGCCGACGATCCGGCCCTTGCCCACGGTGAGGCTGACATCGTTGACGGCGACGACGCCGCCGAAACGTTTGGTGATGCCCTTGGCTTCGAGAATGGGAGCTTCGTGAATGGGCGCAACCTTGTCCATGATCAGCCCTCCCGCAGTCGTTTGAAGCGGCCGACAATGCCCTCGGGCAGCAAGGTGATGGTGATCACCAGCAGCACGCCGAAGATGAACATCTTGTATTCGGCGAAGCGGCCGAGAAACTCCGGCATGGAGGTCAGGAGCGCCGCGCCGATCATCGGGCCGATGAAGGTGCCCTTGCCGCCGACCACCATCATCGCGACCACGGTCGCCGAGATCCAGATGGTGAAATCGTCAGGGGTGACGCCGCGCAGCGCATGCGCCGTGACCACCCCGGCCGCGCCCGCCATGGCCGCGGACGCGACGAAGGCGGTGAGCTTGGCACGCGTGGTGTCGAGGCCGACGGCGGCGGCCAGCGTCTCATCGTCGCGAATGGCGACCCATTCGCGGCCGAGCCGGGAGTGGACGAAGCGCCAGGCAATGGCCAAGGCCACCACCGCCACGCCGAGCGTCAGCCAGTAGTAGGACCGGAGGCTGCCGATCTCGAACAGGGTGACGCCGAAGAGGCTGACCGGACCGACCGGCGGCACGCCGAGGCCGGTCTGGCCGCCGGTGAACGAGGTCCATTGCGAGATGGTGAGATAGACGATGGTCTGGAAGGCGATCGTCACGATGGCCAGGAAGTGACCCTTCAGGCGCAGCGCGGGAATGCCCAGGATGAGGCCGAACAGGCCGGCGATGCAGATGCCGGCCGGCAGGTTGACCCAGAAGCTGGTGCCCAGGTCGCGCGACATGATGGCGGTGGTATAGGCGCCGATGCCGTAGAACGCGCCTTGCGCGAAGGAGAACTGGCCGCAATAGCCCGACACCAGGTCGAGGCCGACAGCCAGGATGACGTAGAGCAGGATGATCATGAGGACATTGACCTCATAACCGCCGAGCCCGAGCGGTGCGACCGCGAGAAGCGCGATCGCGACAAGTGCCAGGATGAGGTTCTTCATGACCGCTCCACCGCCTTGCCGAACAGGCCCTGGGGACGGAACAGCAGCACCGCGATGACCATGACGAAACCGATGATGTCGCGCAGGCTGTTGGCGAGATAGGCCGAGGTGAAGGATTCGGCGACGCCGAGCAGCAGGCCGGCGGCGGCCGCTCCCGCGACATTGCCCATGCCGCCGAGGATGACCACGGTGAAGGCCTTGAGCACGATCATGTTGCCGATCAGCGGATGGACCAGGAAGACCGAGGACATCAGCAGACCGGCGACACCGGCGAGCGCCGCGCCGACCATGAAGGTGACGACCGCGACACGCTCGACCCGGACGCCGCAGAGCCTGGCCACCGTCGCGTGCTGCGACATGGCGCGCAGGCTGCGGCCGGTCCAGGTGTAGCGCAGCACCAAATAGAGCACGGTGATCAGCACGACCATGGAGATCGGGATCAAGAGGCGCTGCAGCGGCAGGAACACCGGGCCGATTTCGACCGGCACGTTGGAAAGATTGGTGCGCAGCAATTGCGGCTGCGGCCCGAGCACCAGCAGGGCGGCATTCTGCAGCGCCACCGCCAGGCCAAAGGACGAGATGATCGAACTGGTGGCGTCCCGGTTCTTCATGGGCCGGTGCAGGATCGCCTCCGCGCCGAAGCCGAGTGCCGCCGAAAAGACCAGCACGAAGCCGAGCGCCAGCCAGATCGGCACGCCGAACATGGTGACGGCGGTGATGCCGGCATAGGCGCCGAGCATGTAGAACTCGCCATGGGCGAAGTTGACCACGCCCAGGATGCCGAAAATGAGCGTCAAGCCGACGGCGACAAGCACATAGGTGCTGCCGATGACGACGCCATTGGCGAGATATTGCAGGAAAAGATCGATATCGAACACGTGCGTGGTCCTCGGGCCGTGCCTCGCGCCGTCTGGCGGAGGAGCGCCCTGCCCCAAAAAGAAATCCGGTCAGCCCGTCACGCGCGCCGGCACCGGTTCGATCAGGCGAACCGGTGCCGGCGGCAGGACGGAGCCGATGCCTCAGCCGGTCGGCGACAAGGTGCGCCGGCCGTTGCGGACGATGGCGAGGAAGCAGCGGAAATCGACGCTGCCCTTGGCGTTGAAGGCCGCCGTGGTGCCGGCCGGACCCTGGGCAATGGCGAAATCCTTCATGCCGGACTTCAGCATCTTCTGGATCTCGGCGCCGTCGGCCTTGCCGACCCGGCGCATCGCCTCGATGGCGATCGAGGTCGAATCGAAGCCGAGCGAGTTGAAGGTATTGGCCTCGGCCTTGTGCTTGGCGCGGAACCGGTCGCCGAAGGCACGCCCGACCTCGTTCGGGGTGGTGCTTTCATAGAGCGTGGCAACCGCGAAGCCCTCGGAAGCCGGACCGGCCAGGCGGATGAAATCATCCGACAGCATGGAGCCCGAACCGATGAACTGGGTGCGCAGGCCGACTTCGGCCGCCTGGCGCACGATATTGGCGCCGTCGCCGGCCCAGCCGCCGATATAGACCGCCTCGGGACGCAGCGTCCTGAGCTTGGTCAGCATGGACGAGAAGTCCTGCTCGCCGGCATTGTAGCTGTCCTTGGAGACGATCGTGCCGCCCTCGGCGCCGGCGACCTTGGTCACCTGCTCGGCCAGCGTCACACCGTAATTGGTGTTGTCGTGGATGATCGCGATCTTGGTCTTCTTGAGCACGCGGATGATGTCCTGCGCGGTGCCCTCGCCCTGACCGTTGCTGTCGGGCCAGGCGCGGAAGAACCAGGGATCGCCGGGCGGGTTCTCATCGGTGGCGACCGCGCCGGTCGAACCGCCCGACAGCATCGGCACCTTGTACTCGCGGGCGACCTTGGAGCCGGCCGAGGCCACGGCGGTGGCATAGGTGCCGATGATGAACGGCACCTTCTCGCGCTCGATCAGCTTGCGCACGGCGGTGACGCCCTTGGTCGAGTTGCTCTCGTCGTCTTCCATGACGAGCTCGAGCTTGCGGCCGAACACGCCGCCCCGGGCATTGGCTTCCTCGACCGCGAACTGCAGGCCGAGAATGATCTGGTGGCCCTCGATGCTGGCCGGGCCGGACAGCGGCAGCATGCCGCCGATCTTGATCGGGCCGGTTTCCTGCGCCCTGACGATGGCCGGAGCGGCAACGCTCGCGCCCAGAATGGTGAGCATGTGACGGCGAGACAGTGACGCCATGATCGTACCCTCGGTTGAGAAGTTTATATTGTCTAACGATACGGTTATATCGCTAACCTGCTACGGACCCCGGTACCTGTCAAATGGCTTTTTCTTGCTGCATCGCACAATTTGTTAGCAGTTGCAGCATGATCTCGGGGCACAAGGCGGCCCTCTTGCGCAGAACCGAGATCTGCGACAATCATATTCACTAACAAGTCGATCGTATTGTTGTTCGATGCGATCAGTGTTGGCCGAAGCGAAGGCAGGCCGGCGCAAGCGCCCATCCAAGCCCGGGAAATTCCATGTCCAAGCCGACCCACATCGTCACGGATGACGAGATCATTGCCATCGAAGGCCTGTCCGGCCAGGCCGAGATCCTGGTCGATCGCTGGGGCATTCCGCATCTGCGCGCCGAGAACCAGGCGGATCTGTTCTTTCTGCAAGGCTTCAACGCGGCCCGCGACCGGCTCTGGCAGATCGATCTTTGGCGCAAGCGTGGCCTCGGCCTGCTCGCCCGCGATTTCGGACCGGGCTATCTCGCCCAGGACCAGGCCTCGCGCGCCTTCCTGTTCCGTGGCGACATGGCCCGGGAATGGGTCAGCTATGCGCCGGATGCCGAGGAGATCTTCCAGGCCTTCGTCCGCGGCATCAACGCCTATGTCGAGCTGACCGAGCGCGAGCCGGCGCGCCTGCCGCCGGAATTCGCCCTGGCGAACAGCAAGCCGGCCAAGTGGCAGGCTGAGGACGTGGTGCGCATCCGCAGCCACGCGCTCACCCGCAACGCCCTGTCGGAGGTGCTGCGCGCCAGCATCGTCTCGGCCTATGGCGATGCCACGGACCTTTTGCGCAAGAACCTGGAGCCGCATGTGGTCCCGGGCAATGCCGGCGATGTCGACTTGCGCGACGTGCCGGTCGAAGTGCTGGACCTGTTCAAGCTCGCCACCGCCGGGGTGACCTTTTCCTCCGAGCGCCTCGCCGCGAGGCTTGAGGACGCCGGCCACTGGGTCAAGCTGAACGACCTCGCCGAGGTGGTCAGCGAGCACACCTGGACCGGTTCGAACAACTGGGTGGTGGCGCCCGAGCGGACCGAGACCGGTCGCCCGGTGATGGCCGGCGACCCGCACCGCACCCACGCGGTGCCGTCGCTGCGTTATCTCGTCCACCTGAGCGCGCCGGGCCTCGACGTGATCGGCGCCGGCGAACCGGCGGTTCCCGGCATTTCGATGGGCCATAACGGCACGATCGCCTTCACCCAGACGATCTTCGGCTCGGACCAGGAAGACATCTATGTCTATGAGACCGAACCGGGACGTCCCGACCGCTACCGCTACAATGGCGAATGGGTCGACATGGAGATCGTCGAGGAGCGCTTCCAGGTCAAGGGCGCGGCCGACCAGGTGCGCCAGCTGCGCTTCACCCGCCACGGGCCGGTGCTCTTCGCCGATGCCGGCAAGCGCATCGCCTTCGCCATCCGCTCGGTCTGGTTCGAGCCGGGCGCGGCCGCCTATCTCGGCGGCCTGTCGTCGATGCGGGCGAAGAACCTCGGCGAATTCCGTTCGGCGATCCGCCGCTTCGCCACGCCGTCGCTGAACCACCTCTATGCCGACACCGAGGGCGCCATCGCTTGGCTGCCCTTCGGAATGACGCCGATCCGGCGCAACTGGGACGGCTTGCTGCCGATTCCCGGCGACGGCCGATTCGAGTGGGACGGTTTCGTCGATCTCGACGACATGCCGCAGGCGATCAATCCGGCAGCGGGCTTCGTCGCCACCGCCAACGAAGCCAACATGCCCCCCGACTGGGACCACGAAAAGACCCGGGTCGGCTACGAATGGCTGGAAAACAGCCGGGCCGTGCGTCTCCAGGAGGTGTTCGGCCAGGCCGGCAAGGCGGCCAAGCACACGATCGCCGCCTCGCTGGCGCTGCAGGCCGACGTCGTTTCCGTGCCGGCACGCCGGCTGCAGAAGCTGGTCCAGGCGATCCAGCCCGACGCCGACGCCGATCTCGCCGCCGCACGCACGATGCTGGTCACCTGGGACAATGCGCTGCATGCCGATTCGGCCGCCGGCGCGCTCTCCGAGCTCTGGTTCACCAAGCACCTGAAGCCGGCTTTGCTCATCCTGTTCGTGCCGGACAAGCGCCTGCGCGCCCTGATGGCGCCCGGCGATGTCGAAGGCATGCTGCAGGCGCTGGAACAGCCCGGCGCCCAGTTTGGCGCCGACCCGGTCGCCGGCCGCGACCGGATGCTCGCGGAGACGCTCGCCGCCGCCTATCGCGACGGCCTCGCCCGGCTGGGGCCGGATCCCGAGGCCTGGCAGTGGGGCCAGCTGCATCATGGCTATTTCGAACATTCCCTGAGCGCGATCGCCGGGGCCGAGGCCGCAAAAAGCCTCGATGTCGGCCCGCTGGCCAAGGGCGGCAGCGCCTCCACCGTCATGCATGCCGCCTACCGGCCGCAGGATTTCCGCGTGACGACCGGCGCCTCGGTGCGCTTCGTGCTGGATGTCGGCAATTGGGATGCGAGCTTCTGCATCAACGCGCCGGGTCAGTCCGGCGACAGCCGGTCGCCGCATTACCGCGACCTCTCGGTGAAATGGGCCAAGGGTGAATTCGTGCCCTTCGTCTATTCGCGCGCGGCGGTCGATGCCGCGACGATCCAGCGGATCACGCTGAAGCCGGCATCCGCCCGCACGGACGCCGCCGCCGCCGGCTGACCACCCATCTTCCCGTCACGAGGGGCGGCCGTGACCCGGCCGCCCTGCCCGTTCTCATGCCCTGGATAGCCGGATGACCAGCAAGCTGTTCACCCCGATCACGCTCGGCCCGCACACCTATGCGAACCGCATCGCCATTGCCCCGATGGCGCAATATAGCGCCGTCGACGGCAACCCGACCGACTGGCACCTGATCCACTGGGGCACGCTCGCCACCTCGGGCGCCGGCCTGGTCATGATCGAGGCGACAGCGGTCGAGGCCGACGGACGCCCGACCGCTGGCGATATCGGCCTCTATAACGACGACAACGAAGCCAATCTGGCGCGCGTCCTGGCTTCGATCCGCGCCTATGCGCCGGCCAGGTTCGGCATCCAGCTGTTCCATGGCGGCCGCAAGAGCTCGACCGCCGTCCACTGGCTCGGCGGCCAGCCGATCCTGCCGGAGGACGGCGGCTGGCCGACACTGGCGCCTTCCGCCATCGCCTTCGGCAGCGGCCCGGTGCCGCGCGCCGCCGAGGCCGCCGATCTCGTCCGCATCCGGGCGGCCTTCGCCGATGCGGCGGCCCGAGCGGTCCGCGCCGGCTTCGACCTGATCGAGTTGCACGCCGCCCATGGCTATCTGCTGCACCAGTTCCTGTCGCCGATCAGCAATCGGCGGAGCGACGCCTATGGCGGCGCGCTGGAAAACCGGCTGCGCTTTCCGCTCGAGGTGTTCGAAGCGGTGCGCGCCGCCGCCCCCGGCGTGACGCTCGGCGTCCGGCTCACCGGCTCCGACTGGATCGACGGCGGCATCACGCCGGACGAGGCCTCGGCCTTCGCCCGGGCGTTGAAGCAGCGCGGCTGCCACTATGTCGACGTGTCGAGCGGCGCGCTCGATCCGAGCCAGAAGGTGGTGGTCGGCCCCGGCTACCAGGTCGCCTTCGCCGAACAGGTCAAGCGCGAGGCCGGCATTCCCGTGCGCGCCGTCGGCCTGATCGTCACGCCGGAACAGGCCGAGGAAATCGTCGCCTCGGGCCAGGCCGACCTGATCGCCATTGCCCGGGCGGCCCTCGCCAATCCGCGCTGGCCCTGGGACGCCGCCCATGTGCTCGGCGCCAAGATCGACATCGCCCCGCAATACCAGCGCGCCGCCTCGGGCGTCTGGCCGGGCTGGGCCATGCTGTCGCTGAAGGCGGCGGCGGAGTAAGCGGTTCGGGCGGGAGCTTAGCCGCACCGACCGTCACACGATTCCAGGGGCACGTCGCCGCGCCCGTGCGGAAGGCATCGCGTCGGTCCGGGCTCGACGAAGCCAAAAAAATCTCTACGTCATTCCCGGCCGAGCCCGGCAGAAGCCCTCGCTTCTGCCGGGACGAGGGGAAGGGAATCCAGGGGTTGCAGGGCTTGTCCGTCGACGCCGCGAAACCACCTGAACGTTGGTGCGGAGAGCGCGGCCTGTGGACTCCTGAACCCCCTTCCCGCCCTCGCTACGCTCGGGCGCCGGGGGTGACGTCCAGCACTGCCGTCCCCGTCGTTGGGAGTTTGATGCGCCAGCCCACCAATCTTAAGTACTGAGCGCGCGGGCGGCCTCGATGGCGAGCGGCGCGAAGCGCTTGCGGAAGTCTTCCACCGACCATTCGCTGAGCGAGCCGGCGATGTGCACCGCGCCGACGGGATGACCGGCATTGTTCTTGATCGCCGCGGCCAGCACGATCTCGCCGATCAGGGCCTCTTCCACCGCGTAGGAATAGCCCTCGCGGCGGATTTCGCGGATCTTGTCCCAGACCCTGTCGATATCGGTGATGGTCTTCTGGGTCATCGGCCGCTTTTCCGAACGGTCGAGAATGTCCTGCACCTGTTCGTCAGGCAGCAGCGCCAGGCAGGCGCGACCGCCCGACGAGGTGAAGGTCGGGATGCGGCGGCCGGCGAGCGTCGCATAGAAGGTCTCGCGCTTGCTCTGCAGGCGAATGGCATAGACCACCGAGAGGTCGTCGAACTTGCTGTCGAACAGGCTGAGATCGACGCGCTCGCCCGCCATCTTGCGCAGATCCATCAGCACCGGGGTCGCACGCTCGATCAGCGGATTGGAGCGCAGATAGTCGAAGGACCGGTCGAGGAACAACCGGCCGAGCGTCAGGCCGCCGTCATCGGCGCGCTCGAGATAACCACGGCTCAGCAGAGTCTGGCCGATGCGCTGGGCGGCGCTCTTGTTGACTCCGGCGCTGGCCGCGATCTCGCCGAGCGATTTCGGCCGCGGGCTCTGGGCATAGGCTTCCAGAACGTCGAGGGCGCGGGCGACCGATTGGAGAAACAGCCGCTCGTCGACCGGTGAAAGACGCCCGTTCTTGCTCATTGCCTTGCCCAGATTGCTGTTGCGGCCGGCGCGCGCATCAGGCCGATGGGCGCGTGAAGCCGATTTGTTGGGCAATTATGTCGCAGCCGGCGAGCTAAATCAACACGACCGTATTGAATATCGATACTATTTAGCCGAATTCCGTTGGCGGCAGATGCCACGGCAGTGTTCGACGATCCAAGGCAGGATGCAAGGACAGATCAGTTGCCGACCGGGTGGAACTGCAACCGTCGCGGGACGATCGAATATTGGTCGCCAAGCGCATGCGAACCAACCCTCTCCCATGGGGAGAGGGTGGCGCCGTCAGGCGCCGGGTGAGGGGCGTAACCTCTTAAGGATGCAGCCGGCGCCCGCGCCGCATGCCGCCCCATCCGGACATGGACGTCCCCTCACCCGCCAGCTACGCCGGCACCCTCTCCCTTTGGGAGAGGGTTGATTTCACGGCCTTTTTTCGTGAGGGAGCCCCCTCACCCGCGCGCGCGGCCCTCACGTCCGGAGGCGCCGGCGAGTGTCTTCAGGTCGAAACCGCAGGCCTCGAAATCGGCGAGCGTCAGGTCGGGCGAGGCGGCGAGCAGGCGGCGGGCCAGCATGTTGTCGGCCGGCTTGTTGACCGATTCGACGCCGAGGAACCGGCCGTCCTTGAAGCAGAAGATCGAGAACCGGCCATCGGCCAGGGCGCCCTGCAGCACGGCCTGGTCATGGCCGGCGGTGAGGCCTGCCATCTGCAGCTTGCTGTCGCCCTGGTCCGACCAGAACCAGGGCACGGCCCGATAGGCGTCCGGGCGGCCGGCGAGACGGGCGGCGACGGTGCGCGCCTGATCCGCGGCGTTCTGCACCGATTCCAGCCGGATCATCCCGCCGGAAAAGCTGCTCGGATGGACGGCGCAGTCGCCGATCGCGGAAATCGCGGCGTCGCTGGTGACCAGGTGCGCATTGACGAGAATGCCGTTGTCGACGGCAAGGCCAGCCTCGGCGGCGAGCTCGGCATTGGGCACGACGCCAATGCCGGCGACCACCAGGTCGGCCTTCAGCACCCGGCCGTCGCCGAGCCGGACACCGGTGACGCCTGCGGCATCGTGCTCGATCGCCACGACCTGGGCATCGAAGGAAAAGTCCGTGCCCCAGCTCTCGTGCCTGCCCTGGAAATAGCCGGCGCAAGCGCCACTGACCGCGCGCGCCATCAGCCGCGGGCCAGCCTCGACGACATGGACGCGGCGGCCGAGCTTGGCGGCGACGGCGGCGAATTCGAGCCCGATGAAACCGGCGCCGATCACCACGATATCGGCGGCGCCGGCGAGCTTTTGCTGGAGCGCCCGGGCATCGTCGATCGAGCGGAGATAGGCGACCTCGCCACGCTCCGCGCCGTCGACCCGCAAGAGCCGGTTGCGGGCGCCGGTGGCAATGACGAGATGGTCATAGGCGCGACGCGTGCCGTCGGCGAGAGCCACGGCGCGGCCCTCGCGGTCGATGGCGACCACGTCCACGCCCTGGACGAGATCGATGCCGAGCTTTTCCAGGAAGGCCTGCGGCCGAAGATGCAGGCCGGTCTCGTCGACGGCGCCGAGCAGGAAGGCCTTGGACAAGGGCGGGCGCTGATAAGGCACGCTTTTTTCGGCACCGATCAGCGTGACCTTGCCCTCATAGCCCTCTTCGCGAAGCGAGATCGCGGTCTGCAGGCCGGCCTGGCCGCCGCCGACGATAACGATGCCCGAACTCATTGGCCGTCTTTCCTCACATGACATGGCGCGCGCCTGACATGGCGCGCCGGCCGCGCGGACGCCATGGCGGCATCCGCAAGGCTGATCCGCGATGGTCCGAATCCAGAGCTAGATCTGCGCCTCGGCGACCTCCAGCACGAGACCGTCGAGCCCGTCGGACATGGCGATCTGGCAGGCGAGCCGGCTGTTCGGCCGGCGCGGCGCGGCGGTGACGCCGAGCATTTCGTCTTCGGTCGGCGAAACCGGGTCGAGCCGGTCGAACCAGGCCGGGTCGACATAGACATGGCAGGTGGCGCAGGCCATGGAGCCGCCGCACTCGGCGACGATGCCGCGCACCTGGTTGCGCAAGGCGGCCAGCATGGCGCTGTCGCCGCTCTTGACCGCGAGCGTGACGCGTTTGCCGTCGGGCTGGATGAAGGTGACGTCGGGCATGACGACCTCAAGCCGCCTTGACGTGCAGCGGCAGCGTCTTGAGGCTGCGCAGGTTGTTGTTGAGGCTGCGCGTCGGCTCGCCGGCAAGCGTCATTTCGCCGACCCGGTTGGCCATGGCCTTCAGCACCGCCTCGCCTTCGAGCCGGGCGATCATCTGACCGATGCACATGTGAATGCCGTTGCCGAGCGCGAGATGGCCGAGCGTCGAGCGCGTCAGGTCATAGTCGTCGGGGCGTTCCCAATAATCGGGATCGCGATTGGCGGAAGCCAGGATCATCAGCACCTTGCTGTCGTTCTCGATCAGCGTGCCGTCGACGACCACCGGACGCATGGTCTGGCGGCAGACGTTCTGGATCGGGGTTTCGAGCCGCATGGCCTCCTCCAGCGCCTGGCGCGCGCGCGCCGGGTCCTGGCGCAGCAGCGCCCATTGCGCGGGATCTTTCGCCAGATACCAGAGCGCCGCCGAAATGCTGCTGGTGGTCGTGTCGAGGCCGCCGCGCAGAAAGGAGCGCACCAGCAAAGGCGCGATGTCGGGCGCGATGTCGCCGGCATCGGAGGCCAGGAAGATCTTCTCGCCGAAGCCGCCCGGCACCAGGCTCTCGCGCTTCATGCTGTTGTTGTACCAGTCGGTGATCTCGTCCGCCCGGCGCTGGGTCGCTTCGTAGCGGGCATTGCGCGGCCCCTGCCCGTCGAAATTCAGTTCGCCCAGCAGGAACAGGTTGGCGCGCCGCTCGGGCGACCAGGCGAGCCCGAGTGCATCGGGAAAGGTCTTGGCGACATAGGTCTCGGCGAGGTCGTCGACGCCGCAGAACTCGCCGCGCTCGACCAGCTCGACGACCAGGCGATCGGCCTCGCGCTCGAATTCCTCACGCCACTGGCGGATGACCGCGGGCGACAGGATCCGCTGCAGCGCGGTGCGCACCTTGGTATGGTCGGGCGGATCGACCTCGACGATCGGGCTGCCCGGCCGCCAGGCATCCGGTTTCCTGATATCGGCGAGACCCGAGCCGCCGGTCGACGAGAAGGTCTCCCAGTCCTTCAGCGCCGGCTGGATGTCGCGATGCCGGCCCATGACATAAACGCCATAGCGGCTGAGATAGGACACCGCGCCCGCGCCGCGCACCGCGGCATGCATGGCATAGGGCTCGTTCAGCACGTCATCGGCATAGGGATCGACATCGATGACCGGAGCCGGCTTGCCTGACATCTCGCCGGTTGCTGGATGGCTCATCTCTGCTGTCCCTCTCGATCATGGTCGCGGCTTCGCGCGTCCGTATTGTTCAGCGATATTGGCGTATTGTCATCAATGCTAGCGGGGGGCTTCCACGCCTGTCAATTCGATCGACGGGGCGATGGCCTGCGGCGCCGGCATGGCGGCCATGACGACAATAGCGGAAGACCGGCGCGCGCCGTCACGGGGCACTGCGCCCCTCCAGCAGGTCGCGCTCGGCGCCGAGCGCCGCCGCCATGAATTCGGTGAAGGCGCTGACCCGGCCGGTACGCCTGAGGTCTTCGTGGGTGAGCACCCAGAGATCGGTCGCCATGGCGGCAATGGGAGCGTGGATGCGGGCAAGCCCCGGCGTCCGGTCGCCGAGATAACAGGGCAACGCCGCGACGCCGAGGCCGGCAAGCGCGGCGTTGCGCATCACCACGAGCGAATCCGCGCGCAACGCGATCCTCACCCCCGGCAGGGTCGCGCGCATCCAGCGGGCGATCGTCGACGAGGCCAGACTGTCGTCCGGCGCGATCCAGTTTCGGTTCGCCAAATCGTGGTTCGCCAAATCCTGGTTCACGAAGTCCTGGTTCGCGAAGTCCTGGGCGGCCCCCTGCGGCGGCACCGCGGCGGACGCCGCATAAAGCGCAAAGGCAATGCCCGAGACCCGGCGGCCCACCAGGGCTTCCGGCGGATCGCTGGCCGGCCGGATCGCCACATCGGCATCCCGCCGGGTTAGGTTGGCCAGCGCATTGGCGGTGGCGATCTCGATCAGGATGCCCGGATGGGCCAGGCGAAACCGGGCGATCAGCGGCGGCAGGACCGAGGCCATCAGCGTATCGGTGGTGGTGACCCGGAGCGTGCCCTCGAGCCGGAGGTCCTGGCCGGCCAGCCGACGTTCGAGCGCCGTCACGGTCGCCGACATGCTGCGCGCCGTCGCGAGCAGCTCTTCGCCGCCGCCGGTCAGCGCGTAGCCGGCCGGCAGGCGGTCGAACAGGCGCAGGCCGAGCCGCCGCTCGAAGGCGTTGACCCGCCGCAGCACGGTCGTGTGGTTGACGCCGAGCGCCCGCGCGGCGCTCGCCAGCGAGCGGGCATCGGCCACGGCGAGAACGTAGCGCAGGTCTTCCCAGTCGATCGGGCCTTGCATCGGTCGTGCCCCGTGGATTTCGGTGCAACCTAGCATGTCACTGTGCGCTTTTGCAGAGATATGCGGCGCGAACGCAGATCGCGCGGCGTTTATGCACCGACCATCTTGGCATCGAACCGGCGCGCCGCGCCGGATATGCCAGGAACCCGCGGATGACCCCTATCCAGCTGCACACCTACCAGACGCCGAACGGGCACAAGGCCTCGATCATGCTGGAAGAGACCGGCCTGCCCTACCAGGTCCATGTCGTCGACATCGAGCGCGGCGACCAGCACAAGCCGGCCTTCCTGGCGCTCAACCCGAACAACAAGATCCCGGTCATCGTCGATCCCGACCAGGGCCGCACGGTGGTCGAGAGCGGCGCCATCCTGACCTATCTCGCCCGGCGCTCCGGCCGCTTCGTGCCGGCGAGTGAGGAGGACCGCCAGGTCGCCCTGCAATGGCTGCTGTTCCAGGCCGCCCATGTCGGGCCGACGCTCGGGCAGTTGTGGAACTACAAGGTCTTCGCGCCGGACAAGATCCCCTTTGTCATCGGCCGGTTCGAGAAAGAGACCGCCCGCGTCCTGAACGTGCTGAACGGCGAACTCGGCAAGCGGGCCTTCCTCGCCGGCGAGAGCTATGGCATCGCCGACATCATGACCTGGCCCTGGATCCATGCCGGGCTCCGGCACCTGGGCGTCGAGCTCGGCGCCTATCCGCATCTCGCCCGCTGGTTCGAGACGATCGGCGCCCGGCCGGCGGTCCAGCGCGGCCTCGCCGTTCCCGCCCTCGGCAACCGGCCCGACCTGGCCTGATCTCACCACCATCAAGCGGCGATCGGCCCCCGGGCGCCGCCCCAGGATATCCGTCATGGACACGCTCTTCATCCCGCTGTCTTTCGTCGCCGGCGGCCTGCTCGCCGTGCAGGCCGGCGCCAATGCACAACTCGCCAAGGCGACCGGCAGTCCGTTCACCGCGACGACCTTGCAACTGATCGTCGGCACCGCACTTCTGGCCTTGCTGGCGCTCGCCACCGGCACTTTCGCGGCGCTCGCCGAGCTGCCTCACGTCGCCTGGTGGCACGCCGTCGGCGGCACCGCGAGCGCCTTCTACGTCGTCTCGACCATCCTGCTGCTGCCCCGGCTCGGCGCCGTGGTCAGCGTCGGCCTGATCATCGCCGGCCAGATGCTGGCATCGCTCGCCCTCGACAGTTTCGGGCTGCTGGGCGTGCCGGCGCGCGGCCCCGGCTTCTTCACCCTGGCCGGCACGCTCGGGGTCCTGCTGGGCGCGGCGGCGGTCGTGTTCGGCCAGCCCGGCGGTCCGGGCGCGGCCAGGCCGCATCCGGGATGGTTGATGTTCGCGCTCGTCGCCGGCGCGGTGCTGCCGGTGCAGGGCGCGGTCAATGCCCTTCTGCGCCAGGATCTCGGCGCGCCCTTCGCGGTCGCGGCGGTGAGCTTCTTCGTCGCCACGATCACCATGGCCGGCCTGTCCGGGCTGCTGCTCGCCCTCCGCCGGCAGCCGCGCACATCGCCCCTGCCCGGCCTCGCCGCCATGCCCTGGTGGGGCTGGCTCGGCGGTTTTGCCGGAGCGACCTATGTCACCACGCTGTTCACCGCGATCCCGGTCATCGGCACGGCCGCCGCCGTCGGCCTGACGGTCGCCGGCCAGCAGCTCGCGTCCGTCCTGGTCGACCGGAACGGCTGGTTCCGGCTCGCCCAGCGGACGGTCTCCGGCCTCCGGCTCGCCGGCGTCGGCCTGATCATCACCGGCGTCGCCGTGCTCAAGCTCGCCTGAGCGCCCGCGCCCGAACCCCAAGGGATCACCTGTCCATGTCGCCCGCATCCGCCTGGACCCTGCTCATCCTGTCCGGCCTCGCCGATGTCGCCTGGGCCGTCACCACCAAGCTCTCCGACGGCTACAGCCGCCATGGCTGGACCGCCGCCTCGGTGGCCGCCCTCGTCATCTTCCTCGCACTGCTGACCCAGGCGCTGAAGGTCCTGCCGCTCGGCACGGCCTATGCCGTCTGGACCGGCATCGGGGCGGCCGGCTCGGTCATCGCCGGGCTCGCCCTGTTCGGCGAAACGATAAGCGCGGCGCGCATGGCAGCCGTGGCGCTCATCATCGGCGGCGTCATCGCCTTGAAAGTCCTGCCGGAATGAGCCCGCCCGGCCCCCGTCCCACAGGAAAACGTTCTCCGAAGCGGACTTTGGGCAGGCCCGGGCTCGTGTCCAGGTTGCGGATCGGCTAAACTCGTTCCATGCAGCCGATCATATCCGTCGCCAACCTGTCCAAGACCTATGCATCCGGTTTTCAGGCGCTGAAGACCGTCAATCTGGAGATCCGGCGGGGCGAGATCTTTGCCCTGCTGGGACCGAACGGTGCCGGCAAGACCACGCTGATCGGCATCATCTGCGGCATCGTCAATGCATCCACGGGCTCGGTCAGCGTCGACGGCCACGACATCGCCAGGGACTACCGGGCGGCCCGCGCGATGATCGGCCTGGTGCCGCAGGAGCTCGCCACCGACACTTTCGAGACGGTGTGGGCCACGGTGTCGTTCAGCCGCGGCCTGTTCGGCAAGAAGGCGAACCCCGCGCACATCACCAAGGTGCTGAAGGACCTGTCGCTCTGGGACAAGAGGGACAGCAAGATCATGACGCTGTCCGGCGGCATGAAGCGCCGGGTGCTGATTGCCAAGGCGCTGTCGCACGAGCCGCAGATCCTGTTCCTCGACGAGCCGACCGCCGGCGTCGATGTCGAGCTGCGCAAGGACATGTGGCAGGTCATCCGGACGCTGCGGGATTCCGGCGTCACGGTGATCCTGACCACCCATTACATCGAAGAGGCCGAGGAGATGGCCGACCGGATCGGCGTGATCAACCACGGCGAGATCATCCTGGTCGAAGACAAGATCGAGCTGATGCGCAAGCTCGGCAAGAAGCAGCTGATCCTCGAATTGACGGCCAAGCTGGACGCCCTGCCCGAAACGCTTTCCGACCACGCGCTGACGCTGAACGGCGACGGCAGCGAGATGATCTACACCTATGACGGCACGCGCGAGCGCTCGGGCATCGCGGCCCTGCTCGCCGACCTCAACCAGGCGGGCATCCGGTTCCGCGACCTCCACACGACGCAAAGTTCGCTCGAGGACATCTTCGTCGACCTGGTCAGCAAAAAATCATGAACCTGCACGCCATCCGCGCCATCTACCTGTTCGAAATGTCGCGCACCTTCCGCACGCTGCTGCAGAGCATCGTCTCGCCGGTTATTTCGACCTCGCTCTATTTCGTGGTGTTCGGCGCCGCCATCGGCTCGCGCATCACCGAGATCGAGGGCATCAGCTACGGCGCCTTCCTGGTGCCCGGCCTGATCATGCTGATGCTGCTCACCCAGAGTGTCGCCAACGCCTCGTTCGGCATCTATTTCCCGCGCTTCACCGGCACGATCTACGAAATCCTGTCGGCGCCGATTTCCTATGTCGAGATCGTCATCGGTTATGTCGGCGCGGCGGCGACCAAGTCGATCATTCTCGGCCTGATCATTCTGGCCACCGCCGGCCTGTTCGTGCCGCTGCAGATCGCCCGTCCCGGCTGGATGCTGGCCTTCCTGGTGTTGACCGCGGTGACCTTCAGCCTGTTCGGCTTCATCATCGGGGTGTGGGCCGACGGCTTCGAAAAGCTGCAGGTCATCCCGCTCCTGGTGATCACCCCGCTGACCTTTCTCGGCGGCAGTTTCTATCCGGTCAGCGTGCTGCCGCCGTTCTGGCAGAACGTCGCCATGTTCAACCCGGTGGTCTATCTGATCAGCGGTTTCCGCTGGAGTTTCTTCGGCATAGCCGACGTCCACATCGGCATCAGCCTGGGCGCGACCGCACTCATGCTGGCCGCCTGCATCGGGGTGGTCGGCTGGATCTTCAAGACCGGCTACCGGTTGAAAACCTGACCGGCCGGAGATTTTGATCCGGGCCGCCCGGCGCCTCACAAAGGCCGAAAAGCCGGCGCCATCGTCGCCGCGTTCGCAACAGCGCCTGCCGCCCGTCCCTGTCCGGACGGGGTGAATTTCTTTGGCCCCCGGCCGAAGAAGGGCTGGTGCTCGTCTGGCGTCCGGCCGGCGCCGACGCGCTCCGCGCGCCCGGCGGCCGGATGCAAGGCATTGATCACGCTCGACCGAGGGAGGCCACGATGGCGAGCCGAGACCCGAAATTCGAAACGACGTCCGAACCTGCCGACAGCCGCGAGACGTTGGTGGCCATGGCGGCGGCGGCACCGGTGATGATGCAGAGCCTTCTGGAGAGCCAGCGCGACGTGTTGACCGCTGGCCAGCACCTGGTCGAGGAAACCTTCAGCTTCGCGATGAAACGGCTCGACGCCCAGCGCGACTTCTTCGCCGCCCTGACCGACGCCAAGGACCCCGACGCCCTGACCCGGCTTCATACCGAATTCTGGAACCGCGCGAGCGCCGATTATGCCGGCGAGTTCAAGAGCGTGACCCAATCGGTTCAGGGCATGGTCGAGAAGCTGCAGCCGCCGAAACGGGCGGCCTGATCCCAACCTGTCGCGGCGCGCTGGCGCCGTCGGATCGGCGAAACCCGGATCACGGCCAAATCTTGGCATCCGCGCCGGCTTCGGACGAAGGGCCGCCATGCGGCGGAGCCGGCACCCATCGGGATCCCAAACGCGTCTCGAGCGTCTAGACTGGGCGGAACTCGCCTTGCCCGGGCTTGTCGCGGGCAAGGCGACGTCTTGGCCCCGGATGTCATCCTGGGCGAAAAGCCCAGGCGATCCCTGGGACCAAAGCCAGGCGATCGTTCGCCGACAGGCATGGCAGACCGGAGGCGGGACATGGTGAAGGACATCGTTGTGCATCTCGACGGCGGCGTCGAGGACGAGACGCGGCTGTCTTATGCGGAGCTTCTGGCCGCTGGCCGGGGCGCCCATGTCACCGGCCTCTATACCAATGTCATGCCCGATATCGCCATGATGGCGACCCCGGAGGCGGCGGCTGCGGCGGCAACCGTGTTCACCGAGCTTGAACAGGCGGCCATCACCCAGGGCGACGCGACCGCGGCGCGGCTGCTGGCGCGGCTGACCCGCTCCGGCCTGCCGGTCGAGCTCGCCCGGTGCGACCAGCGCCTGGGCGAACTCAGCCTGGCGGCGACGTCGGCGGCGCGCGTGGCCGACCTGTTCATCACCACCGCGCCCTATCGCGGCGGCGACGGCACCAATTGGGACGGGCTGGCCGAAGCCGTCCTGTCCGACAGCGGCCGCGGCACGCTGTTCGTGCCGCCCGGCCTGCCGGCGCGCGGACCGATCCAGCGCATCCTGGTCGCCTGGCGCGACACCCATGACGCGGCGCGCGCGGTGGCCGAGGCCCTGCCCTTCGTCGCCGCCGCAAGCCGCGTCGATCTGGTCATGGTCGATGCCGACCCGAGCGAAAGCGGCGCGCCCGCCGCCGATATCGCCAGGCACCTGACGCGCCATGGCGGCAAGGTCGACGTCAAGGCCATCGCGTCCGAGGGGCGCAGCATCGCCCAGGTGCTGATCGACGAGGCCGGCCGCGGCGCGACCGATCTCGTCGTCATGGGCGGCTATGGCCACTCGCGGCTCAGGGAATGGGTGCTCGGCGGCACCACGCGCGACATCCTGACCGCCACCACCATTCCGGTGCTGATGGCGCATTGAGGGCGGAACCGCCCGGCCGGCTCCGGCCGGTCCGGCGGCTCAGCCGCGCGCCAGCGCGGCGAGCCGGCCTTCGTCCAGCACCCTGACGGCGTCGGGGACGATCAGGATGATCTTGTCGCGCGCCAGCTTGGTCAGGGTCCGGCTGACCGTTTCGATCGTCAGCCCCAGATAGTCGGCGATATCGAGGCGCTGCATCGGCAGCTGGATCGTCACCGAGGGCGCGGTGATGCGGGCCCAGCGGCCGCGCATGCCGACCAGGAAGGCCGCGAGGCGCTCCTCGGCCGAACGCCGCCCGATCAGCATCATCTGCTCCTGGGCAATGACCAGCTCATGGGTGGCGAATTCATGCAGGCGGCGCAGGAAATGCGGCTTGTCGGTGATCAGCCGATCGAATTCGACGCGATCGAACCGGCAGAGCGTCACGTCGTCGACCGCATCGGCAGAGAAGCCGTAGCGATTGTGCAAGGCAAGGCCCAGGAAGTCACCGGGCATGGCGAAGCCGATCACCTGCCGCCGCCCGTCCGACAGCATCTTGTAGAGCCGCACCACGCCTTTGGTGACCGAGAAGACGGCCCGGGCTTCCTCGCCCTGATGAATGAAGGTCGACTTCGCGCCGTGGGCGACATGCCGGACGATGGCGTCGAGCTCGGGCAACTCGCTGGGCGCCATGGCGGCGCAGACCGCCAGCGCCCGCACGTCGCAGGTCGCGCAATCCGTGACCTCGCTCCGGCGCGCACACGCCTCGGTCGTCAGCAGGTCTTCCACCATGATGTCCCCTAGAAGCTCTCGTCGCGGCGGTCGGGCCAAGGAGTCATAGATCTTATCGGCTCCGCGGCACTTGATCCATGACAAGGACAGCACGAGATCCCACCCGCATCGTCGCGCCAGACAGTTCGGATGGTGAGAGCCGCATGCCCATGTTCAACGCCCGCATCATCGGCACGGAGGATTCCATGGCCGTCTTCGGCCTGGTCCGGCTGTGCTATCCCGAGATCGAGGCCAGCGCGTGGCGCGGCCATCTCGCCGGGCTCGGCCGCGGCAAGCGCCGGCGCGCCGGCTGCGTTGTCGTCAGCGACCAGCGCGGTTATGCCCATGCCGCCTGCCTGTTCCGCATCACGCCGGATCCGCGCAGCGGCCGGCGGCTGGACATCTCCTACCTGTCGAAAGCCGAGCTGCCGGCCAGCACGGCGCCGGACGTGCTGTTCGCCTTTGTCGATCAGCTCGCCCGCGACGAGGACTGCGCCACCATCGTAGTGCACGACACCCAGGCGCGCATCGCCGAAGACCGGCTCGCCACCTGGAGCGGCATTGGCCGCGACCTGATCAGCCATCACTTCGCGCCCGGCGCCATCGGCTTCGAGAAATCGGTGGTCGCGCCGCTGGCCGGCTGATCCGGCCCGGCGGACCGTGAGCGGTCCGGCGGCGCGTCATCCATGATGGCGCGCCAGGCGGCGCCGTCGAGATCATCATATTGTCCCGTGTTGAGCGACCAGAGGAAAGCGGTGAGCCCGAGGCCGCCGAGCCCCAGCGCCAGCGGCACGAGAATGACCAGGATGTCCATGGCGCGGGTCTCCTCTAGGAACGCGCCGGCCGGGCGCGCAGCGCATTGGCGGTGACGATGACCGACGATCCCGACATGGCGAGCGCGGCGATCAGCGGCGTGACCAGCCCGGCAATCGCGATCGGCACGGCAACCGCGTTGTAGACCACGGCGAGCCAGAGGTTCTGCGTCATCAGGCGCCGGGCCCGGCGGGCAACCGTCAGCGCCGCGCCGACAGGGGCGAGCCGATCGCCCAGGAAAACCGCGTCGGCGGCCGCCTGGGTCAGGTGGACGGCGGTGATCGGCGACAGCGAGACATGGGCCGCGGCCAGCGCCGGTGCGTCGTTCAGGCCGTCGCCGACCATCAGCACCCTGGCGCCCGACGCTTTCAACTGATCGAGGCGGGCGATCTTCGCCGCCGGATCGAGACCGCCGGCATGGCGCCAGATGCCGAGTTGGCCGGCAATGCCGCGGACGGCCTCGGGCCGGTCCCCCGACAGGATCTCGACACGGAAGCCCGCCGCCTGCAGCGCGGCCACCACCGCGGCCGCATCGGGACGCAGGGCCTGGCGGATCGCGAAGACCTGCCGGCGCGCACCATGGGACAGCGCGATGACCGAAGCGTCGGGATGGCGTGCCAGGAGCTCGGCCGCCTGCCCCTCGGCGTCGCAGAACACCGGGCTGCCGAGCCGGGCCTCGATCCCGTCGACGATGGCCGAAACGCCCTGCCCGGCGGTCTCGACGATACCATCGAGCGGCGTGCCGGCCGACGAGGCCTTGGCCAGCGCCTTGGCCAGCGGATGATGCGATCCGAGCGCCAGCCGGCCGGCCAGGAGCAGAAGATCGGGGGCGACGCCCCCGGCCTCGGCGAGGGCCGGTTCGGGCAAGGTCAAGGTGCCGGTCTTGTCGAAGACGACGGTGTCGACCTCGGCGAGCCGTTCCAGCGCGTCGCCGGCCTGCAGCAGGATATTAGCGCGAAACAGCACGCCCGACGCCACGATCTGCACCGCCGGGATGGCCAGCCCCAGGGCGCAGGGACAGGTGATGATCAGCACGGTAATGGCGGTGATCAGCGCCGGCTGCCAGGCGGAGCCGAGCGCCAGCCAGCCCGCGAAGGTGGCGAGCGCGGCCACGTGAACCACCGGCGAATAGAGCCTGGCGGCGCGATCGGCGAGCCTGAGATAGGCCGAGCGCAACTGCATGGCGCCGTCGACGAGGCGGGTCACCTCGTCCAGCAGCGTGCCGCTGGCCGCCGCCGCCACGCGGATGCGCAAGGCGCCGCTGCTGTTCAGCGTGCCGGCATAGACCTGCGCGCCCGGCCCGACCGCCAGCGGCATGGTTTCGCCGGTGACCAGGCTCTGGTCGATATCCGACCGGCCGTCGACCACGATGCCGTCGACGGATATGCGCTCGCCCGGCCGCACCAGCACCAGGTCGCCGGCCATGACGGCGCCGATCGGCACCTCCTGGAGCCGCGTCTCCGAGACGAATTTGATCGCCGTCTCGGCCTTCAACGCGGCGATATTGGCCGCGACCGCATGGGTCTTGCGGCGCATCAGGGCATCGAGATAGCGGCCGATGAGCAGGAAGAACAGCAGCATCACGGCACTGTCGAAATAGGCATGATGGGCATGGCGCGCGGTCTCGACCAGCGACATGGCCACCGCGAGCAGCACGCCGAGCGAGATCGGCACGTCCATGTTGAGCCGGCCGGCGCGCAGGGCCGCCAGCGCCGACCGGAAGAAGGGCTGGCCGGCATAGGCAACCGCCGGCACTGCGATCAGGGCCGACAGCCAGTGGAAGAAGTCGCGCTGTTCCGGCGTGATGTCGCTGGCATTGCCGGACCAGACCGAGACCGACAGCAGCATGATGTTCATCATGGCGAAGCCGGCGACGCCGAGGCAGCGCAGCAACGCTCCGGTCTCCCTGGCGTCCTGGCTGTCGAGGCGTTTCGGGTCGAAGGGATAGGCCCGATAGCCGAGGCGTCCCAGGGCTTCGATGATGCGCCCGGGCCGGACGAGATCCTCGCGCCACTCGACCGTCAGGCGCCGGTTGGTCAGGTTGACCCGGGCCGCCACCACGCCGGGCTCACGGAGCAAGCCGGCTTCGATCACCGGCATGCAGGCGGCGCAGGTGATGCCGTCGACCGCGAGGTCGAGCCGGGCGAGGCCGCCGTCCAGGGGCTGGACGAACAGCGACAGGTCGGCTTCGTCGCGCGCCGGCGGCGGCAGCGCGGCGGTCAGGCCGCCTATGGCCGGGCTGGCGAGCGCCGTGGTTCCGGACGTGGTCATGGCAGCTGGATCCGGTTGCGTGAGCGATGGAGCAGCGCGCCGTCGCGCCGTCCAATGATGACGAGGTCGAAGGCGCCGGTGGCGACCGCCTCGGCGAAGCCGGCATAACGCCCCTCGCCCGCCGCCCGCAGGGCGAAGATCCGGTCGGCCGCCGGCTCGGTCGGCCGCACCAGGAGCGCCGAGAGCTCCAGGCCCTCGACCGGCCGGCCGTCGGCCGTTCTCAGCGCGAGGTCGAGCGCCGCCGCGCCGCCGGCCGCGCGCTCGACATGGGCCTCGATCACCCAGCCTTGCGCCGCGCGGATGCGCGCCGCTTCCAGCTCGGCGTTGAAGCGCTGGCTGGCGCGATAGCCGTTGTCGGTGACCGTGCCGGGCATGGTGCCGACGGCCAGCGTCGCCATGACGGCATTGACCAGGACGATCACGCCGAAGAAGCCGAGCATGATGGCCAGCACGGTGCGGCCGGTCAGCGGCCGGCCCGCCGGTTTCGCGGCGTCGATGGGGCGCGTGATATCCATGGCTTGCCTCCCGGGCCCGGTCACGGGCTGATGAAGTGATCGCGCGCGACGGCGACTTCGCCGGTGCCGAGTTCGGTGATACGCAAGGTGATCGCCGTCGACTGCGCCAGGGCGGCGCCCGGCGGCGTGGTGACGTGCACGACATATTCACGGGTCGTGTCCGGACCGACTTCCAGCAGCGGCCATGACCCTTCCGTCGGCAAGCTGCCGATCGCCGTCACCCGGGTCGCCAGCGGCAGGTCGTCGACCGCCAGGACGAACAGACGCGCCTGCGCACGCTTGTTGAGGACGCGCACGGTATAAGCGTTGCGCACCGCCCCGTCGGAGAGCCTGACGAACAGCGGATTGCGGTCGTGCAGCACCGAGAGGTCGGTGAAGGAGCGGTTGCCGAGGCCGTAGAGCATGACCAGCCCGACGAGCGCCATGAGCGCGGCGTAAAGCACCGTGCGCGGACGGATGACCGGATAGACCTCGTCGAGGCCGGCGGCGCGCCTCTCGATATTGACGTCGTTGTCATAGGCGATCAGCCCTTGCGGGCGATGCACCTTGGTCATCACCGAATTGCAGGCGTCGATGCACAGGCCGCACTGGATGCAGCCCATTTGCGAGCCCTGGCGGATGTCGACGCCGGTCGGACAGACCACCACGCATTGGCGGCAGTCGATGCAGTCGCCCGCCGGATCGGCCGCGGCCGCAGCCTTGGCCGCCGCCTTGAGCGACATGCGCGGCTCGCCACGATCGTAGCGATAGGTGACATTCAAGGCATATTCGTCGGTCAGCGCCGCCTGGATCCGCGGCCAGGGGCACATGTAGAGACAGACCTGCTCGCGCAGCAGGCCGGCCAGCACATAAGTCGTGGCGGTCAGGATGGCGATCCAGATATAGGCCATCATCGGCGCCTGGAAGGTCGCGAGCTCGCGCACCAGGGTCGGCGCATCGGCGAAATAGAGCACCCAGGCGCCGCCGGTCCACCAAGCGATGACCAGCCACAGCAGGTGTTTCAGCGCCTTGCGGGCAAGGCGCGCGGCCGTCATCGGCTGCGCATCGGCGATCATGCGCTCGCGCCGGTCGCCCTCGATCCAGCGCTCGACGGTCATGAACAGGTCGGTCCAGACCGTCTGCGGGCAGAGATAGCCGCACCAGAGCCGGCCGGCGATGGCGTTCATCAGGAACAGGGCCAGGGCCGCCAGCACCAGGAGCCCGGTGAAATAGTAGATTTCCTGCGGCCAGATCTCGATGAAGAAGAAATAGAAGCGGTTATTGGCGAGATCGACCAGGATCGCCTGGTTCGGCAGGTTCGGCCCGCGATACCAGCGCAAGAAGGGCAGGAAATAATAGAGGCCCAGGCAAACGAACAGGATCACCCATTTGGTGGTGCGCAGCCGGCCCGTGACGCTCTGCTGGTAGATTTCGCGGCGCGCCTCGTAGAGCTCCTCGTCATCGGCCGCGGGAACAGGGGAAGCAGGCTGGACAGAGGGCATGAGCGCGTCCCGCGAGGGGAATCCGGGTGACATGGGCCGGGAGCGGCGCCACATCGCCACCATCGGCCATTGCCGGTCCGCGCACCTTGATATGCATCAAGCCGCGGGCATCGCGGATACCGAAAAAGGGGCGCGCGCCGGAGGGCCGGCGCGCGCCCTTGGCGGAGTGTCCTTCAGGCTTGTTATTGTCCCCCGCCGAAGGAATGCACATAGACCGTCAGCGCCTTGATGGTGCTTTCGTCCAGCCGCCCGGCCCAGCCCGGCATGACGCCGCCGCGCCCGGCGCTGATGGTCTCGATCAAGGTCTTCTCGTCCGAACCGTAGAGCCAGAGCGGGCTTGCGAGATTGGGGGCGCCGAGCTCGCGATTGCCCCGCGCATCGTCGCCGTGGCAGGCGGCGCAATTGGCGGCGAACAGTTCCTTCCCCTTGGCGAGATCGACGCCCGGACGCGTCGACAGCCCCGAGAACGAGCGCACCACATTCGCCAGCATGACGATCTCGGCCGGCTTCAGCATGCCGTTGGCGCCGCCGAAAGCCGGCATGGCGCCCTGGCGTGCCCGGTCGTCGCCGTTGCGGATGCCGAAACTGATGGTCTGATGAATGTCGGACAGGCCGCCGCCCCACAGCCAGCCATCGTCGCGCAAATTGGGGTACCCGCGCGAGCCGGTCGCGGACAGGCCGTGGCAGGCCGCGCAATTGTCGCCGAAGGCGGCCTTGCCCTGCGCCAGGGCGAAAGCCAGAAGCGCCGGGTCGCGGGTGATTTCGCCGACCGGCGTCGTCGCCAGCGCCGCGCCGCGCTCGGCGCGCAGCTTGCGCAGCGCATCCAGCTCGACCACGACGTCCTGGCGCGAGGCATAACCGAACAGGCCCTGGGTATGACCTGAGATCAGCGGCCAGGCGGGATAGACGACCCAATAGCCGAAAGACCAGACGATGCAGGCGTAGAACAGGTAGAGCCACCAGCGCGGCAGCGGCGAGTTCAGTTCCTTGATCCCGTCCCATTCGTGGCCGGTGGTGGTGCGGCCGCTGACGGGATCGAAATCGCCATGTTTCGTGTCGGTCATGATCAGTCCTCGCGCAGCGGGATGTGGGCGGCCGCGTCGAAGCGGGTCTTGTTGCGGGGCCAGAACGCGTAGAGGACCACGCCGAGGAACATCCCGACGAAATACAGCAGGCCGGCGGTCTGGGCGAAGATCGCCAGGAACGAATAGGTGCTCATCATCGATCCCCGCGGCTCAGCGCATGTTGGCGCTGGCGTCGTAACTCTTGAAATCCACCATGGTGCCGAGCACCTGGAGATAGGCGACGAGTGCATCCATCTCGCTCACCACGCCGCTGGTTCCGCCGCCGAAATTGCGCACCGCCGCACGCGGATAGCGGGCTTGGAACGCCTGCAGGTTGGGGCTGTCGGGATTGACCTGGGTGCGCAGGTCCTCCAGCGCCTTGGCGATCTGTTCGGCGGTATAGGGCACGCCGCCCGCCCGGTTGGCCGCCAGATGTCCCTCGGCCGCCCGCAGGTCCAGGTCGGTCGTCGCCAAGAAGGCGTAACCGGGCATGATCGATTGCGGCACGATGGAGCGCGGCTCGCGCAGATGGGTGACATGCCATTCATCGGAATATTTGCCGCCGACCCGCGCCAGATCCGGACCGGTGCGTTTCGAGCCCCATTGGAACGGCTTGTCGAACATGCTTTCGGCCGCCAGCGAATAGGGACCGTAGCGTTCGACCTCGTCGCGCAGCGGCCGGATCATCTGGCTATGGCAGTTGTAGCAGCCCTCACGGACGTAGATGTCGCGGCCGGCCAGCTCCAGCGGCGTATAGGGACGCACGCCCTCCACCCGCTCGATGGTGCTGCGCAGATAGAAGAGCGGCGCGATCTCGACCAGGCCGCCAATGGCGACCACGACGAGGATGCCGACCGTCAGGATGATCGAGTTTTTCTCGAAGATCGCATGCTTGTTCCAGAGAGACATCGTGCGTCGCCTCACGCCGCCGGGGCCAGGACGCCCATCGGCTCGGCCTCTTCGGCCTCGCTTTGGCGAACGGTCATGATCAGGTTGAAGGTCATGATCAGCGCGCCGATGAGGAACAGCGCCCCACCCATGGCCCGGATCACGTAATAGGGATGCATCGCGTCGACGGTCTCGATGAAGGAATATTCGAGGAAGCCGAGGGCGGTGTAGGCCCGCCACATCAGGCCCTGCATGATGCCGGCGACCCACATGGAGGAGATGTAGAGCACGATGCCGATGGTCGAGATCCAGAAGTGCCAGTCGACCAGGCGCAGCGAATAGAGCTGGCGGCGGTTCCACAGCCAGGGAACCAGGCAATAGATCGCGCCGAAGGAGACATAGGCGACCCAGCCGAGCGCGCCGGAATGGACGTGGCCGATGGTCCAGTCGGTGTAATGCGACAGCGAATTGACCGCCTTGATCGACATCATCGGCCCCTCGAAGGTCGACATGCCGTAGAAGGCCAGCGACACCACCATCAGGCGCAGGACCGGGTCGGTGCGCAGCTTGTCCCAGGCGCCCGACAGCGTCATCAGGCCGTTGATCATGCCGCCCCAGGACGGCATCCACAGCATGATCGAGAAGGTCATGCCCAGCGTCTGCGCCCAGTCCGGCAAGGCGGTGTAGTGCAGGTGGTGGGGGCCGGCCCAGATATAGAGGAAGATCAGCGCCCAGAAATGGACGATCGACAGCCGGTAGGAATAGATCGGTCGCTCGGCCCGCTTCGGGATGAAGTAATACATGATGGCCAGGAAGCCGGCGGTGAGGAAGAAGCCCACCGCGTTATGGCCGTACCACCACTGGAACATGGCATCCTGGACGCCGGACCAGACGATGTAGCTCTTGGGCGAATAGAGCGACACCGGCACGCTGGCATTGTTGCCGAGATGCAGCACGGCGATGGTCACGATGAAGGCGAGATAGAACCAGTTCGCCACGAAGATATGCGGTTCCCGGCGCTTCCAGAGGGTGGCCAGGAACACCATGAGATAGGTGACCCAGACGACCGTCAGGAACAGGTCGGCATACCATTCCGGTTCCGCATATTCCTTGCCCTGGGTGATGCCGAGCAAATAGCCGGTGCCGGCGATGACGATGAAGAAGTTGTAGCCGAGCACGACGAACCAGGGGGCGAGATCGCCGGCGAGCCGCGCCCGGCAGGTCTTCTGCACCACGTAGAACGACGTCGCGATCAGCACGTTGCCGCCGAAGGCGAAGATGACCGCCGAGGTATGCAGCGGCCGCATCCGGCCGAAATTGGTCCAGGGCAGATCCAGGTTGAGCCAGGGCCACGCCAACTGCGAGGCGATGAGCAGGCCGACGCTGAAACCGGCAATGCCCCAGAACACGGACGCGGCGGTCGCGAATTTCACCGGGCCGAAATTATAGTTCGGCCGGCCGTCGATCTCCTGAGCCACGGCGGCCGGCCGCGCCAGATAGCGATTGCCGAGCGCGACCACCGAGGCGAAACAGGCCAGCACGCCGAGCCAGGCGTGAAAGGCATAGCCGCCGTCGACCGCCTTGGCGGCGACGACAAGGCACAGCAGCGCCGTCGCGGCATAGGCCAGAATGGCAAAGATCTCCGCCCCCGACATGGTTTTCTGTGGTGTCGGTGTCGCCTGCACCATGGGTCGCCTCTCCCCGAGAATCCGAAGCGCAGGCGGGCCGCGCCGGCCCTCTTGCGTCGGCCGGACCATCCTCGCGTCGGGGGGCCGCGACATTGACGCAGATCAACAAGCCGGTGGTTGCCGCGCTCCGCGGCGGCCGGGTTTGATCTCGATCAAGGCGGCGGGCCGCCGGCGCGCGTCCCCTGACGTCGAGGCGGTCCGGCCGGTCGGCCGGCTCCCGCCTGCCCCGACATCAGGCTCAATATCCATGGCACCAGAGACGCCTTCGCTGATCGAGCTCGCCGGCCGCCCGGTGCCGCGCTACACGTCCTATCCGACGGCTCCGCATTTCCATGCCGGCATCGATGCCCTGGTCTACCGCCAGTGGCTCGCGCAGCTCTCGCCCTGCACCAGCCTGTCGCTCTATCTGCATGTGCCGTTCTGCGCGGCCATGTGCAGCTATTGCGGCTGCCACACCAAGGTGGTGCGGCGCGCCGAGCCGGTCCTGCGCTATCGCAGCCAGATGATCGGCGAGATCGACCTCGTCGCCTCGGCGATGGTCGCCCGCAAGGTCCGGCACCTGCATTGGGGCGGCGGCACGCCGGGCATGTTCGGCGCCGAGGGCCTGTCCGCCGTCGTCGAGCGGCTGGCGCTCAGGTTCGATCTCGCCTCCGGGCTCGACCACGCCATCGAGCTCGATCCGCGCCATGTGTCGAAAGCGCTCGCCGCCGATCTCGGCCGGCTCGGCGTCACCCGCGCGAGCCTCGGCGTCCAGGACTTCAACCCGCATGTCCAAGCCGCGATCGGACGCGTGCAGCCCTATGCCGTGGTGGCCGCGGCCGTCGACGCCTTGCGCGCGGCCGGTATCGCGGCGATCAGCTTCGACCTGATGTACGGCCTGCCGGAGCAATCGATCGACGATGTCGCGCGGACGATCGATCTCGCCGCGGCGCTCGCGCCCGATCGCATCGCCCTGTTCGGTTATGCCCATGTGCCCTGGTTCAAGACCCATCAGCGGCTGATCGACGAGGCGGCCCTGCCCGCCCCGGCGACGCGGCTCGGCCAGGAGGCGAGCGCCCGGAGCCGGCTCCTGGCGCTGGGCTACGAAGCTGTCGGCCTCGACCATTTCGCCTTGCCCGGCGACGGCATGGCGCGCGCGGCGCGGGCCAAGGACCTGAGGCGGAATTTCCAGGGCTATGCGACCGACAGCGCCGACGCCCTGATCGGCCTCGGCGCCTCCGCCATCGGGCAATTGCCACAAGGCTTCGTGCAGAACGCCACCGACCTTGCCGGCTACGGCCGCGCCATCGCGCAGGGCATGCCGGCGACCACGCGCGGCCTGCGCCTGTCGGCGGAAGACCGGTTGCGCGCCGCGGTGATCGGCGATCTGATGTGCGGCATGAGTGCGGATCTCGGCGAGGTCGCCGATCGCTTTCGCGTCGATCCCCGGCTGTTCGACGCGGATATCCGGCGGCTCGCGCCCTTGACCGAGCAAGGGCTGGTGTCCTGGGACGGCCGGCGGATCGGCGTGCCCGAGGCCGGCCGGCCCTATTTGCGCCTGGTCGCCTCCGCCTTCGACGCGCATCTGGCCAAGGCCGGCCGGCATTCGCGGGCGGTCTGAGGCACCGGACGCCATGTCGTGGCAACTGCCTGTCTATGCCGGTCTCCTGATGGGGCTCGCCGCGAGCCTGCATTGCGCGGGCATGTGCGGCGGCATCGCGTCGGCGCTGGTGTTCACGCTGGCGCCGGAGGATCGCGCCACGGACCGCGCCCGCACGCTGCTCCTGACCCAGGGCGGGCGGATCATCGCTTATGCGACGGCCGGCGGCCTTCTCGGCGCGTTCGGCTCCGGACTGGCCGGGCTGTTCGACCAGGCCGCGGCCTTTCGCGTGCTGCGCTGGGCCGCGGCTCTGGCGCTCGGCTGGATCGGCCTTTCCACCGCCGGGCTGCTGCCCTCGCTCTCCATGCTGGACCGCCTGGCCGCGCCGATCGGCCGCCGCATCGCGGCGCTGCCGCTGGCCGGCCGTGGACCGCCGGGCTCAGCAGCCCTGGCGACCGGCATCCTCTGGGGCTTCATGCCCTGCGCCATGGTCTATGGCGCGCTGTTCACCGCGCTGCTGACCGGATCCGGTGCCGGCGGCGCCGCCCTGATGTTCGGCTTCGGTCTCGGCACCTTGCCCGCGGTGGTCGGCAGCGCCTTCGCGCTGACCGCGCTGCGCCCGATGGCCCGCTCGCGCCCGACGCGCGTCGCCGTCGGCCTGCTGATCGCCGGCTATGGCACGCTGTCGCTCTGGATCGGCCCGGCCGGCACGGTGCTGTGCCTGCCGGTATGACGGGTCGGATCGCAGGAGGGACCGTCACCAGGAGAAAATGAACTCAAGTCGTGGATGGCCGGGACAACCCCGGCCAAGACGAGATTATTCTTGGAGCGAGGCGTGTGGGGATCGAACGGACCCGCGCCCGTTCGGGAAGCTTCTGACGCCAACGCATCGTCCTGCCGGGCTTGGCCCGGGCATCCACGAATTCTCTGCACTTAAATTTGCCGATCAAAATCATCGAGCGGCGGATTTCGAGTTGAAGCGCACGGCAATAGCGACGGCCGCCGCGAAGGGCGACTAACCTCCGTGCGGGATTTTTCCGCCTTGAGCGGTCACACCCTAGAACTCATACCCCAACCGCAGCCGGACCTGGTGGCGCTCGAAGCCGATCAGGTCCATGTCGCGCGGGTTGCCGGCCTCGTGACCGGATATCTGCGCCTGCCAGCTGAGCGACGCCCACCAGTTGCGGCCGAACTCGGCATAGACGGTGGGGCCGAGATAGAGCGCCTGGCCCTGGAAGCGGCCGATGCCGAAGCCGTCATGGCGGCGGAGATAGCGAAACTCGGCGCCGACATGCAGCGTATTGGTCACCCGGGTCGCCAGCCCGAGGCCAAAACCGAGGCGGGTGCCGCGATCCCAGCCGGGAATGCCGTCGACATGGGCCTGGTTGAGCTCGTAGGTCAGGTTCAGCGTGCCGAACAGGCTGTTGGCGATGAGCTCGCGGTCGATCGCCAGGTTCACCGCCAGGCCATAGGCGATGCCGCCGCGCACCGCCTCGTCGGCGAAACGCAATTGCGGCGTGAGCTGCAAGGTGAGACCGAACGGATTGGTGCGCCGGTCGACGAGGCGCAGGCGCAGATCGCCGCCGACCCCGCCGATGACGGCGCGCGCGCCATCAGGCAGGCCCGGCACGACATGCATGGCGGCCAGGGTGAATTGCGGGCCGATGGTCACCTGGACATGGTCGGTGAGCGCATAGGCCAGGCTCAGCTGGGTATCGGCGGAGGCGAAGTTGCGGCCGCGCCGGCCGAAAATGCCGACCGAGTCCAGCTCGACCGAGAGCGTGCCGGCCTTGTCCATGTCCGAATTGTTGAGAAAGCCATATTCGACGCTCGACGGCTCCGGGGCATGCAGCACCGCGCCTTGCGCCAGAACCTGACCGGCCGACAAGGCCCAGGCCAATCCCGCGGCACCGGCAGCGATCGCCCGTCCGGCCGAGCAGAAAGCGTTCAACAGGCGCGACATGCTGCAATCCGTGCCGGGACGAAGCGCGGCGGCGGACGGACGTCCCAGTCCACCGCCGACGCTCGAACGCGCGGATCTAAACGAGGCTCGATGCCAGCCATGTGACGGAGCGACAGCCGCCGCTTCCGCAACGGCGCGCAGGCACAATCCAATAAATTCTCAACAAATCGGTCATCCAGGCGTCACAGGCCGGAGGGAGTGTCACGCCGAAATTGTTGAGGAGTGGCAACGATGACTGATGCAACACTACACGGCTCGCTGGAGCCGGCCCTGACCAAGGGCCCCAAACTGGACCACGCGTCCAATCCGCTCACCGCCATCATGTTCTTCGGCATCCTGGCGGCCGGCTTGCTCTACGTCGCCTATAGCCTCTATGTCGACGTCGACGCCTCCGGCGCCCGGATCACCACCTTCCTGCCCTATCTCCTGCTGTTCGTGGCGCTGCTGATCGCGCTCGGCTTCGAATTCGTCAACGGCTTCCACGACACCGCCAATGCGGTGGCGACCGTCATCTATACCCACTCGCTGCCGGCCAATGTCGCGGTGGTCTGGTCCGGCTTCTTCAACTTTCTCGGCGTGCTGGTGTCGAGCGGCGCGGTGGCCTTCGGCATCATCTCGCTGCTGCCGGTCGAACTGATCCTGCAGGTCGGTTCGGGCGCCGGTTTCGCCATGGTCTTCGCGCTTTTGATCGCCGCGATCATCTGGAACCTCGGCACCTGGTATCTCGGCCTGCCGGCGTCCAGCTCGCACACCCTGATCGGCTCGATCATCGGCGTCGGCATCGCCAATTCGCTGATGTCGGGCGGCGACGGCACCGCCGGCGTCGACTGGACCAAGGCCACCGAAATCGGCTGGTCGCTGCTGCTCTCGCCGCTGTTCGGCTTCTGCGCCGCGGCGCTGGTGCTGATCTCGCTGAAGGTGCTGGTGCGCAACCCCGCCCTCTATGACGAGCCGAAGGGCAACCAGCCGCCGCCCCTGTGGATCCGCTCCATCCTGATCGCCACCTGCACCGGCGTCAGCTTCGCCCACGGCTCGAATGACGGCCAGAAGGGCATGGGCCTGATCATGCTGATCCTGATCGGCACCGTGCCGATGGCCTATGCGCTCAACCGCGCCATGCCGGATTCCGAGATCGCCTCGTTCCAGCAGAACTCGCAGGCCGCCAAGGCGGTGGTCGAGAGCAAGTCGCCGCCCTCGATGATCGTCGCCGATCCGCGCCAGGCCGTGACCATCTACGTGTCGCAGCGCAAGATCACCGAAGCGACCTACCCGGCCTTGTCGGCACTGATCTCCGACATCTCGGGCCAGGTGGCCCGCTACGGTTCGCTGGCCAAGGTGCCGGCGGACGCGGTCGGCAATACCCGCAACGACATGTATCTCGCCTCCGAAGCCCTGCGTTTCCTGATGAAGGATAAGGCCAACGACCTCTCGGCGGCGGAAGTGACCGCGGTCAACGCCTATAAGAAGTCGCTCGACAACGCGACCAAGTTCATCCCGCTCTGGGTCAAGATCGCGGTCGCGGTGGCGCTCGGTCTCGGCACCATGGTCGGCTGGAAGCGCATCGTGGTCACCGTCGGTGAAAAGATCGGCAAGACCCACCTGACCTATGCCCAGGGTGCCTCGGCCGAGCTGGTGGCCGCCGGCACGATCGCCGCCGCCGACATTTACGGCCTGCCGGTGTCGACCACCCATGTGCTGTCATCGGGCGTCGCCGGCACCATGGCGGCGAACGGCTCGGGCTTGCAGATGGCGACGGTGCGCAACCTGCTGATGGCCTGGGTGCTGACCTTGCCGGTGGCGATCATGCTGTCGGCCAGCCTCTACGTGTTCTTCCGTCAGGTGTTCTGACCGTGACCGCCGCAATCGAAACCTCCGCGTCGACGCCCCAGGCGCCGACGCGGGGGCAGGCCGACGGGCCCGGGACGATCATCCCGGGCCTCGTCTGGGCCTTTCGCATCCATGCCGACGGCACGGCGGAGGAACTTCCCGTCGACGCCCCGCCGGAGGACCGCCACGATGGCTGGCTCTGGCTCCATTTCAATCTCGGCGACCAGCGCGCCGCCCATTGGCTCGACACCGCCTCGGGCCTGCCGGAACCGGCACTGGCGCTGATGCGCGGCACCGACCGGCACCAGCAATTGCACGCCGTCGAGGGCTGCATCTACGGCGTGATCGCCGACCTCGTGCGCGACCTGAACCAGGTCACCCACCAGATCGGTCATTTGCGGTTCGCCATGAGCGAGCGGCGGATGATCACCGCGCGGCACGAGACGCTGCACGCCACCGAACTCGCCCGCCAGAAACTGCGCCAGGGCCATCGCCTGAAGAATGTCGCGGCTCTGCTCGACACGGTCATCGATCACGTCGCCGATGCCATCGATACGCTGGTCGACGATATCGGCAGCCAGCTCGACGCCATCGAGGATCGCGTGCTGACGCGGCGGAGCAGCGACGAACGCGCCGAGCTCGGGCGGCTCCGGCGCACCGCGGTCCGGCTGCACCGCCAGTTGCTCGGCCTGCGCAGCCTGTTTCACCGGCTCGACCGCGACGGGGTGGCCGCCCTGCCCCAGGCGCTGCACCTGCAGCATGCCCAGCTGGTGCAACGCCTCGACGGCCTCGACCACGAGGTGGTGGCGATGCGCGAGCGCGCGCGGCTGCTGCAGGACGAGGTCAGCACCAAGCTGGTGGCCGAGACCAACCGCAATCTCGACACGCTGACCATTCTCGGCGCCCTGTTCCTGCCGCCGACCCTGATCTCCGGTATTTTCGGCATGAACACCAAGGACCTGCCGCTCGCCGAGACCAATCACGGCTCGCTCTGGGCGCTGGGCCTGATGGCGCTGTCCTCGGCGGCGGTCTACGCCCTGTTCCGCTGGATCTCGCGCCGGCGGTGAGCGGTGGGAGGTGGTGCGTAGCACGATGGCAAGGTGGTGCTTCGAAGAGCCTCTCGGCAGGGTTTGGATTCACACTGCGCGACAGGAGCGTCGGACGTCACCCCCTTCCCTCGCCTCCGCAGAAGCAAGGGCTTCTGCTCTGGCTCGCCGGGAGTGACGTAGAGAATCTTGGCAACCGGCCGCCTGCTTCGGCGCTGCCACGTTCACGCCCCGCATGTATGCGACCCCGGCAGCCTCCTCGATCTCCCCCTCACCCCTCCTGCTCGCGATGCACGTCGTGCACCACGATGCCGGCGCCTTCGGTCGGCAGGCTCAGCCATTCCTGGCGCTTCAGCGTGCGGCGGGTGTCCTCGTAGCCGCTCTGCCAGTGCTCGCGCATCGAGGTGCCGGAGAACTCGTAATCCTTGGCGTGGCCCTCATAGGCCTTCTGCTGATAGATCAGCTGAAGGATGGTGATCTCGGGGAGATCGCCGAGCTCGGCTTTCAGCTTGCGCTCCTCGGCGCTGAGATCGGCCGCCGGCACCTTGTCGAGCGCCTGCAGCAAATGCGTCTTCAGCTTGTGCATGCGCCGGAACAGGTCGGTCGTATAGCGCGTGCGCGACGAGTACATGATGTCCTTGTGGCGGGCCAGCACGTCCTGGATGTCACGCGGCAGCGCGCCGCGCGAGCTGAACAGGTCGACCTGGAAGACCAGCGAGTTCAGGCCGTCCTCCTGGTCGAGCAGGTGCTGCAGCGGCGTATTGGAGACGATGCCGCCGTCCCAGAAATGGTCGGTGCCGATCTTCACCATGGGCAGGGCCGGCGGCAGGGCGCCGCTGGCCATGATGTGCTCGGGCTCGATCGCCTCATGGGCATTGTCGAAGTAGATGAAATTGCCGCTCAGCACGTTCACCGCGCCAACCGAGAAGCGCATGGCCTGATCGTTGATCAGCGAGAAGTCGACCAGTTCCTTCAGCGTCTCCTTCAAGGGCGCGCTGTCGTAATAGCTGGTCGCGCCCTGCGAGCCGGAAAAGCTCATCCACGGGCTCTGCTGGCGCGGCGCGAAGAAGCCCGGCTGGCCATAGGCCATGGTGATCATCGAGCTCATGCTGTTGCGCGCCTGGCGGAACACGTCGCCGTCGGGCGTAAACGCCCAGATCTTGCGTTCCGTGATGGTCTCCCAGAACTGCCTGAGACGGTCGAGCCGGCGGGCCGGCGAATTGCCGGCGATGATCGCCGCATTGATCGCGCCGATCGACACGCCTGACACCCAGTCCGGCTCGATGCCGGCCTCGTGCAGCGCCTGGTAGACGCCGGCCTGGTAGGCGCCGAGCGCGCCGCCGCCCTGCAGCACCAGCGCGACCCGGTCGCAGCGCTCCGGGCGCAGGCTGCGCGCTGCCGGCCGGGCGCCGCCGCGCGGCCGGTCGGCGGCCGGGGTCTTGGTCACCGGCGGCATCGCATCGGGGTTTTTCGCGTCCATGGCCGTCTCCTTCACGCAATCAGACGCACGATGCCGACCGGTTCTGACAGGCGAATGACGCAAAGCGAGGAAAGATGTTGCACTGCGTCACAAAGCTGTAGCGATCGCCCGACACAAAGATCGCCGATGTGACGGCTCAGGCACCGGCTTTGGAGTTTCTGCGATGCTTTCGGGAAAGACCGCGATCGTGACCGGCTCGACCAGCGGGATCGGGCTGGGGATCGCCAAGGCGCTCGCCAAGGCCGGCGCCAATATCGTCATCAACGGTTTCGGCGACGCCGCGGCGATCGAGGCCGAGCGCACGAGCCTCGCGACGGACAACAATGTCGGGGTCGTCTATAGCGGCGCCGACATGTCGAAGGCCGAAGACATCGCCGACATGGTCGCGCTCGCGACCCGCGAATTCGGCGGCGTCGACATTCTCGTCAACAATGCCGGCATCCAGCATGTCGCGCCGATCGAGGATTTCCCGATCGACAAGTGGAACGCCATCATCGCCATCAACCTGTCGAGCGCCTTCCATACGACACGGCTGGTGGTGCCGGGGATGAAGGCGAAGGGCTGGGGCCGGATCATCAATGTCGCCTCGGCCCATGCCCTGGTCGCTTCGCCCTTCAAATCGGCCTATGTCGCCGCCAAGCACGGCATTGCCGGCCTGACCAAGACCGTGGCACTCGAGGTCGCCGAGCACGGCATCACCGCCAATGCCATTTGCCCCGGCTATGTCATGACGCCGCTGGTCGAGAAGCAGATCCCGGAACAGGCCGCCGCGCGCGGCATTTCCGAGGAGGCCGTGGTGCGCGACGTGCTGCTCGCCGCGCAATCGACCAAGCGTTTCGTCGAGGTCTCGGAACTGGCGGCGCTCGCCACCTTCCTGTGCTCGGCCGAGGCCGGCTCGATCACCGGCGCGATCATGCCGGTCGACGGCGGCTGGACCGCCCACTGACGGTCCGGCGGCCCGATCAGGCCGCCGCGCCCGTGCTGCCCGCCTCGCCGGCCCGGCCGGCGAGATGTCTGGCGGCGATGTAACCGAAGGTCAGCGCCGGCCCGAGCGTGATGCCGCCGCCCGGGTAATTGCCGCCCATGATGCTCGCCATGTCGTTGCCGCTGGCATAGAGGCCCGGGATCGGCTGGCCATGGTCGTCGAGCACCCGGGCATGGCCGTCGGCGCGCAGGCCGGCAAAGGTGCCGAGATCGCCGACCACCACCTCGACCGCGTAGAACGGCGACTCGACGATCGGCGCGAGACAGGGGTTGGGCTTGACGTCGATATCGCCGTTGAAGCGGTTATAGGCGGTCGACCCCTTGCCGAAGGCGCGGTCTTCGCCCAAGCCCATGTCCCGGTTCCAGGCCGCCACCGTCGCTTCCAGGTTGACCGGATCGATGCCGGCCGCCTTGGCGAGCTCGGCCAGCGTCCGGCCGGTCTTCAGGTAGCCGGAGCGGAGCTGCGGCCCGACCGGCACCGGGAACGGCTTGACGAAACCGAGGCCGTAACGCTTCAGGAACGGCCGGTCGACGACCAGGAAGGCACGCGCGGGCTGGTCCTTCTCACCGGCCGCGAACAGCGCCTGGCAGAAGTCATGGTAGGAATTGGCCTCGTTGACGAAACGCCGGCCATTGGGCAGCACGGCGATCAGGCCCGGCTTGGCGCGGTCGATGAAGTGGGGAAACACACCCCAGGTGCCGTCGCGCCGAGGCACGCGCGATACCGGCACCCAGGCGGCGGCATTGGGATAGCCCTGCTCGACCACCGCGCCGGCCGCTTCGCCGAGCCTGAGGCCGTCGCCGGTATTGCTCGACGGCGCCGGCGAATAATGGCCGTCATTGGCCCGGTCATGCGGGAACATGCGGCGGCGGCGCTCCATGTCCTGCGGGAAGCCGCCGGCGGCCAGCACCACGCCCCGGCGGGTCCTGACCAGGATCTCCCCTTCGGGCTTGCGCACCAGGGCACCGACGACGGCGCTGCCTTCGTGTTCCAGCCGGGTCACCGGCGCGTCGGTCCAAACCTCGACGCCGAGATCGAGAGCGCTCGCGAACAGCCGCGCCGCCAGCGCATTGCCATTGGTCAACAGCATGCCGCGGCCGTTGAGCGCGAGGTCGCGCGCATGGGAGGTCAGCCGGCCCGCGACATAGGCGGCCGAACGGACGGATCGCGTCACGTTGAAAAAATGCTTCAACTCCGGCCCGGAACCGATCATCAGGCCTACGAAAGTCAGTTCCGGCAGCGGCGGCCGCAGGCGCTTCAGCTCCTGGCCCAGCTCCTGGCCGCGGAAATCGCGCGCCTTGATCGAGCGGCCGCCGGGCAAGCCGCCGGGTTCGGTCGGGTGGTAGTCGGAAAAGGCCGAGGCCGGTTCGAACTGCACCTTGGTCCTGGTCTCGAAGAAGTCGATGGCCTCGGGGCCGCTGGCGAGAAAGGCATCGACGCATTCGGCGTTGAAATGGTTGCCGGCCTCGTGGCGCAAATATGTACGCGCCGCCTCCACCGTGTCCTCGATGCCGTCGCGGCGCGACACCGGATTGTTCGGCACCCACATGAAGCCCCCGGAGAGCGCCGTGGTGCCGCCGACATGGCTCGCCTTTTCGGTGACCACCACCTTCAGGCCGCGCGCCGCGGCGGCCACCGCCGCCGCCAGCCCGCCGGCCCCCGACCCCACCACCAGCACGTCGCAGTCGATCGTCTTCACAGGCATGGTTCCGGCCATCACTTCAGGTCTCATGTCGTTGGCGCAGCGCCGTGCGCCGCTCGTCGAGCACCGCGCCCATGTGCTGCTCGCGCTTGTCGAGCCAGGCGCCATGGCGCACCGGCCAATCCGCATAGTCGGGTCTCAGCCCCAGCTGTTCGCGCGCCCGGCGCGGCCAATAGGGGTCGTTCAAGGCCTCGCGGCCAATGGCGACGAGATCGGCCGCGCCGGCCTGAAGCAGCGCCTCGGCCTGGGGGGCGTCGACGATCATGCCGACGGCCTGGGTGACGACCCCGGCCTCGCGGCGGATCCGGTCGGCGAAACCAACCTGGAAGCCGAGGCCGCGTGGCACGGCGATGCGCCGCGTCTCCTCGGTCAGGCCGCCGGAGGAAACGTCGATGACATCGACGCCCCGGCGCTTCAGTTCGCCGGCGAAGACGATGGAATCGTCGATGTCCCAGCCGCCCTCGGCGCCGTCGACCGCCGAGATCCGGCAGAACAGCGGCCGGTCGGCGGGCCATTCCGCGCGGACCCGCCCGGCGATCTCGAGGCCGAGGCGCATGCGCCCTGCGCGGTCGCCGCCGTAACCGTCGCCGCGCCGGTTGGAGACCGGGGAGAGGAAGCTCGCGACCAGATAGCCATGGCCGAAATGCAGTTCGATCGCGTCGAAGCCGGCGGCCGCGGCGCGCTTGGCCGCGGCGGCAAACTGGCCGATGGCGCCCGCTATGTCGGCCTCGTCCATTTCGATCGGCGCGCTCCATTCCGGCCCGGCGGCGAGCCCGCTCGGTCCAAAGCGCCTGAGCCCGCCGGGTGCGACCGCGAGTTCGTCGTCGGTGAAGGCGGCGCCGCCGTCCCACAAGGCGTGGCTGCCGGCCTTGCGGCCGGCATGGGCCAGTTGCACGCCGATCAGGCCGCCCTGGGCATGGACGAAGTCGACCACGCGTTTCAGCGGTGCGACCTGGGCGTCGGACCAAAGGCCGAGGTCGCGAATGCCGATGCGCGCCTCGGCCGCCACCGCCGTGCTTTCAGTCAGGATCAGGCCGGCACCGCCCAGCGCGAACTTGCCGAGATGAACGAGATGCCAGTCGGAGGCTTCGCCATTGTCGGCGGCATGCTGGCACATGGGTGAAATGACGATGCGGTTGGCCAGCGTCCGGCCGCGCAACGTCATCGGCCGGAGCAGCAGCGGCGTCTCACCCGTCCCGCGCTCAGACGACACTGTGCACCTCGACCAGGAAGGCGGTGATCTCGGCAATGAAGCTCAGCGCATGGCGCTGCGATCGTTCGGCGGCGGGCGAGCGGAAGGCCGCGGTCAGGTCGGCCTCATTGCGGAACCACATCTCGACGATGCCGTCGGCCGGCACCGCCTCGTAAGGGGCGTTCGCCCCCGGCACCGCCTCGCGGTCGGTGACCAGCGTCTGCCGATAACCGGCAAGGCCGGGAAAGGCGCGGACCAGCGGCGCGTGCACCCTGCCCCATTCGTCGGCGAACCGTTCCGGGCTCATGCCGTCGAGACGACGCAGGATCGACATGCGCTTGATCAGCGGCCCGGCGTCTTCGGCGACCGGCACCACCACCTGCTGCCGGCCGACAATGACCCTGGTATGGCTGAGGAAATGGGTGGAATCCTCAACAATCGGCCGATAGGCGTCGGACGCGATGGCCCGGCGCATGGTGTCGGCATCGTCGAACCAGAGCTCGGAGATGCCGTCGATCGCCCAGGCGCCACGCGCATGGTCGATGGCGAGCTGGCGGCGGTCGACAATGTGGTTCTGCTGATAGGCCCTCAGGCCCGGCAGGTGTGCGGCGAGCGGCCCGTGGACCTCCCGCCAGTGCCGGCGAAACTGGTCTTCCGAAAGGTCGGAGCGGCGGGTCAGCAGTCCCATGCGCACGATCATGACCAGGCCCTCAGAGTGCCAGATAGCCGCCGTCGACGACCAGCGTCGTGCCGGTGACGTAACTCGACATGGCGGAAGCGAGAAACACCACCGGGCCGACCAGTTCCTCGGGCTCGCCGTAGCGGCCCATCGGGATGCGGGCGAGGAAGCGCTCGGAGCGTTCGGGATTGAGGCGCGTGGCCTCGGTCATGGCGGTGGCGATGGTGCCCGGCGCGACGGCGTTGACGCGCACCCCGTCGCGCGCCAGCTCATGCGCCATGCTCTGGGTCAGGGCCTTCACGCCCGCCTTGGAGACCGGATAGCTCACCGAGGTGGCGGTCGAGACGAAGGAGGCGATCGAGGCGATGTTGACGATCGTGCCCTTGGTCGCCTTGAGCTGATCGAGAAAGGCCAGCGACACGTTGAGCGTGCCGCGCAGGTTGATATCCATCGCCTGGTCCCAGAGCCGCTGCAGATCCGGGCTGTCGAGCCCGTGGCGCGGGCAGATGCCGGCATTGTTCACCACAATCGACACCGGCCCGAGGCGCGCGCCGATCGCGGCGGCCAGCGCCCGCCCAGCCGCGGCATCGGCGACGTCAAGCCCATGTCCTTCCGCCTTGCCGCCGGCCTGGCGGATTTCGCCCGCGGTCCGCTCGGCGGTTTCGGCGGAAATATCGGTGGCGACGACGACCGCGCCCTCCTTCGCCAGGCCCTTGGCGATGGCCGCGCCATTGCCCTGGCCGGCACCGGTGACGATTGCGATGCGCCCTGCCAACAGCATGTGCGCGGCCCTCCCTGGTCGATGTTTTTGATGGCGGAGCCCGCGTGGCCGCGACCGTCCGGTTTCGCCGGCTGCCCATGGCCACGAAATTATTCATAGAGCGAGCGCATTCGCAAGAGACGAATCTTTCACAGGACCGATTTGTCGGTTGCGTAGCGTTTCGCCCATTGCTAACAAAGTCGGATCCGACCCATCGTCACGACAAGAAGCCGGCGGCCGGACCAGGGAGAGAAGATCCGGAACGACCGCGCGGGCGGTCGCCGGCCTGCCGATTTTCCTGTCCGAACCGACTGGCTCCAAGCGACGCGCGCGGAGCGAAACAAGCCGGAAACGCGGCAGGAGGAAGCATGACCCATTCCCGGAACCCGAGCCGCCGCGATATTGGCCGCGGCGCATTGGCGGCGTTGATCGCCGCCCCCGCCTTGTCGCTCTCGGGACGCGCCGCGTTCGCCGCCGACGACATCAAGATCGGCTTCAACGGCGATCTCTCGGCCTCGCCCTCGGCGCAGTCGGGCCGTGCCGCCGTGGTCGGCATCCAGGCGGCGATGGAAGACATCCAGAAGCAGGGGGGCGTGCTCGGCCGCAATTTCGCGCTGACCATCCGGGACGACCTGTCGCAACCGCCGAAATCGATCCAGAACATGAGCGATCTGATCGACAACGAGAAGGTCGTGGCGGTGTTCGGACCGACCAATTCCGGCAATGCGCTGGCCTGGCGGCATATCCCGAACCAGAAGCGCATCCCGGTCATGGGCTGCATCGGTTCGGCGACCGACATCACCAAGCCGATGAGCGCCGGCGCCGACAATTACATGTTCCGCGTCGGCAGCGTCGACCGGACCCAGGTCGTCGCGCTGATGGGCTACGCCAAGAAGAGCCCCAACGCCAAACGTATCGGCTTCCTGACCGAGACCACCGGCTACGGCCAGGGCGGCCTGAAGGACCTGCAGGAGGTGGCGCAGGCCCAGGGCATGAATGTGGTGGCGAACGAGAAGTTCAACGTCGCCGATACCGACATGACCTCGCAGCTCGCCAAGCTGAAGGCGGCCGGCGTCGACACCGCGCTGGTCTGGGCGCAGGGCACGCCGATCGGCCAGCTGATGCGCAGCATGGACAAGATCGGCTATTTCCCGGTGACCCTCACCAGCTGGGCCGCCGACAATCTGAGCTTCATCAATGCCTCCGGCCCGGCGCTCGCCGAAAAGCCGATCTTCCTGCGCACCGTCTCGGAAGACCGTTCGGCCCGCCAGCAGGCGCTGTTCGATCGGATCCGCCCGAAGCTCGATGCCGACTCGGCCTTCTCCTTCGCCGTGCACGGCTATGACTGCGCCTTGCTGCTCGCCAAGGCGATCCAGCAGGCCGGCGGCACCGAGGGGCCGAAGGTGCGCGCCGCGCTGGAAGACCTCAAGGGCACCATCGAGGGCTACGCCAAGACCTATACGCGGCCGTTCACCACGACCGATCACGATGCGCTGGGAGCTGCCGACCAGCGCTGGACCTGCTGGCGCGGGGCGAAGCTCGCCGCCTATCGCGACCCGATCATCGACAGCCTGAAGCAGGACGACTTCAAGGGCTGAGCCACGCCTCTCCGGCCTGCCGCGCTTCCGGGCGGCAGGCCGCCTCCGGTTTTCCGGCGCCGTCGGGCGCCTTTCCGACCAAGGATCTCTGGTGCTCGCGACCTTCCTCCAGGCCCTGGTCAGCGGCCTCGCCATCGGCGGCATCTATGCGCTGATCGCGCTCGGCTTCAGCATCACCTTCACCACCACCAAGACGCTGAACTTCGCCCAGGGCGAATTCATCGGGGTCGGCGCCTTCCTGGGCGTCACCGTGCTCTACGTGCTGAGCTCCGGCAGCCTCGCCGGCCACGGCCTGCCGCCGGGCGCTTCCGCCGGCATCAATTTCCCGGTCGCGGCCATCGCCGTCGGCGCGGTCATGGGCGTGCTCGGCATCCTCCTGTTCATCACCGCGGTGCAGCCCTTTGCCGGCAAGCCCGGCATGTCCTGGATCATGAGCACGATCGGCTTCGGCACGATCCTGCAGAGCTTCGGGCTGGCCATATGGGGCCCCGCCCCGGTCAGCGTGCCCTCGCCCTTCGGCGACGACGTCATGCGTTTCGGCGGTGTCGGCGTCAGGCCCCAGGAGATCCTGGTGCTGGTGGTCGCCATCGTGCTGATGGTCGGGCTCGACATCCTGATGCGCCGCACCCGCCTCGGCAAAGCCATGCGGGCGGTGGCCCATAGTCCTTCGGTCGCGGCTCTCATGGGCATCAACGTCACCGCCATCATGCTCGGCGCCTTCGCGCTGTCGAGCCTGCTCGCCGGTGTCGGCGGCCTGCTGGTCGCGCCGATCTCGTCGGCCTCGCTGTTTCTCGGCCTCGGCATCGCGCTGAAGGCCTTTTCCGGCGCGATCCTCGGCGGCCTCGACAATCCCCGCGGCTGCATCTTCGGCGGCTTCATGCTCGGCCTGCTGGAAGCCGGCGTCGCGCTGTGGCAGGCGCAATGGCGCGAGATCGTCATCTTCCTGCTGATCATCCTGGTGCTGGCGATTTTCCCGAACGGCCTGTTCGGCTCGCGCTCGCTGGACAAGGTCTGACCGGATGCGCCACGTCCTCGTCGCCTCGGCCATCGCGCTCGCCGCCAGCCTCCTGGTGTTCCTCACCGCCAACGACTTCTACCTGCGCATCCTGTTTTCGGTCTGCGTCTACTTCCTCTGCGCCACCGGCATGAATGTGCTGCTCGGCTTCGCCGGCCAGAAATCGCTCGGCCAGGCCGGCCTGTTCGCCGCCGGCGCCTATGCGGCCGCCATGCTGACCACCAGCTTCGATATGAACCCCTGGGCGGCGCTGGCGCTCGCCACCGTCGTCTCGGCCTTTTTCGGCGTGCTGATCGCCGCCCCGTCGCTGCGCGTGCGTGGCCCGAGCCTCGCCATGGTGACGCTCGCCTTCGGCGTCGTGGTCGAGAAACTGGTGACGGAAGCCTCCGACCTGTTCGGCGGCGCCATGGGCATCTATGCGATCAAGCCGCTGACGCTCGCCGGCGAGCCCTTCACCATGGCGCAATGGGTGTGGTTCGCCATTGGCCTCAGCCTCGTCGTGCATCTGCTGCTGCGCAACGTGCTGATCGGCCGGCTCGGCCGGGCGCTGCTGTCGATCCAGGCCGACGAGGTCGCCGCCAGCGCCATGGGCGTGCCCGTATTGCGCACCAAGGTGCTCGCCTTCGTCATCGCGGCCACCACTTGCGGCCTCGCCGGCGCGCTGGTGGCGCAGCAGAACCAGTATATCAATTCCGACTTCATCACCTTCAACCTGTCGATCTTCATCCTGCTGACCGTGCTGTTCGGCGGCGCCGGCTCGCTGGTCGGGCCGCTGCTCGGCGCGCTGACCCTGACCTTGCTCTCCGCCTTCCTGGCGCGCTGGTCGTGGATCGAGCATTTCGCCAATGGCGCGCTGCTGCTGTTCGCGCTCTATGTCATGCCGCAGGGCCTGGCCGGCGTGTTTTCCGGCCTGTCGCGGCGGCTGTTCGGCAAGCAGCCCGCGGGCGCTGCCGCGCTGGCCCCGGCCGATGCCGCCGGCACCGCCTTGCCGGTGCGCGCGACGCAGGGCGGCCGGCCCGATACGCCGCTGCTGGTCGCTTCGGGCCTGTCGAAATCCTATGGCGGCGTGAAGCCGGCACGCGACGTCAGCGCCGTGCTGACGCCTGGTCATATCCACGCCCTGATCGGACCGAACGGCGCGGGCAAGAGCACCTTCATCAACATGGTCTCGGGCATCATCCGCGCCGATCAGGGCCGGATCGAATTCCGCGGCGACGATATCGGCCGGCAATCGACCCACGCCATCTGCCGGCGCGGCGTCGCCCGCACCTTCCAGAACCTGCGCCTGTTCCGCGAGCTGACGGTCACGGACAATGTGCTGATCGGGCAGCACGGCCGCATGCGCAACGGCTTCCTCGCCTCGCTGTTCGGCCTGCCGTCGTCGCTGCGCGAGGAAAGCCGGGCACGCGAAAGGACCCGGCGCATCCTGGCCTTCCTGGACCTGACCGGCGTCGCCGACCTGCCGGCGGGCAGCCTCGCCTATGGCCTGCAGCGGCGTGTCGAGCTGGCCCGGGCGCTGGCCACCGAACCCGAGGTGCTGCTGCTCGACGAACCGGCCGCCGGCCTCAACCCGCAGGAGACCGAGGAGCTCGGCCGCCTGCTCATGCGCATCCGCGATCAGGGCATCACCATCCTGCTGGTCGAGCATCACATGGACCTGGTCATGGCCATTTCGGACCATGTCATCGTGCTCGACTATGGCGAGAAGATCGCCGAGGGGCCGCCCGCCGCCGTGCAGCGCGACCCGCGCGTCATCGCCGCCTATCTCGGCGTCGACGAAACCGAGGAGACCTGCGAGCCGGCCGGCGCGCCGGCCTTCGGGCTGGCGGGCGACGGGGCGAACAACCGATGAGCGCCATGCTGACACTTGACGCCGTCTCGCTGTTCTACGGGCCGATCCAGGCGGTCTCGGACGCGACGATCGAGGTCGGCGAAGGTCAGGTCGTCGCCATTGTCGGCGCCAATGGCGCGGGCAAGAGCACGCTGCTGAAGGCCATTGCCGGGCTCGCCTTGCCGAAATCCGGCCAGATCCGCTTCCGCGGCGAGGACATCACCCAGCTTGCCGCCCATAAGCGGGTGAAAGCCGGCATCGCCATGTCACCCGAGGGGCGCCAGGTCTTTCCGGACCAGAGCGTGCGCGACAATCTCGAGCTCGGCGCCTATTCGCGCAAACTGTCCGCCGCCGAACTGAACCGTGCCATCGACGCCCAGTTCGACATGTTCCCAAGGCTCGCCGAACGGCGCGACCAGCCGGCCGTGACGCTATCAGGCGGCGAGCAGCAAATGCTGGCCATTGCCCGCGCGCTGATGGGCGAACCGAAATTGCTCCTGATGGACGAACCCTCGCTCGGCCTCGCGCCGCTGATCATCAAGGAGATCTTCGCCACCATCCGCCGCCTGCGCGCCACCGGCATGACCATCCTGCTGGTCGAGCAAATGGCCAATCTGGCTCTTGCCGTAGCCGACCATGCCTATGTGCTGGAGACAGGGCGGATCGTGCTGTCGGGCACGGGGCGCGAGATGCTGCAGAACGCGAGGGTGCGGGCGGCCTATTTGGGTGGGGGGCATTGAGGGAGGCGGGCGCTGCGCCAAACTGCAGGACGGCGGCCGGAGAACACACGACGTCATCCCCGGCCGAGCAAAGCGAGGGGAAGGGGATCCAGGGGTTGCAGGTCGCTCCGCTCAACACTGCGAAATCTCTTGGATATATGCGCTGAAGGCGCGGCCTAGCGGCTCCTGGACCCCCTTCCCTCGCTTCGCTCGCCGGGGGTGACGTAGAGGTTCAGGCGCGTGTGCCGTCAAAGCAGGCTGACAGCTGGCCCGCATCCTCGCCAGCCCCCGCCCGCTAACCCGGCCGCGACCGGCGCGGCGTCCGGGTGAACGGTACCGCCCGCTCGGCGAATTCGCTGCGGATACGGCCGAAGCCGAAGGGCAGGACCGGGGCCGAGGGATCATCGGTCGCCTCGGCGGCGCGGAAACCCAGATTGGCCGACAGGGTCTCGGCGAAATTCAACACGAAAAGCGCCTGCTCGCTGTCGCCCTTGACGATCAGGTCGGAGGCCGGCCCGATCAGCGTCACCGCGAACTGCACCTGGCCGCTATGGTCGAGCACCGGCGCGCTGACGGCGTTGATGCCGGGCACCGGAATGCCCTCGGTGACGGCGAAGCCGCGCCGGCGGATCTCGGCGAAATCGGCGGCCATCTTGTCCTTGGCGGGCCGGGCCGCGCCCGGCCGGCCAGCGCCGCGCTCCTTGTCGATCAGGGGCCGCGTCAGGTCTTCCGGCAGGAAGGCGGCGAACAGCCGGCCGGTGGCCGTGCCGGTGACCGTATAGACCGCGCCGACGCGCAAATTGACGTGCACCGGCTGAACCGATTCCTCGACCTCGATGATGGTCGGCCCATGGGTGCCCCAGACCGAGATGGTGACCATCAACCCGGTCTCGGCGGCCAGTGCGACCGCCGCCTGGCCCGCCATGCGCAACGGCACGTATTCGCGCATGCGGGTCAGCCCCAGCTGCAGCGCGAAGGGGCCGAGCAGGTAGCGGCCGCTGAGCGGATCCTGCTCGACCAGGCCGATCTTGCGGAAGCTGACGAGATAGGCGTGGGCCTGCGCCGAGGTGACCTTGGCCATGGCCGCGAGGTCGCGCAGCATGGCCGGCTTGCCGAGCGCGACCATGGCGGCGAGCAGGCGCCCGCCAACCTCGATCGACTGGACGCCCCTGCCCTCTGGAAGCCGCTTGATCATGACGGAATCCATACGAGGAAGCGCGCCGCGACACCAGTCCCATCAACGGCTTGGACCGGTGCCGGCGGCACTCAGGCGGTGCGGCCCGCCAGCGCCAGCCAATCGCGCACGCGCTGGTCCGGATCGGCATGGGCGGTGACGTCGCTGACCACGGCGATGACGTCGGCGCCGCTGGCATAGACCGCCGGGGCACGCTCGAGCGTGATGCCGCCAATGGCGACCAGCGGCGTCGCGCCGATGCGCTTCTTCCAGGTGCGGATGCGATCGAGCCCCTGCGGCCCGAAGCGCATGACCTTCAGTGTCGTCTCGTAGATCGGCCCGAGCGCGACATAGTCGGGCACGTGGTCGAGCGCGGCATCCAGTTCGTCGTCGTCATGGGTCGACAGGCCGAGCGTCAGGCCGGCCCGCCGGATCGCCGGCACATCGGCCTCGGCGAGATCCTCCTGGCCGAGATGGACATGTTCGGCGCCGGCGTCGATCGCCGCCTGCCACCAGTCGTTGACCACCAGTTTGGTCGCCGTGCCGCTGGTCACCAGCAGCGCCTCGCGCACCAGCGCGGTCGCCTCGTCGCGCGTCAGGTTCTTCGCCCTCAGCTGGACAGTGCCGACGCCCAGCGCGGTGAGCCGCTTCAGCCAGGCGATGCTGTCGATGACGGGGTAGAAGCGATCAGGATAGGTCATGCCAAAACGGTGTCCCGACAACCGGGGTGGACGGAGAAGCGAAGTCGCGCGGCGCCATCAGCCCGGCGACATGGGCCGTATAGCCGGCCTCGACACCACTGCGAAAGGCCCTTGCCATGGCGACAGGATCGGCGGCCTTGGCGATCGCCGTATTGAGCAAAACCGCGTCGAAGCCGATTTCCAGCGCCTCCGCCGCATGCGACGGCGCGCCGAGACCGGCATCGACCACCAGGGTCAGGTCCGGCAACCGGTGGCGCATCAGTTCCAGCGCCTTGCGGTTGGTGATGCCGCGGGCGCTGCCGATGGGCGAAGCCCAGGGCATGATGACCCGGCAGCCGGCATCGGCGAGCCGCAGCGCCACGCTCAGGTCCTCGGTGCAATAGGGAAAGACCTCGAAGCCGTCCTTGATCAGGATGGTCGCAGCCTCGACCAGGCCGACGACGTCGGGCTGCAAGGTGTCGTCATCGGCGATCACCTCGAGCTTGATCCAGGATGTCTCGAACAGTTCGCGGGCGAGTTTCGCCGTGGTCACCGCGTCGCGCACGCTGCGGCAGCCGGCGGTGTTGGGCAGCACCGCGACGCCGAGCTCCTGGATCAGCGCCCAAAAGCCCTGCCCCGTGCCGCCGCCGGCGGTCTCGCGGCGCACCGAGACCGTGACGATCTCGGAACCGGCCGCCCGCACCGCCTCCTGCATGATGGCGGGTGACGGATAAAGCGCCGTGCCGATGAGCAGGCGCGAGGAGAAGCTGCGGCCGTAGAAATCGACCATGGCCTCAGCCGCCCTGCCGCGGCGTGATGATCTCGATGGCGTCGCCGTCGTTGAGCGCGGCCTTCGCCCAGGCGGCGCGCGGCACCACCTCGTGATTGACGGCAATGGCGAGATGGCGGTGCTGGTAGTCCAGCTCCTCCAGCAGGGCCGGCAAGCTGGTCGCCGCCGTTTCAGTTCGTTCGCCGTTGACGATCAGGACCATGACATCACCTCTCTGTCGATCAGGTCGCGTTGCAGACCTTGGTGCAGCTGCGCGAGCGTCAGTTCCGCGAGCGCCGGTGCGATGAGAAATCCGTGGCGGTAGAGCCCGTTGACGGTGATCCGCTCCCCGTCGATGGCAATCCGCGGATGGTTGTCGGGAAAAGCCGGCCGAAGCGCCGCGCCGAGCTCGACGATGCGCGCCTCGGCAAAGGCCGGATGCAGCGCATAGGCTGCGGTCATCAGCTCCATGGCCGAACGCAGGCTGACCCCCTCGCCCTCGCTTTCGATCGAGGTTGCACCGATCAGAAAGCGGTTGTCCAAGCGCGGCACGACATAGAGCGGCCAGCGCGGATGCAACAGCCGGATCGGCTGGGTCAATGTGATCTCCGATGTCTCGACCAGCACCGTCTCGCCCTTGACGCCGCGCAGGCCCGGCGCCCGGTCACGGCCGGCGAGCCCGCGGCAATCGATCACCAGCCCGGCCAGCTCGTCGGGATCGCGCGCGGCATCAAAGACGATGCGCCCGCCAGCCTCGGCGATCAGCCGGCGCAGCAGCGGCATGACCAGCCGTGGCTCGACATGGCCCTCGCCGAGGAAATGCAACGCCTCGCGGAAACGCCCCTCGAGCGCCGGCTCGAGGCCGGCAATGGCCGCCGCATCCAGGCGGACATGGCCATCCGTCATCCGGGCGAAGCGCTCGAAATCCGAGCGGTCGCGGGCATGGGCGACCACCAGCGAGCCCTTGAAGGCGAGGTCGGGCAGCGCCTCGCGCCAGAGCGCGAGCGAGCGGATGCCGAGCCGCGTGACCACATCGTCGGCACCTTCGCGCTCGCACCAGGGCGCCAGCATGCCGCCGGCCCAATGGCTGGTCGCCTGGCTCATGGCGTCGTCGCCACGCTCGAACACCGTCACCGCATGGCCGGCCCGCGCGAAGGCCAGCGCTTGCCACAGGCCGGCGATCCCGGCTCCGATGATGCTGATCGGCGCATTGCGCCCTGACGCGTCCTGACGCATCCCTGTCCCTCCGCCGGCATGATCCGGATCAGGTTCAAGGGTCGCCACGGTGCCGGCATCCAAACCGGCGTTGCAGCCTCTCAGCCCCGTCGCGGGGCTCCCCTCAGAGTTTCATGGAATCTGGGCCCCTCGCCCCGCCGCGTCAACCCCCGTCGGCGACGGTGGACAATCCCGCTCCGATGGCGTGAGCTTGGGGCCGAGCCGCCGATGCCCGAGACGGCCGCAGCAAGGAGCCGTGGCCATGCCCAGGGATTGTCGTGGACTGACCGTGACCTGCGCATCGCAAGCGGCGGCGGAGGCCTTCGACCATGCGGTGGCCGGCTATCTGACCTATCGCCTGGACACCGCCGCCCGGCTGAAGGCCTGCCTGGAGCTCGACCCGGACTTCTGTCTCGCCCATGTCCTGCGCGGCTACCTGACGCTCGCCGCCTTCAACCTCGCCGTGGTTCCGGTGGCGCGCGAGGCGCTGGGCCAGGCGAAGCGGACCGCGGCGACCACGACGACCCGCGAGCAGGCCCATGTCGCGGCGCTGGAGGCCTGGGTCGACGGCCGGCTCGATGAATTGCTGGCGCGCTGGGAGGCGATCGTCGCCGACGATCCGACCGATGTCGTCGCTTTCCGGCTGCATCATTTCAACGCCTTCTGGCTCGGCCGGGCCGAGCAGATGCTGAGCACCGTCGAAACCACCTTGCCGCAATGGGAGCTGGGACTGGCCGGACGCGGCGCCGTGCTCGCCTGCCGGGCCTTCGCCAATGAGGAATGCGGCAACTACACGGTCGCCGAGAATTCCGGGCGCGAGGCGATCGCGCTCGATCCCGGCGACATCTGGGCCACCCATGCCGTTGCCCATGTCCTGGAAATGCAGGGGCGGCGCAGCGAAGGCATCCTGATGCTGCGCGAGCTGGAACCGCACTGGCAGGGCGGCAACAATCTCAAGCATCACCTCTGGTGGCATCGTGGCCTCTATCATCTCGAACGCGAGGAGTTCGGCGAAGTCCTGGATCTCTACGACCAGGGCTTTCGCAATCTCGCCTCGCCGATCGTCGCGATGCAGCCCGACCTCTATATCGACGTGCAGAACGCCGCTTCCATGCTGTTCCGGCTGGAACTGCAGGGCGTCGATGTCGGCGACCGCTGGATCGAGCTGGCCGACAAGGCCGAAGGCCGGATCGGCGACTGCCTGAACACCTTCACCTTGCCGCATTGGATGATGGCGCTGGTTCGCACCGGGCGCTTCCAGGCCGCCGACGCCTTCCTGGCCGGGCTCAAGGCCGCGGCGGCGGGCTCGGACACGGTCGCCGGCCTCGTCCGGCTCTATGCAATGCCGATTTCGGCGGCGGTGCTCGCCCATGGCCGCGGCCGTCACCAGGAGGCGGTCGAGCTGATGCGGCCGGCGCTCGGCGGCATGTACCGGCTCGGCGGCAGCCACGCGCAGCAGGACGTGCTGGAGCAATTGTTCACCGACGCGGCGGTGAAGGCGGGTTCCATCGGCGATGTCCGGCTGATGATGGAGCGGATCGCGGGGCGCTACCCGCTGCCGCCGGAAAAGCGCATCGGCTATCGCCACGCGGCCGCGCTGACGGCGTGAGGGAGCGGCGGGTTGGTAGACTGCCGAGTGACGATGATGAGCGCCAAACGCGCCCCTTGTATGAAGAGCAAGACTGAAGTCGTGGATGGCCGGGGCAAGCCCGGCCAAGACGAAAAGTGCCTTCGAGGGCGCGCGTTGGATCGACGATCACATGACGTATCGTGCCCCCGGCCGGCGTGAGGCCCACGTCGTCTTGCCCGGGCTTGTCCCGGGCATCCACGACTTCTCGGCACCGAACTCAACCGGCCATGATTGCCGTGCCGCTGGGGCTAGCCGGCGTCCGGCTTGCTCGGCGGCGGCCCGTCGCCCGCCCAGCTCACCCCCGACGTGATCAGGCGGGCGCTGCGGCCGAAGCTGAGATAGGACCAGACCCAGTCGAGCATGACCGAAAGCCGGTTGTGAAAATCGATCAGGAAGAAGATGTGCACCATGCCCCAGAACCACCAGGCCAGGGTGCCCTTGAGCTGCAGCCGGCCGAGATCGGCGACCGCTTCGCCGCGGCCGATGGTCGCGAGATTGCCGCGGTCGACATAGTGGAACGGCCCGGAATGGGCGCGGCCGGCAAGCCGCGCGGCGATGACCGCGGCGACGTAGGCGCCTTGCTGCTTGGCCGCCGGCGCGATGCCCGGCACCTGCCGGCCGTCCTTGCCGGCGACGTGGGCGGCATCGCCGACCACGAAAATCTCGGGATAGCCATGGACGGACAGGTCATCCTCGACTTCGACGCGGCCCGCGCGGTCGAGCTTGATGTCGCCGCCGAGCCATGAACCGACGGGCGAGGCCCGCACGCCCGCGGCCCAGATGATCGTGCGGCAGGCGATTGCGTCGGCGCCGACTTCGACACGGTCGGCAAAGCAGCCGGTGACCGCGAGGTTCAGGCGCACGTCGACGCCCAGGCGCTCCAGGCCGGCCTTGGCCGCTTCCGACAGTTTCGCCGGCATGGCGGGCAGCACCCGCGGCCCGGCCTCGACCAGGATGATGCGCGCCAGCTTCGGATCGATATTGCGGAAATCCGCGGCCAGGGTATGGCGCGCCAGTTCGGCGATGGAGCCGGCCATCTCGACGCCGGTCGGACCCGCGCCGATCACCACGAAGGTCAGGAAGGCCTCGCGCTGAACCGGATCCGCGGCGAGCTCGGCGTGTTCGAAGGCCTCCAGGATGCGCCGCCGGATCGCGGTCGCATCCTCCAGCGTCTTCAGGCCGGGGGCATGCTCGCTCCATTCGTCATGGCCGAAATAGGCATGGGTCGCGCCGGTCGCCAGGATGAGAAAATCATAGGGTATGGCGCCGGCGCTGCGGCCATGGACCTGCTTGCGCGCCCGATCGACCCGCACGACCTCGTCGAGCAGGACGGTGGCATTGGCCTGGCGCCGCAGGATCGAGCGGATCGGCTGGGCGATCTGGCCCGGCGACAGGCCGGCGGTCGCCACCTGGTAGAGCAAGGGCTGGAACAGGTGATGGTTGCGCCGGTCGACCAGGACCACGTCGACCGGTGCCCTGGCGAGCGCCTTGGCCGCCGTCAGGCCACCGAAGCCTCCCCCGACAATTACCACGCGTGGCCGGCTCATGACATCTCACCTCTCGACAGGTCCTCACCTCACCCTCATATGGGCTGCGGCGGCAAGCGCGTCATCGCCCCGGTCCCCGGAGATCTGCGTGAGTTCAGGCTTTTTCATCACTCACCCGGAAGTGGTCATCGATCCCGCCGTGCCGGTTCCGCGCTGGCACCTGTCGGACCAGGGGATCCGGCGCATGCGGACCTTCGCCGGCTCAACGCAGACGCGCGGCCTGACGGCGGTCTGGGCGAGCAACGAGACCAAGGCGATCGAGGCGGCGGGAATTCTCGCCGGACGCGCCGGATTGCCCGTCGGCGTGCACCCGGGGCTGCACGAAAACGACCGGAGCGCCACCGGTTTCCTGCCGCCGGCGGAGTTCCAGAGCGTGGCCGACCGCTTCTTCGCGAGCCCTGAGGACAGCGTGCGCGGCTGGGAGCGCGCGGTCGATGCCCAGGCCAGGGTCGTGGCCGCCGTCGATGATATTCTCGCGCGCCATCCCGGCGGCGACCTCGCCTTCGTCGCCCATGGCGGCGTCGGCACCCTGCTGCTGTGCCACAGGCTCGGCGTGCCGATCAGCCGGGCTCTCGATCAGCCCTTCGAGGGGCATTATTGGGGCTTCGACATTGCCACGCGGCGGGTTCAACATGCGTGGCGGCCGATCGCACCGCGCTGACGGCGGGGCACGACGCTTTTCGTCGCGGGATAAAGGGCATGAACTCCCGGCCAAGAGCCCGGTATGCCTAGTCCTCGCTCTCGTCCCGACGCGGCGCCAACCCGGCCAGACGCTCGCGCTCACGACGGGTTGCGGCCTCGTTGGCCCAGAACTGCGCCATTTTTTGCCGCTCGGCCGCGTCGCGCGCCATGTTGGTCTGCATCAGGCAATTGGCGTAGCCGTCGCTGCCACGGGCAAATCCGTAGCCGGCGCAAGCCGAGTTGTCCTGGGCACGCTGCTGTTCCGGCGAAACACAGGCGGCGAGACCAAGACAGACGAAGACGCCCAGCGCCGACACATGAGACAATTTCAAAATTGCACCTCCCGAGACCTCCCGCACCGCGGGAGGCCGATATTGATTGGGCGCAACCAGTGACACGGCGCTCGGGCATGTCTCAATCGCTATTAATCGCTTTTTTTGGATTTTGGGGCGTCCGGATCTCGCGCGCTGCTCCCGGTTGCCGGACAGTCGGATGCGCATCAAACTGCTGTTGCAACTCCGCCAGCGCCTTCCGCCCTTGAGAGAGCCCGGTCTCATCTTGAAAGCGGGTTCATCGCGGCAAAAATGTCCTCGTAGCGACCGTCCCGCTCAGCCCGGCGTCGGGCGCGGTCGCGCTCGACCAGCACCTCGCCTCCAGGATGGTTTGCCGCCTCCAGCAGTTGCATGACCTCCGCGACATAGGCGGCACAACCGGCATGGCCCGTGGATCGGACGCTTGCCGATCGCCGGTCAGTTCCGTCCGCACATAAGGCGGCGCCAGTTCGAGCACGGCGACGGGAACGTTGCGAAGCTGGTGACGCAGCGACTGCAACCAGGAATGCAGGAAGGCCTTGCTGGCGCAATAGGTCGGGAAGTCGGCGCGTGGAATGAAAGCCAGGTTCGAGCTGGTCGCCATGATTGTCGCGCCCGGCCGGGTTTTCAGCAGGGGCAGGAACGCCGCCGTCACGCGCAGGACGCCCATGATGTCTCGATGATCGACCGGGCTACGGAAACGTCCCAGCCACGCCCTACCCCATCAGCGCCTTGGCGACCGCCATGAAGGCCGGCAGCGTCACCGGGTCGTTGGCGACATTGCCGGCCTGCGGGTGCGAGCCGTAGCGCACGATCACCATTTCGGCCTTCGGGTCGACATAGATCGACTGGCCGTGAATGCCGCGCGCCATGATGACGCCATGCTCGTTATGGCTGACCCACCACATGTTCCGGTAGGACCAGCCGGGCAAGGTCGCATAGCCCGCCGGCTTGAATTGCGCGGGATCGCCGCCGCGCGCGATATCCGCGATCGCCGCGGCCTGAACGATCTGCCGGCCGTTGAAGGCGCCCCCGTTGCGCAAACATTCGCCGAAACGGGCGAGGTCGCGCAGCGTCGTGTTGAGCCCGCCGCCGCCCGATTCCGTGCCTATGCTGTCGACGCTGAAAAAGGCGTCCTCCTCGGCGCCGAGCTGCGACCAGATCCGGCTCGACAGGAGATCGCTCAGCGACTGGCCGCTGGCGCGCCTGACAATCCAGGCCAGCACGTCGGTATTGACGGTCTTGTAGGCGAAGACCTTGCCATGCTCGCCCTGCTTCTGCTGGCCAACCAGGAAATCGTAGAGGGTGGTGGCGCCCCGGTAATCCGGATCGCGCGCGGCCATGCCATTGGCCCGGCGAAGGCCCCAGACGTCGGAATTGGCGTCGGTATAGACCTCGGTGTAACGCAGCCCCGTGGTCATATCCATGACCTGGCGGACCGTGGCATCACCGAAGGCGCTGGCGGCGAGCTCGGGCACATAAAGCGTCACGGGTGCCGCGGGATCGATCGCGCCGTCGGCGACCAGCATGCCCGCGAGCACGCCGACGAAGGACTTGGTCACCGACATGGCGAGATGTTGCTTGTGCGGTTTCAGCGCACCGAAATAGCGCTCGTAGACGATGCGCCCCCGGTGCAGCACGCAAATGCCGTCGGCATAGGTTTCCGCCAGCGCCTGGTCGAAGGTCATGGGGCGGCCGTCCATGGTGGTCGAGCCGAGCTTGCCGAGATCCTGCTCGTCGCGCGGCAGCGCGCAGACCGGGCCGTCGCCGCGCCAGACATTGGAGGTCGGCACCAGCTGGCGGATATTGCTCCAGGCCCAGCGGAATTCCGGAAAGCTGCGGAACGAGCCGTCGGCGAAGGCAACCGTCCGCTCGGCCGGCGGCGGAAAGCCCCGCATCATGCCGAGCGCCTGGGGATCGCTTTCGGCTGCGCTCGGTGTCGCGGAGGCTTTCGGCGCGGGCGTCGTCATCGGCATGAACTCCAGGGCGGGAATGCGAAGCGGGGCTCGCGGCGTGATTGTCCGGCGGATCCGGCGCTTGCGCAACGTCCGGGCCGGCGGCCCATCCATGCGCTGAGGCCACGACCCAATACCGCTCAGGTATTATCAGTTCAGTCTAAGCATTGCAGCTCGGTCAGCCGTCCTTCGAGGCTCGCAAGAGCTCGCGCCTCAGGATGAGGTTGGTAGTGAACGGCAGTAACGTTGCTTATGGAGCGTCGAGCGTGTCGCACATTCGCCACCGCCGCTCTTGCAATTCTCCACGACCCTCATCCTGAGGTGCGAGCTCTTGCGAGCCTCGAAGGACGGCCAACCGAATTGCAATACTTTGATTTCGAAGGAACGAACTCGAGCGACAGTACCGGTCAAGAAAAGAGCGGGGCCCTGCCCCGCTCTCCTCTCGTCATCCAATCGCCGCTCAGTTGCGCTTGGGCGGGCTCGCCGGCCAGGACCGGATCAGCGCGTCGTAATCGACCGTCTGGCCCTGCGGCTTCTCGTTGGTCAGCTTGCGCTGCGGCGCCACCGTGCCCGCGGTCTCGGCGCGACGGTACCATTCGTCGGCCGAGGTCTTCGGGTTGATGCGCGGGCCGCAGGCGCCCTGGACGCCCGACCGCTCGAGCCGGATCATCACGTCGTCCATGGCGTCGGCGAGCGAATCCATGGCCGCCTGCGGGGTCTTGGCGCCCGACGAGGCATCGCCGATATTCTGCCACCACAGCTGTGCCAGGCGCGGATAATCCGGCACGTTGTTGCCGGTCGGCGTCCACTGGGTGCGCGCCGGCGAGCGGTAGAACTCGACGAGGCCGCCGAGGTTCTTGGCCCGATCGGTGAAGCTCTGATGCCAGATGTCGCTCTCCCGGATGAAGGTGAGACCGACATGGCTCTTCTTCAGGCTGGTCGTCTTGGAGACGCAGAACTGGGCATAGAGCCAGGCGGGCTTGCGCCGCTCGACCGGGGTCGATTTCATCAGCGTCCAGGATCCGCAGTCCTGATAGCCGAGCTTCATGCCGTCGCGCCAATAAGACCCCTTGGGCGACGGCGCCATGCGCCATTTCGGCGTACCGTCGGCATTGACCACCGGCAGGCCGGTCTTGACCATGTCGGCGGTGAAGGCGGTGTACCAGAACATCTGCTGGGCGATATTGCCCTGGGCCGGCACCGGGCCGGATTCCGAGAAGGTCATGCCGGCGGCACCGGGAGGCGCATATTTCTTCAGCCACTCGACATATTTCTCGACCGCATAGACGGCGGCCGGGCCATTGGTGTCGCCGCCGCGCGCGATATGGGCGCCGCGCGGATTGCAGCCTTCCATGCGGATGCCCCATTCGTCGACCGGCAGGCCGTTCGGAATGCCACGATCGCCATTTCCCGCCATGGACAGCCAGGCATCGGTGAAGCGCCAGCCGAGCGAGGGATCCTTCTTGCCGTAGTCCATATGGCCGTAGACGCGGACGCCGTCGATCTCCTTCACGGTGTTGGTGAAGAACTCGGCGATGTCCTCATAGGCCGACCAATTGGCGGGGACCCCGAGGTCGTAGTTGAACTGCTTCTTGAAGGCGTCGCGGATCTGGGCGCGCTGGAACCAGTCGTAGCGGAACCAGTAGAGATTGGCGAATTGCTGGTCGGGCAATTGATAGAGCTTGCCGTCCGGCCCCGTGGTGAACGAGCGGCCGATGAAGTCTTCGATGTCGAGCGTCGGCAAGGTCACGTCCTTGCCCTCGCCGGTCATCCAGTCGGTCAGCGGCACGGCCTGCTGGTAGCGGAAATGGGTGCCGATGAGGTCGGAATCGTTGACCCAGGCGTCATAGACATTGCGGCCCGACTGCATCTGGGTCTGGATCTTCTCCACCACGTCGCCTTCCTGGATGACGTCGTGCTTGATCCGGATGCCGGTGATCTCGGTGAAGGCCTTGGCGAGCGTATTGGCCTCGTATTCATGGGTCGTGATGGTTTCCGAGACGACGTTGAAGTCCTGCCCACGATAGGGCTGCGCCGCCTTGATGAACCATTCGAGCTCGGCCGCCTGCTGGTCCTTGGTCAGCACGGAGGGCTGGAATTCGCTGTCGATCCAGCGCCGGGCGGCGTCGATCTGGGCACGCACCGGCGTCGACAGATAGGGCGCCGCGACGAGGCTCGAGGTTGCTGCGACGAATGCTCTTCGATTGATCTTCATCGTCTCCTCCTGGGTTTGTCTCGTGTCCGGTGTTCCGGATTTTCTTGGTGTCGCGCGTCAGACGTATCGGAACACTCCGAAGGCCCAGACGAGCGAAAAGAGCGTCGCGCCCCAAAGGCTCGAGGCGCCCAAGACCGCGATCCACAGGATGTGGATGATCGCGGCGCTCAAAAGCGAAAGAAACAGCCGGTCGCCGCGGGTCGTGGCGATCCTGAGGACACCTGTCCGTTCGACCTCGGGGTGATTGACGGCGAGCACCGTCATCACCACCAGCGTGCAGAACAGCGCCGCGAAGAACAGGCCGGTCTGCCAGGTCCAGGCCATCCAGGCGAAAGTCTGGGCGAACCAGTCGGCCATCACACCCTCCCCAGGGCGAAGCCCTTGGCGATGTAGTTGCGGACGAACCAGATCACCAAGGCGCCGGGAATGAGGGTCAGCACGCCGGCGGCCGCCAAGAGCCCCCAGTCCATGCCGGCGGCGGAGGCCGTGCGGGTCATGATCGAGGAGATCGGCTTGTTGTTGGTCAGCGTGCGCGCCAGCAACAGTTCGACCCAGGAAAACATGAAGCAGAAAAAGGCGGCGACGCCGATGCCGCTGGCGATCAGGGGCGTGAAGATCTTCACGAAGAAACGCGGGAAGGAATAGCCGTCGATATAGGCGGTTTCGTCGATCTCGCGCGGCACCGAGGACATGAAGCCCTCGAGGATCCACACCGCCAGCGGCACGTTGAACAGGCAATGGGCGAGCGCCACCGCCAGCGGCGTGTCGAACAGGCCGATCGCCGAATAGAGATTGAAGAAGGGCAGAGCGAAGATCGCCGGTGGCGCCATGCGGTTCGACAGCAGCCAGAAGAACAGGTGCTTGTCGCCGACGAAGCGGTAGCGCGAGAAGGCATAGGCCGCCGGCAGGGCGATGCCGATCGACAGGAGCGTGTTGATGACCACGAAGGTCAGCGAATTGACATAGCCCATATACCAGGACGGATCGGTGAAGATCTTCTCGTAATTGCGCAGCGTGAAGCTCTGCGGGTAGAGCGAGAAGGCCGTGGTGATCTCGGTATTGGTCTTGAAGCTCATGTTGATCAGCCAGTAGATCGGCAACATGAGGAAGACGAGATAGACGACCAGGATGGTGCGGCTGGCTCTCACGGCTCGCCCTCCCGCTGGTTCTGGTCCTGGGTCATGACCGTGTAGAACACCCAGCAGACGGTGAGCACGATGACGTTGTAGATGATCGACAGCGCCGCCGCCTTGCCGAGGTCGAACTGGCCGAGTGCGATCTTGACGAGGTCGATCGACAGGAAGGTGGTGGTATTGCCCGGGCCGCCGCCGGTGACCACGAAGGGCTCGGTATAGATCATGAAGCTGTCCATGAAGCGCAGCAGCACGGCGATCAGCAGCACGCGGTTCATCTTGGGCAGCTCGATCTTGCGGAACACCGCGAAGCGCGAGGCACCGTCGATCTTGGCCGCCTGGTAATAGGCGTCGGGGATCGATTTCAGGCCTGCATAACAGAGCAGCGCCACGAGGCTCGTCCAGTGCCAGACATCCATGACGATGATGGTGACCCAGGCGGCCAGGGGATCGCGGACGTAGTTGTAGTCGATGCCGAGCTTGTTCACGACGAAGCCGAGCAGGCCGATGTCGCCGCGGGCGAAGACCTGCCAGATGGTGCCCACCACATTCCATGGAATGAGCAGCGGCAGCGCCATCAGGACCAGCGTCCAGGCGACGCCCCAGCCGCTCTTGGGCATGGACAGCGCGACCAGGATGCCGAGCGGCACCTCGATGGCCAGCACGATGGCCGAAAACATCAGGTTGCGCCCGAGCGCGTCGTAGAAGCGCTGGCCGACCGAGGAACTCGGGTCGAGCACCTCCTGGAACCAGCCGATGCCGTTCCAGAAGAACTGGTTGTTGCCGAACGTGTCCTGGACCGAATAATTGACCACGGTCATCAGCGGCACGAGCGCGTTGAACGCGACGATGACCACGACCGGCAGGACCAGGTACCAGGCGCGGTTGTCGGCGATCTTGTGCATGGTCAGACCTCCCGCTCGGGCGTGACGAGCCGTCCGTCGGCATAGATGTTGACGCGGGCCGGATCGAACAGCACCGACACCGCCTCGCCGCCCGGCACGGCCGCGCCGTCGGGCACGGTCACCGCGAGCGCCCGGCCGGCGACCTCGACGCGGGCCAGCCGGATCCGGCCGAGATCCTCGATGCGCAGGAGCCGCGCCGGAATGCCCGCCCCGGCCGGCCCGAGCCGGGCATAGTTCGGCCGGATGCCGATTTCGACGCCGCCTTGCAACGGCCCGTAACCATGGGCGAGACCGAACTCGGTTCCCGCCACCAGCGCCTTGCGGCCGGCAACCGAACAGGGCACGAAATTCATGCCCGGCGAGCCGATGAAATTGCCGACGAAACTATGGGCCGGCCGCTCGAACAGCTCTTCCGCGCCGCCCGCCTGCAGCACGCGCCCGTCCGACATCACCACCACCGTATCGGCGAAGGTGAGCGCCTCGGTCTGGTCGTGGGTGACATAGATCATGGTGACGTCGAGCTGGCGGTGGATGACCTTCAGCTTGGAGCGCAATTCCCATTTCAGATGCGGGTCGATGACGGTCAAAGGCTCGTCGAACAGGATCGCCGCGACGTCGGACCGGACGAGGCCCCGGCCAAGCGAGATCTTCTGCTTGGCATCCGCGGTCAGGCCGCGCGCCTTGCGGCCGAGATCGCGGCCGAGATCCAGGAGATCGGCGATCTCGCCGACCCGCCGCTTGATCGCGGCTTGGTCCAGGCCACGGTTCTTCAGCGGGAAAGCCAGGTTCTCGCCCACCGTCATGGTGTCGTAGACCACGGGGAACTGGAACACCTGGGCGATGTTGCGCTGGACCGTGCTCGCCTTGGTGACGTCGCGGTCGTCGAATTTCAGCTGGCCCCGGGTCGGCACGACGAGGCCGGAGATGATGTTGAGAAGGGTCGTCTTGCCGCAGCCGGAGGGCCCGAGCAGCGCGTAGGCGCCACCGTGGCGGAAGGTGAAGTCGAGCTCCTTCAGCGCCCAGTCGCCGTCGGCGCTCCCCGGCGCGCGCAAATAGGAATGGGCCATGCGCTCGAGCGTGATCGCGGTCATCGCGCGCCCTCCCCGCCGGAGCCCGCATCGGCCCGGTGCCCCAGCGCGTCGAACAGGAAGGCCTGCTGCGGATCGAGCCAGACGGTGATCGCCTGGCCCGGCTCCAGGCTGCGCACCCCTTGCGCCAGGGCCACCAGGAGATGGGCGCCGGCGGCCAGATGGACGAAGCTCTCCGAGCCCGTGATCTCGGAAACGCGGACCGTCGCCGGCAGGGCCAGCGCGACGTCGCCGAGCGGATCGAGCGACAATTGGTGGGCCCGGAAGCCCATGGCATAGGCGCCGTCGGCTACGTTCGAGAAGCGCCCGGCGGCGGTTTTTCCAAAAGCGCCGAAGTCGAGCACGCCGGCCTGTTTGGTCACGTCGATGACGTTCAATGGCGGGTCGGAAAAGACCCGCGCGGAGGTGATGTCCCGAGGCTGCCGGTAGACTTGCCCCGTCGGCCCGAACTGGGTCAGCCGGCCCTGATGCAGGGTCGCGGTCGAACCGCCGAGCATCAGCGCCTCCGCCGGCTCGGTGGTGGCATAAACGAAGATGGCGCCGGATGCCTCGAAAATGCGCGGCAATTCCTCGCGCAGCTCCTCGCGCAGCTTGTAGTCGAGATTGGCGAGCGGCTCGTCCATCAGGACGAGATCGGCGCCCTTCATCAGCGCGCGGGCGATTGCGGTGCGCTGCTGCTGGCCACCCGACAGTTCCAGCGGCGTGCGCTTCAGATAGGGCTCGAGCCGCAACAGCTTCGCCGCCGCCGCCACCCGGGTTTCGACCTCGGCGCCGGCGATGCCCTTCACCCGGAGCGGCGAGGCGATGTTCTCGAACACGCTGAGCGTCGGGTAATTGATGAACTGCTGGTAGACCATGGCGACGTTGCGCCGGCGGACCGGCACGCCGGTGACGTCGGCGCCGTCCATCAGCACCCGGCCGGCGGTCGGCGGATCGAGCCCGGCCATGATGCGCAGCAAGCTGGTCTTGCCGGCAAGCGTCGCGCCGAGCAGCACATTGAGGCTGCCGCGTTTCAACGTCAGCGACACGCCATCGAGATGTTTCTCGGCCGCGACCGATTTCGAGACATTGTCCAGGACGAGGCTCATGGCGCCCCCCGCTGGACCGTCTCGCTCTCGGCCAGACCGCCGGCGGCGGTGGCCATGAAGGCTTCCAGCGCCGCGAACTCCGTGGCGCTCATGCGTAGCCCCAGTTTCGAGCGGCGCCAGACCACGTCCTCGGCGGTGACCGCCCATTCCCGGTCGATCAGATGGCGCAGCTCGGCCTCGCTCAAGGTGGCGCCGAAATCCCGGCCGAGGTCGTCCGGGCGGCGCGCCTTGCCGAGGATCGCCAGGGCCTGGGTCCCATAGGAACGGGCCAGGCGCGCGGCGTGGGCCTCGGTCAGGAACGGATAGTCGGTCCGCAGCCGCGCGGCCAGCGCCGCGCGTCCCCCGATCGGGAAATCGCCGCCGGGCAAGGCCGCATGCGCGGTCCAATTCGCGCCCAGGGGGCCGGCGCCGATGCCGAGTTTGGCGAGCGCATCCTCGGCGAGCCGGCGATAGGTGGTGATCTTGCCGCCGAAGATCGACAGTAGCGGCGGCAGGCCCAGCACCTCGTCCAGCTCGAAGACATAGTCGCGGGTTGCCGCGCGCGCTTCGCTCGCGCCGTCGTCATAAAGCGGCCGGACCCCGGAATAGCGCCAGATCACGTCGGAGGGTTTGACCGGCGAGCGGAAATAGACGCTGGCCGCCTCGCAGAGATAGTCGACCTCGTCCTGCGTCGCCTCGACCGCCGCGGGATCGCCGTGATAGTCGCGGTCGGTCGTGCCGATCAGGGTGAAATCGCCTTCATAGGGGATGGCGAAGACCACGCGCCCGTCGGCGGTCTGGAAAATGTAGCAGCGCTCGTCGGTGAACAGCTTGCGCACGACGATATGCGAGCCCTGGACCAGCCGGACCTTGGCGCGCGCCGCGACCCCCAGCCGCTCCGACAGCACCTCGGCGACCCAGGGACCGGCGGCATTGACCAGCTTGGTCGCCGATATCACCTCGCGCCGGCCGGTCTCGGCGGCCTCGACGGTCACCCGCCAGCCTTCGGCGAGCCTCTCGGCTCCGATCACCCGGGTCCGGGTGCGGATGACCGCGCCGCGATCGGCCGCGTCGCGCGCATTCAGCGCCACCAGCCGGGCATCGTCGACCCAGCAGTCGGAATATTCGAACGCCCTGGTGAACAGGCCGGGCTTCAGCGGCAGGCCGGCAGGATCGACGGTCAGGTCCAGGGTGCGGGTCGCCGGCAGGTGCTTGCGACCGCCGAGATGGTCATAGAGGAACAGGCCGGTGCGCAGCAGCCAGGACGGACGCAGGCCGGCATGGTGGGGCAGCACGAAGCGCAGCGGGCCGACGACATGGGGGGCGATGCCCCACAGCACCTCGCGCTCCCTGAGCGCCTCGCGCACCAGGCGAAATTCGTAATATTCGAGATAGCGCAGACCACCATGGATCAGCTTGGTCGATGACGACGAGGTGCCGCTGGCCAGATCGTCCATCTCGACGAGGCAAACCGACCGCCCTCGCCCGACCGCATCGCGCGCGATGCCGCAGCCGTTGACGCCGCCGCCGATCACCAGGAGATCGAATGGGCCCTGCAAGCGCAACCTCCGGTATGGCCGTCTGACGCGGCCTGTACCAGACAAAGGCTAAAACGAAGATCGAAACGCACGCAAGCGAAAACAGATCCGAAGAACCACGAACCTCAATCGACCTCGGCCTGGATCAAGGCACCGGCCGGATCGGCCTCGATCAGCGCGACCTGCGCCTCCTCGCACATTTGCCGGACCTCGGCTGACGGCACCATGTCGGTGACGAAACTGTCGATCTGGCTCATATGGCCGATGCGCACCGGCGCCTTGCGGCTGAACTTGCTCTGATCGGACACCAGGATCACGTGGCGGGCATTCTCGATGATCGCCTGGGTGACCAGCACCTCGCGATAGTCGAAATCGAGCAGCGTGCCGTCGCTGTCGATGGCGGAGACGCCGATCACCGCGTAGTCGACCTTGAACTGGCGGATCAGATTGGTGGCCGCCGCGCCGACCACCGCGCCGTCAGCCTTGCGCACCGGGCCGCCGGTGACGATCACCTCGATGCCGGCGTGGCGGTAGAGCTCGTTAGCGACATTCAGATTGTTGGTGATGACCAGGAGGTCGTCGCGAAAAGCCAGCGCCCTGGCCACTTCCTCGGTGGTCGTGCCGATATTGATGAACAGCGAGGAGCCGTTGGGCACCAGAGCGGCGGCGGCGCTGCCAATGGCGCGCTTGGCGGCGGCGGCAGCGAAACGGCGGGCATCGTAGGACAGGTTGGCGACCCCCGAGGCGACCACCGCGCCGCCATGGACACGCTGCAGCACGCGCCGCTCGCAGAGCTCGTTGAGGTCCTTGCGCACGGTCTGCGGCGTCACGTCGAAGCGCCTGGCCAGGTCCTCCACCCCGACCTTGCCGGCGCCACGCGCCAGCGCGAGGATCTCCTGCTGCCGCGGCGAAAGCTCGCTCATCGTTGGCCCCACGCCTCCACCCTGTCGCCTCACTCGGGCTGCCGAGCCGGCAAAGTTCATTGTCCTTTCGATATTGTCACATTCGAACTATTTACGAAATGCCACTGTAAGAGCCGTGTTGTACCCCTCTTCCCACGAAGGCGTGAGCGAGGGTCGACGCGCTGCCGGCGCGGCATCATCCCCTATTCGCCACTCGCTATTCGCCATTCGCCTATAGCAACCCGAGATCCCGCGGACGGACGGTGGCGAAGACCCTTTCGAGGCCGTTCTGGTCGAGCCCGTACATGCGCTGAAACAGGCCGCCGAGCAGTGCGCGATAGTCGGTCAGCACGGGATAGTCGCGGTTCTGGAACAGTTGCGCCTGGTCGACCTTGACCTGCTCACCGACGATGCGGCCGCCCTTCAGGCCGCCACCGAGCACCCAGTAGACGCTGCCATGGCCGTGGTCGGTGCCCCGGTTGCCGTTCTCGCGGAAGGTGCGGCCGAATTCGGAGATGACCACCACGACGGATTCGTTCCAGGCCGGACCGACCTCCTCGGCGAAACCGGCCAGCGCGCGGCCGAGTTCGCTCAGCCGGTCCGCCAGATAGCCGGTGGCGCCGCCCTGGTTGACATGGGTGTCCCAGCCGCCGACATCGACGAAGCCGAGATTGAACTGGTCGCGCATCAGCCGGCCGATGCGCCGGGCCGAGAGCTCGAAGCCCCTGGGCGACACGGCGCCGCGGCTCGCCTCCATCATGTGTTCGGAAATCGTGCGGAACACCTGGTCGCGCACGCGAAAACCCTCGCGCACGGAGGCGCCCAGCGGGTTCGCCTCATACATGGCGGCGATCAGCGCGGCCTGGCGGTCGTCGATGCCCGGCCGGCCGACCGCGTTGATGGCGATGTTCGGCACCGGGTCGCCGCCCTGGAAGGTCAGCGGCATCTGGTCGGTGAAGGCGATCGGCCGGACCCGCGTCAGCTCCTTGGCGAGCCGGGCCATGAAACCCGAGCGGTAGTCGCGCGAGCCGCCGATGTTCTGGCCGAGCTCGATCGTGTCCTGGGTCTCGAAATGGCTGCGGGTGAGGTCATCGGTGCCGGCGAAGGGTACGAAGGCCGCCTGCCCCTTGGCGAAGAGCGGCAGGATGGTCTCGCGCAGCGCCGGGTGCAGGCCCCAGTCGGCGTCGAGTGGCGCAGCCGTGCCGGCGACCGCCGGATCGGGCCGGGCAATGGCGAGCGTCGGCCGCGAGGCGTAGTAGAAATCCGAGGCGACGGGAATGACGACATTGGCGGCGTCATAGGCGCCGCGCAGGAACACGACCAGCAGGCGCGCATTGGTCGCGGGCGCCGCCCAGACCCGCCCCGCCAGCGTCAGCGGCAAGGCTCCGGCCATGGCTTTGAGGACATCGCGACGATCCATGATGGCATCCTCCCGTCCGTTCAGTGCATGAATTCGGGCGAGGACAGGAACAGCGTGTTCCAGTCCTGCGGCGAAATCGCCTTGGCCAGCGCGGCCGTGGTCGGCCCGCTCAGGCCATGGCGCAAGCCATTGAAGAAGAGGGCGTTCTGGAGCAGCGGAAAAGCCGGTTCCTCGGTCGCGTTCGGCCCTTCCGGCTTGAACAGGCCGGCCGCGCCAGAGCCGATCTGCCGGGCGATCTCGAAGCGGACCATCATTTGACCCGGGCCGTTCCAGGCCGGCGAGACCAGCGAATAGCCGTCCGGCGTCGCATGATTGTAGAGGCCCTGGCTCAGGCGATTGAGCCAGTTCTGCACCGGCATGGTGTTGAGGATGACCCGGTCGTCATAAGCGAGCCGCACGGCCGAGAACACGAACCGGACCGGGTCCTTGAATTTCGGCGCGGTATCGATGGCGGTGCTGAATTCCGGCGCGCGGATCATGGCGCCGAGCGTCGCGGCGATATCGCCGTCGCTCTGCCGGAAGGCGTCGGCCATGCGCCGGACCAGGGCCTCCGGCGGCGTATCCGCGACGAAATAGGTGGCGATCTGCCGCGCGACATGGGTGGCTGTCGCCGGCTGGCGCACCAGCATGTCGAGCGCCTCCTCGACCTCGGCGAAGCCGCGTCCCTTGATGGGCCGGCCAAGAAAGACCTTGTCGCCATAATCGTGGCGGGCCGGGTTGAATTCGAACAGCCCGTTGCGGACGAGCTGGGCCTGGAGCTCCGGCCTGAGCCGCGGATTTTCCGGCCGCGCGTCGATGCCGACGCCGGTCAGGATGCGCGCCAGCTCCTCGACGTCGTGCTGGGTGTAGCCGGAGCCGACGCCCAGCGTGTGCAGCTCCATGATCTCGCGGGCATAGTTCTCGTTGATATGGCCGGCGGCATTGTCGGCATTGTCGAGATAACGCAGCATGGCCGGGTGGCTCAGCGTCGCCGCCAGCAGGTCGCGGAACCGGCCGAGCGCATAAGGCCGGATCGCCCGCGCCTCATAGTCGCCGAGCATGGCGCGGATGTTCGCCTTGTACTGGTGGATGTTGAAATGGTTGAACCAGAACCAGGCCATGCGCTCGCGCAACTGGTCCGGCGCGTAGAGGGCGCGCAGGATCGCGGCCGTCGCCGCGGCTCTCGCCTCGGCGTTGAGCGCCTGCTGGAAAGCCTGTTGCGCGGTCTTCTTCTGCTCGGGGTCGCCGATCTGATTGGCCTCGCGCCCCTGCTGGTCAAAGGCCGTCACGGTGTCGAACAACGACCGGCCGAATGGCGTCGCCGCGTCGACCGCCGCCTGGGCGGCGGCCGGCATCGCCGGCTCGGCGGGCGGATGCAATTGCTCGGCAAGCCAGCGCTCGACGCCGACGGCCTGGAAGCGTGCCATGGTCGAGGGATTGGCGCCCCAGGTCAGCGCGTTGATCAGAGCCAGATCGTGAGCGGAGGGCGCGAGACGCACCGGCTCGGCCGCGTTCAGGCGCCCCGGCGCGAACGCGAGAACCGCGAGAGCGAGGACCAGGAGCGTGGAAACCGGACGTCGCGGCATGATCGGCCTCGGTGTCATGCAAGCCGTAATCGAGCCCAGGAGGCGAGACGGACAGGTCCTGGATCCGGCCGCTATTTGGACTCCGGCAATGTGAACACCGCCTGACGAACCGGTTCAGGCTGCTGCCGGCGGCCCGTCATGCGATCAACTCCGATTGAAGACCGGCTTCAATCTCCCGTGAGAAGGCGCCGGAACGAGACCGGGACGGCGTGCCCTCGGCCGGATCGCCTCTCCCGCGATGCCGACCGCTCACTCCGCCGCGACCCGCGCCCGGTCGATGATCCCCTGCATGTCGAGGCCCTGGGGCATGGTTCCGAAGGCCTGGCCCCAGTCGCCGTCGAGGCGGGTGGCGCAGAAGGCGTCGGCCATTGCCGGCGTGGAGAAGCGCAACAGCAGGCTCGCCTGCAGTGCGAAGGCCATCATCTCGACGACCCGGCGCGCGGCGCCCTCGAAATCCCTGACATGGCCGAGACGGCGTTCGATCTCGTCGGTGAAGGCATCGAGGCGCCGGTTGGCGCCCCGTGCCTTGCGGACCTCATCGAGGAACACCGTCACCGTGTCCGGCTCGCGCTGCATCGCGCGCAGCACGTCGAGGCAAATGACGTTGCCGGTGCCCTCCCAAATGCCGTTCAGCGGCGCCTCGCGGTAGAGCCGCTCCATGAGATGGTCGGCGATGAAGCCGTTGCCGCCATGGCATTCCAGGGCCTCGACGACGAATTGCGGGGCGCGCTTGCAGGCCCAGTATTTGGCGACGGGGGTGCAGATCCGCGACAGCAATTCCTCGGCACGGTCGTCGCCGGACCGGTCGAGCGCCTGGGCGAGCCGCATGGACAGCCACATCAGCGCCTCGCTCTCGACCGCGAGATCGGCGACGACATTGCGCATGATCGGCAGGTCGACCAGCGATTTCTGGAAGGCCCGGCGACGGGTCGTATGGTGGATCGCCTGCGACAGGGCCTGGCGCATCAGGCCGGACGAGCCGACCGCGAAATCGAGCCGGGTGACATGGGCCATCTCGATGATGGTGCGGATGCCTTTGCCCTCCTCGCCCAGCATGGTCGCATGAAGCCCGTGGAATTCGACCTCGGAGGACGCATTCGACTTGTTGCCGCACTTGTCCTTCAGGCGCTGCAGTTTCAGGCGGTTGCGTGTGCCGTCCGGCAGCCAGCCTTCGGCCAGAAAGCAGGAAAGCCCCTTCTCCGTGCGCGCCAGCGTCAGAAAAATGTCGCTCATCGGCGCGGAGAAGAACCATTTGTGGCCGGTGATCAGATAGGGCGCACCGGAACCCTGCCGGCCGGTCGCCGGCCGAGCGGTGGTGATGGTGGCACGGGCGTCCGAGCCACCCTGCTTCTCGGTCATCGCCATGCCGACGGTCACGCCGCGTTTCGCCGCGGCATGGATCGGGCGCGGATCATAGTCGGATCGGAGGATTTGCGGCGCCCAGCGGTCGAACAGCGTCGCCTCGTGCCGCAAGGGCGGAATCGACGCGAAAGTCATGCCCATCGGACAGCAGATGCCGTTTTCGCCCTGGTTCCAGAGATAGCTGAGGATCGCCCGCGCCACGTGCGCGCCGGGCCGCTTGTTGGTCCAGGCGAAACTATGAGTCTCGGTGCCGTAGATCAGGCCCATCAGCTCGTGATAGGCCGGGTGGAACTCGACCACGTCGATGCGATTGCCGAAGCGATCGTGGGTCCTCAACTCCGGAAGATGCCGGTTGGCCTGCCGTGCCAGGCCCTGGAGCTTGTCGCTGCCGACGATGGCGCCGGTTCGCCCGATGTGCTCGCGCGCCCAGCCGGCGCCGAACACGTCCGCCGCCTCGACCAGTGCCCGGTCCGCGGCAAAGGCATTGTAGTCGGCCAAGGCGCCGGCCTGGTTGAACACCTCGTGGGTGGCGTAGCCTGCCGCGTCCTCGCGCAGGTCCGCCATCGTGCCGGTGTCGTCCGCCATCACGCCCTCCCTCATCGCGACGGTGGTCGCCTGAGGGATCATGCACCCGCGGCCGGTGGTCGGCGAGCCCCCTAAGGGACCAGGATGGAGGGCGCCGAAATCCTGGCGCGGAACATGTTCTGGTGGCCCGGACTGCCGGCGCGCGTCACTTCGGCGCTGTCGATATCGAGCTGGAGGCCGCGTTCCGCCAGGGCCTCGGCCACCTGGTTCAAGGCCGCGATCGCGGCAATGATCTTGTCGCGTATGTCCTGAGGTATGGCGTCCATGACGGGCTCCGGCCGGCCGGCTGCGAATGGTCGCGTCAGCGGCGCGTACGCCGCCCGACCATGACTATCCAACATCGTCGGCGGCGTGCAGTTCCGCTTCGGAATGGCCGGCATGCGCCCGCATCCGGCCGGCGGCGGAACAAAGTTCGACCTGACTGGTTGTCGAACCGCAATGGTCCAGGCGGCCACATCGTCGCGGCCACATCGTCCCGAGCGCTCCGGCGCCGTTTCGACGGAGGTTCATGCCATGCGCGAGCACATCCACGACCCGGCCCCGCGCTGCCTCTATTCTCCGGAGGACATCAAGCGGATGCGGATCAAATTCGACCAGACCTGCGAGGAACTGGGACTGTTCTGCGAAGACGAGGCCGCCCGCGCCGCTGTCGGCCGCGCCGTGGTCAAGGCCTTCGCCGCCGGTCTCACCGAGGCCCCTGCCCCGACGTCGACCGAGGTGCTTCGCTTCGAAGGCGAAGAAGAGGTCGTGCGGATCCTGATGGAGTGATGCGCGGGCGCTTCGTCCGCCACGCTACGGCATCCGGCAGCGCCGCCGGATCGCTTCGGCATAGGGCTGAAGCGGCGTCAGGTCGAAGGTCTGCTCGACCCCGGCGAATTTGATGAACAAGCGGCCGGCGCCGGCAATGTCGCGCAGGAACACCTCGGCGTAGTGCGCGCTGACATAGGCCGTGCGGCCCGGCGTCGTCCAACTGATCGGCTTCGATGGGCCGTCATCGATCTGATAGATGCCGGCAATCGGCCGGTCCCGCGGCCGGTCGACCCGAAAGCCGGCAGAATAGGAAACGAAGACGCCGGTCTCACTGCAGACGACGGTAAATTTCTCGCCCGAACTCCGATAGGTCAGGTCAAGAACAGCACCGCTGCCAGGCTTGGCCGCGATGTCCTGCACCAGCCATTGGGCTTGCGTTGAACCAGCGCTCAGCAGCGTCCAGAGCAGGGCAATGAGAACAGGGCGGGTCGGCAGGGTCACATCCTTGGCCAGATCTTGCGAATTCATCGGCCATCAATGATCCGGCCTTGCCTCAAACTATATGATCATCCATGCCATGGTCGAGTGCGTTGCGGCACATATCGGCCATTCCTGTGCCGATCGCAGGGGATTTCGCGCCAGATCTTGGCTCTCGCCGCGGCAGATCCGGCATCGGCCCTGCCGGCACCGGCCATCGCGCCCATCGCGCCCGCCTCCGGCCGCTGCGCCCGGCGCTGCCTTCAGCCGGCAAACGGCCGGCATCATGACCGCCCGGCGCCACCGATCCGGCCCGGAACAATCCGCCGAGGCGAGGCGTTGATCGGGCGCCCGGTCGATGGCGGAACCCGGCGAAGGCCAAGATATGGTGTGGGACAATTTGTTGAACTCACTTGCGCGCCGCGATGCGACACTGGATGACCCGGGCGACGACCGGCCTGACGATGCGGCGATCGTCGAGCACGATCCGGTGCTGCGCTACGCGGTCGTCGGCATCTTCGTCATCCTGGCGACCACAGCCCTCAACATCACCCGGGTCATCGCGCTGCCGGTGACCGCCGGCGTGATTCTGGGCCTGGTTCTCGGCCCGGTCGTCGACCGGCTGGTACGGCGCGGCGTGCCGCAACATCTGGCGGCGGCCATCGTCGTGCTCGCCAGCATCGGCGTCACGCTCGCCGCGCTGTCGCTGCTGGCGGTGCCGATCGCCGCGTGGAGCGACCAGCTGCCGGCCATGATGACCGCGCTGAGGACCAAGCTCGCCGGCGTGTTCGCGGTCATCAAGCAGATCGAAGGCGCATTCGAGAGCTTCTCGACCTCGTCCGGCCTGCAGGTCAGCGTCGCCGACAACAGTCCCCTGATGCATTTCGCGATGTCGTCGTCGGCGGCTGCCGGCGGCGTGCTCATCTTCATCGCCACCACCTATTTCTACCTGGCGACCCGCCGTGTGCTGAAGGCGCGGATCCTGCGCCTCTGTCTCGGCCGCGAGGCGCGCAAATCGGCAGGCGGCTTCTTCGAGGAGATCGAGGAGCGGGTCGCCGCCTATCTCGGCATCGTCACGCTCGTCAATCTGGCGCTGGGCGCCGCCACGATGGTCATCGCGTGGATCGCCGGCCTGCCCTTTCCGATCTTCTGGGGAGCGCTGGCCTTCCTGTTGAACTATCTGGCCTTTGTCGGCCCGATCATGGTCGCGGCTCTGCTGTTCGCCGCCGGCCTGCTCACCACCACGACCACGGTCGGCGCGCTCTGGCCGGCCGCCGCGTTCTACGGCCTGCATCTCATCGAAAACAACGTGCTGACGCCGGCCATCGTCGGAACCAAGCTGACGGTATCGCCCTTCCTCGTGTTCATTTCCTTCATTTTCTGGCTGTGGCTGTGGGGCCCGGTCGGCGCCGTCCTGTCGACGCCGATCCTGCTCATCGCCATGGTCGGCTACGAGACCTTCGCCGAATACCGCGCGCGGGAGCGCTGCGAGCCGGCGGATGCCGCCGAGTGACGCCGATCGCCGGGAACCGATCGGCGGCGCCGGCGTTCATCCTCCGATCGAAGCGGCGCGACCCAGAGTTGGGTCCGGCGCAATCCCCACCACCCCATGCCCAGGAGAGCCCGATGGCGACCGCCCCGACAGGAAAACGATTGTCCGCAGTGACCACCGCGGCCGAGGATACCGCCGATCGCATCTCGGAGGCCGCCGGCAAGGCCCGCGAGGAGGCTTCCGAATTGCAGGACACCGTCATGCGCAATGCCGAGGAGATCGCCTCGAACGTCAACCAGAAGCTGAAGGCCGCCGGCGTCGACACCGATGTGATGGTCAAGGCCGCCAAGGGCCAGGCGAGCGAGTTGCAGCGCCTGGTCTCGGATGAGCTGCAGGCCCGGCCCCTGCGGGCCCTCGGCATCGCCGCGGCCATCGGCCTGGTCGTCGGCTTCATGACGGCGCGCTGACATGTTGAAGCTGCTCGGGGCCCTGGCCTTGGCGGAGGCCGGCCAATCCGTCAGGAAAAGCCTGATCGTCCATGGTCTCTACGGGGTTGCCATCCTGATCGGCATCGTCTCCGGCGGCTTCGCCCTGGCCGGGCTGCACACCATGCTCGCGACGCGCTACGACGCCGTCGTCGCGAGCATGGTCATCGCCGCCGGCCTGCTCGTCGTCGCGCTGCTGGTCTTTGCGATCGCCGCCTTCATCCAGTCGCGCCCGCGCAAATCGAGCCCGATGGCCGCGACCGCCCTCGTCGCGGCGCCGCTGGCCGCGAGCGCGCTGACCTCCAAGACCGGCCTCAAGGTCGCGACCCTGGGCGGCATCGTTCTGCTGGGAGCTGCGCTCGGGCGTCATCTGGGCCGTTGAGCCGACGAGATCGCGGGCCGAGCCCGGCCCGCGGGCGCACTTTGCCGCAGCGGCATGGGGCGCCCCGATGTCTTTTGACATAGGCCAAGGAGCCGCTTTAGCCTAACCCGATCCGATGGCAGGTTCGATAAAGACATTCGCCGCGATGACCACTGCATGGCCAACTCAACGCGCGAGGTCTTCGGCCGCCTGGATCAGCGGCATCCTGGCTCTGGCCGCGGTCGCGGTGACCATCCTCATGGTGGCCTGGATCAACCTCCAGGCGCTCCAGGCGGTGCGCCTGGTCGTCCATTCGCTCCAGGCCCGTGAACATGCCGAGCGCCTGCTCGGCCAGTTGCGCGATGCCGAAACCGGCCAGCGTGGCTTCCTGCTCACCGGCCGCCAAGATTTTCTCCAACCCTATGACAGCGGCAAGCGGGCGATCGAGGCCGAAATCGCCGGACTGGCCGCCTTGGTCACCGACAATCCCGCGCAGAGCGTTCGCGTCGCGCGGCTGCGCAATCTGGCGAGAGCCAAGATCGCCGCTCTCGACGAAGCGATCCTGGCCTACCGGGCCGGCGACATGGCGAGGGCTCTCGACCAGGTCAGCCAGGGAGTCGGCAAGGGCCTAATGGACGAGCTGCGCATGACCGTCGCCGAATTCCAGGCGGAGGAAACGCGGCTGCTGGCCGAACGCAACGCCGCCGAGAGCCAGCGCCGCTGGCTCAGCACGCTCGGCATCGGGCTGGCACTGGCTTTCCTGGCCTTCGCGGCCTGGCGGCAGCTCTATGTCGGCAACCGCCGCAACATCAACCTGGCCAAGACCAACAGCCAGCTCGACCAGCGCGTCGCCGAGCGCACACGGCAGCTCGAGAGCGAGAAACTCAGGGTCGAAGCGCTGCTGAAAGACGTCAATCACCGGGTCGGCAACAATCTGGCCATGGTCTCGGCCCTGCTCAACGTCCAGGGCCGCCAAGCGCGCGAGCCGGAGGTCAAGGCGGCGCTGGCCGAGGCCCAGTCGCGCATTCAGGCGATCGCCGCCGGCCAGCGACGGCTGCGCATCGACATCGAGGCCGACGAGATCGATGCCCGCCCCTATTTCGAAGACCTGCTGACCGAGATCGGCAAGGCGGCGGAAGGCCGGCCGGTCACCCTGCGGCTCGCCATGGAGAACATCCGGCTGCCCGGCCGCGACGCGGTTTCCTATGTGGTGCTGGTCAACGAGCTCGTCACCAACGCGATCAAGCACGCTTTTCCGGATGGCATGGAGGGCACCATCACGGTCGGCGTCCATCCCGCGACCGACGACGCCAACGCCGTGCTTCTGCGCGTCGCGGACGACGGCATCGGCATGGCCGGCGAGACCCCTTCCGACGGCCTCGGCCAGACCATCATCAGCAGCCTCCTGCGCAGCATGCGGGCAACCATGGCCGTCGCCCCGGTCGCGCCCGGCACGCCGCGTCCTGGAACCCAGGTCACTCTGGTCTTCCCGAAGAAGGACACCCCGCCCGCGGATATCTAGGCCGCGGCATGCCCGCGTGGGGGGCGAGACGGCGAGCCGAAGCGGTCTCGATCGCCGTGCGGCAACAGCAGCCGGCTATACAGGTCCCAGGGCGCTTTCGACCAGGCGCAGGATCTCCGGCGGCGAGAACGGCTTGCGGATGAACGGCGCCGTGCGCAGCGGCACCGGCAGATCGGCCGGAACCGAGCCCGAGACGAAGGCGAAGGGCGTACCGTCCCTGGTCAGGCGTTCGGCGAGCGCGAAGGTCTTGCCGCCGATGACGTCGACATCGAGCAGCGCGAAGGACACTGGCGCCTGGACCGCCCTTCCCGCCTCCTCCAAGGAGCCGACCACGATGAGTTCAGCCTTGCCGGCGAGCCGGTCATTGATCGTCGTTTCCAGATCCATCGCAATGAATGGATCGTCCTCGACGATGAGAACTCTGGTGGCCGCCAAGATCCCGCCCCTTGCTCATGCACGAATGCTGATGCGAATCCCATGAATTCTAGCGCAAATAGATTAGCGTCGCGTTATCTGATACGATCGATGCCGTTCACGGGATCAGCGGCAGGGCCTTCTGGTCTCGATGCCGGACCGGCCTGGGTGGCTGTCTGGAACGGACCGACATTGGTTGTAACGTGCGCCTGAGCAAGCGGTTCCTTCGGCCCCGCGCGTGACGAAGACTGGGTTGAATGCGGCGTTCCTCCCAATGAATGGGTTCCAAGAGCGCCGCGGGAGACAGGACCATGGCGGTGATCACTGGCATTTTTTTCGTGTCCATCATCATTTGCATCGTCGCGACCGTCATGGGCTTTCTGAGCGGCTTCGGCCGCCGCCTGGGCCACTGACAACCGCCCGATCGCCGGTTATCGCGCCGGCGCACGATCCGGATGACCGGCCGCGGCCGGTGGCAAGGCCTTGCCAGGCGTCCGGCGCAAGGACGCTCCACAGGGAGGAACCAAAGGCGGCAGGTGGCGTTTCCCTTGGGTATTCATAGCCAGCACAGGAGAAACGTCATGTTCGGCTGGGCCATCATGTTCCTGATCGTCGCCCTCGTCGCCGCTGCCCTCGGTTTCGGCGGCGTTGCGGGAACCGCCATGTCGGCGGCGCAGATCGTTTTCGTCGTGGCGTTGATCGCCTTCGCGATTTCCGCTGTCATGGGCCTCGTCCGCGGACGAGGATGACGATGCCCGCGCCGCGAACGCGTGCCCAGGAATCGGAGACGACGAGGCGTTGACTGCAAAAAGGCCGCTGCGGTCGATCCGCAGCGGCCTTCTCTTTTCCGAATGCGGGCGCGATCAGGCCGCCGCCTTGCCGGCCCGCCGATCGAAGAACAGGGCCTGGCTGATCGCCGCCTTCACGGCATCCTGCTGGAACGGCTTGGTGATCAGGAAGGCCGGTTCCGGACGGTCGCCGGTGAGCAGGCGCTCGGGATAGGCGGTGATGAAGATGACCGGCACCGAGATCGACCGCAGGATCTCGTTGACCGCGTCGAGACCGGAGCTGCCGTCGGCCAGCTGGATATCGGCCAGCACCAGGCCCGGCCGCTTGGCCGCGACCAGCGCCACCGCCTCCTTGTGGGTGCGCGCAATGCCGGTGACGTGATGGCCGAGTTCCTGCACCATCGTCTCGATATCCAGCGCGATGATCGGTTCGTCCTCGATGATCAGGACGTCGGTGGCCATCTGCTCGGCGATCTCCCGGCCGGCGCGGTCGAGCAGGTCGGCCGTATCGACCACCGGCTGGGCCATGATGGTCGCGACCTCGGGCAGCGAGAAGCCTTCGACCGTGCGCAGCAGGAACGCCTGGCGCGAGCGCGGCGTCAGCGCGTCGAGATTACGCTCGGCGAACGACCGGTCACCCGAGGCCTCGACATTGATGCCGACCGAGGACCAGAGTTTGAGGAAGATCCGGTAGAGGGCGATGCGCTCGCCGAGATTGCGCTCGTAGACGGTGGGATCCGCGACCAGCGCCTCCAGCGTCGCCACGACATAGGCGTCGCCGCTCGCCTGGGTTCCGCACAGGGCGCGAGCGAAGCGCCTAAGATACGGAAGATGTTGCGCTATTTCCTTCGCGATCGACATCGTAGAGTTCTCCTTGATGGTCCGAAGGCGACCATTTGCCACCCTCGCTTGGCAAGTGTTTTATTTTTGCCCGGACATGGAACTTTCGTCGGCCGCATAGGTTCCATGACCGGATTTGTGTATCTGCGCCCTGCCGCGAACGACGCTTCGGCGCGCCATCGGCAGCAGCGGATCAGGTCGCGCAAAGCGATGAAAGAGGACGAGCATGGCAAACCCGAGAGACGACGACCCGACCCAGGATGCCGAGATCTTCGGCGCTGAACCTGTCCTTGATCGGCGCGTCCAGGATGCCATCGGCCGGTCCCTGAAGGCCCATTACGACGATCTCGTGAAAGCCCCCATTCCCGATCGCTTCCTGGTCCTCCTGGCGCAGCTGGAGGCGAAGGAGCAGCAGGCGCAGCCGAATGGTGACACCGATGAGCGGTGACGCATTCAAGGACGGCCTGGTCGCGGAGATCCCGAACCTGCGCGCCTTCGCGGCGTCGCTCTCCGGCTCGATGCAACTGGCCGACGACCTGGTCCAGGACACCTTGCTGAAGGCCTGGTCGAATGCCGAGAAATTCGAACTCGGGACGAGCCTGCGCGCCTGGCTGTTCACCATCCTGCGCAACACCTATTTCTCGCTCTACCGCAAGCGCGGCCGCGAGATTCAGGACAGCGACGGCACCTATACCGAACGCCTGTCGACCCAGGGCAACCAGGAGAGCCACCTGGATCTCGCCGATTTCCGCAAGGCGCTCGCGACCTTGCCGGAAGAGCAGCGCGAAGTGCTGATCATGGTCGGCGCCAGCGGCCTGTCCTACGAGGAGACCGCGGAGATCTGCGGCGTGGCGGTCGGCACGGTCAAAAGCCGGGTCAACCGCGCCCGCGGCAAGCTCGCGGAACTTTTGCAGATCCACGGCGCCGATGAGTTCGGGCCCGACCGCAAGACGGCAGCAGCCCTCCAGACGACCGGCGCCTCGGGGTCCGGCAACTGACGAAATCAGCCAGGCATGAAGCTTTCCCAGTTCCAGACCGTCCGAGGCCGCCTGATAGGGCTCCTGGTCCTGATCGCGGTGCCGATGGCCTTGCTGTCGGCGGTCGCGGCGGTGACCACCTATCGGTCGGTGCTGGGATCGATCGAGGACCGCCAGCTGGAGGCGGTGGCGAACTATTCGGTCCGGACGCACATCTGGTTCGATGGAACGCTGCGCATCCTGCAGGCAACGGTGGCCGGCATTCAGGCTGCCGAAGCCCAGGCCGAGGAGTGCAATGCGATCGGCCAGCGCGTGCTCGCCGGCGTCCAGGACTACCAGGCCCTGCGCATCCGCTTCGCCGACGGCACGGCCTGCCTTGCTTCGCGTAACGACGTGCTGTCGGCGGCGAAGCTCGACGCCATGATGTCGGCCGGGGCCGCCGGCGCTGCCACGCGCACCCCGGAGGAGCCGGCGGCGCGCTACGACTATGTCGAGATCGACGGCAAGCGCTATTTCGCCATTCATGCCAGCGGCGACGGCCGGACCGGAACCGGCTGGCAGGCGCTGCTCATCACCGAGGTGGCGGCGCTCGAACGAGCCTTCAATCTCGGCGCGCTGACATCAGGCGCCGTGATCGGTCTCATCGGACGCCGCGACGAGGTGCTGATCGCGCGCGGCGACGAGGCGAGCGCCGCCGGCTGGCTGCCGGCGACCGAACCGATCCCGCGGACCCTTTCGCGCTTCGATGGGCCGAGCCGCGCCGGCGCCACGCGCTCCTATTCCGGGGAATGGATCGCCGAACCGAACCTCTATGTCCTGGCCAGCCTCGACCAGACGGCGGCACTGGCCGCCCGCGCCCAGTTCCTGGCCCTTCTGATCATTCCGCTGGCGACGCTTGCCTTGCTCTGCGCCGTCTATCTGCGCGCCATTCACAGCCACATCCTGCGTTGGCTGCGCGGCATCGAACAGGCGGCGCGCCAGGAGCAGCAGTCGTCGTTCACCGCGCGCGCGCTGGTCGCCGAGGAAATGCCGTCCGACATCAAGAGCGTCGCGCGGGCTTTCAACGGCATGGTCGACGCCCAGGAGCAGCGCCAACAGGCCCTGCAGAAGGCGCTCGACCAGAACCGCCTGCTGGTGCGCGAACTGCATCACCGGGTGAAGAACAGCCTGCAGATCGTGCAGAGCTATCTGTCGCTCGCCAAGCGCAACCATTCGGCCGAGGCCAACCTGGCCCTGAGCGAGGCCGAGTGTCGCGTCCAGGTGCTGGCCATCGCCTATCGCTTCGCGCTCGCCCATGGCGAGATGCACCCGGTGCGCGTCGACGTCTTTCTCGACGAGGTCCTGGCGACGATTTCGCGGCTGCTGACACGGCCCGGCCAGACGATCGACGGCGACATCACCTCCGAAGTGAGCTTGCCGATCGACCGGCTGATCCCGCTTGGCCTGCTTGTCGTCGAGACCATGTCGCGCTGCCTGTCGACGGAGCCGGGCGTGCGGATCGCCGTGCGCGTGGCCGACACCGGCGAAGCCCTCGACGCGAGGGCATTCGAACTCAGGCTGACGGCCGACCGTGACCTGGTGCTCGGGCCGCCGCCGAAGATCCTGGCCGGCCTCGCCGCGCAGGCCGAGGCCGTACAGCCGGCCCGCGAGACGGCGACCGAGTTGGCGACGTGGCGGGTGACCGCCTGACCGGCATCAGCGCTCGACCACCTGATGATCGCCGCTGTTCGGCAGCACCAGCGCGAGCGTGTCCTTGGCTGCGGCCGTATCGACCGCCAGTCCGCCGGCCGGCATGCTGATGAGCTGCCCCTGGACGTCGCCGCGCACGCCCGGCTGCAGCATCATGCTGATTAGGCAGATCGCCAGGATCACCAGGATCGCGGCGGCAAACGACATCAACGGAAGAACCGGACGCGATGCGATGGACATGAAGGTCTCCTGCCTCGTTTCGGATCGATGCAGGTCCAACCCGCGAAACCCTGGGTTGTTCCGCGCAGGCAAGTGCCCTTTTCGTCCTCATGCACGCGGCAGCGGCCATCCACGCACGTCCGCTGCCGCGCAAGGCGCGGGCGGCCGGGACAAGCCCGGCCAGGGCACGGAGAGGGCGGCCCCGTGCGAACCGCAGCGTCAAGCCCCGGCCTTGTTCAGGCCGAAGATGCGCCAGAGCGGATTGGTCAGCCGCTCCGAGGTCAGGCGGGCGCCGGCCGGCCGACGCTCCAGGGTGATCTTGCGGTCATGGAACTCCTCGAGACCCGTGCGATGGCCGACGCTGATGACGGTGGCGCCGGCCAGGTCTTCGCGCAGCAGCCCGAGCAGGGCGTTCTGGCTGTCCTCGTCCAGCGCCGAGGTCGCCTCGTCCATGATGATGATGTCGGGCTTCTGGATCAGCAGCCGCGCGAAGGCGATCCGCTGGCGTTCGCCCCCCGAGAGCGTCTGGTCCCACTTGTCCTCTTCGTCCTCCAGGCGCCGGCTGAGATAGCCCAGGCCGCAACGCTTCATCGCCTCGACGATGACGTCATTGCCGACCGCCATGTCGGCATGGGGATAGACCAGCGCCGCCTTGAGATTGCCGGTCGGGATGTAGGGTTTCTGCGGCACGAAGGCGATGGTCTGGCCCGGCGGCACGCTGATCGAGCCCGATCCCCACGGCCATAGCCCCGCCAGCGCACGGATCAGCGTGCTCTTGCCGGTGCCGCTGGCGCCGGTGATCAGGACCTTTTCGCCGGCCTTGATGACCACCGAAGCGTCGGCGATGACGACCCGGCCGTTGCGATGGGCCAGCGACAGGTTGTCGATATGGATCGCGTCGTCCTCGCTGGTGCCGAGCTCGACCTGCCCCTCGCCTTCCATGATCGTGCCGATGTCGAGATCTTCCAGCGTCTCGACCAGTTCGTCGACGCGCTTGAGCGAGGCGTACCATTCGGCGAGCTTGACGAAATTGTCGACGAACCAGATCAGTGCCGACTGCACGGCACTGAAGGCGGCGGTGACCTGCATGACGCCGCCCAGCGTCAGTTCGCCGGCCAGATATTTCGGGGCGATCAGCACCAGCGGGATGATCGGAAACAGCGCGCCATTTGTGTTCATCACGATGGCGATGATGCCTTGCTGGCGGACGATGTGGATCCAGGACTTCACGACATTGCGGTAATTGTCCTGGACCGAGGCCCGCTCGTCGTCGTCGCCCCGGATCAGCGCGATGCTCTCGGCATTTTCGCGCAGCCTGGTCATCTCGGCGCGAAACTGCGCTTCCATCTGGTTCTTGTGCGAGATCTTGGCGACCAGCGGGCGGCCGGTGAAATAGGCGGCGAGCGAAACCGTGACGGCATAGAGGATCGCCGCGATCGCCATATAGAAGGGAATGACGACCGTGGTTCCGGCCAGTTGGAACTCGATCGACCCGGCCACCTGCCAGAGAATGGCGGCAAAGGTCAGCGCGGTTACGGAGGCGGTGATCAGGCCGAGCGCGAATTCGACCAGCGGCTCGACCGACAGCCGGACATCCTCGGCGATGCGGAACTCCGGCGCGGTCTGTTCCTCGGCGACGAAACCCAGCCGGTAATAACGCTGGTCGGCGATCCACCAGCCGGCCAGGTGCAGCGTCAGCCATTCGCGCCAGCGCGTCTGCAAGAGCATGCGGGTGACCACCACGCCCGACAGCGTGACCGCCGAAAACCCGACAATGACCGGCACCCAGCCGATCGCGCCGAGGACCTCGCCCACGGACTTGCGCTCGAGCGCGTCGAAGAACAGGCGCTGCCAGGCGTTGATCCCGACCTGCGCGCCGAGCTGGGCGGCGGCAAAGGCCAGGACCAGCAGCGTCAGCCCCCAGGCGCGCAGCCTGGAACGCCCTCTCCAGAACCCCAGCGCGGTTCGAAAGAATTCGCGCGCCCGTGCGCGCTCGGGAGATGCGGCGGACGGACCGTCATCCCGCGGCAGAGCTTCGTTTTCAGCCATCATGATCATCCATTCGGAGGAGCGCGACCGCGCGGGAGAGCCGCACTCGACCGGAGCCGGACAGGCGTCGCCTCTGACAACGCCCGATGTCTCGGCCGGTTCCGCCGAACCGGCGGAACTTCCGGGTCGCGCGGCCGTTGACGAGCTGACCAAAGCCGGGAGATCCGCATGCTCGTCATCAATGACAAAAGCCGTCTGCCGCGGGCGGGCATCCCCTGCGCCGCCTGCCCGCTCAGGGCCAAGCCGGTCTTTGCCGACAAGAGCGACGTGGATGTCTCGTTCATCCAGTCGATGAAAATCGATCACCGGCTGGTCAAGGCGGGCACCGACATCATCAGCCCGGGCGAGACCGAGGCCGAGCTGTTCACACTGTTCGCCGGCTGGGCCTATCGCTACAAGACCTTGCCCGATGGCCGGCGGCAGATCCTCAACTTCCTGCTGCCCGGCGATATCCTGGGGCTGCAGGCCTCGTTGCTGAGCGCTTCGCAGCATGGCATCGAAGCGCTGACCGACGTCGAGGTCTGCGTCTTCGCCCGGCGCCATATCTGGGACCTGTTCGTCAAGATGCCGGCCATGGCCTACGAGCTGGCCTGGCTCGGCTCGCGCGAGGAAAGCATGGTCGACGAAAACCTCGTCTCGGTCGGCCAGCGCAACGCCACCGAGCGGGTGGCGGCCCTGATCATCTCGCTCTATCGCCGCTCCGAAGCGCTCGGCCACGTCACCGACCGGAGCTTCCAGTTTCCGCTGTCGCAGCAGCACATGGCCGACGCGCTCGGTCTGTCGCTGGTCCATACCAGCAAGACCTGGTCGCGGCTGCGGCGCGCCGGCCTGTTCGTGTTTTCCGGCGGACGGCTGACCCTGGTCAACCCGCGCCTGACCGCCCGCATGGCCGCGCAATTCGAACGCGAAACGACGCCGCGGCCGCTGATCTGACGGCGGGCGCCGGCGCGCTATTGGCGCCGGCCGGGAACCTTGCCGCGGCGGGGGACGTTTCCTTGTTGTCCGCCCGCTACCGCGGGCTCAGCGTCACAACGTGGAGAATGCAAAATGGCGAACCAAGCCACAGGAACCATGTCGGCCCAGTCCAGGCCGGCCCATTCGATCATTGCGGCAGACCAGGTCGTCGGGACCGAGGTCTATAACAGCGCCGGCGAGCATCTCGGCGAGATCCACGACATCATTCTCGACAAGGAATCCGGCCATGTCGTCTATGCCGTCATGTCCTTCGGCGGCTTTCTGAGCATTGGCGAAAAATACCATCCGCTGCCCTGGAGCGTGCTGAAATACGATACGGAGCGCGGCGGCTATGTGGTGCCGCTGACCCGCGACCGGCTCGAACACGCGCCCATGTATGACCGCGCCGGCGAGCCGGACTGGAGCGACCGGACCTACGGCAAGCGCATCTACGACTATTACGGCACCAGCCCCTACTGGATGTAAGCCGGTCCCCACCGATGCGAACGGGCGCGAGCTTGCCGCTCGCGCCCTTTTTACGCAACGATGGCGCCACCCGGCGCGTCCGTGCTGTAGCATGGCGCCGCGGTCCCCCGTTCATTCCGCCGCCGGAGCGCGCAATGCATATCCGCTATGGCTTTCACATCGACATCGTCTGCGACGCGGCGACGCCGCTGATCACCTTGCTCGATATCCATCCCGGGCGCAGGCAGGACCTGACCGAGGCGACCGATCTCGCGGCGGTCGCGCTGGCCGACCCCGGCCTGCCGATCGAACAGTCGCTGCACGAAGATCCGTTCGGCAATCTGTCCCGGCGCATCACGGCGCCGGCGGGCGGCCTGTCGCTGACCGCCGGCGGGGTCATCTTCGACCCGGGCTTTCCCGATACGGTCGCTCCTTCGGCCGGCGAGATCGCGCCGGAGAACCTGCCCGAGGAGACGCTGATCTTCCTGCGCGGCAGCCGCTATTGCGAGACCGATCAACTGTCGCCCATGGCCTGGCAGCGCTTCGGCGCGGTGGCGCCCGGCTGGAACCGCGTGCAGGCGATCACCAGCTTCGTCCACGACCGCCTCGGTTTCGGCTATCAATATGCGCGCGACACCCGCACCGCGGCCGAGGCCTATGAGGAGCGCGTCGGCGTCTGCCGCGACTTCGCGCACCTGGCGATCACGCTATGCCGCTGCATGAACATTCCGGCCCGCTACGCCACCGGCTATCTGCCCGATATCGGCGTGCCCAGGGATCCCGCGCCGATGGATTTCTGCGCCTGGTTCGAAGCCTTCCTCGACGGCCAGTGGTACACATTCGACGCGCGCCACAACATGCCGCGCATCGGCCGCATCGTCATGGCCTATGGCCAGGACGCCGCCGACGTGCCGATCATCAATTCCTTCGGCGCGCATGTGCTGACGCGGTTCGAGGTCATCGCCGAGGAAGTGCTCGGCCAGCGCTTCCCGGTGAGCGCCGAAGACCGCCGCGCCCACGCCGCCCAGACCGCGTCACAACGGCACCGGCCGGGGCGTTGAGGCGGGAGCCGGACGCGGAGGCCCCCGGCCATTCGCGAGCGCGCCAGTCCTCATCGTGTCCCGCCCGGGCCTGTCTTGGGTATCCAAGTCTTGCGCGGCCTCAGGCGAATTCGTGGATGCCCGGGACAAGCCCGGGCATGACGAAAGGGGCGGTGTATCGCATGCGAACCCTCCGGTATTGCCGCGGGGAAACATAACCCGCCGTCTATCCTCGGCGCTCCGCTCTCCACCGCGTCTTGCCCGGGCTTGTCCCGGGCATCCACGTCTTGCACAGCATCAGGAGAATTCGTGGGTGGCCGGGACAAGCCCGGCCAAGACGAGACGGGTGTGACCGCCGACGCCAACCGCCCGTGGATCAAGCGAAAACAAGCACCGGCCTCTACCGCGCATTCCACACGCCGACCACGAAACCGATCGCCGCCGCGATGCCGAGCGCGCGGAACGGCCGGGCGGCGATCTCGTCGATCAGCAACTTCTGCAATTCGGTGGCCTGCCCCTTGGCCGCGCCGACCATGACGTCGGTGTCGACGCCGACGGTCTTCAGCGTCTTGCTCGCGGAGGAGGCCAGATCGCTGGCGCCGCGGACGATCTTGTCCTCGAGCTCGGTCGGACCGTCCGCCCCCGCCCCCTTCGGTCCCGTGCGACCTTGCGCGTCAGCCATGACATATCTCCATCGGATCGGAACATTGCGGGCCACGTGCCCGTCAAGGATCCAACCCGATCGGCCGCCGGAGGTTCCCGTAACGGGAACGGTCGCGCCACGGCTCAGCGCCACATGCCGCGCATGCGCTGGCCGATATCGATCTTCAGCGGCGCGGCGGCCCGCCGCGTCCCCGCATAATCCTGCGCCATCGGCCAGGTGGCGTGCTGGAACAGCGCCAGAAGCGCCGGCGGGATGAACCGCGTGCGCTGGGCGTAGACATGCCGGTCGCCACCGGAGGATTGCTGGTGGGTGAAGAAGCGCTGCGGCACCATCAGATGCAGGTCGTCCTTGGCGCGCGTCATCGCGACGTAGAGCAGCCGCCGTTCCTCCTCGATCTCCGAACTCGTGCCGGCGCCGAGGTCGGAGGGGATGCAGCCGTCGACCGCATTGAGCACGAAGACCGATTTCCATTCCTGGCCCTTGGCCGAATGGATGGTCGACAGGATCAGATAGTCTTCATCGAGCAGCGGCACGCCGGCCTGGTCGCTGGTGGCGTCGGGCGGATCGAGGGTGAGTTCGGTCAGGAACCGCTCGCGCGAGGCATAACCACCGGCGATCTGCTCCAGTTGCAGCAGATCGGCGCGGCGCACGCTGGCGTCCTCGTGCATGCGCTCCAGATGCGGTTCGTACCAGAGCCGCGCCTGGCCGAATTCAGCCGGCCAGCCGGCCCGGCCGGATCGCAGGCCGCCGATGAGATCGACGAAGGCGGGCCAGTCGGCCGCGGCCCGCGGCGGCGGCGGCGCTTGGGCAAGCGAGCCGATCGGGTCTTCGGCCGCGGCCATCCGGTCGAGCAGGCGTGCGGCCGAGCCCGCCCCGATGCCGGGAATGAGCTGCAGCACGCGGAAGCCGGCGACCCGGTCGCGCGGGTTCTGCACCAGCCGGAGCAGCGCCAGGAGATCCTTGACATGGGCGCTGTCGAGGAACTTGAGACCGCCGAACTTGACGAACGGAATATTGCGCCGGACGAGCTCGACCTCCAGCGGACCGCCGTGGTGGGAGGTCCGGAACAGCACCGCCTGGGCCTTCAGCGCCGTGCCGGCCTCACGATTTTCCAGGATCCGGTCGGCGACGTAGCGCGCCTGGTCGATCTCGTCCCTCACCGTGATCAGCCCCGGACGGACGCTGGAGACGCGCTCGGTCCAGAGGTTCTTGGTGAAACGTTCGGTGGCCTCGCCGATGACCGCGTTGGCGGCCTGCAGGATCGGCTGGGTCGAGCGGTAATTGCGGTCGAGCGTGACGATGGCGGCCGGCGGGTCGAACTGGCCGGGAAAGTCGAGAATGTTGCGCACGGTCGCGGCGCGGAACGAATAGATCGACTGGGCATCGTCACCGACGACGGTGAGGCCGGTGCCACGCGGCTTGAGGGCGACCAGGATCGACGATTGAAGCCGGTTGGTGTCCTGGTATTCGTCGACCAGGATGTTGTCGAAACGCGCGGCGAGATCCTCGGCCAGCACCGGCTCGGCGACCATTTGTGCCCAGTAGAGCAAGAGATCGTCATAATCGAGCACGCTCTGGCGTTGCTTGGCCTCGACATAGGCGGCGAACAGCTGCTTCAGCTCGGCGGTCCAGGCAATGCACCAGGGGAAGGCCAGGCGCAGCACCTCCTCCAGCGCCATCTCGGCATTCACCGCGCGCGAATAGATGGCAAGGCAGGTGCCCTTGGTCGGAAACCGCGTCTCGGTCTTGGAGAAACCGAGCTCGTGCCGGCAGAGGTTGAGAAGATCGGCCGAATCTTCCCGGTCGTGAATGGTGAAGCCGGGATCGAGCCCGATCTCGCCGGCATAATCGCGCAGGATGCGCGCGCCGACCCCGTGAAACGTGCCGGCCCAGCTCAAGGCATCGGTCATCACGCCGGCCTTGGCGCCCAGCGCCTCGGCCGCGATCCGCTCGACCCGGCGGGTCATCTCGGCGGCGGCCCGGCGCGAAAAGGTCAGCAGCATGATGCGGCGCGGATCGGCGCCGGCGACGATGAGATGAGCGACCCGGTGCGCCAGCGTATTGGTCTTGCCGGAGCCGGCGCCGGCTATCACCAGGAGCGGCCCGCCGCCACCGGCCGCACCCACGCCATGTTCCACCGCCCGCCGCTGTTCGGGGTTCAGCTTGGTCAGATAGCTGGCGGCAGCGGACAAGGCCGAATCATTCCCTCGGTGGCATCAGCCCCGTGGATGACACGTTTCCTGTTTTGTTCCAATCGCCGGCTGGTTGTACCCGGCTGCCGCGGCCGGCCGCATCAGCGCTGCTGTCCGGCCTCACCGCGCTTCTGGCCGCCCGGCGGCTCCTTCTGGCGACCATCGCCCTGGGTCTGTTGGCCAGGCTTGCCATCGGCCGGCGTCCGCGGCGCCTGGGCATCCTGCCAACCGCCCGGTTCCTTCGGGTGCATCATCGTCGCCTCCTCTGGTCTCCCTCAATCAACGGCCGGCCGGCGCGCCGGTTCCCCCGTGCGCCGAAACGATCCGGCACCGGCGGTCGCCCGCCGGGGGACCCCTGCCCATCAGTTCCTCGACGGTTGGCCGCCATGCGCTAGAATGCGCGCCGGAACCTCGCCGATGGGCTGGCGTTCCGCACCCATGTCCCACGACCTGCGTCCCTGCCCTGCCCGCACCCACCGCATGTCATTCAAACAGGCCGCATGATGAGCGATGCCGCGATATCCCGAACGCTGCCGGACCTGCTGGCGCCGCAGATCTGCCTGCGGCCGGACCAATACGCCGTCTATTTCGATTTCGACGGCACCCTGGTGGATATCGCCAACACGCCGGAAGAGGTCGTCCTGCCGCCGACCCTGACACCCGATCTCACGCGCCTGCAGCGGCGTCTCGGCGGCGCGGTCGCCGTGGTGACGGGCCGGCACCTGGCCGATATCGCGCGGATGATCGCCCCGGCGCGGCTCGCCGGCTCGGGGCTCCATGGCCTGGAGTTCAGCTTCGCCACCAGCGGGCCGGTCGAGCCGCTGCCGCCAGCCATAGCGCCGGCCCTGCTGGCACGCGCGGTGGCGCTCGCGGCGAGCCATCCCGGTGTCCGGCTCGAATATAAGGGGCCTATCCTGGCCGTTCACTTCCGGCAGGCGCCGGAGGCCGGGCCGGCGCTGCTCAATGCGCTGGCCCACCTCCTGGTCGAGCTCAATCTCGATCATCACCTGAAGGAAGGCCGCGCCGTGATCGAGGTGATCCCCAACGGCACGTCGAAGGCAACGGCGCTCAGGGAAATCATGCGACGGACACCCTTCGCCGATCGCATCCCGATCATGATCGGCGACGACCGCGCCGACGAGGACGCCTTCACGGTGGCGGAGGCCGCCGGCGGTTTCGGCCTGAAGGTCGCCGGCGAGCATTTCCGTCATGCCGACGCGGCGTTCCAGCAACCCGCGGAGGTTCGGGCCTGGCTGTCGCGCATCGCCAATGGCAGCCCGCGCTAGGTTTCGGGGCCGGCGCTCGCACAGGCAGGCACCAGGAGGCGCAAGGCACGCGGCCTCAGGTCGAAACGCAGCGGCGTCGCCAGCAGACGGACCTCGCCGTCGTTCAGCACGGTGACCCGCCTGCGCCGCGCGGCGATCGTGATGGCCGGCGCCTCATGGTAGACGATGCCGGCATTGTCGCCCGCCCGCCCGGCGAGAATGGCCGCGGCCATCTTCATCAGCGTCAGCCGGCCATTGTCGCGCGCCGCATAGACCGCGAGCCGGCCGCCATCCAGCCGGCCGCGCTTGGGGATGCGCGACGGCTGGGTCAGGAACGGATTGACCGAGACGATGACGCCACGGCTGTCCTCCCGCCAGGTTCGGGCGCCGTCGCCGAGAACCAGGCGCATCGGCCTGAGGCTGAACGCCTTCATCAGCGTCGTCGCGATCGCCAGAAGCGTCGCCGGAAGCCGGCCGCGCGCCTGTTCGCGATAGCGCTGCAGACGCGCGAGCGGCCCGACGACGCAGGTGCACAGGAACGCCCGTCCATTGACCCGGCCGACATCGATGCTTTGCAGCGTGCCGCCGGCAAGCGCCGCCATGGCCAGTTCCGGATCGAGCGGGATCGCGAGGTCGCGCGCGAGTTGATTGACCGTGCCGAGCGGCACGATCGCCAGCGGTGTGCCGGTCTCCAGGAACGCCTCCGCGGCGGCGAGGATGGTCCCGTCGCCGCCGATGACCACGACGAGATCCGGATCGTCGCGCCGGCAGGCCGCCAGCGCCTCGCCGAGCCGGCCATGTTTCGCCATGAACACCCTGGGATAGAGGCCATGCGCCGCCAGCGTCGACACCGCGACATCGACGGCCTGTCCGGTGCGCGACGTCAGTCCCGAACTGCGGTTGGCCAGGATCGCCACCGAGGCGCCCGCCGCCATTCCAAATGCCATGCTCTCGGTCAATTGTCCCCCTCGAGACGGTCCCGACCCCGCCCGGTCCGCCGACGCCGGACACCGCAGATCCCAGTCGCCGGCGCGATCAATCGGGCTCGTGGTCATTGCGCCCGCGCGGTTCGCCGGGCGGCTCATCGACGTCGCCGGCCGGCCGATCGATGGCCGGGTCCTGGTCGGGATGGCGCGCCGGATCGATCACCGGCGCGCGATCCTGGTCCGGCGGGCGCCGCCGGCGGGCCGGATCGTCCTCGTCGAAACCGGGGCTCTGCCTGGGGATCGGCTGGCCCATCACCGCCTCCTCCGGCTCGGATCGGGGTCGACCGAGGCATCCGGCCGATCGTCGCCGGCCGAGCGCTCCCGGTGCCAGCGGCCGTCGCCGTCCTCATATTCGATCTCGACGGCATCGCCCGGCGTCCGCTGGCGGGCGGCCGCGCTTTCGGCCGCGACGACGGCCTCGTCATGAGACGCGAAAGTTTCCGAAATGACGTCGCCGAGCCGATAGGCCCAACCACCGTCATGCTGGATCACCGCATAATGAACCTCGGCCATGGTCGCCCTCCTGTGACCTGCGAGAAACCCCGCCGGCACCCGGAAGTTCCCCGGGCGAAGCGGCCGGCGCATGGAACCGATCGTCGCGCCCCCTGTTGATGAGGGACAACAGGAGGACAGCATGGCCCATTCCGGAAAATCCCTCGCCGACCGCAAGGCCGAAGATATCCAGGCCGAAGGCACGCGCGAATTCGAGGAAGCCATCGCCGGATCCGGCCCCGTCATGCCGCCGAAACATGACGATCATGAAGCCGATCGCGATCTGACCAAGGCCCTGAAGGACACCTTTCCGGCCAGCGACCCGGTGTCGGCGACCTCGTCCGAAACCAAGTCGGGCGCCCCCTCGAAACCGCGCCGCGAGGCCTGACACGGCCGCAGCGCCAAAATCGTCCCCGCCGCCGCGTCGCGGGACATTGCCCCTTGCCCGGAGACCTCGCCATGTCACCCTTGCTGCTGATCATCCTGATCCTCCTGCTGCTCGGAGGCGGAGGTTATTTCGGGCATCGCGCCTATGGACGGGCGGGCCTCGGCGGCGGCCTCGGCACGGTGCTCGTCATCGTGCTGATCATCTATCTCCTCGGCGGCCTTGGCGCCGGCGTCTAGACCGCCGCTCAGCCGGCCGTCACTCACGATATCGGATTGCCCGCGATCGACGGCCGGCCCAAGGTGCCGGCCTGATTGGCCGTCGCCAGGCCTTGCGCATCGGCCTGGCCTTTCGCGCTCACCACGGCATCGATGACGGGAGCCGTCATTCTCTGCCGCGCCTTGGCGAACACCGACGCCATTCGCGTTTCGATATTGCGGCGCAGGTCGACCAGCACCGCCGGGGGAATGTCATCCTGCTCGCCGATATCGGCGATCTGGGCACGGATGATGTCCTCGAACCTCGCCAGCGCCGCCTCGCCGGCCCCTTTATCCAACCGCCCGAGCGCCTCGGCGAGCCGCGCGAAACCGTCCTCCAGGAACAGGCCGGTAATCGACAGGACGTAGGGGCGCATCCATGGTTCGTCGGTGGGCATCGGAGTTCCTCGGGGATCCGTATTCGGAACGCGCAACTCGGTGTGCGGTTCCTCGCCGAAACACGCGATCCGGAACAACCTCGGGCCATGGCTGGTTGTTCCCTGGCGGGGCGACCAGCCCAGCCGGCGCGTCAATGCGCGGTCGGACGATTGGAGGACACCATGGCCAATAGCCCACACCCCGGCGGATCGAGCCGCGACGTCAACCGCGACGAACCCAACAAGGCCGGCGGAACCTCCCGCGGCAACCAGGGCCAGGACCGCAATCATGGCGACATGGTCGGTGCCGGCACTTTCGCCGATCAGCGGGACCGCGACGACGAAGGCCTGGTGCGGGGGCCGCCGCCGAAACCGCACAAGCGATACAGCCAGGCCGGCTAGACCGGCAGGCCGGCGCCTGGCTCGCCTCCCCGCCCGGAGCTCCGTGCGGGGCTCGTTCCGGCGGGCAGATTGTTCTGACCACGCTTCTCTGTACTCTTGGTCCGTACTCTTGGCTCAGATGCTCGAGAGAAGCCGAGGCGGAGGATTTGCATCATGGCGAAGCTCGTCTTTGGAATGAACCAGTCCTTGGACGGCTACGTCGATCACATGGCGTTTGCGCCGGGCCCGGGCCTTTTTCGCCACTTCGTCGAGCAGGCGCGCGACCAGGCGGGCAGCCTGTACGGCCGCCACCTGTACGGGCTCATGCGTTATTGGGACGAGGATCATCCCGAGTGGGACGCGGCGCGGCGCGACTTCGCGACTGCGTGGCGCCGCCAGCCGAAATGGGTCGTGTCGCGCTCCTTGAAGTCGGTCGGCCCGAACGCGACACTCGTGGACGATGACCTCGCGGCGGCGGTACGCGGGATCAAGGCCCAGCGCGTTGGCGAAATCCAAGTGGGCGGACCGGACCTGGCACGAAGCCTGACCGAGCTCGGCCTTATCGACGAGTATCGCCTCTACCTCCATCCTGTCGTGCTTGGTCGCGGCAAGCCGTTCTTCGCCGGCCCACGGCCACGGCTTCGCCTCGTGGCCAGCGATCTCATGGGCGAGGACGTGATCAGGTTGACCTACGTTCCTGCTTGAACGGCTGTGCCGACCACCGCGATTGGCGGGCCGGCCGGATTTGATCGCCACCGCCGGGCCCTGCAATCCCGACGGTCGTAAAATCTGGAATGACCCTCGCGTGACGCATCGCAGCAAGCATGAGGCGAAGATCCGACGGCCACACGCCCTTGTTGTCGCCCGAGCACAGCTTCGGCGAAAAGCGCATCCGAACCTTACATTTTCCTTGCAATTTCGCACCAGACCTAACGTCATCCCCCCATTGTGGCGCTCTTGGGGGGACGCGACATGTGGCAGGCAGCGCATCGCATTCTGCGGCATGCCGGCAACCGCACCGCCATCCGCCATTCATTGCTCGCGACGGTCGCCTCATCGGCGCTGGCGACGGCGACCTGGGCCCAGGTTCCGGTCACCTATAACGACGGCGACGTCAGCGCGGCGCCGATCGTCGTCGATGGGGTCGCCGGCACCAACCTCATCATCGCCGCCGGCACGGCCGAGCAATCAGGCGTCATATCCGGCGGGCCCAACGCTCTCTTCAAGACCGGCGCGGGCACGTTGGTGCTGTCGGGTGCCAATACCTATACATTCCAGACCAATATCGTCGAAGGAACCTTGGTCGCGGGCAATGACGCGGCGTTCAGCGACAGCATCGTCCAACTGCTGGCCGCAGGCACGACGATCGGTTATCGCGATGGCGTCACCATCAACAATGCCGTCGGCGTGCTGGTTTTCGGGGGAGCCGCCACGTTCGACGTCGGCTCGGGCCGTGCGGTCCAGGCCGGCGAAATCACGTCGCCCTTCGCCAGCGACCTCGTCAAGACCGGCGCGGGAACCCTGGCGCTGACAGCGGCCAACCCCTTCCTCGGCGCCTCGTTTCAGATCGATGCCGGAACCATCGAGGTCGGCAATGCCGGCGCGCTCGGCGGACCGGCGGGAGCCGCGACGATCGTCCTGAACGGCGGCGGCCTGCGTTCGACCGTCTCCGCGACCTTCTCCAACAGCCTCGTGTTCAATCCCGGCGTGACCGGCACGGTCTCGGCGGCGGCGGGCCAGACGATCACCTTCGGGCCGGCCGCCGGGGCCAGCGTGATCCTGTTCGGCGACGGCAGCACGGCGATCTTCGGCAGCGCCACCGATACCGGCACGGTGGAGCTCGCGGCCGATACCGTGACCGTCGGCATCAATGCCAGCCTGCAGGTCGCCGGCGGCACCCTGCGCGACGGCAACGGCCTGTTCGCCGCCCAGCTCGGCACCTTCACCTCGGCGACCGTCGATACCGGCGCGATACTCGACCTCAACGGCTTCTCGGCAACGGTCAGCAACCTCCTGGGCGCCGGGCAGGTCCGCACCGGCAGCGGCGCCGCAATGGTGCTGTCGCTGCAGAACGGCGACTTTTCCGGATCCATCAGCGGCGCCGGCGGCGTCCGGCAGTTGACCGGCGGCACGACGATCCTGTCCGGCGAGAACAGCTATGCCGGCGGCACCACGATCGACGCGGGCGGCACGCTGCAACTCGGCAATGCCACGACGGCCGGCGCGATCACCGGCACGGTAACCAATGACGGCACCTTCAACATCGTCAAGGGCAGTACCAACGGGCTGACGATCACCACCGCCGGCGAGGTGAATTTCTACAATGACACGTCGGCCGGCAACGCCGCCATCACCACCGTGCCGCCCCTTGGCCTGTTGAGCTTCCACGACACCAGCAGCGCCGGCACCGCCACCATCGTCAACAATAGCGGCGTGGCCTTCGGCAATGGCAGCACCGCCGGCGCGGCGACGATCACCAACAATGGCGATATTCTGTTTCGGGACCAGGCGCGCGCCGGCACGGCGACGATCACCAACGAATATGGCAGCCTTCTCCTGATCGGCCTGTACGGCGGCGGCGCGGCCGAAACGGCCTCCGCCGAAAACGCCACGATCATCAACAAGGACGGCGGCACGACCTATTTCAACGGCGCCGCCACCGGCGGCAATGCCAGGATCAGCACCGAAGCCGGCGGCAGCCTCTGGTTCGGCGACAACAGCACGGCCGGCAACGCGACGATCGTCAACAGCGGCGACATGCTTTTCACCGAGCAGGCGCGCGCCGGGACGGCGACCATTACCAACGAGGCCGGAAGCCTGCTGCTGTTCGGGTCACCGGCCCCCGGTTTCAGCACCTTCACGCCATCGGCGGATCAGGCGACCATCCTCAACAAGCCAGGCAGCCTGACCGTGTTCGCGGCGTTTTCGACCGCCGGCAGCGCCACGATCACCACCCAGAACGGCGCGGAAACGTGGTTCACCGAGAACAGCACCGGCGGCGCTGCCCGCTTCATCACCGAAGCCGGCGGCCTGGTCGATTTCGGCTTCGGTGATGGCCCGGGCGGCGACGGCCGGATCAGTGCCGGGTCGATCGAGGGCGCGGGCAACTATTGGCTCGGCTCCAACCGGCTGACCGTCGGCGGCAACAACCTGTCGACCGAGGTGGGCGGCGTCATCTCCGACGGCTGCGGCTGCGGCCCGGGCGGCGGCTCGCTGGTCAAGGTCGGCACCGGCACCCTGACCCTGTCGGGCGCCAATACCTATACCGGCCCGACGATCGTCGAGGCCGGCACGCTGGCGGTCCCCGGATCCCTGGTCTCGGCAGTGACGGTCGATGGCGGTGCCTGGCTGACCGGTGGCGGGACGATCGGTGGATTGGATCTCAGCGGCAATCTCGCCCCCGGCAATGGCGGCATCGGCACGCTGACGGTCGTCGGCAACGCGACGTTCAACGCCGGCAGCGTGACCTTCATCGAGCTGTCGGCTTCGGCGTCCGACCGGATCGCGATCGGCGGTACGGCGGCGCTCGCCGGCGGCCTGCGTGTCGTCCTGACCGGCAGCGGCTTCAGCTTCTCGACCCCTTATACGGTGCTGTCGGCCACCGGCGGCCTGAGCGGCACCTTCGTCAACCTCGGCTCGACCACTCCGGCCATCACCCCCCATCTCAGCTATACCGCGACCGACGTCCTGCTGACGCTGAGCGTCAATGCGCTCACTCCTCTGCTGCCGCCGGGCACCCCGACCAACCCGGCCAATGTCGCGGCCGGCCTCGACCGGGCGGTCGCCGGCGGCGCCGACGTCTCGGCCTTCCTGCCGCTCTACCTGCTGCCGCTCCCGGCGCTGCAGCAGGCGCTCAGCGCCTTGTCGGGCGAGCCCGGCGCCGGAACGCAGGAGGTGGCGCTACGCGCCTCCAGCCTGTTCCTCAACCTGATGCTCGATCCCATGGCCGGCGCCCGCGGCGCACAGGCGTCCTCGGCTAGCCCGTCGCTGGTCCAGATGGCCGATCCGCCGGTCCGCGTGGCGCAGCCGGGGCGCATCAGCGAAGGCTGGAGCCTGTGGACCAAGGCCTTCGGCCAGGCGACCCGGATCAATGCCGATGCCGGCAGCGGCGCGGCGGCCACCCATAGCGGCATCTATGGCGTCGCCGCCGGCGCCGACCGGCGCCTTTCGCCGGATACGCTGGTCGGCTTCGCCCTGGCCGGCGGCGGCACCTCCTATGGTCTGGGAGCGCGCGGCGGCGGGACCGGCGACCTGTTCCAGATCGGCCTCTACGGTTCGACCCGCTTCGGCAATGCCTATGTCTCGGCGGCGATCGCCTATGGCTGGAACAGCTTCGACATCAAGCGCAACGTCAACCTGGCCGGCCCTGAGCTCTATCGCTCGGGCGTGACCGCCCAGACCTATGGCGGCCGGATCGAGACCGGCTGGCGTTTCGGCCAGCCCGGCTTCGGCTGGACGCCCTATGCCGCGCTGGAGGCGATCGGCTATTCGGCGCCGCGCTACAGTGAAAGCGCGATCCCCGCCGGCGGCGTGTTCGGGCTCAGCTTCACCGGCAAGACCGCGGCCTGGCTGCGCTCCGAGCTCGGCCTGCGGCTGGACAGCCGGATCGTGCTGGCGCCGGGCACCGACCTGATCGCCTTCGGCCGCCTCGCCTGGGCCTATCAGCCGACCACGGAACGGTCGCTGGACGCCCAGTTCCAGACGCTGTCCAATTCCGGCTTCACCGTGTTCGGGGCCCGCCCCTCGATGCACACGGCGCTTGCCTCGGCTGGCGCGGAACTGAGGCTCGGCAGCGGGCTCAGCCTCACCTCGTCGCTCGACGCCGAACTCGGGGAGCGGCATCAGTCGATCCGCGGCAGCCTCGGCCTGCGCCACACCTGGTGATACCTCATCTGTCGACCTCCCAGAACATCGGGTAGGATGAGCGGATGAGGTTGTTGAGGTGGCTGCGGTAGCCGGCGGGTATGGTGAACTGGCCCCACATGACCGAGGGCGTCAGCTCATAGGCCAGCGTCTGGATCTCGGCCGCGATGCGCTTGCGGTCCTCCTCGCTGTCGGCCTTGGCGAAGGTTTCGAGCAGCGCCGGCATGCGCTGGTCGCAGGACCAGCCGGGATAGTCGGCACAGGTCGAGGCAATGTAGAAATGCGACAGCGGCGAGATCATGTCGGTGCCGTTAGAATAGACCGAGAACATCGACCAGCCATCCTTCTTGGCCCGGCGCGCCAGGACGGTGCCCCAGTCCATGATCTGCTCATCGACCACGAAGCCGGCATTCTTCATGTTCTGCGCCAGGACATTGGCGGCGGTCTGGCTGATCGAGCCGCCCACCTCCAGCAGGATCACCGGCTGGCCGCGATAGCTGGTCGCCTTCAGCTCGGCCTTCGCCGCCTCGATGTCGAGACGCGCGGCCTGAGAACCGGCGGTGGTCGAGAGCGGCGCGTCGCACATCCAGAACGACGGGCATTGCGGTGCCCGGAACTGCTCGGGAATGCCGATGGCGGTCAGGATCGAGGACTGGTCGGCGAGTTTCCACAGAACCCGCCTGACCGCCGGATCGTCGAAGGGCGGGAACTGGTGGTTCAGCCTGAAATTGCCCTGGAACTGATGAATTCCACCCAGCCCGAGCAAATTGACGCCGCGCGCCCGCTGCAGCAGCGGCAGCATGTCGAACGGCAGATATTGCATGTAGTCGATCTCGCCGCGCATCAGCGCATTGGCGCCGGTCGACTGGTCCGGCATGACCTTGAGCTCGAGCAGGTCGATCTTGACGGTCTTGCCGCCGGCGAGAAAGTCGGGCGGCTCCTGGCGTGGCACGTAGTCCGGGTTGCGCTCGAGCACCATGACATTGCCGGAGCGCCAGAGGTCCGAGCGGAAGCGGAACGGCCCGGAGCCGATGGGCGTGGTGATGCGCTGGTCGCCGGGTGTCCTGGCCAGCCGCTCCGGCATCATGACCGGCAATGGCGCATTGGCCTTGCCGAGCGTCGCCAGCATCAGCGGGAAAGGCTGTTTCAGGCGAATGGTGAATTTGCGCGGGCCGTCGGCGGTGAGCGAGGCGGTGGCGGCGGCCAGCATGCGGCCAAGGGCGTCGCGCGGCGCCCACCGGTTGAGCGAGGCGACGCAGTCGGCAGCGGTCACCTGCTCGCCGCTATGCCAGCGCAGGCCGTCGCGCAGCTTGAACTTCCAGGTGAGCTTATCGGCCGAAGTCTCGAAACTCTCGACCATTTGCGGTTGAATGTCGCCCCTGCCGTCCATCGCGAACAAGGTGTCGAAGACATGGGTTCCGAAGGTGCGCGTGATCGCCGCGGTGGTGAAATGCGGGTCGAAGATGACGACCTCGGATTCCAGCACGACGCTGACCGATTTGGCGGCACGCGCCTCACGCGGGCGAATGATGCCGGCGGCGGCGAGCGCCGCGCTTCCGGTCAACAGCACGGACCGACGGGACATCGACTTGCCTGCCATGCTCGTCTCTCCTTGGTCTTCGAACCCTAGAAGCAGCTGCGGTCAAACGATTGCATGCACTGTCGGACGAGCAAGGTGACCCGGCGGCCGGCCCGACGCAACCGCCGATCATGCCCGGCGTCCGTCTGCCGCAGGGCAGCCCTGAACCGGGCCTTGTGCGTCGCACCAAGCCTGGACGGGCCGGCCAGCGGCGGACACTCTGCGGCGGGCCAAGATCGATGCCGCCCCCACCGTTTCGCTTGCCGGAGCTGCCATGCAAGACGCCGACCTCCTGTTCATGCCGGCAACCCGGGCGGCCGCCCTCGTCCGGTCGCGCAAGCTGTCGCCGGTCGACTATGTCGCGGCCGTACTGCGTGCGATCGAACGCCAGCAACCGCGCATCAACGCCTTCGTCACGGTCACCGCCGACCAGGCCCGGGCCGACGCCCGGCGCGCCGAACAGGCGGTGATGGCGGGCGACCGGCTCGGTCCCCTGCACGGCGTGCCGGTCAGCATCAAGGACCTGGTCGATGTCGCCGGCGTGCCGACCAAGCACGGTTCGGCGATCTTCCAGGACAATGTCGCGACGGCGGATGACGTGCTGGTCCAGCGCCTGAAGGCGGCCGGCGCCATCATCATCGGCAAATCGACGACGCCGGAATTCGGCAACAAGGGCCTGACCGACAGTCCGAGCCACGGCATCACGCGCAATCCCTGGAATCTCGGCCGCACCTCCGGCGGGTCGAGCGGCGGCGCGGCGGCGGCGGTCGCCGCCGGCCTCGGCCCGCTCGGCCTCGGCACCGACGGCGCCGGCTCGGTGCGCGGTCCCGCCGCCTGCTGCGGTGTCGTCGGCCTGAAACCCACACTCGGCGCGGTGCCGGGCGACACCACGCGCGACGCCTTCGGCAACAATATCTATGCCGGGCCGCTGGCCCGCACGGTGACCGACGCCGCCGTGATGCACGCGGTGCTGACCGGCCCATCGGCGAAAGACCCCTGGAGCATCAAGGGTGAAGACCAGCGGCAGCTCTCACCCCGAATGACCGGCAGCGACCTCTCGGGTACCCGCATCGGCTATATCGCGCGCTGCGCCAATCCGCGCGTGGCCGCCGACGTGACCGCCAATACCCGCGCAGCACTCGACGCCTGGAGCGCATTGGGCGCCGAGGTCGACGAGGTCACCGACGCGATCGACTGGATCGAGCTCGAAGGCCGGATTCTCTACCAGGCCAATTTCACCGTGTTCTGCGCGCCCTATCTGCCGCGCTGGCAAAACCAGATGGATCCGGTGACGCTCGCCTTCATGGAGCGCGGCGCGACATTCAGCCTGGCCGATTTCCGCAATGCGCAATTTGCCCGTACGCGCCTGTTCCGCGCCATTCAGGGCCTGTTCGAGCGTTATGATTTTCTGGTCACGCCGACCAATACCCGCTCGGCCCTGCCGGTCGAATTCGACGCGGCCAATGACGAGGTCGAGGTCGACGGCGTGAAGAGCGGCATTACCCGCCAAGGCTGGACCTCCTATCAATATCCGTTCAACCTCACCGGGCATCCCGCCCTCTCGGTCCCCTCCGGCTTTGCCACCGACGGCCTGCCCACCGGCGTGCAGATCGTCGGGCCCTGGGGGGCTGAGACCGATGTCCTGCGGCTCGGCGCCCTGCTCGAACAGGTCCGCCCCTGGGCCCAGCACCGCCCCGCGGGCTTGTGAGGACATGGCCGTGATGAATGAAGCCGACTGCTTCCTGACCGTCGACGAACTCGGCCATCGTTATGCCCAGGGGGAGCTGACGCCGACGGCGGTAGCCCTCCTGCACCTGCAGCGCATCGCCCGGCTCGAACCCGCGCTCAACGCCTTCCAGCTGATCGATGCCGAGGGCGCGCTGAAGGCCGCCGCCGACAGCACGGCCCGCTGGCAGGCCGGCCAGCCGATCGGGCCGCTCGACGGCGTGACCGTGACGATCAAGGATAATGTCGATATCGCCGGCCTGCCGACACGCCACGGGTCGCGCACCTCCGAGGAGACGCCGGCAGCCGCCGATTCACCTGTTGTGGCGCGGCTGCGCGAGGCCGGCAGCGTCATCCTCGGCAAGACCCGCCTGCCCGAATTCGGCTGGAAGGGCCTGACCGACGGCCCGCTGCAGGACGGCCCGACACGCAACCCCTGGAACCCCGGACGGACGCCCGGCGGATCGAGCGGCGGCGGCGCGGCCTGCGTCGCCGCCGGCATCGGCACTTTCGCCTTCGGCAATGACGGCGGTGGCTCGATCCGCATCCCCGCGAGCTTCTGCGGCATTTTCGGCATCAAGCCGACTTTCGGCCGGGTGCCGCATCATCCGCAGGAAGGGCTGTTCGCGACGCTGGTCTCGGGCGGGCCGATGACCCGGACCGTGGCCGAAGCGGTGACGGTGCTGGAGGTGATGGCGCGGCCCGACGACCGCGACTGGTTCGCGCTGCCGCCGCCGGAGCCCGGCTGGCTCAGCGGATTGCGGCCGCGGCTCGCCGGTCCGCGGCTGGCCTATTCGCCCGATCTCGGCGGCATCGCGCCCGATCCCGAGGTGCGGGCGGGCCTCGAGGCGGCGATCGCCGGCCTGCGCGCCGCCGGTGCCGAGATCGTCGAGGTCGGTCCTGTCATCGGCGACCTGAAGACCAGCTTCAACGCCTTCTGGCTCGCGGGCTTTGCCCGTCGCCTGCGCTCCATCCCGCGCGAGCGCTGGGACGAGCTCGATCCCAAATTCCGCGCCGTCGCCGAGAGCGGCCTCGGCGTCGATATCGACGCTTTGCTGGCGGGCGAAGCCGCGCGCGCCGGGCTCGGGCGTCAACTGGCGGCCTTCCACCGCGATTTCGACCTGCTGCTGACCCCGACCATGCCACGCGTCGCGGCGCCGGTGGAAACCGTCTACCACGCCCAGGGCTACGACCGCTGGCGCGACGGCGTGCCCTATACCCTGCCCTTCAACCTGACCGGCCTGCCGGCCGCGACCCTGCCCTGCGGGGTGTCGCGCGACGGCCTGCCGATCGGCCTGCAGGTCTCGGGACCGAAATATTCCGAACGGCTGATCCTGGAGGCCTGCCTGGCGATCGAGCAGATCCTGGCTTTCCCGCAGCCGCACCCGGTGCTGATGGCCCAATTGAACACGCTCGGCTGAACGCCCCCTGTCCTGACGCTCCGCCCGCTTCTTCCCGGCCGGGCTTGTCCCGGCCATCCACGAATGGCCTTGGCCAGGAGCAAGACGTGGATTTCAGGGACGAGCCCGGGCAAGACGCGGCGGGGGCGGACCGAGGCCCTCGCCCCACTTACGACCGGCTCAGTGCCAGCAGGTATTTGCCGTAATCGCTTTTCGACAAGGCCTCGCCGAGGCCCGCGAATTCGTCCCGGGTGATGTAGCCGAGCTGGAAGGCGATCTCCTCGGGGCAGCAAATGCGGAAGCCCTGGCGCTTGGTCAGGGCCCGGACGAATTCGCCGGCTTCCAGCAGGCTGTCCGGCGTGCCGGTATCGAGCCAGGCGAAACCGCGACCGAGGCGCTCGACCCGCAGGTCGCCCCGGCTGAGATAGGCGCTGTTGACGTCGGTGATCTCCAGTTCGCCGCGCGCCGAGGGCCTGATCGCGCGGGCGATCTCGACCACCTCGGCGTCGTAGAAATAGAGCCCGGTCACCGCCCAGTTCGATCGGGGCGTGACCGGCTTCTCCTCGATCGACAAGGCCGTTCCCGCCTCGTCGAACGCCACGACGCCGTAACGCTCGGGATCGGTGACGTGATAGGCGAAGACGGTTGCGCCCGCCGTCCGCCTGGCCGCCTCGGTCAGGATGATCGGCAGGCCATGGCCGTAATAGATGTTGTCGCCGAGGATGAGCGCCGAGGGACCGCCACGGACGAAATCGGCCCCGATGATGAAGGCCTGCGCCAGCCCTTCGGGCCGCGGCTGCTCGGCATATGACAGTTCCAGCCCCCAGCGCCGGCCGTCGCCGAGCAGGTTCCTGAACGCCGGCAGGTCCTGGGGCGTCGAAATGATCAAGATCTCGCGGATGCCCGCCAGCATGAGCGTCGACAAGGGGTAATAGATCATCGGCTTGTCGTAGACCGGCAGGAGCTGCTTGGATGACACCATGGTCATCGGGTGCAGGCGCGTGCCGCTGCCGCCGGCCAGAATAATACCCTTCATCGCGTGGCTCCGATCGTCGTGCTGGCCGGGTCTGCCGCGAGAATTCGCGGAACGCAGCGTTCGAGGGCGTCCTGGACGTCAGGCAGGCAAAGGCCGAAAACCTGCGCGATCCTGGCGCAGTCGAGCCGGGAATTGGCCGGCCGCACGGCGGCGGTCGGGTAGTCGGCCGTGGTGATCGCCTCGACCGGCACCGCGGGGCCGCCATGGCGTGCCGAGACCGCGAAGATCGCGCGGGCGAAAGCGCACCAGGTCATGCCGGGCCCGGCGGCAAGGTGATAGGTGCCGGCAAACGCGTCGCGCCAGGCCGGCCCCGCAAGGCTCGGCGCGAGCGTCAGCAAGGCGTCGGCCAGGTCGGACGCATAGGTCGGCGAGCCCCATTGATCGTCGACCACCCCGAGAGAAGGGCGCTCGCGACCGAGCCGCAGCATGGTTTTCGCGAAATTGGTGCCGAACGGCGAATAGACCCAGGCCGTGCGGACGACGATGTGCTTCGCATTGACCGCGGCGACCGCCCGCTCGCCCGCGAGCTTGGACCGGCCATAGACGCCGGCGGGGTTGACCGGATCGTCCTCGCGATAGGCCGACCGGCTCATGCCGTCGAAGACGTAATCGGTCGACAGGTGAATGACCGGCACGCCGAAGCGCCCGGCCGCCTCGGCCACCGCCCTTGCACCGTCCCGGTTGACCGCGAAGGCGGCGTCGCTGTCGGTCTCGGCCTTGTCGACGGCGGTATAGGCGGCCGGATTGATCACGACATCAGGCGCATGGCGTCGCATGAGCTCGTCCAGCGCGCCCGGCCGGGACAGGTCGAGCTCGGGACGACCGGCCGCGACGAGCGTGACGCCGCCATGCGCCGCGGCCCGCTCGACCAGCGAACGCGCCACCTGCCCTTGCCGGCCGATCACCAGGATATGCATCACGCGGCGCCCTCAGCTCTTCACCAGGCCGAGCCGCTCGCCGCCATAGGCGTCACGCCTGAGCGGCTCCCACCAGTCGCGCCGGTCGAGATACCAGCGCACGGTCTTGGCGAGACCGGTCTCGAAGGTCTCTTGCGCACGCCAGCCGAGCTCCGCCTCGCTCTTCGTGGCATCGATCGCATAGCGCAGATCGTGGCCGGGCCGGTCCTCGACAAAGGTGATGAGGTCGGCATGAGGAAAGGCCTTGGGCATCATCCGGTCCATGAGCGCGCAGATCTGCCGGACGACATCGATGTTCCTGATCTCGTTGCGCCCGCCGATATTGTATTTCTGGCCGGGCCGGCCGCGCGTCAGGACCTGGAACAGCGCGCGGGCGTGGTCATCGACATAAAGCCAGTCGCGGATGTTCAGGCCGGCGCCGTAGACCGGCAAGGGCCGCGCCTCGATGGCGTTGAGGATGATCAGCGGGATGAGCTTTTCCGGGAAATGATAAGGCCCGTAATTGTTCGAGCAGTTCGACACGACCACCGGCAGGCCATAGGTGCGATGCCAGGCGAGCGCCAGGTGGTCGGAGGCCGCCTTGCTGGCCGAATAGGGCGAGCTCGGATCGTAAGGCGTGTCCTCGCAGAACAGGCCGGCATCGCCGAGCGAGCCGTAGACCTCGTCGGTCGAGACATGCAGGAAGCGGAACGCCGCGCGCTGGTCGGGCGAGGCTTTCATGAGATAGGCCCGGCTCGCCTCCAGCATGGTGAAGGTGCCGACGATATTGGTGTCGACGAAAACCCGCGAGCCCGAGATCGAGCGGTCGACATGGCTTTCGGCGGCCAGATGCATGACGGCATCCGGCGCGTGGGTCCGGAAAACCCGGTCCAGGCCGTCGCGATCGCAGATATCGACACGCTCGAAAGCGTAGCGCGGGTCGGACGCCACTGTCTCGAGCGAGGCGAGATTGGCCGCATAGGTCAGCTTGTCGACATTGACGACGGCGACGCCGAGATCGTTGACGAGGTGGCGGCACACCGCCGAGCCGATGAAACCGGCGCCGCCGGTGACGAGAACGCGCATGCTCGAACTCTCCCTCAAGACCCCGCCGGCGGACCGCCATAACCGAAGACGTCGCCGAGTTCGGCCAGCCGCGGATGATGCCGGTCCCGGGCCGACAGGATCGGGGGATGGTCCAGGCTCGGCCAGGCGATCCCGAGCGCGGGATCGTCGTGGGCCAGGCCACGGTCGCATTCGGGCGCATAATAATCGGTCACCTTGTAGATGACCTCGGTATCGGCCTCGAGCGTGCAGAAGCCGTGGGCGAAGCCGCCGGGAACCCAAAGCTGGCCGCCGTTTTCGGCCGACAATTCGACCGCGACATGCCGGCCGTAGGTCGGCGAGCCCGTCCTGATATCCACGGCGACGTCGAGCATGCGGCCCCTGGTGCAGCGCACCAGCTTGCCCTGAACATGCGGCGAAACCTGGAAATGCAGGCCACGGATGACGCCTTTGTCGCGCGACAGGGAATGGTTGTCCTGGACGAAGGCGACGTCGGCGATCTCGGCCCGGAACAGCCGGTCGACGAAAACCTCGGAAAAAAAGCCCCGCTCATCCGCATGCCGTCGCGGCCGGATGAGGCAGACCTCCGGAAGTGCCAGTTTCTGAACGTCCATCGGCAATCCCTCGATGTCCTCGCTGTTTGCGCCGGTCAGCCGCGGCGCAGGCAGAAATGGATGTTGATGCCCTCGACGCAGAAATAGACCAGATCGCACCCGAACTCGGTTTTGCAGAAGGCGACGAGCGCGATCACGCTGGCGGCGTCGAAGGTATGAAAGTGGTGGATGCCGGTGTTCTCTCTCAAGATGTCCTCGGCGAAATCGCGGCCCTTGCCGTCATAGAGCGGGTGACCGGAACTCCTCTCCACGACATCGACCGCTTCGTCCAGGGTATAGCCGAACACGCCGTCGCGATATTTTTGAACCAGCTGGGCAGCGGGTGTCGTCTGGCGCTTGACGTCATAGGTCCGCTCCTTGTTGGGGATCACCGTGTAGACGTGTCCGCCCGGCTTCACGACCCGCATATATTCCGACAGGGCGAAGACCGGATTGGGGCTGTGCTCCAGCGAATGCGAGGAATAGACGAAGTCGAAATCGCCATCGGCAACCCCCGCCAGATCATAGCGCGGCGGCCTCAGGATGATGTCGGGGCGGACCAGGCGGCCCTCGTAGAGATTGTCGATCGGAATCGCCTCCAGAATGCCGCGCATGTCCTCGTCGCCGGTAATATCGGCATAGCTCATCCGGGCTTGCGTGAACCGGAACGGCAGCGACAGGGCCCCGATTTCCAGGCCCTTGCCCCGGCAGAAATCATCGGCCCTGTTGTAGATGTTGATGACGCGGCGAACGCTGTTCAGCGTCAGCCGCGCCGGGCGCGCCAGGATCGCCCGGAGACCTTGCCGCGTCAGCCGGACGCGCTGCTTGAGCCTGTGTGCCAGCACGGTTTGCGATCCCCGGATTGTCGAGCGACGGACGATGCACGGCCAAGAGAATGCACGGTTGCCGTCGGGTCTATTGCGCCGCGACCGGCCGGCTCCATTTGCCGGAGAAGAAGCCCGATCTGGCCAGATAGATGGTCATGGCGGCGGAGACGAAGGCCTCGGTGACGCAGAGCGAGATCGCGGCGCCCTCGGCGCCCTTCCATAGGATCAGCGGCACGATCATCGCCAGGCTCAGCACGCCGGCCGAACCGAGGATGATGTTGAAGACCTTGTTCTTCTGGTGCGGCAGCAGCACCTGCAGGCCGAAGAATGTCGAGAAGGACATGACCACGGGCAGCATGGCGAGCCAGCCGAGCACCCGGCCGGCCGGCAGGAATGCCGGGCCGCCGACCAGCGTCACCAGGTGATCGGCAGCCAGGTAGAGCGCCGCGCTGATGAGGATCGAAACGGCGAAAATGGCGGCGCCGGAGCGCCGCAGCATCGACCGGGCCAGCAAGGGATCGGCCTGGACCAGGCGGCTGATGCGCGGAAACAAGGCATTGGAGACCGGCGCCAGCACCGATTGCGCGGCCTGGCGGATGCGGTCGGCCAGGACGAAAGATCCGGTGGCGGCGGGTCCCATCAGCGCTCCCAGGATGATCGGCGTCACATTGACGTAGAGGCCGATCACCGTGGTCGAGGCAAAGATCGTGCCGCCGTCGCGCAGTTCGTGCCAGATCTGGCTCAATGTCGGCCTGCGCCAGGCCAGCAAGGCGCTGCGCCTGAGCCAGAAAAGGGTCGCCGCGCCGGCGCAGATGCCGGCCATGGCATTGGCGGCGATCATCAAGGGGGCGTCCGAGGGTTGGCGGACCAGCATCACCACCAGCCCCAGCGTGACGCAACGCGCCGAGATCTGGATGATCGAGAAATCGCGCATACGCTCCAGCCCGGTCAGCAGCCAGGTCGGAAAGACCGCCGCGCCGAGCAGCACGCCGATGCCCCAGAGATAGAATGGCGCGTCGCGCGCGAAGAACGGCACGGTGAAGACCAGGACCACCAGCACCAGGGCCATGACGAGGGCCAGAATGGCCTGGCCCGCCATGGTCGCGACGGCGACCCTGGAGATTTCCGCCTCATTGTCGTGCAGCGCAGCGATCTTGCGTGTGGCGCTCCACGAGAAGCCCCAGCTGATGACCAGGGTGAAATAGGTCAGGACCAGCTGGACCAGCGCCACCCGGCCCCAGGCCTCGATCCCCAGCACCCGCGCGGTATAAGCGGCGATCGCCAGCGGCAACAGGTAGGACGACAGCTGCAGCGCGCCGAGCGAGACGATGTTCTCGGCGAGGCTCGGGCGCTTGGCTTCGGGGCGCGCTCCCGCCTGCACGGTCACGGCGCGGGATCCTCCAAGCCTGGTCGGCGGCTGATCTGCGAGGTCCTGTGCTGATGTCGCACGTCGCGTCCTCCTGATCGATCAGATCGAACGGTCATCCCCCTTCACTGCCCAGCAAACATCATGCCGCAGCAGGACCAAGACGATGCGTGAATGAGGAAGGCGCCTTGCCTCCGGGCTGCGAGCGGCCGGCCGGGCGGCCCCGCCAAACCATGCAGCATTCGGCTGGCGGCACAATTAAGGCAGGCCGGTTCCGCCCGCTGCCCCCATTCGCCCGGCACGGATCATGCTTTGTCCATGGCAGGCGAGCCCGGTCAGGCCGTGCCGTGCTTTCCTTCGCGATCGCGGCGGAGACTTTCCCGATGCCGGCCGACCAAGGATGCGCCGATCGAACCGGGTGCCCGACCATGACGATCGCGTCCCTCGTTCCCGCCATTTTCGACCGGCAAGCTCGGCCCGTGATCGTCGACCTCGGCCGGATGCCGGCCAGGTTTCGCGCCCTCTGCCGCCACGGCGTCGAGAGAAGCTGAGATGACCGACCGGCCCCTCTTCATCGCGATCGCCACCGCCGGCCGGCGCGATGTCCTGGCCGAGACGCTGAGCGAGCTGGTCCGTCAGACCCGCCGGCCCGACCGTATCTTCATTTGCCCCGCCGCGCCCGGCGATTTCGACGCCGAGGCCGCCGCAGGGCTGCCGCTGGCGATCACGGTGGTCAGGTCACAGCCCGGCGCCTGTCATCAGCGCAATGCCATCATCGACGCCTTGGGCGCGGTCGCGGACGGTCTCCTGATTTTCTTCGACGACGACTTTTTTCCGCTGCCGACCTATCTGGCGGAGACAGAGGCGCTGTTCGACGCCCATGCCGACGTGGTCGTGGCGTCCGGCCTGGTGCTCGCCGACGGTGCCACGGGCCCGGGGCTGAGCGCGGACGAGGCGCGCGCGATCATCGCCGACGCCCGCGACCAGGCCCCCGATCGCCAGCCGCAGGCGCTCTACAACGGCTATGGCTGCAACATGGCGGTGCGGCTGGGCGTTCTCAACGCCCAACGGATCCGCTTCGACGAGGACCTGCCACTCTATGCCTGGCTCGAAGACGTCGACCTGAGCCGCCGGATGGCGGCCCACGGCCGCATCGTCGGCTCGGCGGCGATGCGCGGCGTTCACCTCGGCACGAAACGGGGCCGGTCCTCGGGCCTCAGGTTCGGTTATTCGCAGATCGCCAACCCCTGGCACCTGCTGAAAAAACGCACGATGCGGCCGGACCGGGCGCTGATCCAGGCCGCCCGCAATGTCGCGGCCAATGTCGCGGGCATCGTCAGGCCGGAACCCTGGGTCGATCGCAAGGGGCGCCTCCACGGTAACGTCCTGGCACTGCGCGATCTCTGCCTCGGCCGCCTCCATCCGCGCAACATCCTGAAATTCGAGTGAGCATCGGAGATCCCACATGGCAGCCAGCCCCGATGATCGCAGCGGAGCGCCCCGGCGGTTTCGCCCATGACGGGACGAGGAGTCCGCTCTCCGCCGCGCGCCCGCGGCGCCCCCGCGAAAACCCGCCCTATGCGGGCTCTGGGGCTTTCGGCCCTGCTCGTCGTCGCGGCGATCGCGGTCGGGCTTCTCACCGGCTGGTCCCGGCAGGCCGACGGCGTCCAGCAGCTGGATCTCTCCGGCTACAGCCTGAGCTTCGCCGAGGAGTTCGACAGCCTCAGCGTCTCGCCATGGGGTCCGAACAGCCGCTGGATCGCTCATACGCCCTGGAACGGCGATTTCGGCGATGCCCGCTTCGTCGACCCGACACCGGGCTTCCCCTTCACCATCGACAACGGCGTGCTCAGGATCGAGGCGCGCAAAAACGCCGAAGGCGGCTGGGAGTCCGGCCTGCTCGCAGCCAACGACCTGAAGGGCAACGGCTTTGCCCAGATGTACGGCTATTTCGAAATGCGCGCCAAGCTGCCGTCGGGCAAAGGCGTGTGGCCGGCTTTCTGGCTGATGGGCACGGAACGCGCGCGCTACGCGGTGGAAATCGACGTGATGGAATTCTACGGCCACGACCCGCGGGTCTTCCACAGCGTCTATCACGTCTGGTCGATGGACAAGGTCTATCCGAGCCGCCACGTGCCACATGTCACCCGGCTCGATGACGATCTCTCGGCCGACTGGCACAGGTTCGGTGTCATGGTCGAGCCGCGCTGGACGACGTTCTATCTCGACGGCCAGTCCTACTGGCGGATCGAGACGCCGCCGGAATTCGCCCAGCCCTTGTTTCCGCTGGTCAATCTGGCGCTCGGCAGCGGCTGGCCGATCGCCGAGACGCCGAACCCCTCGCATATGTTCGTCGATTACATCAGGGTCTATTCGAAGTGAGCGGGCGGCAAACCCGATCGAGGCCGGCGCGATGAAAATCCTGCACCTGGTCAACCATTGCCGGCTCGGCCATGGCAATGTGCACGCGGCGGTCGACCTGGCCTGTATCCAGGCGGCCAAGGGCGATGAGGTGGCCTATGCGGGCGAAGGCGGCGAATTGCGCGACCTGCTGCTGCGATCCGGGGTCGAGCACATCGCGCTGCGGCAGCGCACCGGGAAGCCGCTGGAGCTGCTGCGGGCGGTGATCCGCCTGCGCCACATCATCCGGCAGCGCCGGATCGACATCGTCCACGCGCATATGATGGCCGGCGCGGCACTCGGCTTTTGCGCGACGCGGCTGAGCCGGGCCGCGCTGGTGGCCACGGTGCACAATTCCTTCGACGGCCATTCGCGGATCATGCGTCTGGCCGACGGCATCGCCGCGGTCAGCGAAGCCGAGCGGGTCACGCTGATGCGGCGCGGTTTCGCCGAGCGCAAACTGGTCACCATTCTCAATGCCCCGCTCGGCGGCGCACGCAGCAGCTATTTCGCCGATGAACCCGCCCTTCCCGTGACCCGGCCGAGCATCGCCACAGTCTGCGGCCTGCACCAGCGCAAGGGTGTCGACACCATCATCGCGGCCTTCGCCCTGGTCGCCGCCAAACATCCGGCGGAGCTGCATATCGTCGGCGACGGCCCGGACCGGGCCAGGCTGGAGGCCGCCGCGGCGGCCACCGGCTTCGGCGGCCGCATCCACTTCCACGGCTCGCTGAACGACCCGCAAACCGTGCTGCGCAACACCGACATCTTCGTCCTCGCCTCCCATGCCGAGCCGCTCGGGCTGGTCAATATCGAGGCCCGGTCGGCCGGCTGCGCCATTGTCGCCTCCGATGTCGGCGGCATTCCCGAGGCGCTCGACCATGGCGCCGCCGGCCTGCTGGTGCCGCCGGGCGATGCCGGCGCCTTCGCGCGGGCAATCGACGGCCTGCTCGGCGATCCGGCAAGGCTCGCCCGCATGAAGCAGCAGGCCCTCGGCAATCTCGAGCGCTTCTCGGTCGAGCGTCTCCATGCCGATTACCACCGGCTCTATGCCTCCCTGCTGGCGTCCGGCGCCCCTTCCCCCCAATGGCTCCACGGATCCTGAGCGGAGACGCCGTTCAGGCCGCCGTTTCGGGCAGGCCCGGCCGCGGCTCGGACCGCCCGACCGGGCCGGCGGCGCGCGCCCGCCGACGGGCAAGCCCCGCCAGCATGCCGTAGACAGCGCCCGTCCCGACGCCGAAATCGGCGGAGGTGCCGGCCAGGGCCCCCATGACCAGGCCGAGCAGCAGCACGCCCTTGAGCGCCCAGACGAACTCCGCCCGCCAGGGATCGGCGGACGGCGGCTTCCGGATGAAGCTCTGGACCACGAAAGCGAGCATGAGCGCGGCGCCGATCACGCCGGTATTGCTCAACAGCGCGACGAACCAGTTCGACGCGCGCGCCGAGCCGAGCCCGACGCCGAGCCCCGCGGTGGCCCAGAAACCGTCCATGGCGGTGTCGTTCCAGCGCATGCGCTCGACATAGGACTCCGACGAGACCTTCTGGAACAGCATGAGGTCGATCATGTCGCCGGCTTGCTCGAACACGCGGGTGTCGAGGAGCAGCAAAGCCAGGGCGGCGATCAGCAGCGCCGCCGCAACGACGAATTCGATCTGGCCGCCGGTCGGATGCAGCGACGACGGCGACAGCAGGCGGCGCAACCAGTTGGCGGCGAGCAAGCCGCCGCCGACGGCGAGGCCGACAAAGGCGGTCGACGAGGTCGACAAGGCGGCCATGACGAACAGCGTCAATGCGACCGCCGCCGCAAACCGCCGCATGGCGCCTTCGAAACAGGGATAGAGCAGCCCCGACGCGGCGCCATAAAGCACGCACAAGGCGCCGAAGGAGGAGGCCTCCGGCATCAGGCCGGCCAGCCGGCGGACACCCAGCGCCTCATCCTCGGTCAGCAGCACATAGGACACCGTCCTGAACGGCTCCAGCAGCGGCCCCATGCCGCCGGCGTCCGCCGCCATGGTCGCCAGGCCCGTCGCGGCGAGCGTCGCTCCGCCGACGAGAATCGCCCGGCCCACCGTCGCCATCATGGATCGATCGGCGGCGGCGACCGTGAAGGCGGCGACCGTCAGGACCGAGAGGCCGAGATAGGCAGCCTGGGTCAGGTTGTAGGTGCCGGGGGCCAGAGGCTGGGGTCCCTCGGCGACACCGGCCATCGACACCACATCGACCGTTCCGGCGAACAGCCGCGGCATGAAGGCCGTCACCAGGAGGCTGACGATCAGGAACAACGACAGGAGGCCCAGGCGCTTGACGTCGGCCATGGCCTGCAGGGCCTGCGCGCGCGCGCCGGGATCGAGCACCAGGCGCAGAACGACCGCGCAGGCGCAGACCGCCTGCGGCAGCAGATTGATGCCGCCGACCAGATCGACCGGCACCACAGCGAGCGCCCCGAAGGGAGCGGCCGCGAAGAACAGGAAGATCAGCACCGGCCGTCGGCTCACCAGCCCCCAGGCCAGCAGCAGCCAGAAGATCCCGACCGGCCAGGTCATCGGCCCGCCCTCGCCGGGCCGGGGCAGCGCGGCCCCCCCTGCTCAGTTCGCGATGAAAAAGACATCCCGCACCTGCTGGGCGAAGACCTCGCGTTCCGCCGCGATGACCTGGCGATAAGGACGCTGCGCCGCCTGATGGGTGGGAAAATCGGCCATGATGTCGTCGACCAGCGCACGAAACCTGGCCGGCAGCCGGCCATCGACCGCGAGCTTGTAGATCGCCGGCAAGGTGACGTCTTCATCGAAGGCGGCGGCGCCCCTGATGCCGACCATCACGACGGTGCCCATCGCGGCTGCCTCCCGCGGCAGCCGGTCCTTGCCCGGGTGCTCGCCGAAATCGATATAGATCTTGGCGCGGCGGAATGCCTCCTCGACCTGTTCCCTGGTCATGTCGACGATCGGCAGAAAGCGCAGGTCGGGCCACTGCCGCTTCAGCCGGTCGGTGATCTCGATGCCCTTTTTCGGATTGTACAGGATCAGGTCGTCGCGCGGCGCGGCATCGTCCGGGGTGGGAGCCAGCGAGAGATAGTCGGACAGCAATGCGCCGTTCATGCCCCGGCGGCGCAGCCGGGTCCGGGCATAATGCGACTGGAACAGGTGCCCGGTACCGAGCCGCGTCAGGCACTGGATCAAGCCCTCCTTGTAGAGATTGGCCAACAGCTGCCCCGCCCCGCCCCGGTGCCGGCTCTGGAAGAAGTCGAAACTGAGCCACCAGATGTAGCGCTGCGCCGGCGACCACAGCGGCAGCCGCCGCACCATGGTCTCCGGCACCACGATGCAATCACCGTCGGCCGGATCGATCGCGGTCAATGTCGGGATATCGTAGATCCGGTATCGCTCGGGGACGGCGGCCAGCGGATCTGGAACATAATGGATGGCCGCCTCGCCACCATTCGCCCGGATCTCGTGGACGAGCTGGTGCAGCAATTCCGGCCCGCCGGTCATCGAGGCCGAGGGGGCATAGACGGCGACCCTCCGGTAGCGGGGAGCCAGCACGGTCATGACTTGTCCTCGACGCGCATGCCCGACTTGCCGCTGCGGTGCCGGACCGGATGCGCCCGCGCCATGCGAATGCGGAACAGTCCCAGCACGACGTCCTTCATCAGCACCTTGGTGCTGATCGCCCCGCCGCCGCCGGCCCGATAGGCGCCGCGACCGACCAGCCGGGTCAGGGCCGAGCGGCGCGCGCCGAAGGTCGGGCCGTCATAGAGGCGCGCCCGCAAGGCGTAGGTGTCGCCGAGCCGCCGCCAATAGCTGGCGGCGGCGCGCGCCTGATCGGCGACCGGCACGCCCGCCGGCGTCTTGGCCAGTTCCGCCAGCATATGGGCCCGGTGCAGCGCCATGGCCTCGTGCTTGCGCAGGATGTCGGCCGAGCCGACGAGCTTGCCGCGCAGCCGGGTCATGAAGCTCTTCCTCAGCCCGCCATAGGCGTTGCTGCCATGCTGGCGGTAGGCCACCAGGGGATGGGCGAGCGTGACGACCTTGCCGAGGCTGTGGGCCAGAAAATAGACCCAGCGGTCATGGGCGAGCTGGCTGTTCAAGGTGTGGCTGTCCAGGCCGCGATGCTTGCTGTCGATCAGGCTCAGGAGATCGCGCCGGAACACCTCGGTCATCCCGTAAAACACCTCCCAGGGCGGCAGGTGCAGCGGCGGATAGGTCTCGGTGCGGGCAATGCCCTGGTCGAAATAGCCGAGATAACGCGACTCGCCGTCGATCAGCGTCGCAGTATGGGCGCAGAGCAGCGCGCCCTCCCGCTCCAGGGCCGCGACGCATCGCTCGAGCTTTTCCGGATGCCATTCGTCGTCCTGGTCGCAGAACGCGATGAACTCGCCGTCGCAGAGCATCGCCGCGCTCAGGAAGTTCTCGCCGTAGCCGAGGCGTTGCGCGTTCAGCCGGATGCGCACGGGGAATTTCGCGCGCTCGGCGAAGGCGGAGACGATGCGCAGCGTGTCGTCGCTGGATCCGTCGTCCGTCACCCATAACTCATGCGGAAGATGGGTCTGCCGGCCGATGCTCTCCAATTGCTCCGCAATATAGGGCGCCCCGTTATAGGTCGCCATCAAGACTGAAACTTTACTCATGGCACGTCCTTACGCATATGGAATGAAACGCATGCGTATTTCGGCCTCTTTGTTTCCTCCGGATTATTTATACAACCGCCAATTGCTTTTCGAACAGGGCCAGGGCGCGACCACAGGCCTGGTCCATATTGTAATAGGCATAATCCCCAAGCCGTCCGGCGAACCAGACCTTGCCCTTCAACCCGTTGGCCATGTCCTGATAGGGCACCAAGGCGGCAGCGGTATCCTCCGTCGGTATCGGATAATAGGGCTCATTGCGTCCCGGCACGTAGGCCTCGGGATATTCCTCGACCAGGATCGTGCCATCGGCCTTCTGGCCGGTCAGATGCTTGAATTCGGTGATGCGCGTGAAATCGAACTCGTTGGGGTAGTTCACGGTTCCGACCGGCTGCGCTTCGGCCTCCGGACGTTCGACCAGGCGGAACCGCAAACTGCGGTAAGGCAACGCGCCGTGCTCGAACTTGAAATATTCGTCGATCGGCCCGGTGAACACCACCTTAGCGTCCGGATAGAGGCCGCGCACCGCCTCGAACTCGGTGGAGGTCGAAACCGAGATGTTCTCATGCGCGAGGATCCGGGCGAACATCGCCGAATAGCCGTCCACCGGCATGGCCTGGTAGACGTCCTGGAAATAGCGGTTGTCCCGGCTGATATGAATGGGGACGCGCGCGCTGACGGAAGGGTTGAGCTCCTCCGGTTTCAGCGACCATTGCTTGAACGTGTAGTTCTCGAAGACTTTCCGGTAGATATAGTCGGCGAGATAGCGCAACTGCTCGCCACCCTCCTCCCGCATCTTGAGGATCGGCACCTTGGCACCGTAACCGTAGGTATCGACGAGCGCTTCCGTCATGGCCTCGGCCATGCGGCGAGGGAAAAGATCTTCGAGCGTATTCAGATTGAACGGGATCGGCGCGTACCTGCCGTCGACATGCGCGACGACATGATGAAAATACGGACGCCACGCGGTAAATTGCGACAGGTAGTCCCAGATCTTCTTGCTGTTGGTGTGAAAGATGTGGGGGCCGTATTTATGAACCAGGATATCCCATGGGCCGCGATAGTCGTAGGCATTGCCCGCGACGTGATCGCGCCTGTCGATGACCAGCACGCGCCGGCCCGACTGAGACGCCAGACGCTCCGCGAGGACCGCTCCGGTAAAACCCGCACCGACGATGATCCAGTCAGGTGATGTCACGCGCATGTCAGCACTGGTGGACCGGAAATGGCCGCTCGTTGGAGGCGTGGTCGATCTCGACTTCGCGAAGACTTGCTTTCGCCACCGTTTATCTAGCAAACGACATGCCATGACCGCGGCCGCCATGTGCGACCCCGTCATTCCTCGGGCTGGATCAGGTCCCGTCCAGCCGGGCCATCACGCCGAGATAGCCCAATGCAGACGCGCGCCAGGAAAAGGCCTTGGCTCTCGCCTGTCCGCGCTCGATCAACGTGGCGCGCAACTGCGGATCATCCCGCAAGGCGCAAAAGGCCGACAGCCATTGGTCGGGCCGGTCGGGCGCGGCATAAAGCGCAGCGTCGCCGCAAACCTCCGGCAGGCTGGCGCGGTCGGACGATACCACCGGGCAACCCATCGCAAAAGCCTCCAATGGAGGTAGCCCAAAACCCTCGACGAATGACGGGAAGGCCAGGCAGAGCGCCCCTTCGAGCAAGGCCGCCAGTTCGGCGTCGGACACCCGCCCCACCGAGACCACATTGCCCGCGTCGCTTGCCGCCGCGTCCTGGAAGACATGGGCATCGGCACCGCCGGCAATGGCGATCCTGAGGCCCTGCTCGGCCAGGCGGCCGGCCAAGGCCATGAGCATGCCGACATTCTTGTGCGGCGCGCGGCTGCCCAGAACCACGATCGTGTTCGGCCCGGTGGCCGCCGCGGTCTGGCGCGAATGCCCGGCGCGCCAGCGCGCGACATGCTCGTGGCCGTTCGGCAGCACCGCGATCAGGCTCCGGTCGATGCCGAGCCGGGCGAGCTGGCCCGCCGAATAGGCCGAGACGGTCGCCACCGTCGCCGCCGCGCGCGCCACACGCGGCACCAGCGCCCGGTAGAGCAGCCGGAATTGCCTCGAATAGCTCGCCGGATAGTCGAAGACATTGGTGTCGTGGATGCAGACAATGTTGCGGCGCCCGCGCAAGGGCGCCGTGTTGCACAGGTTCAGGATGTTGCCGCGGGCATGTTTCGGCAAGGAGAGCTGCTCCCAGAAATGCCCGTGCAGTTGCCCGGCCGCGCGCTGCTCGATCATCCTCAGCCCGGGCAAGGCCGGCGCTTGCGCCGGCGTCAGCAGGCACAGCCGGCGTCCCCGGGCGAGCGGATGCCCCTCCTCCAGCAGCGCGTCGAGCGCCAGGACGATCTCACGCGCATAGCGCTGGACGCCGGTCGTCTTCTGGGTCAGGAACCGCCCGTTGATGAACCAGTCCGGCATGGCCATGCGCCCATCCCTCGCCACCGCGACACTTTCATGCAAGGTCCGGTCCGCGGGCTCCCGGAGGCGGCGCCGACGCGATCGACACAACATCGTGAACAAGCGGTAAATAAGGCCACCAGCGGGCAAGAGGTCCCCTAAGCCGGCCCCGAAAGCGCCTAAAATTGTCGGTGTCCTGCTGCCTCGCGGGACGGCATGCCGTCGGCGGATGCAAGCACGTCAATTTTCTGTATAATTATTGTGCGCCTCATCCGCAGGTAGCCGGAAACCGTCCAAATATTGTGCGCCGCACAAAACCGACTTGATGGCCAGTTAAAAAACCGTTAATTATTATCGGTCGAAATGTTTGAGAGGCGTGCGTTCTGTGTCCAAGACGCTTCCATCTCACGGCATTATTTTGGTATTCGCGGCCGATCGCGCCGTCCTGCCCTCGTATAGCAACATCGCAAATCTGTGCGCGAAGCGCACAATAGATATTTGCGGCGCCCTCTCTGCCTTGGTCTTTTTATGGCCGCTGTTCATCATCATCGCATTGGCCATTCGAATATCCGACGGAGGCCCGGCGTTCTTCGCGCAAACCCGGATCGGCAAGAATGGCCGACCGTTCAAATGCTTCAAGTTCCGGTCCATGGTTCTGGAGGCCGACGCGGCCCTGAAAGCCCATCTCGAACGCTGTCCGCATGTCCGGCGGGAGTGGCAGGAGAACCAGAAGCTGGCCGATGATCCGAGGATCACCCGGCTCGGCGCCTTCCTGCGCCGGAGCAGCCTCGACGAGCTGCCGCAACTCATCAACATCGTCATGGGACAGATGAGCCTGGTGGGTCCACGGCCGATCGTTCCCGATGAAATTCACCGTTACGGCGAGAACTTCTCGCACTGCTTTTCGGTGCCTCCAGGCCTCACCGGCCTCTGGCAGGTGAGCGGCAGAAGCGATTGCGGCTATGACGGGCGCATCGCGCTCGACCGCCGCTACGCCAGCAACTGGAACGTCTGGCTCGACGCCGAGATCATCGTCAAGACGATACCCGCCGTCCTGCTGCAGCAAGGAAGTCGCTGACCGAACCGATCGGTGAACCCTGGTCATTCGCCCGCTTGGAGCATGGTGCAGTCGCAATGCTACACGTCCCGGGCCCGGACGGGCTGATCGCAACCAAGGCGCGCCCGCCGATCGATCCCGAGACCGATCGGCTCGATCCCGAGTCGCAGCGGGATCTGGTCATGGCCTTTCGCCTGCATGCGCGCATGATCCTGGCCGCCGTCGCCGTGGCGCTGCTGGTGGGCGCCGCCGTCGTCGTGACGTCGCGGCCGGTCTACCAGGCGAGCGCACGCGTGCTGTTCGACCCGCGACGGCCGGAAGCCGCGCGCCAGGCGCCCGATCGCGAGCTCGTGCAGTTCTCCATCGACGCCGCCCAATTGGAAAGCCAGATCCAGCTGCTGAAATCCGAGCAGGTCTACCGCAGCGTCATCGCCGCCCATGGGCTGGAGCAGGACCCGGAATTCACCCAGCCGTCCCAGTCGATCCCGGCCTGGTTCAAATCGCTGGTCAGCCGCGCCCGCGGCGGCGGCAGCTACAGCATCGTCGTGAGCCAGTTCGACCAGAGGCTTGATGTCCGCCGGCTCGGGCAATCCTATGTCCTGCAGATCACTTTCCAATCCAACGACCCGGAAAAGGCGGCTCGCCTGGCCAATGCGGTGACGGCCGCCTATATCGGCCGCCAATTGGCGCCGCGCATCGAGGCGGTCCGGCGCATGGGCCAGTTCGAGCGGTCCATGCGCGAATTGAACGCCGATGGCGACGCCGCCGCGCAGGCCCTGAAAACCGGCGTCATCGACGTCGGCTCCTTCCCCGCCGCCGATGCCCGGGTGATCACCGCCGCGCTGCCGCCGACCGGACCGTCGGCGCCCCGCACGTCGCTCATTCTCAGCCTTGCCGGCGCCATCGGCCTGTTCGCCGGCGGGATCGCCGCGCTGACCCGGTTCCGCCTGCTCAAGGTCATCCGCGAGCGGTCGCAGATCGAGCGCCAGCTGGGCCTTGCCTGCCTCGGCGCGATCCAGGAACTGGACGAGGACTTCACGGCCATGGACAGCGTCATGGCCGAGGGCGCCGAGAGCTGGGGCGTCAACATCATCGTCGACCAGCCCTCGGCGCCCTTCAGCATCAGCATCAGGGAGATCCGGACCTCCTTCGAGATGACGTTGCGATCGTCCGGGCGGCAATGTATCGGCGTCACCTCGGCGCTGGCAGGCGAAGGCAAGACCGTCATCGCCTATCACCTGGCGCTGGCTTTCGCGGCGGCCGGCCGCAGAACCCTGCTGATCGACGCCAATCCGCAGAACCCCAGCCTGACCCGGCGGCTCGCCGCCAGCATGCCGGACCACCAGGACGACGGTCTGGTCCAGGCAATGGCGAGCGGCGCGGCCGATGGCGCCCTCGTCCCGACGCTGATCCGGGGCCTGTCCTTCATGCCGGTCGGGCGCGACCACCAGTGGATCCACTTCAGCGACCTGATCGATACGCCCAAGGGTCGCGCGCTGTTCGAGGCGCTCCGGGCCAAATATGACCGCATCGTCGTCGACCTGCCGGCCTTCTCGGTGCTGCCGGATGCCTGGGCCATCGGATCGGTCCTCGATTCCTACATTCTGGTCATCGAAGCCGGGCGGACCCGGCAGCGCGACGCCGCCCGGATGGTCACCGCGCTCGGCGCGGCGACCGCCGCGATCGCCGGCGCCGTGCTCAACGAGCGGATGACCTAGGCAAGAGCGGAGGCGGAATTCCCGGCAGCACGATGAAGGTCGCCATCATCCACTACTGGCTGGTCGGGATGAGGGGCGGCGAGAAGGTCGTCGAATCCTTGTGCCGCATGTATCCGGACGCCGACGTGTTCACCCATGTCCATGTTCCCGAAGCCATTTCCGATACGATCAATCGCCACCGGGTCAGGACCAGCTTCATCAACCGGCTGCCGCGCGCCCGGCGCTATTATCAGCGTTACCTGCCGCTGATGCCGCTGGCCCTGGAGCAGCTCGATCTCAGGGGCTACGACCTGATCATCAGCAGCGAGTCCGGACCGGCCAAAGGCATCATTCCGCCGCCGGGTTCGATCCACATCTGCTATTGCCACTCACCGATGCGCTACATCTGGAACATGTTCCACGACTATCGCAACCGGTCCGGGCTGGTGACCCGGGCTCTCATGCCGTTCATCGCCCACTACATCCGGAACTGGGATGCGATCTCGGCCAATCGCGTCGATCACTACATCGCCAATTCGGCAACCGTCGCGTCCCGGGTGCAGCGCTATTACCGCCGCGAGGCGTATGTCATCCATCCGCCGGTCGACGTCGATGCCTTCGCCGTGCTGCCCGAAGCCGGGATCGGCGACTTCTACCTGATGGCCGGCGAACTGGTCGGCTACAAGCGTCCGGACCTGGCCGTTCAGGCCTTCAACCGGACCGGCCAGAACCTGGTGGTGATCGGCGGCGGCGAGATGCTCGCCGAATTGCGCAAGCTGGCCAAGCCGAATGTCCGGATCCTGGGGTCGCAGCCCTTCGGCGTGCTGAAGGATCATTATTCCCGTTGCCGCGCGCTGATCTTTCCGGGCGAGGAGGATTTCGGCATCGTCCCGGTCGAGGCCATGGCCTCCGGGCGGCCGGTGATCGCCTATGGACGCGGCGGGGCCACCGAGACGGTCGTCGACGGGGTGACCGGCGTCTTTTTCGAACGGCAGACGGTGGATGCGATCATCGATGCCGAACAGCGGCTCCGCGCCGGCCGGTTCGACTCCACCGCCATCGCGGCGCATGCGCGGCGCTTCTCGGCCGCGGTCTTCGAGACCCGGATGGCCGAGCACATCGGCGCCTTGCGAAACGGCCAGGGCTCGGGTGCGCGCGCATGAGATCCCGGGAGCCGTGCCGGGCGCGTTATCAAGGATAGCCGCCCTTCGCGCGGCGCCCGATGCGGCGCCATAGTGCTAACGGGTCCCGGCCGGCAGCCTCTGCGCAAAATTCGATCCCGCCGCGCCGCTGAGGGTCCGGGTCGGCGGCGGCCGCTGGACCTTGATGATGTCGCCCGGCAGGACCGGCGCGGAGGCATCGGCGCCGATGTCCTGAAGGCGCCCGTCCTGGCGCCGGACGATCTGGAAGCTCAGCCTCGCCGCCTCGTCGGCCTGCAGCACCTGCAGGCGCGGCCCGGTCACCTGGGAATCGTAGAGCAGGACCTGGAAGGTCGAGATCCGCTCGGTGACCTGGTCGAGATTGACCTGGGTTTCGCGCAGCTCCTTGAGCACCTCGTTGGCGCGCTGGTTGCCCAGTTCGATCATGTTGCGCTGGTTGCGGCTGATGTCCTGGCGGGTTCGCGCCTGGGCGAGCGTCAGGTCGAGCATCATGCTTTCCATTTGCGCGACATTCTGCTCGACCGCCACCTGGCGGCCGCTGACCGCCAGGCCGCGCGCCATCAGGCTGTTGATGCTGTCGAGCTCGCGGCGCGCCAGGTCATATTGCTTCTGCTGCGTGACGCTCTTGGCGGCAAGGGTCCTCAATTCCTCCTCCAGCAGCGCATTGGCCTGGACCAGCAGATCGACCTGCGCCTGCAGCGACTGGCGGCGGGTCGCGAAGATCATGCCCTCTTCGCGCATGCCCTGGGCAATCACCGCCTCGCCCTGGCGCTGGAGGATCTCCTCGGAAAAGGCCAGGTTGCCGTCGCCGCGCGCTTCCGCGTTCAACCGGTCGCGCCGGATGGTCAAGGCGAGCCTCTGGGTCTCGCTGACCTTGATGTCGCCCTGGGCGATGATGCTTTCCCGCTCGAAGCGCGACAGGCTGGTATCCGGGCGATAGAAGCCGCCGGCAATGCTGACCGCCTGAAGCACGCTCATGCCGGGACGATAGGGATATTCGCCCGGGCGCTCGACCGTGCCGACAATGTAGAACGGCCGGTATTGGGCGATTTCCACCGCTGCGTTCGGCGCCCTGATCAGCCCCGCCACCACCTTCAGGCGATCGGCGATGATGCCGGCGACCTCACCGGTCGTCGCGCCCTCGGCATGAACCGCACCGACCAGCGGAATGGCCAGAATGCCGGCGGAATCGATGGTGAACTCGCCGTTCAGGGCCGTCCACTCGAAAGTGTCGCCGGAGGCGGCGCGCCATTCCCACACCTTGACGCGGATCTTGTCCTGCGGCCCGAGCCGGTAACCGGTCTCGGCCGCCGAGGCGGCCGACGTGGCCGCGAGCAGGACGGCGAGGAAACACAGGAGCATGAGCCAGGCACGCCTGGCCCGGGACGAGGTCGACGTCATCGGCGAAAATTGCGGAGACCTGTCACGCAGCATCGGATGCTCCCTTTGCCTGGCCGCCGGCCCCGGGCCGACAGGCGATCATCAAGCAATTTTTCGGCCACGCTGCCGCGACCGCTCACATCCCCCCGACGTCCCGCCAATACCAATACCGGCAATGATGGCTCTGCTATGGAAGGGTTCGACGAAGGGGTGTTCGTCCGATGTCCCGATGATGCATTCGCTCTTCTGGGCGAGATCGTCTAGGTTGCACGACGATTAACTAGAAGATCGCGGCGTTTGGTATCCAGGTAAGGCTCGACTCGATGATCGTCGTATTGGTTGTTGTCGCCATCGCCATTGGAGCCCTCACGACCGTGTTGCTCTGGCCCTATGGGGCAGTCGTTGCTCTGGTCGGCGCGCCGATCGTCGTGAGCGCGATCGTATTCCTCGGCGCCGTTCTTATCACGTTCTGGCTGCCGCGCCCAGCCAAGGAGAACGGGTCCTTTGCCAATGCCTTGCTCGCGAAGCTGAGCAAGTTTACGCTCCGCTAACCCTGTTTGACCGCTGAATTGCTGGCTCGGCCGGCCCGAGCGGCCCGCCCTCAGGCATGGCGCTTGCTTGGGCCGGGATGCCGGTCGAACGCTTGCCGGACCGGAGACATCATCGGGCCATGTCGCCATCGGGCGCGTTCTCGAATGGCGGACGGTCCAGTGGCAAGCCTCCGACGTCCCGACAGCCGGCCATGTCCAGCTCTCGGCCAGTGGAGCGCGTATCGCCATGGCCTTCTTCTCACGCTTTCGAACGACGGATCCGGCGCCCCGCTTCCGCTCCGGCGATCGCGACGGCCATGCCGATCAGGCGCGGCTCCACGGTATCAGGGCGGCGATCCGGCTCTCGATCGCCTCGCTCGACCGCGAGCAACAAGGCCTGAAGCGCAGGCTCGACGACGCCAGCGCTACGGCCGCGAGCATCGCCGGGACCGAAGGCTGCGACCATCGCCAACGCGATCCCGCCGACGAGAAGCTCCTGGCCGAGGCCGAGCGGCAGATGATGGCGGCGGCCCGGCGCCTCGGCGCCTTGCGGGCCCAGCGCGCCGTCTTCGAGACGATGCTCGATCTCGTCGGCAGCGACGGCGAGGCGATGGAAGTGGTTGAGGCCCGGGTGTCGGGCATCCGCAAGACCTGAGGCGCGTGTTCCGGGTGGCCGGCGCCACACGGCCGGCCAACGCTCATCGCGACGGGCCGGCGGCGACGGGATCACTCAACCGGAGCGGCACGGGCTCCGGCAAGCGATGCTGGCTCAGCACCAGCGCCATGACCAGCACCACCGGCACCAGGCCGGCGAGCATGATCCAGATCCTGAGATGCAGCACACGCCGACGCCTCTGCATGATCCTCCCTTTCGACCAGGGCATTGGCGGACCGGCCGGCGCATGACCACGCATGACCGGAGCGCGACGACCCAGGCGGCGAAAGGCATCATTCCACGAACCGGCCATGGCTGGCCATCAGGGATTGCCCGGTCGGCACGCCGGCGTCGACGGCGCCCCCATGGTTGTCCGCTTGCCCGTCACCTCGCGCAGCTCCGGACCGGCTCAGGCGAGATAGTCATGCACGACTTCGCCGAGATCGAGCGTCAGGTCGGCGATGAGATGCACGCCGGACAGGATCTCCAGCACCGGCAGGTCGGCCACCGGCGCCAGGGCGTGCGGGCTGAGCTCCAGCGCCGCCGGGCCGCTCCAGGCGCCCTTGAGGTCGAGGTCGCGCAGGTAATAGCGAACCAGTTCGCAAACCCGCGGGCTGCCGTCGACATCCGGGATGATCTTGAGCAGGAAGCCCGGTTCCTGCAGCGCGTGCAGGGCCTTCTCATCGGGGATGCGCTGGTGCTTGTAGCCCATGGTGCCGGTGGCGATCCGCGCCGGCCCGAAATCGAGCGTGCCGACCAAGGTGTCGCCTTCGACCTTCAGGCTCGGCGCGGCGAGCTTCTTCGGAAAACCCCAGAGCTCGCGGCCGCCTGAGATCGGCGGATCGTCGTCCAGGAACATGGCGTGGACGTAGCCGCCGGTCTGGAAACCGCCCTGCCCGTCCGGCAGCCGGACCGGAATGACCTGGCCGGATTCGGTGTAGTCGCCGAAGCCGGTGGAGTCGGGCATGCGAATGAATTCGTATTTGACGATCGGCTCGACGATCTCGAGCGGCTCGGGAACCACCCGCTCCAGCGCCTCGCGTGTCGTCCGGTAGGTGATGATCAGGAATTCGCGGTTGACGAAGCGATAGGGCCCGGGCGGAAAAGACGGATTTTCCAGGGGCATCGCATAGGCCTTGCTGAGGATGTCGGCGGGTTCCATCGAAACGGTCCTTGGTGCGGCGTCGGCGCGCGGATAAGGTGAAGCAGCGGGTCTGCGGCTCAGGCGAGATAGTCGTGAACGACCTTGCCGAGATCGAGCGTGTAGTCGGCGATCATGTGCAGCCCGGTGACGGGACCGGCGATCGCCAGGTCGCCAAGCGGCGCCAGCGCATGGGGATGCAGCTCCAGCGCCGCCGGACCGGTCCAGGCGCCCTTCAGGGTCACGCCGCTCTTGGTGACCCGGACCAGTTCGCAGATGCGCGGACTGCCGTCGACATGGGGAATGATCTTCAGCAGGAAGGTCGGCTCGACGAAACCCGTTTCGGTCGCCGCGGCATCGGCCCGCTGATGCTTGTAGCCCATGGTGCCGGTGGCGACCCGGATGCGACCGAAATCGAGCGTGCCGACCAGCGTGTCGCGCTCGACCGCCAGCTTCGGGCCGGCGAGTTTCTGCGGAAAGCCCCAGAGTTCACGCCCGCCCGATATCGGCGGGTGGGTGTCGAGGAACATGAAGCGGATATAGCTGCCCGTCTCGCCGCCGAAAGTCACCGGGATCACCTGGGCCGCGCCGCTATAGGCGCCAAAGCCGGTCGAGTCGGGCATGCGGACGAATTCGATGCGGACCGTGGCGTCGGCCACTTCGAGCGGCTTCGGCACGACACGCCGGAGCGCGGCAGGATCGCAGGGATAGCAGACCGTCAGATATTCCCGGTCGACGAAGCGATAGGGTCCGGGCGGGTAAGACGGCCTGTGCAAGGGCATGGCGAATGCGGCTGCTCTGACGTCCTGGGCTTTCATCGGGTCACCTTGCACCTTGATTTCGGGCCGGCACGCTTGGCCGTCCCCGCGGAACACACCTGATCGCGCTGATCTAGGATGGCGGCCACGACAGGCGGATGTCAGGCCTTTCCCACCATGCGAGCGTCGCGCGGGGCGCGATCGCCCCCGTCACAAGACGGATAGCTCGCGCCGGGAAAGATCGAATAGCTTGGCTGGCCGGCCGATGAGCTTTCAAGACGAGCATGGCGACAGCAAAATCGGCCGAGCGAGCGCCGTCCAAACAATAATCCGCGATGCGGAACCTCCGGGGAGAACCGTCATGGGCCTTGTTGATCCCACGGCATCGGGCGCAGGCGCCGTACGGGCGCCGAACGGATGGCCGCCCCGCGGCCCGATCGCCGCCGGCTAGCGCGATGGACATCACCCCGACCGAGGAACAGCGCCTGCTGCGCGACAGCGTCGAGCGCTTCGTCGCCGATACCTATTCGGCGGATCTCAGGCGCCGCAACGCCGCCGAGCCGCTCGGCTTCAGCGCCGAGACCTGGCGGCGCTTCGCCGATCTGGGCTGGCTCGCCTTGCCGATCGATGCGGCCTATGGCGGTCTCGGCGGCGGTACCGTCGAGACCGGCATTCTGATGGAGGCCTTTGGCCGCGGGCTGGTCAGCGAACCCTATCTGGCGACGGTCGTCATCGGTGCCGGTCTGGTCGCCTCCTGCGGGAGCGAGCGGCAAAAGCAAGCCATTCTGCCGCGGGTCGCCGAAGGCAAGCTGCATCTCGCCTTCGCCCATTCGGAACGCGCCGCGCGTTTCGACCTGGCCGCGGTCGACACCCTGGCGCGACGAACGCCCGAGGGCTGGCGCCTCGATGGCCACAAGGTCGCCGTGCTCGACGGCCGCGCGGCCGGCCAGATCATCGTCTCGGCGCGCATCGCCGAAGACGGCGATCCTGCGCTGGCGCTGTTCCTGGTCCCGCCCGATGCGGCCGGCCTGACCATGCGCGACTATCCGCGGCTCGGCGGGGGCGGCGCCTGCACGATCGCGCTCGCCGGCGTCGATCTGCCAGCCGAGGCCCGCCTCGGCGATGGCGACGGCCTCGCGGCGATCGAAGCCGTGGTCGATCGCGCCCTCGGAGCGCTCGGCGCCGAGGCCGTCGGCATGATGCAGGCCGTGCTCGACCGGACGCTCGACTATGCCCGGACGCGCCAGCAGTTCGGCAAGCCGCTCGCCGCCAACCAGGTCGTGCGCCATCGGCTCGTCGACATGTCGATCCGTTGCGAGGAGGCCCGGTCGATGGCTTTGCACGCGGCGCTGACGGCGACCGCCGCACCACGCGAGCGGAGCCGGGCGGCGTCCGGGGCCAAGGCCAAGATCGGCCGATGCGCGCAGTTCGTCGCGGAACAGGCGGTCCAGCTTCATGGCGCCATGGGCGTCACCGAAGAGCTCGACATCGGCGCCTATTTCAAGCGGCTCCTGGCCTTCGAGACGCTGTTCGGCGGCAGCAGTCACCACTACCGCCGGCATGCCGCCCTGGGCAGCATGGCCAAGGCCACGGGTTGAACCGGTCCGACGGGGGACACGCGCATATGGATCTCAGTTTCGACGATCAGGCTTTCGCGGCCGAAGTGCGCGACTTCATCGCCATGCATCTGACGGCGGAGATGAAACGCGCCCAGGCGCTGACTCCATCGGTATTCTCCGATCCCGAGATCATCGCGCCCTGGCAGAAGGCGCTGCATGCCAAGGGCTGGATGGCTCCGGGCTGGCCCCGCGACCATGGCGGCACCGGCTGGACGCCGGTCCAGCGCTGGATCTTCGAAACCGAATGCGCCCGCGCCGGCGTGCCCTCGGTCTCGCCCATGGGCGTGAAAATGGTCGGCCCGCTGATCATCGGCTTTGGCACGGCGGAACAGAAGGCCACTTACCTGCCGCGCATCCTGTCGGGCGAAGACTATTGGTGCCAGGGCTATTCGGAGCCCGGTTCGGGCTCGGACCTCGCCTCGCTGAAGACCCGCGCGGTGCGCGACGGCGACCATTACGTCATCAACGGCACCAAGATCTGGACGACGCACGCGCACCACGCCAACAGGATGTTCGCCCTGGTGCGCACCGAAGTCTGCGCCCGTCCGCAGGACGGCATCAGCTTCATCCTGATCGACATGAAGAGCCCGGGCATCTCGATCCGGCCGATCCTGACCATCGGCGGCGATCATGAGGTCAACCAGGTCTTCTTCGACGATGTGCGCGTGCCGGTCGCCGATCGCGTCGGCGAGGAAGGCAAGGGCTGGACCTATGGCAAATACCTGCTCGAGTTCGAGCGCGGCTCGGGCATCGCCTCGGCCAAGCTGCGCCAGGGCCTCGACGCCGTGCTGGCACTGGCGCGCTCGGAGGCGACGGGCCAGGCCATCGCGGATCCCGACATCGCCTTGAGCGCGTCGGAAATCGAGGTCGATATCGATGCGCTCGAAATGACCGAGCTGCGCCTGCTCTCGGCCATGCGCACCGGCCAGAACCCCGGCGCGGTCTCGTCGCTGTTGAAGTTGCGCGTCAGCGAAATCCGCCAGGCGGTGACCCGGCTCGGCGTCGAGGTGATCGGCCTCGACGCGCTCGCGGTCGAGCCGATGCGGCCGCTCTATGCCATGAACCAGGAGCCGGCCATCCCGGAAGCGGCCCTGCCGGTCGTGCCGGAGCACCTCAACGGCCGGGCCTATACGATCTTCGGCGGCACCTCGGAAATCCAGCGCGACATCATCGCCAAGCTGATGCTCGGACTTTAGGGAGGCACCATGGTCGACAGCCAGGAGCCGGCGACGCTCGTCGACATGGTCCGCCTGCAGGCGCAGGCCCGCGGCGACGCGATCGCCTTTCATTTCGAAGGGCGCGACACCAGTTTCGCGACCCTCGATGCGCGCACCAGCCGCATCGCCAACGGGCTTGCTGCCCTCGGCATCCGGCCGGATGAACGCATCTGCTATCTCGGCAAGAACAGCGACAGCTATTTCGAGCTGCTGCTGGGCGCGATGAAGGCCAGGGTCGTGATGGCGCCGGTCAACTGGCGGCTCGCCGGTCCCGAGATCGCCTTCATCGTCAATGACAGCCGGGCCGCGGCGGTCTTCGTCGGCCCCGAATGCATCGAACAGGTGCGCGCCATCGCAGCGCAAATGCCCGGCGTGAAGACCTTCATGACCACCGAAGGCGGCGCGGCGGACTGGCCGGATTTCACCCCCTGGCGCGACGCGCAGAGCCCGGCCGATCCGCGCCTGCCGACCGGCGAGATGGATGTCGCGATCCAGCTCTACACATCGGGCACGACCGGCAATCCGAAGGGCGTGATGTTGTGCCACCGCAATTTTCTCAGCCTCAGGCGACAGGGCAAGGTCGATACGCCGGACTGGAACCGCTGGTCGGCGGACGACGTCTCGCTGGTCGCCATGCCGGTGTTTCACATCGGCGGCTCGGGCTGGGGCGTGATGGGCCTCTATCACGGCGCCAAGGGCGTGATCATGCGCGAGTTCGACCCCAACCGCGTGCTCGACTTCTTCGAGGCCTTCAAGGTCACCAAGCTGTTTCTGGTGCCGGCCGCGATGCAGATCGTCGTGCGCCATCCCCGGGCAAGCCAGGTCGACTATTCGCGGCTGCGCTACATGCTCTACGGCGCCTCGCCGATACCGGCCGCCCTGCTCAAGGAATGCATCGCCATGTTCGGCTGCGGCTTCGTGCAGATGTACGGCATGACCGAAACCACCGGCACGGTCGTCGTGCTGGCGCCGGAGGATCATGTCGAAGGGCTCGCCCGCATGCGCTCGGCCGGCAAGGCGATGGCCGGCGTCGAGATCGCCATTATCGATCCCTCGGGCCGGCCGCTGCCGGTCGGCGAGGTCGGCGAAATCGCCACGCGCTCCGACGCCAACATGGTCGGCTACTGGAACCTGCCCGAGGCCTCGGCCCGGACGCTCGGCGCCGACAATTGGCTGCGCACCGGCGACGCCGGCTATCTCGATGCCGACGGCTATGTCTATATCCACGACCGGATGAAGGACATGATCATCTCGGGTGGCGAGAACATCTATCCCGCCGAGGTCGAGAACGCGGTCTGCTACCATCCCGACGTCGCCGAAGTCGCGGTCTTCGGCGTGCCCGACGACACCTGGGGCGAGGCGGTGAAGGCGGTGGTGGTGCTCAAGCCGGGTGCCCGGGCGACAGCCGAGGACATCATCGCGGCGACACGCACGCGGATCGCCGGCTTCAAGGCGCCCAAATCGGTCGACTTCATCACGGCCCTGCCGCGCAACGCCTCCGGCAAGATCCTCAGGCGGCATTTGCGCGATCCCTATTGGGCGGGCCGGGAGCGCGGCGTCAATTAGGCGGGCCTGGCCTCCGGCCGCGCAAGGCGGAGGCGGCCCCGTCGACCGAAACTTCGAGCGGGGCGTTGACGTCCGGGCGTTTTGCCACCAGATATCGAGACATGAACAAGCTTCAATCAGCCGCACTGACCACCACGGCGACCGCTTACGGCGGATCGCCTGCTGGTTGCGCACGCTAGAGACAAGCGTCGTTCATTCAGAAAGGCCCCGCCGGCGACGGACGGGGCTTTTTCTATTCTTGATGGTCCCGTCCGCGCTTTTTCCTCGCACAAGGAACCTAGCCATGGACGATCTCGACCACAGAAATCTCGGCGTGAAACTCAATCTCTGGCACCTGCAGGACGATGCGCCGGGCATGGTGTTCTGGCATCCGCGCGGCTACGCGATCTACCGGGTGCTGGAGGACTATGTCCGGCACAAGATGCGCCGTGCCGGCTATGCCGAAGTCCGGACACCGCAGTTATTGCCCAGGGAACTCTGGAGCCGCAGCGGCCACTGGGACAAGTTCGGCGCGCATATGTTCCGGGTCGACGACGGCGAGCAGGCGATGGCGCTGAAACCGATGTCGTGCCCCTGCCACGTGCAGATCTTCAACAAGGGGCTGCGCTCCTGGCGGGAGCTGCCGATCCGCTATGCCGAATTCGGCGCTTGCCACCGCAACGAGCCGTCCGGTTCGCTCCATGGCATCATGCGGACACGCGCCTTCGAGCAGGATGACGCGCATGTGTTCTGCCGCGAACAGGACGTGGAGAGCGAGGTCGCCGGTTTCATCGCCCTGCTGGGCGAGGTCTATCGCGACCTCGGCTTTCCCGATTACGAGGTGGCGCTGGCGACACGGCCGGCGGTGCGCGCCGGCGACGACGCGACCTGGGACTGGGCGGAGGCGAAGCTCGGCGATGCCGCGCGGCGCCGCGGCCTCGCGCCTCACATCAACCCCGGCGAAGGCGCGTTCTACGGACCGAAGCTGGAATTCGCGCTGCGCGACCGGCTGGGGCGATCCTGGCAATGCGGCACGGTGCAGATCGACGGCGTGCTGCCGGAGCGGCTCGACGCGTCCTACATCGCCCCCGACGGCAGCCGCGCCAGGCCGGTGATGATCCACCATGCCGTCTTCGGATCGCTCGGCCGCATGATCGCGATCCTGCTCGAGCACCATGGCGGCGTGCTGCCGTTCTGGCTGTCGCCGGATCAGGTCGCGGTCGCGCCGATCTCGAAAGACCAGGCCGGATATGGCGCGGACGTGGTGGCCGCGTTCGAGGATGCCGGGATCCGGGCCATTGCCTATGACGACGCCGACACCCTGTCGCGGCGCATCGTGGCGGCGCATGACATGGCCGTGCCGGTGATGGCCATCGTCGGCGGGCGCGAGATGAGGGACGGCCGGGTGACCCTGCGCGAGCGCGACGGCGCGCAGGCCGACATTCCGCTGGCCGAGGCGGTATCGCGCCTGCAGGCGAGAGCCCGGCCGGGCGCCCCGGCAACCGGGGCCGCGTGAGGCGTGCGGCATCGGCGGACGCTGATCGCTGTCGGCGACCTCCGGGGGCCGCCGGCCGACCAGCACCGGCGGCGGCCCAGGCAACGCCCGGGTTGGCGCGCGGCGGCCGGACGCCGCGCGCAATCATCGGCTATCGGGCCGGCGTAGCGACCCGCCTGACGCGAACCCCCTGGTGAAATGCCATTTGACTTGACCCGGCGGCACTCGATTAACCTTCGGTAGAGCCAAACCCGGCATGATCCGGGGTTCGGCAGGGAACAACGCAAGACATGTCTCGCAGGCGTTGGACGGCGAACTGGGCGAGCGACAGGCCGACCTTGCGTTGGGTCGTGCCGATCGTCGTGATTGCCGGTTGCTTCTGCGCGCTGTGCGCCCACGTGCTGATCGAGGCCCGCCACGCCGCCCTCGACCGCGCGGCCCTGACCGGCACCAGCCTGGTCGCCGCGATCGAGGCGGATACCGTCCGCAATATCGAGAGCGTCGACCTGTCGCTGGCCGCGGTCGTGGAGGGCCTGAAACGCCCCGACATCAACCAGATCAGCCCTGAACTGCGCCAGATCATCCTGTTCGACCGGTCGGCCACCGCGCGCCATCTCGGCGGCATCATGGTGATCGACGAGACCGGCGAGGTGCAACTGGATTCGCGCACGCTCTACCCGCTTTCGGTCAATCTCAGCGATCGCGATTATTTCCAGTTCCACAAGACCAACCCGTCGACGGAACTCTATATCAGCCGGCCCTATGAGGACCCGATCACCGGGCAGCTCAGCGCCGGGGTCAGCCGGCGCCTGTCGCACCCGGACGGTTCCTTCGCCGGCGTCGCGCTCGGCGCCCTGCGCCTGGAATATTTCCACACCCTGTTCAAGGACACGCTGCTGGGAACCGACGGCCTCATCACGCTCGTCCGCACCGACGGCGCCATGCTCATGCGCTGGCCCTTCCGGGAAGAACTGCTCGACTGGAATCTCCGGTCCACCGAGCTGTTCAAACATTACGCGGAAGCACGAGACGGCCGCTATGAGGTCCGCATCGTGCCCGACGGCATCGAACGGCTCATGGTCTATAGCCAGGTCGGCGAGCTGCCGCTGGTCGTCGTGGTCGGACAGTCGCTGGCCGACATCTATGCGTCCTGGCGCCGCTACGCCTCGATCGTCAGCCTGCTGGTCGCGGCGCTTTGCCTGGTGACCATCACGCTCGCCGTCTATCTGGCGCGCGAATTGAAGCGACGGGCGGAGACCGAGGCCGAACTCGAGTTGCTGGCCACCACGGACGGCCTGACCGGCCTGTCCAATCGCCGGCATTTCAACGAGACGCTCGATCAGGAATGGGGGCGCGCGGCACGCGCCCAGGAGCCGCTGGCGCTGGTCATGCTCGATGTCGACCACTTCAAGACCTATAACGACCAGCACGGCCATCAGGCCGGCGACAGGCTGCTGCAAGCCCTGGGGTCGGCGATCAAGGGCAGCATCCGGCGGCCGGGCGATCACGGCACGCGTTACGGCGGCGACGAATTCTCGATCCTTTTGCCCGGAACCTCGGTGGAAGGCGGCGTGCGGGTGGCCGAAATGGTGCGCGCGCGCCTCGCCCAGGCCGAGCCCGGCGAGGCGAGCGCCGGACCGCGACTGAGCGTCGGCGTCGCCTGCCTCACGCCGAGGCTGGAAGGCTGCCCCGACGAACTCGTCGCGCTGGCGGACCGGGCGCTCTACCGGGCCAAGGAACTCGGCCGCAACCGCACGGAAATCGAAGAGAACCGCGGCGGCCGGCCGACGCTCCGGCTGATGGATGGGCCGCACTGAGGACCGCCCCCTCATGGCCCTGCCGTCGGCCTCACCCGGTCAGCCATGCGAATGCCCGGCGCAGAAAGGCGCGGGCATCGGTTTCAACGGGCGCGCCGTGGGCCATCAGCACCTTCTCGGCGGGCCAGGCGAGAATGCGTTCGAGGGCAGCACGCGCGGCGCGCCGATCGACAAAGGCGAGACGAAATTTGCGTGGCACCGACGGCTCGGGGCCAACCATCAGGTCCAGTTTCGCCACGACCGCCCGCCAGCCGGAGAACATGCCGGCCGGAAATTGCTGGAGCAGGTCGGTAAAGAGCACGGTGCCGCTATTGGCGTGAAAGAAGACCACTTCCGTCGTGATCAGATTGCCCGGCATCGGGACCTGATCGATCTCCCTGGCCCAGCCCGGGTCCGGCGCGTCACCGAGGTCGCCGTCAAAGGCGATGTCCGGGCGCTTCCGGCGCAAGCCCGGCGGGGCATGGACCAAGGCCCCGGGATAAGCGCTCTGCCACTGCGCGAGAAACAGGTGGTGCAACGCGTTGGGCGCAACGATGTGCCGCACCTGGCCGAGGCCATCCACCGCCGCCCGCAGGCCTTCCGTGAATCGGATCGGCGACCAGACGAACAGGTTTCCGTCCGACAAGCGGATGACGGCCATGCGCGTGGGGTAATGAAAACCCGCGACGGCGACCTCGGCTCCATCGGCGATCCAGATGTCTTGGCCGAACTGTTTCAACATGCCCTGCCCCATCCGACCGCGACCGACGACCGTCGCTCCGGCGACGGTCGCTGTCGCAAACGCCTTGCGCGTCCCGCCGCGCTGATGTGCCACGGGGCCGCGTCATCATCAATCGAAGGCCTGGCCAAGCCGCGAGCGCCTGCCGGCCCCTTCCTCCCGGCGCTCCGGCCAGCTGCCTCAGCCATCGACCGGCGCGGCGCGATGACACCCGCGCCTGGACGTCTCGGGAGCCCGACCCTTCCAGAGGCCCGACGCGGCGCTTGCCTGCGCGACCGGGCTGTGGAGACATTCACGGCGGATTCGGAGAGGACAGTGCTTTGAGCGAGAACCCAGGGCTGCGCGAGGCCGAACGCGACGTCGCATTGAACGGCCCCCTCGAGAGCATCACGTTCTCCGGCCTGGGCACCGGTCCGGCCCTGATCGTGATGGGCGCCGTGCACGGCAACGAGAACTGCGGCCCCAATGCGATCCGCCGCGCCATGGCCGCCTGCCGGTCGGGCGAGCACCTGATCCGGCGCGGCGACGTCACCTTCGTGCCGGTCGCCAATCCCAAGGCCTATCTGCAGCAAACCCGCGAAGGCGACCGCAATCTCAACCGCGACCTGCGCGAGAAACCCGCGCCGGCCGATTACGAGGACCGGATCGGCAATCGCATCTGCGCCCTGCTGCGCCGGCACGACGTGCTGCTCGACATTCATTCGTTCCGCAGCCAGGGCGAGCCTTTCGTCTTTTTCGGGCCGGAGAACAACCACGGCCAGTTGGAGGCCTTCCGGCATGCCGAGGCCGAGGGCGCGCTGGCCGGCTGCCTCGGCACCGACGTCGCCATTCACGGCTGGCTGGAAAACTACGCGCGCCTGCTCGCGGCCCGCGCACGGATCGGCTTTCCCGCGATCGCGATCTCCGAGGGTTATGGCACGACCGAATATATCCGCTTCTGCGGCGGCTACGGCGTCACGCTGGAGTGCGGCTCCCATGACGACCCGGCCTCGGCCGAGGTCGGTTATGCCGCCATCGTCAACACCCTCGCCCATCTCGGCCTGACCGACGCCCCGCGTCCGCCGCGGCGGCCGCAGACGGTCATCCATGTCGTCGACATCATCGTCTGCGAGGCAGAGGGCGACCGCCTGGAGGGCTCATGGCGCACCGGCGACGCGGTCGCCGCCGGCGCCCTCATCGCCCGGCGCGCCAATGGCGAGGCGGTCACCGCCCCCTGCCCCGGCTACATCATCTTCCCGCATGCCGGCGCAAAGCCCGGCGAAGGCATCTGCCATTTCGGCGTGGCCAGCGACCGGCGGATCTGAACGCCCCGGTCCGGCATCATCAGAACGACGAGACGCCGGAACTGCTCAGCGCGGCCCGCCATCCGGATCATCTGGAAAATCGTAGAGCCTGCGGGGATTGTCCACCAATATGCGGTCGCGAACGCGCTTTTCCGGCGCCCATGACGGCAGGATGTCAAGAAGATCCGTCGTTTTGAACATGGGTCCCTCGACCGCCACGTGAGGCCAGTCGGATCCCCAGACGCATCGATCGGGGGCCGCATCGACAAGCGCCGCGCCGACCGCGATCGTGTCGAGAAAGGGCGCGCCCGCGACCGTGATGCGATTGGCGCCGGAGAGCTTGACCCAGGTCCTGCCGGTCTCGAGCATCCCCAGCAAGACGGCAAAGCCGGCATGGCCGGTCCTTTGTGAGACCGGCGTGAAGCCCATGTGATCGATGACGACATCGACGGGCAGCCGGCGCAGCCGCGGGGCAAGCTCGGGCAGCATGCGCAGGTCGATCAGGAGCTCGACATGCCATCCGAGCCCGGCAATGCGGCGGGCGAGATCTTCGAGCCGGTCGAGGGCAACCCCGCCGCCAAAGAGAACATTGAACCTTGCGCCGCGAACCCCGCTCCGGTGCATCCGGCGCAAATCGGCCTCGGAGAGGCCGTCTCCGAGCGCGACGATCCCGCGCAATCTCCCGGGATGGCGCGAAATCACGTCGAGCAAGCCGCTATTGTCGGTGCCATGGGCGCTGAGCTGCACGAGCACGCCGCGATCCATATGGAGGGCGTCGAGCATCGCGAAGTAGGCGCTCTCGGACGCTTCCGGCGGGGTATAGCTGCGCTCGCCAACGAATGGCTGGCGGTCAGGCGGCCAAATGACATGTGCATGGGTGTCACAGGCCCCCTTCGGCACCGTGAAGGCCGGCTCCCGATGGTCGGGATCCGGACCCTGGCACAGCTGAACTCGTGCTTGCGGCATGTTCATCTTCTTGCTCGGCTCAATGGGCGTGAACGTCTTCAGCTCACGGCGGAGAGGTCGCGGCCGCGCGTTTCGGGCAGGCCCAGGAGACCGACAAGAACCAGGGCATAACAGCCGACCGCGACATATCCCATGGCCTGGCCGAGCGGCAGAGCGGGCGAGATGAAGCCGACAAGCGCCGGAAAGAGAGCGCCGATGCCTCGGCCGGCATTGTAGACGAAACCCTGCGCCGTTCCCCGGACCCGGGTCGGGAAAAGCTCGCTCAGGAACGCCCCGATGCAGCCGAAAATGCCGTTCGTCGCAAATCCGACCAGGAAGCCGACAGCCAGCAGCTGGCCCTGCGTGATCGGCGCGACGGTGTAGACGCATACGAGACCCGCCGCGAGCAGCGCCATGCCCAGCACGGTGCGCTTGCGGCCGATGGCGTCGGCCAGGAACCCGGCGAGCACGAAGCCGCAAAAGGCACCGCAGGTCGCCAGTGCCACATAGCCACTGGCGCCGGCAATGGAAAGCTGCCGCTCCGCCCGCAGGAAGGTCGGCAACCACGTGATGATCGAATAGGCTCCGCCCATGCCGCCGGTGGTGACCAGCGCCGCGAAGAAGACGCGCGATCTCAGGGGAGCGCGGAAGATCGAGAGCATCTCGCCGACGCTCGTGGGCGTCGCGCGCTGATTGATCGCGGGCTCGGGGATATTGCGCCTGATATAGACGATGAGAAGCGCCGGCAGAATGCCGATCCAGAACATGACCTTCCAGCCGGTATCCGGGCCGAACCAGGTGAGAACCACGGCAGCGACGACGGCCGCCAGGCCCCAGCCGACAGCCCAGCCGCTCTGAACCAGCCCCCCGACCCGCCCCCGATGCGCCGGCTTGACGATTTCGCTGATCAGGACGGCTCCGGCCGCCCATTCACCGCCGAAACCAAAACCTTGCAGGCAGCGGACCACCAGCAACTGCTCGAAACTGGTGGTGAAGCCGCTCAGAAACGTGAAGAACGCGAACCAGGCGATGGTGATCTGCAACACGAGAACCCGGCCGTAGCGGTCGCACAACATGCCGGCGACGCAGCCGCCCAGTGCCGACGCGAACAGCGCGGATGTCCCGAGGAGCCCGGCCTGGCCGGACGTCATGCCCCAGGCGACCATCAATGACGGGATGACGAAGCTGTAGATATTCACGTCGAACGAGTCGAGCGACCAGCCTGCCCATGCTGTCGCAAACGTGCGCCTCTCGGTCGGCCCCAGGGCGCCCCACCATCCGGACGGATCCGTCGCGGCGGCGGCGGCCGGCGTCATTGCCAGCAGATCGTCTTGCGAGCTCACGATATCACTCCCCATTTTGTTGATTTTTATAGCAACGCTTGGATCCGCGCCTGCTTTCGACCTAGCACAGCCAAAAATGATCCAGAATTCGCGATCGGCGAACGACAGGTTTCATTCTTGCGAAGAGACCCATGATGCGCGGTCGGCTAAGTCATCGACCGGAGGCGGATGACCGACGCAAGCCGGCAATGTCTCGCGCGCCGACGAGGTGCGCCATGCGCGTCATCCATCGTGGCGCGAATGGCTCGCCGGGAGCCGGAATGCTATAGGGGTGCCGGAGCACCGAGAGGGCCAACCGGGTCTTGCCGGCAGGACTGACGACGATGTCGCTTCGCAACTTGATCCATCGGGTCGACCTGGTGTCGCTGCAGCTGTTCATCGCCGTTTGCGAGGAACGCAATCTGACGCGCGCGGCCGACCGCGAGTCGATCTCGCCCAGCGCATTGAGCAAAAGGCTGTCGGATCTCGAAAGGATATTGGGAGCCGAGCTGTTCCTGCGGCACGCCAAGGGCATGATACTGACCGATGCCGGCACATCGCTCCTTCGTCACGCGCGCCGGATCGTCTCCAGTGTCCTCGAAATGGGTTCCGAACTCCGGGAGCATGCTTCCGGCATACGCGGCAACGTCAATATACTGGCGAATATTTCGGTGATCGTCGAATTCCTGCCGGAGGATCTCTACCTTTTTTCCCAGGTTCACAACCTCATCAAGATCAATCTGGAGCAGCGCATCAGTCCGGCCGTCGTGAAGGGCATTGAAGACAAGGTGGCCGAGATCGGCATCTGCGAAGTGCATGGCGAGAGCGGCGACCTGAAGGTCTGGCCCTATCGCGCGGATCGGCTCGTGGTCATCGCCCGCGACGACCATCCCCTGGCCGCCCTGGACCAGGTACCCTTCGCGGATACGCTCGACTTTGAATATGTCGGCTTTCATGTCGACTGTCCGGTCTATTCCCGCTCGCGTTTCGCCGCCGCCCGGCTCGGGCGCGAATTGAAGGCGGGGATCCATCTGCCGGGCTTCGATACTGTTTGCCGGATCGTCGAAGGCGGCCTCGGCGTCGCGCTGATGCCCGACCGCGCATTCGAGCTGGTCGGGTCGGGAATGAACCTTGTGGCCATCCCGCTGCTCGAAGAGTGGGCGGCGCGCGAGCTCAAGATCGTGACGCGCGATCCCGACACGCTGTCACGGCCCGCGCGCCTCCTGATGGACCACCTGACGCAGAGCCGCGCGCCGGCGGGTTCGGCCTCGAAGCTCGGACTGCTCTGACGAAGACGGCCCGGCCATGGCGCGGTCCGGGACGCGCGCCGCCGGGCCCTATTCGGGTTTGACGCCCGCGGCCTTGACGACCTCGGCCCATCGGGCGATCTCGGAGGGAAGGCTGCTCGCGATGGTCGATCCGGGCGTCAGCGCGATGACCACGCCCTGCGCCGCGAGACCGGCGCGGATGTCGTCGCGCCGCAGCGTCTTCGAAACGGCCTGAAACAGCCGCTCGATGATCGGCGGCGGTGTTCGCGCCGGTGCGAACAAGGCGAACCAGGCGTCGGCATCGACCCCGGTCATGCCGGCCTCGGTGATCGCAGGCAGGTCCGGCATTCGTTCGATGCGCCGTGCCCTGGCGACCGCGAGAGCCTTGACGCTTCCGGCTTCGACGAATGACACGACGCTTGGAATGGAAACCAGGCAAAAGTCGATCCGTCCGGCGATCAGCTCCTGCACCATGGGACCGGCGCCGCGGAACGGGACATGGACAAGCCTTTCGATGCCGGCCCGCATCCGGAACAGTTCGGTGGCAAGTTGCGACGACGAGCCCTGCCCCGTCGAGCCGTAGATCAAGCCCTGCGGCCTCGACCGCGCCAGGGCGATGAGACCCCGCACATCCGACACGCCCAGGTCGTTTCGGGTGGCGATGAGATGAGGAATGACGGCCAGTCCGGCGACCGGCGCGAAATCCTTCACCGGGTCATAGGCGATCTGCGCAAGAAGGCTCGGATTGGTGGCATGGGTCTGCTGCGTTCCCAAGACGAGCGTATGGCCGTCCGGCTCGGCCCTGGCCACCACGGTGCTGGCGATCGAACCCGCCGCCCCACCGCGATTTTCCACCACGACATTGACGCCGAGGTCCTGCCCCATCGCCGCAGCCAGGATCCTGCCGACGCTGTCGACCGACCCTCCCGGCGGATAGGGCACCACCAGCACGACAGGACGGCTTGGATAATGCCGCAGCCCGGTGTCGTCGGCATGCGATCGCCCCGGTGCCGACAGGACGGACAGAGCGGCCAGCATTGTTCGGCGCGTCAGCATCTTGGTTCCCCCAGATCAAACCAAAACCGGCAGAATTGAACCGCGGCGCCCGGCATCGAAGCATGGATCCGCGGATAGCGGACGAAGCACCGTTCTGCGCCGGTCGCCCGTGTGGGGTCCGCACCGAGATCGAACACGGACCACACGCCTGACGTCTTCGAGGTCGGCCCGCCGCGGGCGGTTCACAGTCCTTGCGACGCCAGCCAGTGCTGGATGCGGCCGGCAATGGCATCCGAATTGTCGTCCATCATCAGCATGTGCGAATTGCCGCGGATGCCGATCGCGGGAAGATCCAGAACCTCGACCTTCCCGCCGACCGCCCGGAGCGCGGACAGATATCTGTTCGGCGCCTGCACGAGGCGGCCCCAGACCGGGACCGCAGGCATGTTGTCGCCCCAGACGGCGAGATGCGGCACCGACTTCAGCCTGGCGAGATCGATCATCGCGGGGTCGGGTGCAGCCGATGGCTCGACAACGACCAGGGCCTTGACCTTGTCGGGGGCCGTCAGGGCCGCGGTGAAGGCAAAGTTTGCCCCTTGGCTATGGGCGACGATCACACAGGGACAGACCTTCTGGACGAGGGCGTCGTAGGCGGCCTGGGTCGCCGCGTCGTTCGTGACCCAGCGCGGCACGAACTGCTTGGCAAACTGGTCGTAGGCGTCGAGCGGGAACCGGACACCGGCAAAGGCCTCGCGCCGGCCACCGGGTTGGTAGGACGGGCCGAGCCGAAACAGCTCCCAGCCCTCCCGTTTGGCGCGAAAGAACGGTGCGCTCCGGTAGATCTCCGGGTAGCGGGACCAGGACGCCCGGCCGCGTTCGACCGCATCCGAGACAAAGGTATCGTAGCCGGCGTGGAGGAAAAAATGCTGCCAGCCGGGGGCCCCGTCCGGCTTGGTCTCCCAGGTGACGCCGGTCAGCCCGCCGCCATGCCAGAACAGAAGAGGGACGCTGCCCCTCGGCCGGCTCAGCCTCACATAGTGCACGTACATCTGGCCGGTTTCGAATTCGCCGTTCGGATCGCTCCGGACCGGCGGAGCGCCGGGCGTGAATATCAGGTCCTGCGTAGCGAGACCGGCAAGGGTCTCCTGGCGGCCGCCGACGTGAAAACTGCCGACTTCCCTGACCAAGTAATCGGCCGCCGCTGGTGTCGCGCCCGCGAGGATCAGGGCCGCAATCCAGGTCCAGTGTTTCATATGTGCCCCATTCCGGATGGACCTGCCCTGGCGCAAATCACCGCTGACGAGCGACGGAGACGCGTTGCCGTCCCGGCGCCGACGGATCGCGTCGACAACCTCGAATGCAAGTCCTGCCAAGACGTGGCGGCATCGAAGCGGCGGCCCGCGGCCGATGCCGCGGCGCGGTTCAGGATAGGGCCAAGGCCCTGGCTTCCGGCGATCGTGAAAGCCGTTGACCGCAATATCGCCGGGCGATCAGCCCCGCGGAATTGGCAAAGCCAGAACGTCGCGTTTCGCGCGGACGAACACGCCTCTATGCCGGGCCGGAAGCGGCCGAGCACCGGCGCCGTCAAACGCCAGTCCGGCTGCCGCGCCGCCGTCGCGCCGTGTCGCGGCCCTAGCGTTGCGGGCTGAGCGCGAGCTGGGTGGCAATGCCGTCACGCTCGTAGACGTCGTGCCGAAACCGCACCACGCCGCCTGGATTGGCCCAGGCGGTCACATAAACCCAATAGACCGGGATCGGCTGCGCCGGGCGCGCGTCGATCCGCTCGTCGGTCTGCAGGACGTGGTCGATCTCGGGACGGGTCCAGGGCGTGCCCTGCAGCGCCCAGGCGATCAGGCCACGGATATCCTGGATCCGGGCACAGCCCGAGGAGTGAAAGCGCTGGTCCTCGTCGAACAGGCCCTTGGCGGGGGTATCGTGCATATAGACCGCGTGGACGTTGGGGATGTTGATCCGCACATTGCCCAGGGAATTGCCGTCGAAAGGGTCCTGGCGAAACCGATATCGCAGGGCCTCGGTCGAATTCCAGTTGATCGACGCGGCGTCGACCTCCTGGCCCTCGCCGTTGAAGATGCGAATGCGGCTTCGCGCCAGATAGTCCGGCTCGGCCTGCATTTTCGGGATCAGATCCTTGCGGATGATCGATGCCGGGATCGTCCAATAGGGATTGAAATTGATGTCGGCGATCCGGCTCGAAATGACCGGCGACTGCCGGTCGGCCTTGCCGACGACCGCCACATGGCGCGACACGACGGCGTCGTTCTCCACCGCCTCGGCTTCGGCCGCAGGAATATTGAGCACGACATAGCGGTTGCCGAGAAAGCCCGAATAGGCCCGCACCCGGACGAGATTGGTTTCGAGCTGCCTGAGCCGCGTCTCGGCCGGCACGTTCAAGGCTGCCAGCGTCGACGCCCGCACTTGCCCGTCGGCCATGATGCCATGGCGCCTCTGGAACCGCTTGACCGCGGCCTCGATCGCCGCGTCGAACAGATCGCCGCCGCCAGCATTGCCAGCGAGGTCGCCGGTCGCCACCAGATGGGCGCGCAACAGCGAGACGGCCCGGCCGCGCGCGCCGATGCGCAGCCGCTCGCCCACCGGGACAGGCCGCCAGCCGCCGCGCGCGACGATGGCGGCATAGGCGTCGATCGCCCGTTCCAGGCCCAGCACCGTGTCGGTTCCCAGCACCGGACGGCTGCCCGTCGCCGCATATGGCCGAAGCGGCATTGACGGATTGCCGTTTGCGGCCGCCCCGGCGCGCCGATCTTCCGCCCCTTGCGCAGGACCACCGCCGACAAGCAATGCCGAAGCCGCCGCGCCGATCAACATCCGGCGGCGATCGACCCCGACGACCAGGGGACAATGGGACGTTGCTTGCGGCACGAGAAATCTCCGACGCTCGAACAGAGCCTGCGGGTCCGATATTCGTCGCGATCTACCTCTTTTATAGTTAACGACGGCCCCTGACCGAGCGTCATTTTACAACGACACTTCGCCCCCCTGCGTCAGCCCCGCTCCACAAGGCACCGTGAAGCAATGTCCGAGGCGTTCCTCGCGCCCCGGATGCATGGCCAGCGATGAGTGTCGTTCAGATTCCATCAATCATAACAAATCAAATTGAATCTTTTTCGGCGCGATCAACTCCTGGCGAACGAAAGATCGGGTATTTTTGGGTCGCATTGGCAGTTCGGGACAATTGGGCCCGGAAACGGGAAAAATATCTCGTTTCCCCACAGATGATCTGTATGAACATACGCTTTACTTATGCTCCTGCAGTCCTGCTCACGTGTCTCGGCCTCGCCGGATGCGCCGCGAGCCCGCAGCTCGAGGGTGCGGGGGCGCCGCAGCAGGTCGCCGAGATGACCGGCTCGATCACCAGGTCGCCCCCATCCGCCGCCCGGACCGCAAGCCGCCCCGCGGCTTCCGACGACGGGGGACGGCCGGCCGCCATCATGCCAGGCGCGTCGCACGCGCCCCTGCCGGTCAGCCGGCCCACCGCGCTCGCCATGATCGGCACGCCCGCCGCGCCGGCCATTCAACGGCTTTCGGCGGATGCGGTACAGATCCATAGCCGGCGCTTTCGCGACGCCAAGCCGATCAATTTCGGCTCGGCCTCTCCCCGCAGGCTCGCGGTCCACGGCGTCGACGTGTCACGCTGGCAGGGCGATATCGACTGGGTGAGGCTGCGCAGCCAGGGCGCCAACTTCGCCTATATCAAGGCAACCGACGGCGGCGACCATCTCGATCCGATGTTCCACCGCAACTGGCATGCGGCAGACGCCGCCGGGCTGAGGCGCGGCGCCTATCATTTCTTCTACTGGTGCCGGTCCGCCAGCGAACAGGCGGCCTGGTTCATCCGCAATGTCCCGCGCGTCGAGGGCGCCCTGCCCCCGGTCATCGACGTCGAGTGGAACGGCGAGTCGCGCTGCACGCGGCGTCCGTCGCGCGAGCAGGTGCTGGAAAAGATGCGGGTCTTCATGGAGCGGCTCGAGGCCCATTACGGCCAGCGCCCGATCATCTATACGGCCCCGGACTTCTACCGCGACAACCTGCGCGGCGCCTTCCAGGATTATCCGTTCTGGCTGCGCGCCGTGGCGCAGCACCCGTCCAAGGTCTATCCGGGCCGCAACTGGCTGTTCTGGCAATATTCCGGGTCGGGCCTGTCGCATGGCGTCACCGGCCGGATCGACCTCAACGTCTTCCATGGCGACGAGAACGCCTGGCGTACCTGGCTCGCGCGATCGTCGCGGCTCGCGCGGTCTTAGAACCAGCGAGGCTCTACATCGTCTTGGCTGGGCTCGTGCCTGATTCCCACGACGTGTGTCGCGATCGGCAACCGCGGCCAATTCGTGGATGGCCGGGACGAGCCCGACAAGGACGAGAATGTCGGTCGGCGCATGGGCGCTGAAACGACCGAGCTTAGTCCCGGACGCTGGGCAGCATGTTCATGACCGCCGATCGCGGTGCCCCGGTCGCGGACACACGATCCCCGGACAAAAGAACGATCGCAAAAAGAGGAGCCAGGATGGGTGTTCCGACGACTGCCAGGACCAACGACGCCCGCACGATACACCTGACAAGCATGTTCTGAACTCGAAACCGACACATGACGCAGGGTAGTTGAACAAGATCCAACGCGATTTGAATTGTCGGTTCAGCCGGTATTCATTTCGGTGTCGGGAAAGTAATGACGACAGATCCATTTTGATGCAAACAATTCGTGGATGCCCGGGACAAGCCCGGGCAAGACGATGTGGTGCGAGCAAGAGGAGGTGGTGCGTGCAAGAAGAAGTCGTGCCGGGCCACCATCGCCTGGCTCTCTCCGTCTTGGCCGGGCTTGTCCCGGCCACCCACGACTTCAACCCGATTGCCCTCGGGGCGTAGCCCATACAGGGCGCGCATCACCTAATCGATGATGGCGATCGCCCGCGTCCAGCCGGCCGAGGCGCGTTCGATCTTCACCGGGAAGCAGGACACGGTGAAACCGGTCGAGGGCAATTGCTCGAGATTGTGCAGCTTCTCGATATGCGAATAGCCGATATGCCGGCCCGCCTTGTGGCCCTCCCAGATCAGGCTGGCGTCCCCCGTCTCGGCGTATTTTTTTGCCGTATAGACGAAGGGCGTGTCCCAGCTCCAGGCATCCGTGCCGGTGACCCTGACGCCGCGTTCGAGCAGGTACATGGTCGCCTCATAACCCATGCCACAGCCCGAATTGACATAGTCCTGCCGGCCGAATTTGGCGCCGGCGCTGGTATTGACCACGACGATGTTCAACGGCTTCAGCGTGTGCCCGATCCGCGCCAGCTCGCGCTCGACATCGTCGGCGGTCACCACATAGCCGTCGGCGAAATGACGGAAGTCCAGTTTCACGCCCGGCTGGAGGCACCACTCGAGCGGCACTTCGTCGATCGTCCAGGACCGCTCGCCCCGGTTCATCGTCGGGTGATAGTGCCAGGGCGCATCCAGGTGGGTGCCGTTATGGGTCGACAGGGTCACCCGCTCGACCGCCCAGGCCTGGCCATCGGGCAGGTCCTGCGGCTTCAGCCCGGGGAAGAACTTGAGCATGCGATCCATGCCCTGCTGGTGGTCAATATATTCGATGGTCGGATGGCCGCCGGGCGGATCGGCGGGCACGTCGTTCTGCAAGGGCACCGAAATATCGACCAATCGGCGTGACATGGCGTTTCTCCTGGGTTCTTGATCGCTGTTTTCTTGGTCGTGACGGCGGCCGAGCGCGGGATCGCCTTGAGGCATCATCCCGGACGAGCGGCCGCCGCAATCGTGTCAGGCCGCGGTGGCGTCAGGTGTTCTGGCGCTCGACGCGGTTCTTCAGGATGCCGATCTTCTCGATTTCGAGCTCGACCGTGTCGCCATGCTCGAGAAACAATCCGAGCTCCAGTCCGCAGCCGTCACCGACGGTGCCCGAGCCGATGAACTCGCCGGGCATCAGGGTCTCGTCGCGCGAAATATGGGCGATCAGCTCCTCGAACGAAAACAGCATGCCCTCGCTGGTGGAATCGCAACGCGTCTCGCCATTGACCCGCGCCTTCATGGCCAGGCGATAGGGGTCGCCGATCTCATCGGGCGTGACGATCCAGGGGCCGATGACATTGCCGCCGTCGAAGCTCTTGCCCTTCGAGGGACCGAGCCGGCCGGCCATCTCGATGCGCTGCGCGTCGCGCGCCGAGAAGTCGTTGAAAATGGTGAAGCCGAAAATATGGTCCTTTGCCGCCTTCGCATCGATATCGGATCCCCTGCCCTTGGTGATGCAGGCGAGCTCCAGCTCGTAATCCATGATCTGGCTGTATTTCGGCCATTTGACCGTCGAGCCGGTGCCGGCGACGCTGAAGCGATTGGTGATGTAATAGATCGGCACCTGCCGGTAGACCTCGGGCAATTCGCCGAGCGGCTGGGCATTCAGCCGCGCCAGCTCCGCCATGTCGCCGTTCCGGCGCGCGGCGTTTTTCTCCATGCCCCGGCCGCCCTGCAGAATGTGCTTCTGGAACGACATGGCGTCGCGCATCTGCCGGGGCTCGGGCAGCGGCGACAGCAGCTCGACCGCCGTCAGGTCCCGGGACAGGTCGGCCTCGCCGGAACGGCTGTCGAACAGCCGCCGCGCCTGGTCGAGCGCGGCGTCGCCGCCGTCGATCAGGTCCAGCATCGACTGGAAAGCCTGGTTCGGCGTCCCCGCGCGATCCGCCGCCGAGGCCAGGTCGAAGACCCGGCTGTCGCCGGAATGAACGATGCCGATGCGGGCCTTGCCGCTGTGTCGAAACGTCGCGAGTTTCATGGTCGCTCCTCCTTGCCTAAATAAATATATACGTACAGAATATCGATAAAATGAACGAGTCAAGCCAAACGCTTGATCATCTGGGAGGAGCCAGACACATGTTGAAATCACTCATCGGGACGATCGCGGGCGCCACCATGCTGCTCGCAGGCGCGGCCCAGGCCCAGCAAAGGGTCAAGATCGGCTGCACCGCGACCACCGACTGCGCTTCCGCCATGGTCGCGATCGATCAGGGGATCTTCAAGCGGCTCGGCCTCGACGCCGAGATGGTGCTGATCGGCATCAACTCGAACATCCCCGCGGCGCTCATGTCCAACTCGATCCAGATCGGCGGGCCGACCGCCACGGTGTTCCTGCAGGCCGCCGACGGCGGCCTCGGGCTGGTCGGCATCGCCGGCGCCTCGGCCATGACGCCGGCCAACAACCAGTTCACCGCCGTGGTCGTGCGCAACGGCCTCAGCCTGACAAAACCGGCCGATTTCATCGGCAAGAAGGTCGGCGCGCCCGGCTTCGGCGCCTATCTCCACGTTCTCTTCGTCAAATGGCTGATGGACAATGGCGTCGATCCGGCCAAGGTCAATTTCGTCGAAGTGACCTTCCCGACCATGAGCGACATTCTGCGGTCCGGCGCCGTCGATGCCGTGCTGTCCGGCGAGCCGATCGTGACCCGCATGCTCAATGCCGGCGTCGGCTCGGTCGGCGCGCGCTACGTCGCGGAGCTCGGCCGCAACGACCCGATCATCTTCTACGCCGCGTCCCGGACCTGGGCCGCGCAGAATCCGCAGGTCATCAGCGCCTTCCGCGCCGGCATTCGCGAGGCGGCCGAGATCGTCAACAACGATCCGGATAAGGCCTCGGAATCGATCGCCCGCTTCACCCGGCAGCAGATGGATCTCGTCAGGTCGAGCCCGCGCAGCCATGCCGCGCCGGTCTTGACCAGCGCCATGCTGTCCTGGTGGGTGACCGTCATGGCCCAGCAGAACCTGCTGCAGGGCAATCCCGATCTCGGCAAGCTCATCCTCGAATAGGAACCAGGCGATGACGTCTCCAGCCAGCGATCCCGTCCAGGACGGACCTTCCAGCGACACGCTGACCGACCGGGCCATTGCCCTGGTGCAGCGCGACATCCTGGCGGGGGCGCTGACGCCGGGCGCGCGGCTGAGGATCGTCGAACTGGTCGAGCGCTACGAGATCGGCGCAACACCGCTGCGCGAGGCCCTGTCGCGGTTGGTCTCGCGCGGCCTGATCCTGGCCATCGGCCAGCGCGGGTTCCGCGTGGCGAGCGTCAGCCGCGAGGACCTGCTCGATATCACGCAGGTGCGTGTGCTCGTCGAGATGGAGGCGCTGCGCCTGTCGATCGCCCATCGCGCCGACACCTGGGAGGCCGGCATCCTCGCCAGCCTCCACCGCCTGCGGCGCTATGTCGAACGCCAGGGCGAGAGTTTCGGCGAGGGCACGGAAGAATTCGATATCCTGCACAAGGCCTTCCATTCGTCGCTGGTCAGCGGCTGCGGATCCCCCCGGCTGACCGAGGCGATTTCCAACCTCTACGACCAGGCCTATCGCTATCGCCGCGTGATGATGCGGAGCCTTTCCGATCCCGACCGGTTCATCCGGTCGCACCAGAAGCTGGCCGACAGCGTGCTGTCGCAGGATCTCGCCGCCGCGAGCGAGGCCCTGTCCTCGCATCTCAGGACAACCCTCGACATCGTCTACCCCCAGGTCCCCAAATGAACGTGTCCAGCACGAGCCAAAGCCAGCGGACCGCCGAGCCCGCGCCCCGAAGCACGGGAAGCGCCGAGCCGCATTTCGACTTTTCCGGCGTCAGCCTGACGCTCGGCGCCAAGACGATCGTCGAGAATATCGACTTTCAGATCGGCAAGGGCGAGTTCGTCTGCATCATCGGCGCATCCGGATGCGGCAAGACCACGGCGCTGCGCCTCGCCGCCGGGCTCTACCAGCCCACCGGCGGCGCGGTCACCTTCGCCGGCGCGCCCATGCTGTCGCCGCGCCAGGACATCGCGATCATTTTCCAGGACTATGGCAAGGCACTGCTGCCCTGGCGCACGGCGGCCGGCAACGTGTCGCTGGCGCTGGAGGCGGCCAAGGTGCCGAAGGCGCAGCGCGGCGCGCTGATCCAGGACTACCTGACCAAGGTCGGACTGCCCGACCATGCGCACAAATATCCGACCGAGATGTCGGGCGGCATGCAGCAGCGCCTGCAGATCGCGCGCTGCCTGGCCCAGGACCCGCGCGCCCTGCTGATGGACGAGCCGTTCGGCGCACTCGACGCCATGACGCGCCAATCGCTGCAGGACGAGGTCCTGTCGCTGGCGGCGGCAACCGGGGCGACCGTGCTGTTCGTAACCCACGACCTCGAAGAGGCGATCTATCTCGGCGACCGGGTGATCGGGCTGCTGCCCCATCCCGGCCGCATCGGCATCGAGCTCAAGATCGACCTGCCCCGGCCGCGCGATCAGCTGACGACACGCGAGGATCCCGAATTCCTGCGCCTGAGGCGCACCCTGTTCGATTTCATCAAGGCTTCGGAAAGCTGAGGGGCCGGCATGAACAACGACCGACTGAAGGGACTGCTGCTGCCGCTCGCCGCCGTGCTCGCCATGGAGGCCTGGCTGCGCTGGTCCGGGATCCAGAGCGAGTCGCTGGCGCCGCCGAGCCAGGTCATCGTCGCGCTGGCCGCGGCGCTCGCCGACGGCTCGATGCTGGCGGCCACCGGCGAGACCTTGATCGGCGCCTTCACCGGCCTGGTGATCGGCGTCTCGATCGGGCTGGTTCTCGGCCTGCTGCTCGGCCTGCTGCCGCCGGTCGACCGGCTGATGGAGGTCACCGTCGAATCCATCCGCCCGATCCCCTCGGTCGCCCTCTTGCCGATCGCGCTGATGGTCTTCGGTTTCGGCTATATGATGGAATTCTCGATCGTCGCGAAGACCTGCACCTTCGCCACCCTGATCATGACCCGGGCGGCGGTCAGGGGCGTCGAACCCAGGCTGCTGGAGGTCGCCCGGGCGCTCAGGCTGTCGCCGGTCGCGCGCATCTGGAAGATCGTCATCCCGGCAGCGCTGCCGCGGATCTTCATCGCCTTTCGCCTGGCGGCCGGCGCGGCGCTGATCGTCGCGGTCACGGTCGAAATCACCATGAACCCAATGGGCCTGGGCTTTGCCATGATGACCGCGCAGCAGGCGCTTCGGCCGGACCTGATGCTCGCCTATCTCGTCTGGATCGGCATTGTCGGCTTCCTCTGGAATGCGACGCTTCTGTTCGCGCAGCGCCGTTTCTTCGGCCGCGCGGCCATTGTGGAGGGCGAGCTGTGAGCCTGTCATCGCAAATGCTCTGGCGCCTCGCGAGCCTCGCCGTCGCCGCTGGCTTTGTCATGCTGTGGCAAGTGCTGGCCAATTCGCAGCTGATCTCGCCGGTCTTCCTGCCGGGCCCGGATCGGGCCTGGGCGGCCCTGGTGCGCGGCTTCACCGCCCGTGACCTCGGCGCCAAGGTCCTCGGCACGCTGCAGCACATGGCATTCGGCTGGCTCGCTGCCTCGCTCGCGGCGATCGTGCTCGGCTCGCTGATCGGCTCGTCCCGGCGCGCGCGCATCTATGTCGCGCCGTCGCTGGAATTCCTGCGGCCGCTGCCGGTCTCCGCCATCATTCCGGTCGCGATCGCGCTCTATGGCCTGAGCGAAGCCATGGCCATCTTCGTCATCGCCTTCGGCACGCTCTGGCCCATGCTGCTCGCCACCATTCACGGCTTCGCGGCGGTTGAGCCCCGGCTCTACGAGGTCGCCCGCAGCCTGAACCTGTCGCGCCTGGAGACCATCTTCAAGATCGCCCTGCCCTCGGCCATGCCCGACATTCTCGCGGGCATGCGGATCAGCCTGACGGTCGCGCTCATCCTCTCCGTGGTCTGCGAGATCGTCGCCGGCCTGAACGGGCTCGGCCAATGGATCCTGATCTCGGCGCGCATGTTCCGCGCCCCCGACCTGTTCGCCGGCGTCATGCTGCTCGGCCTGATCGGCTATCTCGCGGCGGCCTGTATCGGCGAGGTCGAGCGGCGGCTGCTGGCCTGGCGCATGCGCGGGCATTGAGGGCGCGGATGCAGGAGATGCGTTCCGCTATCCCGTGAGCAGGCGCGTCACCAGGTCGGGCGTGTTCGTGACGTCGTATTTGCGGAGCAGCCGGGCCTTGTAGATGTCGACCGTCCTGGGGCTGATCCCCAAGGCGCGCGCCACCTCCTTGCCCGTCCGCCCCTCGATCAGCAGGGCGGAGATGTCGCGCTCCCGCGGCGTGAGAGAGCCCCGGATCGTGGTTTTCGAGGCGCTCCGGGCGGATAGCTCGGTGAAAACCCACAACGTGTTCTTGTAGGGCTCGCGCGGCGTGTAGGTGAGCCCCCGCACATGAACCCAGAACAGCTCGCCGTTGAGACGGCGCATCACGCGATCGTCGGCGAAGACGCGGTCGCGCCCGAGCACGAGGCCGACCCGAACGCCCGTGCTCTCGAAATGCGTCTGCGAGGGATAGAGATGTTCGAAGGTCGTGCCGACAAAAGCCTCCGGACGCCCGCCGAACATCGCCCCGAACGCCTTGTTGCAGGCGCAGATCAGGCGATCGCGGGCAATCACCTGGCCGACCGGCGCATCCTGAAAGGCCCGTCGATAGTCGATCTCCGCCGGTCCGGCCTGTCTCGCCATGTCGCCTCCCGGAGCGCCGGACACTTAAGTGCCCGACACCTATCGCCTTAGGTGACGACGAGTTTTAGCCTGTTCGGACAAGGCATCAAACGGAAGGTTTTCGGTCCGTGCCCACAGGTCGGGCAAGGCGGCCCGCGCCACGAATCTGGCGGCCAGGGCCGGGACTGCCCGATGGACGATCGCCCGACAAGGAGACTTCGCCATGCGACTTACCGATTTCAAAGCGCTGACATTCGACTGCTACGGCACGCTCATCGACTGGGAGAGCGGCATGGTCCAGGCGCTCCGGCCGCTGACCCGCCAGATCAAGCGCGAAGTCACGCGCAATGAAATTCTCGAAATGCATGCGCGCCACGAGGCGAGCCAGGAGCTCTATACGCCGGCCAAGCCTTATCGGGAGTTGCTGGCGATCGTCTATAAGCGGCTGGCGGAAGAATGGGGCGTCGCCGCAAGCCATGAGGCTTGCGCCACATACGGCCGGTCGATCGAACATTGGCCCGCCTTCGAAGACTCCGCGGAAGCACTGCGATATCTCAAGAAGCACTTCAAGCTGGTCATCCTGTCGAATGTCGACAATGAATCCTTCCTGCACAGCAATCGGCGGCTGCAGGTAGAGTTCGACGCGATCTACACCGCCGAAGACATCGGATCCTACAAGCCGAGCCCGCGCAATTTCGACTATATGCTCGAAAAGCTGAGCGGCCTCGGGGTTCGCCGCGAGCAGGTGCTCCACACCGCCGAGAGCCTGTTCCACGACCACAAGCCCGCCAACGCCTTCAACCTGGCGTCCTGCTGGATCTATCGCCGACACGCCGACCAGGGTTTCGGCGCCACCATGGACCCGGGCGAACGGCCCAAGGTCGATTTCAAGTTCAACAGCATGGCGGAATTGGTGAAGGCCCACCAGGAACAGCTACGCGCCGAGGGTGAGGCGTCGCGGGGTTGAGGCCGGAGAGCGATGCCCCCTGAACGGCCGCCATACACGAAAAAAGGCCCACGTCCGTTTCGGGCGTGGGCCAATTGGAAGTCTACAATCGCAACCTATGATACGGCTCAGCCGGCTGTCTGGATCATGACAGAACACCACATGGCCCAGGCCGCCGTGAAACCTGGCCCCCACACGAGCGACGGTTTGCTGCGCCTTGCCTGGTGGCGACCTGGCTAGGCGCGACGATCCGTGAGTTCGGCGCGGTGGCGCGGCAGGCAGGCCGGATAGTTCGCTTGCAGATAGCCGATGATCTGCTCACGAATGGCGCAGCGCAGGTCGAAGGTGCGACGCGAATCCGAGGCCGAGGCGAGGATCCTGAGCTCCAGGCAGGTCTGCCTGAAGTCGGTGACCTGGACGTTGACGACGCGCCGGTCCCACAGCGGCGACACCGCGACGATGGCCTCGACCTTGGCGCGGATGACCTGAACCGGCGCGGTATAGTCGAGATAGATCATCACGGTTCCGATGAGGGTCGCCTCCTCGCGCGTCCAGTTCTGGAATGGCCGCTCGATGAAATAGCTGAGCGGCAGGACGAGCCGCCTGAGATCCCAGATACGAATGACGACATAGGTCGCGGTGATCTCTTCGACATTGCCCCACTCGCCCTCCACCAGGAGGGCGTCGTCGATGCGGATGGGCTGCGTGATCGCCAGTTGGATGCCGGCGAAAATGTTCTTCAGCACCGGCTGCAGGGCAAGGCCGGCAATGACGCCCGCGACGCCGGCCGAGGCCAGGAGACTGACGCCATATTGCCTGACGCCGTCGAAGGTCATGAGACAGGACGCGAGCGCGACCGCCACGATCATGGTCGCCGCCACGCGCTGCAGGATATGCGTCTGCGTCACGTGTTTGCGCGCCAGCAGATTGTCGCTGGAATCGAGCTTGAACCGCCTGAGATAGACGACGGTCCAGACATGCAGCGCGGTATGGGCCGTCCAGGCCAGCAGGATGACCGAACAGAGCACGACGACCTGGTGGACGATTGCCCCCTGCTCGGGCGTCAGCGGCGCCAGCGGCTGAACGATCAGCACCGTCGCGACCACGAAGGCGAGCCGCAGCGGCCGCCGGTTGCGCGAGACGATCGAACGCCAGAACAGGTCGCGGTTCCGGACGAGCTCGGTGGCCATGCGAAAGGCGACCCTGTGGGCCAGCACCGCCAGCGCGATGGCGGTGACGAGCAGGAGCGCGCTGATCAGCCAGGGCGGCATCCAGGACAGGTGATCGAAAAGCTGCCGGCAGCAGGCCATGAAACATCCACGGTGGTCTCGGGGTCGCAGGAACGATCGCACTCATGCGATCACCTGGACCAACCCCTATCGGCGGGTTGTGTTTCATGACATCGCGCCGCCGCGGCGTGCCGGGCCCGGTGCGCTGGCCGTTCAGGGACGCCGAAGCGCCTCGCCGGCGCCGGTCGTGATGCCCTCGTCGATCCTCGCCATCAGGTAAGGAAAGAACGGGTTCGACGTCATCCGGAGCAGCGAATCCAGATTGATCACCAGGGCGCCGCTCTCGCCGCGCGCCGCGAAGGAGCCGAGATTGACGCCGAAGGTTTCACTGCCATCGGGATGCGAGCCATAAAGCGCGTCGTTTGTCGGGAACGGCAAGGCGATATGCGACAGCGAATAGGCGTCGGGCGGATAGGACAGTCCGAGGCCATGGACCTGTTCCGTCACCGCACCGGCCTCGGTGGTCCGCGCCTCCATGGCGCCGGTTTCGGGATCGGCATTGGCAATGATCGTCGTCCGGAATGGGCGCGGCGCATTGGGCAGGAGCCGGCTGAGCACGGTCTCCGTCGCCGGACGGAACAGCAGCCCGAGCTTGGCGGCGCGATTGAGGTCGAACAGCACCAGTTCGCTGCCGTTCGCCGGCAGCCGGGCATAGAGGGCCGATACGATGGCGCTGGTGCTGACGGTGGAATCGATCACCGACTGGAAGGTCAGGATGGGCGGCAGCCGGCCGAGCGTTCCAGCTTCGGCGCCGCGCAGCACGGCCTGCTGCAGGGCCGCGGTCAGGCGGTGCGACTGGCGCGCGCCATTGACCGGAAAGGAGTTGTATTTGAACGGGTTGAACTCCGGCAGGACGCTGAGCCAGGCGGCCTTGGCGAAGGCCGGAAAGATCGCGGGCAAATCAGCCAGCCAGGCGAAACGGGCAAACCCGGTGACGCCGATCATCGGCGAGATCAGGACAAGGCGGTCCGGCCGGCGCAAGGCCGGATCGCCCAGCGCGTCGAGCGCATAGGTCAGCGCCAGCGCCCCGCCATTCGAATAGCCGACGAGGTGCAGGGGCTTGGACGACCCGACGCGCCGGAGCGCCTCGCGCACGGCGAGCCGGGTCGCCGCCAGCCAATCCTCCCACGCGACATCGGTCAGGGCGGCGGGCACCGTGCCATGGGCGGGCAGCCGGATGGCAATGGCGAGATAACCCTGCGCCCGGTAGCGTTCGGCGATATGGCGGACGCTGTAGGGCGCGTCCGTCAGGCCGTGCAGCAGCACCACCGCGCCGGCCGGAGCACCGGCCGGCTCGAGCACGAAAGAGCGGTTCCAGTCGCGGCCGAACCGGCCCGGATAGACCGGGCTGCCGTCGAAATAGCGATTGATCGGAATCCGATCCGCCTCGTCGAGCTTTTGCGTGACGTCGGTGCGCAAGGCCTCGAAGATCCTGGCTTCGGCGGCGACATAGGTGGCCCAATCACCCCTGTCGAGCTCGGTCCGGCTCAGTTCGCGCGGCACATAGGTGTGCCAGGGCTCGAGCGCCGGCCCACGTTCCGAATCATAGATGCGGACCGCGAGGACGGTGACGAGCACCACGGCGAGAACGACCAACCAGCGCCTCACCGATCTCATCATGCTGGCCTCCTCGCGCCGGGCTGCGGGTCGCAGGCACAATCAGGGCGTTGCCGGCCCGCGGCAAGAGCATTGCACGGATGCGATGGTCATCGCCGCCGAGGGCCGGGCGACTGGCGAAGCGTGGAGCCGATCAGTCGGCCGCGGCGGCACGCCGATCCTGCTCGGCTCCGGCATGATCACCCAAGGCCGTCCGCACGCGGGCGCGCAATTCCCAGGCAGGCCTGAAGTCGGGTTTCAGGTCGATGACCTCGTCGAGATCGAACGAGGCCGACGAGAGCCGGCCCGCGCCATGCATGGCCTCGGCGCGCGAGAACAGCGCGTAGACGAGGTTGGTTTTCTTCTGTTCGTCGGTCGCGGCCTCCTCGCGCACAAATTCGGCGGCAGCGGTGAAGTCGTCGATTGCTCCGGCCCGATTGCCGCGCGCGCCCCTGATATCGCCGCGCAGCATGAACAGCGCCCAGCTCCTCTGCCCGGCGAAGGCCCGATTGGCGTCGGCCTCGGCCTTCTCGAATTCCCGCAGTGTCCAATATCCGTGGGCTCGGTAGAAATAATAGGCGCTCAGGTCCGGATCCCCTCGCCTGCTCGACCGGATGAGCGCGTCGCAGCCGCGGACCCGATCAGGCGCGGTCAATGTTTCACCGACACACCGCTCGACGGCCTGCTCGCGGCTGTTTCGGGCGAGAACCGGACCGGCGCAGGCGATCACCGATGAAGCGGCAAGCACGATGCAAAGAATGCGTGATCTCATTGACGCTCCAGTTCGTTCGGCCTCGTGAGAAGGGGCCGAGGAGCGCTCCTCGTCGGATGCGAACCGTGGCCGAGTCTCGGAGGCTTTGTCCCGCGAAAGAGGCTGGTGAACGGCAGCGCGAACCGGCTCTCGGCCGCCGCGGCCAAGCTGGCGGCGTCACGTTGCGGACATTTGTCACGATGGAATGGACCGGACATCCGCCAAGAAACACGCGGGTATCGGGATGACGCGGCGCGCCATGGTGAGCTTGCGCGCTGTGCGATGGCCGGCATTGCTGGCCTGCCGATCAACTGGCTCTCGCAAGCCTGGATGATGCAGATCTCGCCCAAGGCCGAATCCGACGCGGCCATCGCCGAGTGCGAGATGTCAAAGCACCGACGATCCAGTGAGATGTCCAATTTTCGTACACGAATATTATTGACGCCCGACTATTAATCGTGTACGAATAACAAGTGAACATCACCTACGATGAAGCGAAGCGACGCCAGAACATCCAGAAGCACGGCCTCGACTTCGCCGATCTCGATATGGATTTCTTCGCCACGTCCATGGTGGTGCCGGCCAATGCCGACCGCTTCATGGCTATCGGTAAATTTCAGGGCCAGACGATCATCGCCGTCGTGTTCGCCCCCTGGGCACAGAAGCGATCTCGGTGATTTCAATGCGGCCGGCGAGCCGCAAGGAAAGGAGCATCCTATGACCCGCGCGAAGCGACTGACGGACGCCGAAGAGGCCGCCATTCAGAGGCAGATTGCCAACGCCCCCGAGGCACCCGAGGCAACCGACGAACAGCTGCGGAAGGCCAGGCCTTTTGCGGAGGCGTTCCCGGATCTGATGGAAGGCATCAAACGCTCGCGAGGTCGGCCGAGATCGCCAGCGGCGAAAGAAGCGGTGACCCTTCGTCTCGCCCCCGCCACGCTGGCGAAGTTCAAAGCGACCGGGAAGGACTGGCGAATAACAATGAGCAGGCTGCTCGACAAGGCGAAGGTGTGAGCCCCGATAAGCCGTCGGTTGCTCGCTTCAACTGGCCGAAGGAGGGAAATAAGTACGTACCATCATAATTGCCGATGATCCGGCGCAAGGCTTAGCCACCTCCCCATTGCGCCCTGAGGCACCCCGCTAAATCCTGCAACGGTGACGGCGTCAGGATCGCATTTTCTGATTGAGGGATGACACCCGCGATTCCCGGCAAGATTTGGCAAGTGCATACCCTCCACCGCCCGGCGAACGAAGGCCCGCGTTGCGCAGACGACGTTTGTGCGAACAATGAAAGAGCGCGGACGCTATGGGCCACGAGGACGATGCAGCCAGACATCCGGCAGGCGAAGGCGAAAACAAACGCCGCGACCGTCGCCGTCAGCTGCTACGAAATGCTCAAAGGCGCACGCTTGAATGGCTGGGGGACCTGGATTCGAACCAAGACTAGCGGAGTCAGAGTCCGCTGTTCTACCATTAAACTATCCCCCACCAGCGGACCTTGCGGCCCGTCGCCGGTGCGAGGCGCGGTCATAGTCGATTAGCCGGTGGGGTTCAAGAGCCCCCCGGTGAGAATTGCACCGCGACGCTGCCTCCTGTGCAAAACGACGGAGCGCCCGAGCGCGCGCAACCGCCTGGCGCTGCGATTGCCGGCCTTCCGGCCCCATCGCGAAATCCGCGGCCGATCCTCGCAACAGGCACTGCAGGATCGTTCAATCGGCGCCCCGGCCGCCTGCATAAGCTTTTGTTCGGCAGGACAGCGACAGAGACCCATGCACGCAAACCTGCCGCGAGCCCGCATTGTAAGTCAAAAGGGAGCACTCACATGTTGAACACTCTGGCCATGATGGCATCGGCAGCGACCATTGCTCTTGGCGTTGCTGTCTCCGGCGCACGGGCGGCCGAGCCACTCAATGTCAAATCCGTCGTTCTTGTGCACGGCGGCTTCGTCGACGGGTCCGGATGGGAAGCGGTCTATTACCTGCTCAGGAAGGACGGCTATAACGTCACGATCGTCCAGAACCCGACGACCTCCCTCGCCGACGATGTCGCCGTTACCAGGCGGGCCATCGCGGCCGCGCCCGGCAAGGTCATCCTGGTCGGCCATTCCTATGGCGGCGTCGTGGTCTCGGAAGCCGGCACCGATCCCAAAGTGGCCGGCGTGGTCTATATCGCGGCCTTCGCCCCCGATGCCGGCGAGTCGGTGGCGAGCCTGATCGCCAATCCGCCGGCAGGCGCGCCGGTGCCGCCGATCCTGCCGCCCGTCGACGGCTTCCTGTTGCTCGACCGGGCCAAGTTCGCCGAGTCCTTCGCGGCCGACGTCCGCCCCGACCTCGCCGGCTTCATGGCCGATTCGCAGATCCCCTGGGGGGTGAGAGCGCTCGAGGGCAAGGTGACGGCGCCGGCCTGGCGGACCAGGCCGAGCTGGTATCTGGTCGCGACCGAGGACCGGATGATCCCGCCGCCGGCGCAGCGGACCATGGCGGGCCGGGCCCGCGCCACCACCGTGGAGGCGCGCGGCAGTCACGCCATCTACGTGTCGAACCCGAGCGCCGTCGCCGGCATCATCCAGCAGGCGGCCGCCAACGCCCCGGGGAACTAGAACACCCCCAAAGACGTCGAAAGCCTGGGTGCCGGTCCGGCGCCCAGGCCTTCCCGCACGGGGCCTTCCTTGCCAGGCCCTCCTGGCCCATCTCTTCCTGCACATCGCGGCGGGCTTGGACCGCATCACGGATCGAAGGGCCATCGGCCAGCCTGACGGCGCGCCCGCCTTCGGGCCGACATCCGGCGCCGGGGTCCAGCGCGCCAAGACGCTGCTCGCCACCAGCGGCACCGCGCGGACCAATATCGTGCCGGCCTGCAGCTTCGCCCGCCCGGGCCACCTGCCCCGCATCGTCGCATGCCGCGCCGGCGCGACGCCGGGCATGGCGCGATTCCCGTCGCTGCCTCGCCGTCACGCCGGCCCTCACTGTCCGGCGACAGACCCGGGAAACCCCTGGCGGGAATTGCCCTTCGATGCAGGTTTGCGCGCAAAGCTTGCGGCGCGGGCCTCGGCTGATACACTCGCGCCCAACTGAACAGGATCAATCGGTTGGCCCGTCGAGCGTTCGCGCGTTCCGGGGCAAACGGTGGAAAGGTCGCCATGGCCCACGAACCGCAGAACGGCGGTTCGCCGGGAGAATCGGGCGTGCAGCCGGCAACCCCGGCCGCAGGCGCGCGCGACGGGCATATGGCTCCGGCCAACCGCCCGCCGCGGCGGCTCTATGCCGCGCTCGATCTCGGAACCAATAACTGCCGCCTTCTGGTCGCCAAGCCGGAGGGCGCGAGCTTTCGCGTGGTCGACGCCTTCTCGCGAATCGTCCGGCTCGGCGAAGGCCTCGGCCAGACCGGGCGCCTGAGCGAAGCCGCCATGGACCGGGCGATCGAGGCGCTGAAGGTCTGCCGCGGCAAGTTGCAGGACCGGCAGGTGGCCCGGGCCCGGCTGATCGCCACCGAGGCCTGCCGCGCGGCGGCCAATGGCGCGGAGTTCATCGCCCGGGTGAAACACGAGACCGGCCTGGCGCTGGAAATCGTCGACCGCCAGACCGAGGCGCATCTGGCGGCCCAGGGCTGCGTGCCGCTGGCCGACCCGCATGCGCGCGGCGTCATCCTGTTCGATATCGGCGGCGGTTCGTCCGAGTTGGTCTGGCTCCTGCCGCGCGGACCCGGCAAGTCGGGTGGACCGCCGACCGCCGACATTCTCGGCTGGACCTCGCTGCCGGTCGGCGTGGTGACGCTGGCCGAGCGCCATGACGGCAAGCGGGTGACCCGCGAGAGCTTTGCCGTCATGGTCGACGAGGTCGCCGCGATGGTGGCGCGCTTCGTCCATCGCGACGCGATCCGCGGCCAGCTGCAGCATCTGCACATGCTCGGCACCTCCGGCACGGTGACGACGCTCGCCGGCGTGCATCTTGGCCTGCCCAAATATGACCGGCGACGGGTCGACGGCGCCTGGCTGGCGGCCGGCGAGGTCGACACCATCCTCGACCAGTTGCTCGACATGACCTATGAGCAGCGCATCGGTCATCCCTGCATCGGTGCCGAGCGCGCCGATCTGGTGCTGGCCGGCTGCGCCATCCTGGAGGGCATGCGCCGGCATTTTCCCTGCCAGCGCCTGCGGGTGGCCGACCGGGGCCTGCGCGAAGGCATTCTCGTCGGGCTGATGCGGGCCGACGGCGTCTGGCGGCGGCCTTTCTATCGACCCCATGACGGAGGCCGGCGATGAGCGCCAAATCAGGTGGCGGCAGCCGCGAAATGACGGTGCGGCTGAAAACCGCCAAGAAGCGCACCACCAGCCAGCAGCGCTGGCTGGAGCGCCAGCTGAACGATCCCTATGTGGCGCGCGCCCGGCGCGAAGGCTGGCGCTCGCGTGCCGCGTTCAAGCTGATCGAGATCGACGACAAGCTGAAACTGCTGAAACCCGGCCAGCGCATCGTCGACCTGGGGGCAGCGCCCGGCGGCTGGCTGCAGGTGGCGGCCAAGCGCATCGGCCTGGAAAAGGGCCAGGGCAAGATCGTCGGCATCGACCTCCTGGCCATCGATCCCGTGCCGGGCGTCGAGTTCATCCAGGGCGACTTCACCGCCGACGACGCGCCCGACCAGCTGAAGGCCCTGCTCGGCGGCGAGGCCGACGTGGTGCTGTCGGACATGGCGGCCAATGCCATGGGCCACAAGCAGACCGACCACATCAAGATCATCTATCTCGCCGAGCTCGCCATCCATTTCGCCCGCGAGGTGCTGGCGCCCGGCGGGCATTTCCTCTGCAAGGTGCTGCAAGGTGGCACCGAGGGCCAGCTGCTGGTCGACCTGAAGCGCGACTTCACCACGGTGAAACACATCAAGCCGCAGGCGAGCCGTGCCGATTCGAGCGAGCTCTATGTGCTGGCCATGGGGTTCCGGGGGCGGCAGCAGGCCGCCCCGGAGTGATCGCCGCGGCCTGAACCGCACCCCCGGCCATTCAGGGCTGGCGCAGCGGCTCGTTGCGGGCAAGCACCGCCGCGGTCTCGCTGATCATGCCGTCGCTGGCCATGCGGCCGAGCACCCAGTCGCGCCGCGAGCGGGCACGCCCGGCATTGTCGGCGAGATCGATCCGATAGAGGTTCGGCGCCTTGGGCAGTGCTGCGAGCGAGGCCGCCTCCGCCATGCTGAGCGCCCCGAGCGGCTTGCCGAAATAGGTGTCGGCGGCGGCGGCCACGCCATAGGCCGCGCCGCCGAAATAGATCTGGTTCAAATAGATTTCCAGGATGCGTTCCTTCGACAGCGCCGCCTCGATCCGGCTGGCCAGGATCGCCTCGCGCACCTTGCGGCGGAGCGACCGCGGCTGATCGGCCAGCAACAGGTTCTTGGCGACCTGCTGGGTGATGGTCGAGCCGCCGGCCGGATCGTTGCCGAGATTGGCGATGTTCTGCGCGGCGGCCCGGACGATGGCCGGCAGGCTGGTGCCGCCATGGTCGAAGAAACGCCGGTCCTCCGCCGCCAGGAAGGCCTTGACGACATGGCCGGGGATCATGTCGAGGGCGACGAAATCGCGTCGCTCCAGCAGCCGGCCATTGGCATCGCGCCGCGTGACGCTTTCCGGACGATAGGTCGCGAGCTGGCCGACCTCGGGCAGATCCCGGCCATAGGTCACGAGCAGCGCGCCGGCGCCGCCCCCGACCAGCAGCGCCAGGGCGGCGGTCGCCACGCCGGCGCGCTTGGCCCAGCGCTTCAGTTCGCCGCCGGCCAGCTGATAAGGCCGGCTCAGCAAATCCAGCGGAATGGCCCAGGCGCGCGCCAGCTTGTCGGCCATGCTGCCCGAAAGCGCCCGGCGCCGCGCCAGGATCTCGGAAGCGCGCGAGCGCGAGCCGAGGACTTCGGCGAGCTCGGCCTGCGACCGCCCCTGCGCCTGCATGGCGAAACCGATGACCGCGACCGGATCGGGGGCGCCGAGATCGGCGGCCTTCTGTTCGTAATTGGCCACCAGGATCGCCAGCACCTCCAGGCGGTCGGCCTCCGGCGTGCCGGCGGCGGCGCCCAGCAAGGCGCGGATCTCATCGAGCGCGCGCCGGTGATCTTCAGTGGAGCGGATCGGCTTCAGTGGTTCCATCTGGCTGACCTCTGGATGTCATGGAGATTCAAGTGAAATGCCGTCGATGACGACGAGACGGGCGGCGAAATGCACCGACCAGCGGATCGTCAGGGGCGGATGATCGAGCACGAGCCGCCATTGGCCGCCCGGCCCATCCGGCCGGCTGCGCGGCAAGGTGGCGAGAAGATCTGCGGCGCCGGACCAGTCGGCCGCCGCCACCAGGGCGTGAAAGGCACGCAGCATCGGCCCGGCCTCGGGGTGCTGGCGAATGGCGTCGTTGAGGAGAGGCAAGCCGACAATCTGCATGGACGCAGACTTGTTCCCAATTATGGGAACATTATGACCAGAAGACCGAGCTGCAGCGCTCCTGTTCGAAACGCCCCTGTCCTACCCGCGCGGCGGGCGGTTCTCGGCAAAACGCCTGCGGAACCAGTCGCGCAGCATGGCCTTCTCATAAGGCAGCCATTCGCTCGAATTGCGCGCCTGGACATTCGTGAGATAGTCGAGATCGGAGACGGTCTCTTCGGCGCTGGCAATGGTCCGGCCGGCCATTGCGAGGCGGTAGCGCAGCTTGACGCGCGGCGGCGTCATGTCACGCATCACCCTGATATCGTTGAACCGGGTGTTGAACGGCTCGTAACGGCCGGCGAGATCGACATCGAGAATCTCGATGCTGAGGGTCTGGCCGGGCCGCAGGTAGCGCTCGCCCATCCGCTGCAGGTAACGCTCCAGCTCCTTCATCAGCGAGTCGCGCTTGTAGGGGCTGCGAAAGTCCTGGTCGCCGAAGCGCTCGGGGGCGATGAAGCGGACATTGACGCCGGCGAGCGCGGCGCCCGGCAGGAGAAGCGCCAAGAGGGCAACGACAGCGACGATCCTGGATGCGCGCATGATCTCTCCGACATTATCGTCAAAGCCCCCGCAGCCATCATAGGCCGTTGCCGGGCGACACTGAAGAGGTCGCGTCGACGCGGATGCGCCGCCCGGAGCCGGTCAGGCGGTTGGCCGCCCGCCCGTCAGATCCGCCAGAAACGGCGGGATCGGCCTGCCGACCGAGACGAGATAGGCGACCATGGGGCCGACGACCCGGCGCACGGCCGGCCGCTGCGTCATCCGCGCCCGCCAGGCGATCAGGTTCGGGTGGTCGGCTGTGAGCCGCGCGCCCATGCGCTCGCCGAAGAGCTGCGCCATGAAGAAGGCAATATCGGCGACGGAATATTCGCCGGCGAGATAGTCCCGGCCGTCGACCTGCCGCTCCATCTCGGCATGGAACCGGCCGGCGGCCGTGAGCGCGGCAACCGCCGGCTCGCCGCCCAGCTGGTCCTGCAGGCTCATCAGCCTGATGATATCGGGAAAATAGACCTCGTCGGACTTGTGCTCGGTCAGGCGGGCCCGGGCGCGCGCCGCCGGCTCAGCCGGCCAGAGCGCAGGCTCGGGTTTCAGATGCTCGAAATATTCGCAGATCTGGGTCGAATCGAAGATTTCGAGATCGCCATGGATCAGCACCGGCACCTGGCGCTTGGGATTGATGCGCAGCACCTCCGGATGTTTCGGCTCGTAGAGCCGGTCCATGTCGAAGGGCACCATGACGACGTCGAAATCGAGCCCCTTCTCGAAGGCGGCGATCTGCACCTTGGCGCCGAACATGTTGAGCGGACCGTAGAACAGGCGCATGCGGTTCATCCTCGTCTCCCCAGGCTGTTGTTTGTCGTGGCGCCGCTCCGGTCGAGCATCCCGGCCAGATGGACGGCGCAGGCGCGCAACGGCCGGGCGCTCTGTTCCGCCTTGGCCATCGCCATGGCGCCGGAATAGGCGGCGACCACGAAGGTCGCGAGGCCGTCGGCGTCGTCGGTCCGGTCGGCGCGAAAGCACCGCGCAAGCGCCTCGCGCCAGCGCTGGAAGATCGCTTCCGTCGCCATGCGGAACTCGTGGTCGGCCAGCGACAGTTCGAGCGCCAGATTGTTGAGCGGACAGCCGCGCACGCCGCCCTGCCGTTCGAGATCCGTCGCGATGGTGTCGAACACGTCGAGGATGCCTTGGCGCGCCGAGGCGGCGGCGGTCACCGGGGCGATCCAGGTGGCCTCGACGGCCTCAGCGACCCGCTCGTTCAGCACGCCGAGACCAAGCGCCTTCTTGGTCGGGAAATGATGATGCAGCGCCCCACCCGTGGCACCGGCGAGCCGCATCACGTCGTGAATGCTGGTCGCGTGATAACCGGCGCGCTGGAAGGCGTCGAAGGCGACATCGAGCAGCCGGCGGCGCAGGCCGTCCGGGTCATTCGTGCGCTTGCGCCCTCGCCTCTCGTCCGTCGCCATCACGTTTCTCCAGCGGAGGACGCTAGCACAAATATAAAACAGGACAACCGGTCTGTTTTTCGAACAACAGACTTTGACGGGCGTCTCCGGTTCTCACCGCGTCCTGGCCGGGCTTGTCACGGCCATCCCCGGCTTGTGCGGTCGAGCTATTCGTGGATGGCCGGGACCAGGATCTGTCGCTGGGGTCGCGCATGGACCGGGGGTGCCGGGCTTGCGGTCAGCTCACTGCATCGTCTTGCCCGGGCTTGTCCCGGGCATTCACGACTTGTTCCCGCGTCGCCGAGGACCGGGATTGATCCAATCTCCGCGACCAGCTCGGCTGAATTCGTGGATGCCCGGCACAAACCCGGGCAAGACGGAAGGGGTGGTGGGGCGGCGGAAGCCGGACACACCCACCCATCCAGCAGTCCCGATCCTCAGGAAGCCCGTTCGGCCGCCGATGCCACGAGGTCCTTTCCCGCCACCGCGAGGCAATCGGCGAAGTCCAGCCCCTCGCCGGCGCGCTGCGCCATCACCATGACCAGCTTGGTCAGGAACAGCGCTTCATTGGCCTCGCCGGCCCGGTCTATGGCTTCGGCCAACTGCTCATAGACGGTTTCGAGCCTCGCGAAAGGCAGAGGCGCAGGCTTGGACGTCATGGCGCCGTTCTCCCGAGGCAGGCCGACAAGGTCGCGATAATCTCGGCCGGCACGGCGTCACGCCAGCGGCCGGCGACATGAAGGTCGGGGCGCAGCAAATAGACCGTGCCCGGCCGTGCGCCATAACGGGCAAAGACCGCGCCGTCCGGATCGGCGATCGCGCCACCCTGCCCGTCCGGAGTGATGATCACGGCCCTGAAGCGCCGATCGAGGCGCGCCAGGGCATCAAGGCAATCGGCCATGGCGGCGCTCACGGAACCATCGGCAAAGACCAGCGCGATGAAACCGTCGCCGGCCAGGTCGAGCAGGAAACCGCCGGCCGCCAGTTTGACGTTCACCCCGGCCGCGCCGCTCGCCGGTCCGCCGGCAAAGGTGTGATCGTGCCCGGCAAACGGTGTCAGCGGGCTGTCGGCGTAGGTATAGGGCGCCATCTGGCGCGGATCGGCGAAGGCCCGCGCGAAATCCTGGCTGAGCGCCAGCGACAGCACGGCTTCGCGCACCAGTTTCCAGCCGCGGGTCGGCGGCGTCATGAAACGGGTGCTCTTGGTCGCATTGGCAAAGACGTCGAGGGTGGCGCCGCGTCGTTCCGGCGAATAGCTGTCGAGCAGCGCCGCGCCGGCCTCGCCGTTCAGCACATAGGCCAGTTTCCAGCCGATATTCTCGGCATCTGCAAAGCCGTTGTTCAAGCCGCGCACGCCGAAGATCGGCACGATATGGGCGCTGTCGCCAACGAAGATCACGCGTCCATGGCGGTAATCGTCGAGGCAGAGCGTGTTGGCGGAATAGACGCTCCACCATTCCAGCGCCCAGTCGCCCTGGTGGCCGATATCGGCGAGGATGGCGCCGACCCGCGCGCGGATCGTCTCCTCGCGCATGGCCAGTTCCTCGCTCTCGCCGTCCTTCAGCTGATAGTCGACGCGCCAGATCCGGTCGGGCTGCTTGTGGACCAGCACCGTGCCGCCAGGATTGGAGGCGGGTTCGAAAAAGGCGCGCCGTTCGGTCGGATAGTCGTGGTCCATCTGGACGTCGGCGATGACATAGCGGCCTTCGTAATTCGCGCCCGCGAGCCTGAGGCCCAGGCTGCCGCGGATCGTGCTGCGCGCGCCATCGGCGGCCAGCACATAATCGGCGGCGAGCCGATAGGCGCCATGGGGCGAGGTGACATCCAGCGTCACGCCATCGGCACGGGCCTCGATATCGGTAACGGCACTCTCCCAGCGCAGCTCGATCAGGTCGCTCCGCGCCACCGCCGCATGCAGGAACTGCTCGATATATTGCTGTTCGAGATTGTACATGGGCATGTACTTCTCATGCGCGCCATGCGGCATCTCGAAGCTGTAGATCTCGCGGCCGCGATAGAAGCTGCGGCCGCGGGTCCAGCCGAGCGACTTCTCCAGGAAGGGCGCCACCGCACCGACCCGGTCGAGGATCTGGAAACTCTGCCTAGCGATGCAGATCGCCCGGCTGCCATCGTTGAAGGTGTTCTTGGCGTCGAGCAGCAGGCTCCTGACACCATAGCGGGCCAGCGTCAGGGCAGCCGTCATGCCGATCGGGCCGGCGCCGACGATGACCACCGGATGACGCCTGGATTGCCCGGCAAGCTCCGGAGCCGGCTTCGTTTCGAAGACCGGGTAGTCGAAATAAAGCGATTCGAGTGGTCCCCGGCCCTTCGGTCTCATGGCTTCCCCGGCTTCGTGGCGTCCCCGGTCTCGTGCGATCCCCGATCAGGCGGCCGCCTCGAAGCCCCCCAGCACGGCCGCCAGATTGGGCCCGAGATTGTCGGAGAGATAGCCCCCTTCCTGGACGAACAGCGTCGGCAGGCCCATTCGGGCGATCGCCTCGCCGGCCCGGCGGAAGCCCTCGGCCGTCACCTTGGCGCCGCCGAACGGGTCGTCGGCCGAGGCATCGAGGCCCAGCGCCACGACGAGCATGCCTGGATCGAAGGCGGCGATGGTGCGGGCCGATTGTTCGATCGCACCGACATAAGCCGTGTCGTTGGCGCCCAGCGCCACGGGAATGTTCAGGTTGAAGCCTTCGCCGGCGCCCTCGCCGCGCTCATGGGCATAACCCCAGAAGAACGGATAGAAGCGGTTCGGATCGGCATGAACGGAGACGGTGAGCACGTCCGGCCGGTCGTAGAAGATCGCCTGGGTGCCGTTGCCGTGGTGAATGTCGATGTCGAGCACGGCGACCCGGTCGTGCACCGAGCGCAGATATTGCGCGACGACGGCGGTGTTGTTGATGAAGCAATGACCGCCGGCCATGTCGCGATAGGCGTGGTGTCCCGGCGGCCGGCAGAGCGCATAGGCGGCACGCTCGCCCTCGATGACGAATTCCGCCGCGGTGACGGCCACGTCGGTCGCCGAGGAGGCGGCGATCCAGGTTTCCGGCCCGATGCCGCAGGCCATGTCCTGCATGTACCAGCCGGCCCGGCCGGTGAGCGATTGCGGCATGGTGCCGCCGCGCCGGACCGGATGGACATTGCCAAGCACCTCGTCGGAGGCATCGACCAATTGCTTCCATTCGGCCGCCGCCTCTTCGAGGAAGCGCAGGTAATCGACCGAGTGAACGCCGAGCCGCGGGCCCTGGCCGAAGATCTCAGCCGGGTGGAGCTCGTGCCGGCCGGCCTGCAATCCGGCGGTCAGCCGGTCGGCACGTTCGGGCCGCTCCTCGCCCTGGGCGAATTTGCCGCGCAGGACGAAACGCTTGGGATCGTGGCCACGGTGCAGATCGGTGAAGACGGCTTTCATCGGCGATATCCCGGCGAATTCTGGAATCTGTGAGGTCTGGCCGGCGACCAAACACGCTCGGGGCGAGCCTCGCAAGGGCCGATGTGCGGAGCAAGGCTGCGTCATCCGCGCTTGTTCGCGGCTGCCCCGCCGCTAGGCTCGCCGCCGAATGGAGCCCGCCTCATGCCGCTTGATGATGCCCTTGCCGCCAAGATCCTGAAAGCCGTCGACGACAATTTCGAGCGCCAGATGGACTTCACCAAGGCTCTGGTGCGCTTCGCCTCGCTGCGCGGCGCGGAAACCCCGTGCCAGGATTTCGTCTTCGCCGAGATGGAAAAGCGTGGTTGGGCCATGGACCGTTTCGCCATGGACGAGGACGCGATCAAGCGTCATCCCGGCGGTTCGCCGTTCTCGCCCGAGCACTCCAAGGCGCCCATCGTCGTCGGCATCCACCGGCCCCGCGCCGAGACCGGCCGCAGCCTGATCCTGCAGAGCCATGTCGACGTCGTGCCCGCAGGCCCGGACGCGATGTGGTCCAGGCCCGCCTTCGAGCCGCATATCGAGGGCGATTGGTTTTATGGCCGCGGCGGCGCCGACATGAAGGCCGGCCATGCCGCCATGTTCGCGGTGTTCGACGCGCTCGGGAGCATCGGCCTGCAGCCGGCGGCGACCGTCACCGTGCAGTCGGTGGTCGAAGAGGAAGCGACCGGCAACGGCGCGCTGCAATGCCATTTGCGCGGCTATCGCGCCGAGGCCGTGCTGATCCCCGAGCCGGAAGAGGAAAAGATCATTCGCGCCAATGCCGGCGTGCTGTGGTTCCGGGTCGAGGTCGCCGGCCTGCCCGTCCATGTCAGCCATGCCGGCTCCGGCCAGAACGCCATCGAAGCCGCCTTCGGCCTGATCGGCGCGCTGCGCGGGCTGGAAGCACAATGGAACGCCAAGAAAGGCGAGCACCCGCTGTTCGCCCGGGACCCGCACCCGATCAACCTGAATATCGGCAAGATCGAAGGCGGCGACTGGGCCTCCTCGGTGCCGGCCTGGTGCACCTTCGACTGCCGCATCGCGATCTATCCGGGTGAGCGGCCAGAGGCCATGCAGAAGGCCGTGGAGGCGACCATCGCCGGCGCCTCGCTGAACGACCGCTTCCTGTCCAACAACCCGCCCAAGGTGGTCTGGAACGGCTTCACCACGGAAGGCTATGTGCTGGAACCCGGCTCGGACGCCGAGGCGGTGCTGGCGCGCGCGCATCAGACCGCCACCGGCAAGCCGCTCGAGGAGCTGGTGACGCCGGCCTATCTCGATACCCGGGTCTATGCGCTCTACGACAAGGTGCCGGCGCTCTGCTACGGCCCGATCTCGGAAAACATTCACGGCTTCGACGAGCGCTTCTCGGTCGCCAGCATGAGACGCGTCACCCGCTCCATGGCGCTGTTCGTCGCCGAATGGTGCGGCGTCGAGCCGATCTGACCATCGTCGCGCGGGTTCTGTGCCGCGTTCCCCTCATTCCCTTTGCCGAACTGCCCGGAGCTTTTCATGCCGCTCGATGCCGCGCTCGCCGACAAGATCCTGAAAGCCGTCGACGACAATTTCGCCGACCAGCTCGAACTGACCAAGGCGCTGGTGCGCTTTCCCTCGCGGCGCGGCGAGGAGAATGCGGTGCAGGACTTCATCTTCCGCGAGATGAAGACGCGCGGCTGGGCGATGGACCGTTTCGCGATGGACGAGGAGGCGATCAAGCGCCACCCGGGCGGCTCGCCCTTCTCGCCCGAGCATTCCAAGGCCCCGATCGTCGTCGGCATCCACCGGCCGAAACAGGAGACCGGCCGCAGCCTGATCATGCAGGGCCATATCGACGTGGTGCCGGAAGGCCCGACCAAGATGTGGACGAGCCCGCCCTATGAGCCGCGCATCGACGGCGACTGGTTCTATGGCCGCGGCGCCGGCGACATGAAGGCCGGCCATGCCTCGATGTTCGCGGTGTTCGACGCCTTGAAGCGGACCGGGCTGCAGCCGGCCTCCACCGTCACCGTGCAGTCGGTGGTGGAGGAGGAATCGACCGGCAACGGCGCGCTCCAGTGCCACCTGCAGGGCTACAAGGGCGAAGCGGTGATCATCCCCGAGCCGTCGGGCGAGAAGGTGACGCGCACCAATGTCGGCGTCGTCTGGTTCCAGATCGACGTCGCCGGCTTCCCCGTCCATGTGCGCGAGGCCGGCAATGGCCAGAATGCGATCGAAGCGGCCTTCGGCATCATCCGGAAGCTGCGCGAGCTCGAAGCCTTCTGGAACACCAAGGTCGGCGACTTCCCTCTGTTCAAGGACACGCCGCATCCGATCAATCTGAATATCGGCAAGATCAAGGGCGGCGACTGGGCCTCCTCGGTGCCGGCCTGGTGCACCTTCGATTGCCGCATCGCGATTTTCCCGGGGGAAAAGCCCGAGCAGATGATGCGCGCCATCGAGGATGCCGTTGCCAAGGCGACCCGCGAGGACCGGTTCCTGGCCAACAATCCGCCGCGCATTACCTGGAACGGTTTCACCACGGAAGGCTACGTGCTGGAACCCGGCTCGGAAGCCGAAGCCGTGCTCGGCCGGGCGCATCAAAGAGTGAATGGCGCGCCGCTCACCGCCCAGGTGCTGCCGGCCTATCTCGACGGCCGCGTCTATGCGCTGTTCGACAAGATCCCGACGCTCAATTACGGCCCCTATTGCGAGCTGGCGCACGGCTTCGACGAACGCTTCAGCATTGCCAGCCTGAAGCGCTCGACCGGCACCATGGCGCTGTTCGTCGCCGAATGGTGCGGGGTCGAGGCGATCTGACAGCCAAGATCCATTGGCGAAATCCCGAGGCCCGGCCGCAAGCCGGGTCTCGTTTCGTCAACTTGACCGCCGCCGGTCCCTCCCCGACAGTCCGTCACCCCATGGAGAATCCCGATGTCCACAGCCGTACGTGACGCCCTCGAAGCCTCGCTTGCCCGTATCGATGACCCGAACTCGGACGGCCGCGTCACCTACACCAAGGTCTATACCGAGCGGGCTCGCGCCGAGGCGGACGCGGCCGATGCGCGCGCCAAGGCCGGGGTCTGCCTGTCGCCGCTCGACGGCTGGGTCATCTCGGTGAAGGATCTGTTCGATGTCGCCGGCGAGACCACCACGGCGGGCTCGTCGATCCTGCGCAACCGGCCGGCGGCCAAGAGCGATGCTCCCGTCATCGCCCGGCTCAGGCAGGCCGGCGCGGTCATCGTCGGCAAGACCAATATGAGCGAATTCGCCTTTTCCGGCATCGGCATCAATCCGCATTTCGGCACGCCCGGCAATGCCGCCGACAAGAGCCGGGTGCCCGGCGGCTCGTCGTCCGGCGCCGGTGTCTCGGTCGCCGAAGGCACGGCGCGGATGGCGCTCGGCTCGGATACCGGCGGCTCGATCCGCATTCCCGCCGCGCTCAATGGCTGCGTCGGTTTCAAGCCGACCGCCAACCGGATCCCCAAGACCGGCGCCTTCCCGCTGTCCTATGCGCTCGACTCGATCGGGCCGCTGGCCCGCAACATCGCCGACTGCGCCGCGACCGACGCGGTGCTGGCCGGCGAGGAGCCCTGGGCGCTGGAGCCGGCGCCGGTCTCCGGCCTGCGGCTCGGCGTGCCGCGCGGCCGGCTGTTCGGCCAGACCGAACCCGAGGTCGAGAAGGCCTTCGAAGCCTCGGTGGCCAAGCTCGCCAAGGCCGGCGCGCGCATTACCGACGTGTCGATCGAGGACCTCCTGCAGGAACTCACCGACGCCATGGCCAAAGCACCCTTCGTGGCGATCGAGGCCTCCGCCGTCCATGCAGAATGGCTGGAGGAGCGGGCCCGCGACTTCGATCCGCGCGTGCTCGCCCGCATTCGCATCGGCGCCAAGGCAACCGCTTCCGACTATATTCGCCTGATCAACAAGCGGACCGAGCTGATCCGGCGCATGCGCGACCGGCTCGCCGATATCGACGCGCTGATCCTGCCGACCACGCCGATCCGGGCGCCGAAGATCTTCGACCTGATCGCCTCCGACGACCAGTTCTGGGCCGCCAACGGCCTGGTGCTGCGCAACACCACGGTCGGCAATATCTTCGACTTCTGCGGCGTCTCCATCCCCTGCCCGCAGGTGAAGGGCCTGCCGGTCGGCTTCATGATGACCGCGCTCGCCGGCCAGGACCGGCGCATGCTGCGCATGGCGGCGGGCGTGGAAGTGCTGTTCCAGGGGTAAGGGGGCGAATAGAAGGGCGGCGAGTGCGGATCGAGCGACACCCACGCGCCAGTTGACGGCCTCCGAAGTTCGCTATGCGTGCAATGGCACCTGCAAACCAACCCTCTCCCATAGGGAGAGGGTGGCGCCGTCAGGCGCCGGGTGAGGGGCGTAACCTCTCAGGACTGCAGCCGACGCTCGCGCCGCATGCCGCCCTCTCTGGAGATGGACGACCCCTCACCCCGCCGCTGACGCGGCCACCCTCTCCCTCTGGGAGAGGGTTCGTTGAAGCGCGCGCAATCCTGACCCGTCTCCAATCCCATGAAAAAAGCCCGCCGCGGCAATGCCGGGCGGGCTTTCAGCTTGTCGGCCGCGGAGCGAACTTACGCCGCCTTGACGGCGCCGAGGAACGTGCCCACCGCGTCGCGCAGGGCGGTGACATCGCTGTCGAGGCCGGTCGCCACCTGGTTCAGCGACTGGACGGCCGAGCCGACCGCGCCGATGCGCTCGGATACCGTACCGATCGCCTGGCCGGCCTCCTGAGCGACGGCCGCCGCGCTTTCGACGCTGACGCCGATCTCGCGGGTTGCCATGGCCTGCTGGTCGATCGCGCTGGAGATCGCCTCGCTGGCGTTGCGCATCTTCACCACCGTGTCGGAAATGCCGGTCATGGACGACACGGTGCGGCCAGTCGCCTGCTGGATGGCCGAGACCTGGCCGGCAATGTCTTCGGTGGCGCGCGCCGTCTGCGACGCCAATTGCTTGACCTCGCTCGCGACCACCGCGAAGCCCCTGCCCGCCTCACCCGCGCGCGCCGCCTCGATCGTGGCATTGAGCGCCAGCAGATTGGTCTGTTCGGCGATGGCGCGAATGAGCTGCACCACTTCGCCGATCTTCTCCGCCGTCGACGCAAGGCCGCCGACGTCGCCGGAAGCGGATTCGACCGCCCGGGTCGCTTCCGCCGATACGTTGAGCGCTTCCTCGGTCTGCCGGCGGATCTCGACGATCGCAGCGTTGAGCTCCTCGGTCGCGCCGGCGATGCCGGTGACGCGGCTGAGCGTCTCCTCGGTCGCCGCCACCGTCTCGCGGGCACCGGTCTCGGCTGCCTCGCCGGAGGCGGACGCGGTGCCGGACGCTTCGCCGACGGCGCGGGCGCGCGATGCGACATGCTCGACCACTTCGCCGATGGCCGCATCGAAGGTACGGATCGCCAGTTCGACGCGGGTCCGACGCTCGATATCGCCGGCGACCCGGGCGTCCTCGCTGGCGCGCATTTCGGCGCGCTCGGCGAGGCTTGCCGCAAGGCTGTCGACGGCCCGCGCCATCAGACCGACCTCGTCCTGGCGGGCGGCGTGCCGCAAGGGGGCGACCGGCTTGTCCTCGGCCAGCGCATTGATGGCGTCAGCCACCTCGCGGACCGGCTTCAGCAGGCGCGACAGCACGATGAAGACGCCGGCGGCCGCGACCAGGGTGAGAATGGCGAGCGCGGCGAGGACGCTGTTGCGCATGCCGGCGGCCAGCGCCTCGGCCTCGGCCTTGCTGACGCCGGCGGCAACCGCCCCGACCACCTTGCCGTCCTGACCGACGAGCGGCAAATAACGGGCGATCCGGTTGATGCCGGCGAGGAAGATGTAATCCGTGACGACTTCGCCCCGGCCAATGCCCTGGGCGATGCGGGCCGACGCCGGAATGCGGGTGCCGACCGAACGCTGCCCCTGTTCGGTCTTGACCGAGCTCGAATAGCGAATGAGATCGCCATTGGCGGGATCGACGCGGAAAATGGTCGCGGTGTCGACCGCGTGATCGACAATGGTGTGATCGCCTTCCTTGGGCAGTCCGGGCAGCTTGATGCGCAGCAGCGCGCCGGCCGCGTTGCGCTCGATCGCCGCCCCGGCGACACCGAGTTCCAGCGCCTTCGCGTTGGATATCATGCGCTCGTTCAGCTGGCTCTCGACGATGGCATCCATCCGGGTGCCGATCTCCGCGACCGTGTACCAGGCGGCGCCGGCGGCGACGACCGTGATCAGCAACGCCGCAAGCGCGGAAACTTTGGCCGCGAGCGGCAGACGATTCAGAAGGCGCATAGGGTCCCCAATGGTTTCAGCCCAGTGGGGACGATCAGCGAACAGCCTTAACAAAATATTGGCAAAATCCGCTTCAAGCAGGAAAAAGACAACAAAACAAATATGATACGGGACCGCGGCCGGTTGCTCCGGCCGAACGCGGCAGCTTGGCCCTGGTTACACGCTCGGCCGTCACAATGGCTTGGTCATCCGGACGAGCCAGGCGAGCGCGGCGCCGTCGAGCTGGCGCGCCAGCGCCTTGGCCACGCGGGCATGATAGGCGTCGATCCAGGCCCGCTCCGTGGCGTCGAGCAGTCCGATATCGATGGCGCGCCGGTCGATCGGGCACAGCGTGATCGTCTCGAATTCCAGGAAGCCCTCGGCCGCCGCCTCGCGCACCACCAGCAGGTTCTCGATACGGATGCCGTGGGAGCCGGTCTTGTAATAGCCGGGCTCGTTGGACAGGATCATGCCGGGGTCGAGCGGCACCTGGCTGAGCGGCGAGATGCGGGCGGGCCCCTCGTGGACGCCGAGATAGCTGCCGACGCCATGGCCGGTGCCATGGTCGAAATCGAGCCCGTTGGCCCAGAGATGACGTCGCGCGAATGCGTCGATGGCGATGCCGCCGGTGCCCTTGGGAAAGCGCGCCGTGGCCACCGCGATATGGCCCTTCAGCACCAGGGTGAAATGCCGCTTCAGCTCACGTGGCACCCGGCCGACCGGAATGGTGCGGGTGATGTCGGTGGTGCCGTCGCCATATTGGCCGCCGGAATCGAGCAGGAAAAACGTACCCGTCTCGACCGGCCGGGCGGTCGCCTCGGTCGCCCGGTAATGCACGATGGCGCCGTTCGGGCCGGAACCGGCAATGGTGGTGAAGCTCGACCCCCGATACATCGGGTCCTCGCCACGGGTCTCCTCGAGCTTGGCCATCACCTGCAATTCGCTCAGGCCCAGCGCCTCGGCGTCGAACCAGGCGAGGAAACGCACCATGGCGGCGCCGTCCCGGACATGGGCCTTTCGCGTGCCGGCGAGTTCCGCGGGGTTCTTGCGCGCCTTGGGCAGGACAGTCGGATCGGGCCCCCGGACGACCTTGGCGCCGGCCTGTTCGAGCTGCGCCTTGATCCAGGCGGTGGCGGTGTCCGGCTCGATCGAGACGGTCTCGCCCGCCAGATCCTTCAGGCCGTCGGCAAAGGCCTCGATCGGGCGGATGGTGACGCCATTGCCGAGATGATGAGCAAGGCCCGCGGTGAGCTTGCGCTGGTCGACGAACCAGGTGGCGTGGCCATCGGCGGCAAGCACCAGGAAGCTCTGCACCAGCGGCGTCGAGGGCGTGTCGCCGCCCCGGACATTGAGGAGCCAGGCGATCGAATCGAGCTGATTCAGCACCGTTGCCCTGGCGCCGCGCCGGGCGATTTCCTCGCCGAGGCGGGCGCGCTTGTCGGCGCTCTCTTCGCCGGCGAAAGCCAGCGGATGGGCGTGAACCGAGGCGAAGGGGTCGCCCGGCTGGTCGGCCCAGAGCTGGTCGATCGGATTGTCGTCGAGCGCCACCAGTTCGGCGCCGGCCTTGGCCAGCGCATCGCGCCAGCGCTCGGCCTCGCTCACCGGCGTGACGCGCGGGTCGTAACCGACGCGGTCGCCGGCCTTGACCTTGCCGGCGAGCCATTCGATCGCCGGCGGCTTCTTGAAATGGCGGCATGCGATGACGCTGGCATCGGTCTCGGCGGGCGCCTGCAAGGTGTAGCGCCCGTCGACGAACAGGGCGGCCTCCTTGCGCAGGACGACGACGAAACCGGCCGAGCCGGTGAAGCCGGTCAGCCATTTCAGCCGCTCGGCGCGCGCCACGATATATTCGCCCTGGTGCTCGTCGGCCCGCGGCACCAAGAAGGCGGCGAGCTTCAGCTTGGCCAGCAGCTTCTGCAACGCCGGAATGCGTTTGGCGTCGCGCTCGAACGACGGTTCCGGCGCCTCGGCCAGCATGGCCCTCAACTGGAAGCGCTGTTCGACGGTCGCCTGCGGACAGGCCGCCGCCATCCACTCATCGGGATGGGCGCTGGCGGGCGTCGCCTTGACGCGGGCGAGGATCGGGCGAAGCCCCTCGATATCAACTGGCATCAAGAACCTGTCTGGCCGCCTCGGCCCCCGCAATGCGTCCGAGGACGACGGCGGTCACGAGGCCATTGCCGGAAAGATAGCCTGACGAATGCGGACCTGACACCCCCACCGCCGCGCCCCCTGCCGCGAAAAGATTGGGCAGCACCGATCCGTCGGGCCGGCGGACGCGCGCGTGATCATCGACCCGAAGCCCGCCCTGGGTATGGAACAGCGCACCGGTCACGCGCACCGCGCGGTAAGGCGGCTCGAGTTGCGGCGAGCCAGACCAGTCGCGTCCTGAGAAATCGATTCCGCCATTCCGCTTGAGCTCCGAGACCGATTCGAGAGTCGCGCGAATCGCTTGCGGGGAGATCTTCATGGCGTGGGCGAGCGCTTCCGGCGTTTCGGCCGCGACGATGGCGCCCTGGGCTTCGGCCCGCCTGAAGTCGTCGAACTGGCCGGCAATCCCGGCGATGCGTCCGTCGAAAATGTCCCAGGCGATGCCGCCGGGCTGGCCGAGCACGGCGACGCCGGCTTCCGAATAGCCCTGGGCCTCGTTCCAGAACCGTTTGCCCGCGGCATTGACCTGGAAGCCGCCCTCCATGATCACCGCCCAGGAGATCAGGATGCCGTGCGGATGGGCCACCGAGCCATGGCCCTGATGGCCGGTCATGTGTTTCAGCCCGGCGCCCAGCGCCTCGCCCCAAAGGACCGCATCGCCCTGGTTGCCGGCATGGCCGAAATAGAGCGCATGTTCCAGCTCCGGGATATGGGTTGCGACCAGGGCCTTGTTGCCGCCATAGCCGTTGCAGGCGAGCACCACCGTCCCGGCGCCGATCCGCTCGGTCGCGCCATCCGGCCGGGTCAGCTCCAGGCCGCGCACCGTGCCGTCGGCCGCGGCGACCAGCGCCGTGACATGGGCGCCGGTCATGATCGCCACGCCGGCTTGCTCGGCGGCCGCGCGCAGCCGGTCGATCAGCTCGGCGCCCGAGCGCGAGGCGAGCCCGTGCATGCGCCGGGCGGAATGGCCGGGATAGGAGAAGTCGTCAATGACGGTGAAGGCGAGGCCATGGCGGTCGCAGAGCCAGTCGACGGCCGGCCCCGCCCCTTCCGTCGCGAGCTTCAGCACCGTGGGATCGGCCTCGCCATGGGCCTTGGCCTGGATATCCCTTGCGAAGCGTTCGACGCTGTCGGCGATGCCGGAGGCAAGCTGCGCTTTGGTCGCCGGCGCCGGAATCAGGCCGGCGGAGAGCGATGTCGAGCCTTGCGGCAGCGGGTCGCGTTCGAACACGACGGGGTCGATACCGGTTTCGGCCGCGGCCAGCGCCGCGCAAAGGCCCGCGGCGCCACCGCCGATAATGGCGAGGGGAATGGTGGTGTCGAAAGGCAGGTCATCGACGAGCACGCGGGACATGGGAGTTCTCGCTCCGCCAGATAACCCTCTCCCTATGGGAGAGGGTTGGTCGCGCGCGTCTCGCCGCATGCCCCATTCGCTATTCGCCATTCGCCTTCCCCCGGCCCTCACCCACCGATCTCCGCCATCAGCTCCGCCACGGTGGCGATCCGTGCCACCGGCTTCAGCCCCGCGATCGCCTCGGCATGGATATGGGGCGAAAAAGCCGCGCAGCCATCCTCGATGACCGTCACCTCGAAATCACGGACATGGGCGTCACGCACCGTCGAGGCGACGCCGCCATTGGTGACGATGCCCGAGACCAGGAGATGCTCCACGCCCGCCTTTTTCAGCACCCATTCGAGCCTGGACATGTAGAACGCGGAAAAGGCGACCTTCTCGACCTGGATGTCGGCCGGCCTGAGATCGTCGACCAGGTCGTGGCCCCAGGCGCCGGGCAGGAAATCGCCCTTGGCGAGGAAAGGCCGGAGCTTTTTCAGATGCGCCGAGATGAAGGGCTCGCCGCCCTTGCCCGGCACCAGAGTGAAATGGGTCGAGATGATCCATCCGCCATGGGCGCGGACACGGTCGACCAGCGGCTTCACCCGGGCCGGCACCGCCGCGATGGCCTCGGCCGATTGTCCCGCCCGGCCATAGGCGCCGTCCGGATGAATGAAGTCGTTCTGCAGGTCGCAGAGGAGCAGCGCCGTCGACGCAAGGTTCATCAGCCGCGCTCCACGATCAGATTGCCGAGCTGGTCGACCCGGCCGCGCTGGCCCGGCGGCACCACGGTGGTGGCGTCGGGCTGCTCGAGAATGGCCGGGCCCTCGACGACGGCGCCGACCGGCAGGTCGAGCCGCGACCAGATCGCCGTGTCGCGCCAGCCGCCGAACCAGACCTTGCGCTCGCCGATGCGCGCCTTGGCGACCGAGGCGTCCGGCCCCGGCGCCAGGGCGCCGAGGTCGATCTGCGGACGCCGGCCGATCGCGGCGGTGCGCAGGTTGACGATGCGCACGCCCAGCCCCGGCAGCAGCCGCGAGAAGGCCCGGGAATAGGCGGTCTCGAAGGCCCTGGCGGTGATCTCGCCGGTAATGCCGGTCCGCCCGTCGGCGAGCGTCACCGGCAGCGGCACGGCCACCGTGTGGGTCTGGCCGAGATAGTGCATGTCGAGCTCGAAGGTGACGTCGATGCGCTCGACGCTGAGGCCGGCGGCCGCGACCACGGCACGCGCCGCCTCGCCCTCGCGGACCATGCGCCGGTCGAGCGTCTCGGCGTCCAGCCCGTCGAGCGCCAGGTTCAAAGTCTGCACCTGGTCGTGCCTGATATCGGCGATGACGCAGCCCATGGCCGAGGTGACGCCCGGAAAGCGCGGCACCAGCGCCGCCTTCAGACCGATATCGGCGATCAGCGCGCCGGCATGCAACGCGCCGCCGCCGCCGAACGGCACCAGGGCGAACTTGGCCGGATCATGCCCGCGTTCGATCGAAACCAGCCGGATGGCGCCGGCCATGCGGGCATCGGCGACGCGAATGATCGCCTCGGCGGCCTCGTGCGGACCAAGCCCGAGGGGGTCGCCGACATGCCGGCGGATCGCGTCGGCCGCCGCCTCGACGTCGAGGCGCCGGAGCACGCCGCCGATCGGCCGCTCGGCGTTGATCCGGCCGAGCACGACATTGGCGTCGGTCAGCGTCGGCCGGTCATTGCCCTGGCCATAGGCGACCGGGCCCGGCCGCGACCCCGCGCTTTCCGGACCGACCTCCAGCAGGCCGCCCTTGTCGACATGGGCAATGGAGCCGCCGCCGGCGCCGATAGTGGTGATCTCGATCATGGGATTGCGGATCACCATGCCGAAATCGATGGTCGTCTGGGCGGCGAGCGCCGCCTCGCCGCCCGCGATCAGCGAGACGTCGAAGGAAGTGCCGCCGAGGTCGCCGGTGATCACGTCGGGATAACCGGCGGCTCCGGCGATCGCGGCGGCCGCGATGACACCGGCGGCCGGTCCGGACAGCGCGGTGCGCACCGGCAGCCGGCGCGCGGTCGCCGTCGACATGACGCCGCCATTGGACTGGACGATGTGGAACGGCCCGCCGAACCGCTCGCCGGCGAGCGCCGCCTCCAGCTTGGCGAGATAGGAGCCGACCACCGGCTGCAAATAGGCGTTGAGCGCGGTGGTCGAGGCGCGCTCGAATTCGCGGATTTCCGGCAGGATTTCCGATGATACCGAGACGTGCTCGTTCGGCCAGACGGCGCGTGCCGCCGCAGCCGCCGCCCGTTCATTGGCTGGATTGGCGTAGGAATTGATAAAGATGATGGCGAGCGCCACGACGCCCTTGGCGACCAGCGCCTCGGCCGCCAGGCGCACCTCTTCGGGATCGACCGCATGGCGGATGGTGCCGTCGGCGAGGGTGCGCTCGGCAACCTCGACGCGCACGTCGCGGTCGGCGATCGGGGTGAAGTCGCCCCACAGACCCCAGGTATTGCGGCGGTCGCGCCGGCGCATTTCGAGCGCGTCGCGAAAGCCCGGCGTGGTGATGACCCCGACCCGCGCGCCCTTGCGCTCGAGCAGCGCATTGGTGCCGACCGTCGTGCCATGGACGATCGAGCCGAGGCCTTCGAGCGCCCCGAAGGTCCTGAGGCCTTCGAGGAAGCCGACCGCCTCGTCGCCGCGGTTCGACGGCACCTTGCCGGTCAGGAACGTACCCTTGGCCTCGTCCATGAAGAACAGGTCGGTGAAGGTTCCGCCGACATCGACGCCGACGAGCTTGTTGCCGCTGCCGCCGGTCATGACGCCGCTCCCGGCAGATCGCAGGAACCCGAGGCATAATGCTCGTCGAGATGGGCCGGCGTCACATATTCGAAGATGATGTCGCGGGCGATCGCCTGCGGATCGCGCCGCGCCGGATCGCCGAAGCCGCCGCCGCCCGGCGTCTCCAGCCTGACACGATGGCCCCGCTTCAGTTTCACGCCGGTGATCTTGGAGGCCATGGGCGGCACATGAGTGCCGCCGTCATCGGTCCAGGAGAAGCGGTTGAGCGCCGCCTCCGAACCGCCATTGACGCCGAATGGCGCATAGCGGCCGCGCTCGCCGAGCAGGAAGACCTCGGCGCCCGGCGTGTCCAGGAGCTCGATCTCATAGACCGCGCCAAGCCCGCCACGGTGCTCGCCGGCGCCGGCCGAATCCGGGCGCAGCGCCCATTGGGTGAACATCACGGGATAGGCGGCCTCCAGGATCTCGACGGGAGGAATGGTGGCGGTCGAGATCGGATTGTTGGCGTGGCTCAGGCCGTCGCTTTCCGGATTGCCACCGAGGCCGCCGCCGAAGAAGGAAAACATCACCCAGCGCGCGCCATTGGCGCGATGGCCGGCGATCGACAGGGCGTTGATCGTGCCGAACGGACCAGCGGTGGCCCGCTCGGGCACGGCCACCGCGAGCGCGCCGAAGACCACGCCGATCAGGCGCAGGATCGTCTCGGTATAACCGGCCATGGGCTTGGGCGCGCGGGCGCCGAGCAAGGTCGTGTCGGGGATGACGAAGCCGATCGGCCGGAGGCAGCCAGCATTGGCCGGCACCTCGGTGAAGACATGTTTCAAGGCGACGTAGCAGGCGGCGACCGTGGTCGCCGTCGAGATGTTGATCGGCCCCTGGCAAGGCGGCGACGAGCGCGAGAAATCGAGCGTCATCGTGTCGCCCGAGATCGTCAGGTCGAGCGCCACGGTCAGCTTTTCGTCGGTGATGCCGTCATTGTCGAGATAGTCCTCGAAGGCGTAGCGCCCGTCGGGCAGCGCGCTGATCGCCTCGCGCATCAAGGCCTCCGCCCGGTCGGAAAAGGCGGCGAAGGCCTGGTCGACGATCGTATCGCCATAGTCGTCGAGCAACTGGCCGAGCCGCCTCTCGCCGAGATCGAGCGCGTTGAGCTGGCCGTTGAGATCGCCCCAGTTGGAATGCGGCAGGCGCGAATTGGCGGCCAGGATATCGACGATGTCCTGGCGCAGCTCGCCCTTGGCGACCAGCTTGACCACCGGGATCAGCACGCCCTCCTGGAAGCTCTCGGTGGCGACCGGATTGTAGCCGCCGGGCACATTGCCGCCGATATCGAGCCAATGGCCGGCCGAGGCGAGCCAGCAGAACAGCCGCCCGTCGCGAAAGATCGGCCGGACCAGGCGGAAATCGTTGAGATGGGTACCGCCCACATATTGGTCGTTGAAGATGAAGGTGTCGCCGGCGGAGAGACCGCCTTGCAGCTTCACCTTGTCGATCACCGCCTTGACCGCGAAGGCCATGGCGCCGACGAAGATCGGCAGGCCCTTGGTGCCCTGCACCAGGGTGTCGCCGGTGTCGCGGTGATAGAGCCCGTGGCAGGCGTCGCGGGCCTCGGCGATGATCGGATTGAAGGCCGAGCGGTAGAGCGTCGCGTCCATTTCGTCGGCGATCTGCTCGAGCCGCCCCTTCAGGACGGCCAGGGTGACCGGGTCGAGCGCACTCACGACCCGCCCCCCGCCGCATCATATTTGCGGCCTTGCTCCAGCAGCTCGGTGGTGCCGACGATTTCGGCCAGCTCGTCGAAGGAATACATCTGATCGCGAATGGCGTCCGAGGTGCCGTCCGCCTTCAGCGTATCGTAAAACGACCGCGCGGTCCTGGCCATGGCGCGCACCACACCGGCGGAAAACACCACGAGGTCGTAACCCATGGCCTCCAGCTCGCGCACCGGGGTCATCGGCGTGCGCCCGCCCTCGACCATATTGGCCATCAGCGGACGCTTGCCGCCGAGCGCCTTCGGCACCGCCGCCAGTTCCTCGGTGGTGCGCGGCGCTTCCACGAAAATGATGTCGGCGCCGGCCTCGGCATAACGCTCGGCCCGTTCGAAGGCGCGCTCGAAGCCCTCGACGGCGCCGGCATCGGTCCGGCCGATGACCAGCATGCCGTTGATGCGGGCATCCACCGCGGCCTTGATCTTGCCGACCATTTCCTCGACCGGCACCACGTCCTTGCCGCGCAGATGGCCGCAGCGCTTGGGGAAGGTCTGGTCCTCGATCTGGATGGCGGCGGCACCCGCCCGCTCGAAGAAGCGCATGGTGCGTTGCACCGTGATGGCATTGCCGAAACCGGTATCGCCATCGACGATCAGGGGCACGTCGACCTTGTCGGCGATACGGGCGATGACCTCGGTCACCTCCGTCATGGTGGTCAATCCGACATCGGCCATGCCGAGCCGTGAATAGGCGATGCCGGCGCCGGTGAGGTAGAGCGCCTCGAAGCCGGCATTGACCGCCAGCACCGCGGTCAGGGGATCGATGACGCCGGGCGCCACCAGGACGGGACGTTGCTGGAGGCGCGCGCGCAGGATCTGGGCCGTGTTTTGCATCAGGCGTCTCCGGATATGTGCAGAAGCGCCAGGAGGCGCTGCGGGTCGAAATCGGTGTCGAGCGCCTTGACCGCGGCGATCACGCGTTTGGCCTTGGCCTCGCCCCAGAGCGGGCTGGTAATGTCGACGAACTTGGCTTCCACCTCATCCGCCGCATAGGGATCTTCGGTATCGCCCTTGTTGGTGATCGCGGTCGCCGTCAGTTCCCGCCCGTCGGCGAGCCTGAGCGTGACCCGTGCCGGACGCGCCGCCGGCAGCATGGCGGTCAAAGCCGGATCCTCGTCGACCCGGACCCGGCTCGCCAGCGCCCTGGTGACCTTGTCGGCGCGCGCCGCGTCGCGGAACGCCTCGATCGAGGCGCGACCGTGAACCAGGGTGGTGGCGAGCGCGAAGGGCAGCGAGAACTTCGCCGCCAGCATGGTCCTGGGTTCGGGATCGTCGAGCTGGGCGGCCCAGACATAGGTCGCGACGTCGACGCCGAGCACGGCCTGCGGATCGACCTTGCCGCCGGCCTGCTTGACGATGTCGGCGAGCGCGTCGAGCGCCGCATGGGTGTAGCGGCAGGCGGCGTGGCGCTTGAAATAATTGCGCGCGATCTCGTAGCGTTCGCCGAGCTCGTCGGTCATCGCCGCGGGCCGGAAATCGCCGGCCGCCACCGTGCCGTAGACGGTGGCGACGCCGTCGCGCTCGCCACCGAAACCGGCGGCCACCATTTCCCAGGCGAGCAGGCCGAGCTTGTTGGACAAGCCGGCAAAGGAATTCCTGACGGTCGCGCCCTCCAGCATGGTCTTGCGGCTGGTGGTCAGCCCCAGCGACGAGGCGACGTTGATGGTTTCGATCATGGCCTCGGGATCGGCCTCGTGCAGCCTGGCGACGGCGACCGCCGCGCCGACCGTGCCCCAGGTGCCGTGCGGGTGCATGGCGACATTGAGCTTGCATGCTATGCCGATGCGCGCGCCGATCTCATAACCGAGCACGACCGCGGTGATCAGTTCCTCGCCGGAACAGCCCATGCGCGCGGCGGCGATCAGGGCCGCCGGCACGACATGAATGCCGGGATGGCCGCGGGCATATTGGTTGCCCTCGTCGAGTTCGAGCATGGTGCCGGCGGTGCCGCCGAGAAAGGCCGCGTTGGAGGCCGACAGCCGCTTCGAACTGCCGATCACCTGGGAGGAGCCGATGCCGTCGAGCGCGCCGAGCCGCATGACGAGCGCCTGCATTTCAGGTTCCGCCATGCCCGCCGCGATCGCGCCGATGCAATCGAAGATCACCTGCTTGGTCCTGGCCACGACCGGCGTCGGCAGGTCGTGAAAGGTCAGGTTGGCGGCGAACCGCCCCCATTCGGCGAGCCATTGCGAACGCGGCTCGGCCGCGAGTTCGGTGGCGGTCTTCACACCAGGCGTGACGATGCTCATGGTCAGAGCCCCAGATAGGCGCGTTTGAGTTCGGGATCGGCGGCCAGGTCCTGCGCCCTGCCCTTCAGGGCGAAGACACCGTTCTCCAGGATGAAGGCGCGGCTTGCCAGTTCCAGCGACTGCACGACGTTCTGCTCGACCAGCATGACCGCGAGGCCCTCGGCATTGATGCGGGCGACCAGCTGGAACATCTCCTCGACCAGCAGCGGCGAAAGGCCGAGCGAGGGTTCGTCGAGGATGAGCAGCCGCGGCTCGGCCATCAGCCCGCGGCCGATGGCGAGCATTTGCTGTTCGCCCCCCGAGAGCGTGCCGGCCAATTGTCCCACCCGTTCGTTCAAACGGGGAAAGATTGCGAATATCTTGTCCAGATTGCTCGATCTGTTGGCTTTGCCCCGCCGGTAGGAGCCGAGCTCCAGATTTTCCTTCACCGTCATGTTCGGGAAGATCTTCCGGCCCTCCGGCACATGGATCAGGCCGAGATCGACGATCGCCTGGGATGAGGCCCGGGTGATGTCGTGGTCGAGGAAGCGGATGCGTCCAGACGTCGCCGCGCAGACGCCCGACAGCACCTTGTTCAGCGTGGTCTTGCCGACACCGTTGGAGCCGAGCACGGCGACGATCTCGCCGGGTTCGACCGTCATGGTCAGGCCGCGCAGGATCTCGGTCGCGCCGTAGCCGGCATGCAGGCCGTCAATGGCAAGCAAGGGTTCAGCCATGGGCGGCCTCCGTGCTGAGCCGCTTGGCGGCGCCGTGGCCGAGATAGGCCTCCACCACGCCGGCATCGCCGACGACGCTCGCCGGCGACCCTTGCGCAATCGTGCGGCCGTTGGCGATGACGTGGACGGTCTCGCAGAGGCTCATCACCGCCTGCATGACGTGCTCGATCATCAGGATGGTGATGCCGGTGGCGCGCACTGCCCGGATCACCGGCAGGATGTCGCGGATCTCGGAAGGGTTGAGGCCGGCCAGGACCTCGTCGAGCAGCAGCAGGCGCGGTTCGGTCGCGAGCGCGCGGGCGAGTTCCAGGCGCTTGCGGCCGGCGACCGTCAGGGATGCCGCCGGTTTGTCGAGATCGGCGCCGAGACCGACCCGGGCCGCGACCGCCCTGGCCTTGGCCAGCGCGCTGTCGCGGCCTTGATGGCGCAGATAGGCGCCGACCGCGATGTTCTCGCAGACGTTCAACCCGGCGAAGGGCTGGACGATCTGGAACGTGCGGGCAATGCCCATCAGCGCAAGCGCCTCGGGCTTCCGGCCGGTAATGTCCTGGCCCTCGAACAGGATGCGTCCGGCGGTCGGCTGCTCGAAGCCGGAGATCATGGTGAACAGCGTGGTCTTGCCGGCGCCGTTCGGGCCGATCAGCCCGGAAATCGTGCCCGCCTCGACCTGCATGGTGACGTCATTGACCGCGACCAGGCCGCCGAACCGTTTGGTGACGCCCTCGACCTTCAGCATCAGCGGCCTCCCCCGAATGCGAGGCGCCGGGCGAGCCCGGTGACGCCCTGGGGGGCGAAGGCGATGGCGGCGATCAGCAGCACGCCGTAGACGACCAGGTCGACCCCTGGCACGGCCGTGCCGAACAGCGCGTGAATGCCAATCTTGGCGAGTTCGCCCAGGCCCAGCAGGGTCAGCGTGCCGAACAAGGGGCCGAACAGCGTGCCGATGCCGCCGATGATCGGCGCGAGCAGCGCCTCCACCGAGATCCACGAGCCATAGGCGATATTGGCGTCGATATAGAGGAACTTCTGGGTGTAGAGCGCGCCGGCGATCGCCGTGATCGCCGCCGACAGGGTGATGGCCTGCAGCTTCACCTTCAGCGTATCGACGCCGAGCGCGCGCGCCGCGTCCTCGTTCTCGCGCACCGCGACCAGATAGGCGCCGAAGCGCGACAGTTCCATGGCGCGATTGATCACCAGGACCAGGGCGACCAGCGCCAACGCGAGATAAAAGAAGCCCTCGCGCGCCGCGAACTGGAAATTGCCGATGCGCACGTCCAGCGGCAAGAGGATGCCCGCGGCGCCGCCGGTGACCGGCGCCGCATTGGCCAGGATCCGGAACACCTCGGCGAAGGCGAGCGTCACCAGGGCGAAATAGGAGCCGCGCAGCCGCGCCCGGAAGGCGAGATAGCCGATGACGAAGCCGGCGAATGCGCCGGCGGCGATGGCAAGCGGCAGGGCTGCCCAGGGATTGATGCCGAAGCGCGTCTGCAGGATCGCCTGGGCATAGGCGCCGGTGCCGAAAAAGGCGGCGTGGCCGAAGGAGAACTGGCCGCCATAACCGCCGGCAATGTTCCAGCCCTGGGCGGCGAGCGTGATGATCAGCGCGAAGACCAGCAGGTTGACCAGGAGATTGGCGCCGGCGGCAAGGCCGGTGCCGACCAGCAGCGGCACGGCGAGCGGCAGCACCGCCAGCAGCGCGACCACCAGGATGACCGATCGGAAGTCGCGCAGCCTCATGCCTTGGCTCCGAACAGGCCGGTGGGGCGGAACAGCAGAACCAGGATGAAGATCAGGAAGATGCCGATCTGGCCGAGGCTCTCGCCGAGATAGAGGCCGCACAGGCTCTCGACCACGCCGATCGCCAGGCCGCCGATCAGCGCCCCGGGGATCGAGCCCATGCCGCCGAGCACGACAACCGTGAAGGCGACCAGGACGAAGGCGTTGCCGACACGCGGATTGACGTAGAAGGAAGGCATGAGCAGGCACGCCGCGACCGCGATGCAGGCCGTACCGAGCCCGAAGGTGACGGCATAGATATGGCGGACATCGATGCCGACCAGCGCCGCGCCCAGCTTCTCCTTGGCCACCGCCCGGATCGCCTTGCCGGTATCGGTCAGCGCCAGGATCGCCCAGAGCAGCACCGCCACCAGGATGGCGACGCCGAAGCCGATGACCCGGGGCAGCGACAGCAGCGCGAAGCCGAGGTCGACCACCTGGAACGAGTAGTCGAGGGTCAGCGCGCGGGTGTCCGAGCGGAAGATGGCGAGCAGCGCGTTTTCCAGCACGATCGACAGGCCGAGCGTCACCAGCAGGATCGAGCCGTCGTCATTGCGGCTCGCCGGGCCGATGACCAGGCGCTGCAGGCCGTAGCCCAGGCCGTAGAACAGCGGCGCCAGCACCGGAATGGCCCAATAGGGATCGAGGCCGAGGCCGAGATGGACCATCAGCACCGCGAACATGGCGAGCGTCAGGAGCGCGCCATGGGCGAAATTGATGATGTGCAGGACGCCGTAGACCAAGGTCAGCCCGAGTGCGACCAGGGCATAGACGGCGCCGGTCAGAAGTCCGTTGAGCACGGCCTCCAGCACGATCTGAGGCGGGTAGGAATGAAACACCTGATGATCCTGCTTCTTTCTCGAAAACAAGGCATCTCGTTCTGGCCGGATGGATCCGGCCAGCGCAGGTCGCGTCAGGGTCGTCTCTTATGTGGCGCGCGCGGCTGGACGCCGCGCGTGCCGGATCTCAGCCGGTGACCGGGAAAACCGGCTTGGCGTCGGCGAATTCGGACGGGAAGATCACCTTGATGTCGCCCCCCTGAACCTGGGTGTTGACCGGCCCTGCCCCCATGTTCTGGCCGTTTTCGAACCGGGTCGGACCATAGGGCATGATGTGATCGGCGAAGGTCGAGGCGGTGATCGCCTCGATGATCTTGACCCGGTCGCGCGAGGCCGCCCGCTCGATGGCGTCGGCCACCAGCCGGACACAGGAATAGTTGAGCGGCGTGTTGTAGAGCCAGAAGCGGCCGGTCGCCTCCACCTGCTTGCGCAGTTCGGCGGTCTTCGGCTTGCGCGGGTCGGCCCAGTGATTGCAGTCCATGACATTGGCCGCCGCGTCGGGGAATTCCTTGACGAAGCGGAAATTGGAGGCTGCCCCGTTGAGCACGGCATAGATGCCTTTCGGGCGGATACGCTGCTGCTGCATGGTGCGGGCGAGCAGAACGAATTCGCCGTAATAGCTCGAGGGGATCACCAGATCAGGGTTGAGCGCCCGGATGCGCAGGGCGACGTTGGACATGTCGCGCGCCGGCGTCGGATGGGCGATGGTCTCAAGGATCTGGAAACCGAGCGCCGAAAGCCGCTCGTTCATCAGCTTGGCGAGGCCCGTGCCGAACAGGCCGTCCTCATGGACCAGCACGACGGTCTTGGCCGGCTTGCCGGCGGCGTCGTTGAGCTTGACCAGGTTGTCGATCGCCGCCTTCGTCACCGTGCCGAAGCCCGGGCCGAAGCGGAAAGTGTTCTTCAGGCCGCGCGAGACGATGGCGTCGGAGACACCGACATCGACGACATAGGCGAGGTCGTAGCGCGATGCCGCTTGCGATGCCGCCAGGCAGATCGGCGAGGCGAAGCCGCCGACCACCGCCGCGACGCCCTCGGCATGCATGCGCTCGACCTCCTGGGTGCCGCCCTCCGGATTGGAGCGGGCATCGCCGAACACCATCTCGATCCTGGCGCCGCCGAGCGACTTGATGCCGCCGGCCGCGTTGATTTCGTTGATCGCCGCCTCGGCGCCGATCCGGCCATATTCACCGTCCTGGGCGAGATTGCCGGTCACCGGCTGGAGAATGCCGAGTTTCACCGGGGCGGGCTGGGCCCGCAGAAGGCCCGGCGCCGACAGCAGCGTCGCCCCTGCCGTCCCCGCCTTGATCAGGCTGCGCCGCGACAATCCACTGAGAGAAGTCATCCCGCTCATCTCCGTCTTTCCCGTTACCCTGGAAGCGCCGGCATTAAGGGCCGGTCGTTGAACCATTCAAGTCGCAGTTGACCGCGCGATGACGCGCGACCGGTCGATCAGTCGGCCGTGGCGGTGCCGTTGAAATTGCTGCCGCCGCGAAACCGCTCGACCGGCGACCATAGCCGGTCACCGCCGGAATCGATGCGCACCAGATCCATCTGGAACGAATAGCGGTCCGGGCGATAGAGCGCGACCAGGTGCTCGATGCCGCGCCGCTTGACGTCATAGACCACGCGGGTGAGCGCCAGCAGCGGCGCACCGATGTCGATGCCCAGCGCCTCGGCGACGTCGGGGCCGGCAAGGGTCGCCGAGATGGTCTGGGTGGCGCGGTCGACCTTGACGCCGGAGCGCTCGATCAGGGTCAGCAGCGGCTGGGCCGCGAGCTCCTGCTCGGTATAGGTCGTGCCGATGCGCGCGGGCACATGGGTGACCAGATAGCTGAACGGTTCGCCGTCGATGATGCGCACGCGTACCGAGCGCTGGGCCTTCTCGCCGGAATCGAGACGCAGCGCCTCGGCGATTTCGAGGGCGGGGTCGAGATAGCCGAACTGCAGCAGCCGGACATCGGTCGAGCGGCCCATCTCGACGAGATGGGCGAGCGCATTGGACAGGTCTGCGACGATCGGACGCTTGATCATGCGTGCGGTGATGAAGGTGCCGGCGCCGGGCCGGCGCGAGATCAGCCCTTCCCGCTCGAGTTCGGCCAGCGCGCGGCGAATGGTCACGCGGGAGACGTCGTGCAGATCGGCGAGGTCCGGTTCCGACGGCAGCCGGGTTCCCGGCGTCAGTTCGCCGGAGGTAATCCGATCACGCAGGGTCAGGTAGACCCGTCGCGTCTTGGAGGTCTCGATTGCGTCTGCCATGATTGTCCCGCCACCCCGATGACCGTCAGCGCCACGTGCGCCACAACCCCTTGCGGAGTGTGACATTTCTGCAATCGTTTGCGCCTGGAAGTCCATCGACGTCAACCACACCGTAGCAATTTCCCGGTATTGTCTAGTCTATGATACAATCTTTCCTGGTCAAGCATTGATCGCGAGTATTGCGCCGTGACGGGGCCCTTTACCCTCTTCGACAAGCTCTGGAATACCCATGTGGTCACCACGCGAGACGACGGATTGTCGCTTTTGTGGATCGATCGGCATTTCGTCCACGAAGGATCCCATCACGCATTCGGTCAGGTAGCCGCGCGTGGCGCCAGGTTGGCCCGGCCCGACCTGACCTTCGGGGTGGCCGATCATTATGTGCCGACCCGTGGCCGGGGCGGCCCGATCCCGGACCCATCAATTTCCCGCATGGTTGACATGCTGACTGCGAATACCGCGGCCCATGGCATCACGCTGTTCGGGCTCGACGATCCGCGCCAGGGCATCGTCCATGTCGTCGGCCCCGAACAGGGCCTGACGCTGCCGGGGCTGACCATCGTCTGCGGCGACAGCCACACCTCCACCCACGGCGCCTTCGGGGCCTATGCCTTCGGCATCGGCGCCTCCGAGGTCGCGCATGTGCTGGCGACCCAGACCCTGTGGCAGAAGAAGCCGAAACGGCTGCGGATCCGGGTCGACGGCACGACCGCCGCCGGTATCTCGGCCAAGGACATCATGCTGACCGTCATCGCCACGATCGGCGCCGATGGCGCGGCGGGCCATGCCATCGAATATGCCGGCACGGCGATCCGGGCGCTGACGATGGACGGCCGCATGACGCTCTGCAACATGTCGATCGAGGCCGGTGGACGCTGCGGCATGGTGGCGCCGGACGCGACGACGTCGGCCTATGTCAGGGGCCGGCCCTTCGCGCCGGAAGGCGCGGCACTGGAGGCGGCCGAGGCGGCCTGGGCGGCGCTTGCCGGCGACGCCGATGCGGAATTCGACCGGGAGGTCGTGCTCGACGGCACCGAGATCGCGCCGACCGTCACCTGGGGCATCAGCCCGGAACATGCCTTGCCTGTTACTGCGACCGTGCCGGATCCCGCGCGTATCGACGATCCCGTCAAAGCCGCGGCGGTCCGCGACGCGCTGGCCTATATGGATCTGGCCGCCGGCCAGAGGATCGACGCCATCGCCGTCGACCGGGTGTTCATCGGCTCCTGCACCAACGCCCGGATCGAGGATCTGCGCGCCGCCGCGGAGGTGCTGCGCGACAAGCGCGCGGTGGTGCCCGGCGTGGTCTCTCCCGGCTCCTCGGCGGTGAAGCGCCAGGCCGAGGAGGAAGGCCTGGCCGCGATCTTCCAGGCCGCCGGTCTCGAATGGGTCGCCTCCGGCTGCTCGATGTGCGTCGGCATGAACGGCGACCTGGTCGGTCCGGGCGAGCGCTGCGCCTCGACCACCAACCGCAATTTCAAGGGCCGCCAGGGTCCGGCTGCGCGCACCCACCTGATGTCGCCGGCCATGGTGGCGGCCGCCGCCGTCACCGGCCGGCTCACCGATGTGAGGCGGATGCGATGAGGCCGTTCAAGACCGAGACCGCGCCGATGCTGCGGCTGGCCGCCGCCAATATCGACACCGACCAGCTGATCCCGGCGCGCTTCATGAAGGAACCGCGCAAGCCCGAGGGTTATGGCCGCTTCCTGCTGCACGACCTGATCGCGGAGGCGAAGCTGCCCGCGCCCCTGCCCGGCCAGACCGTACTGGTGGCGCGGCGCAATTTCGGCTGCGGCTCGTCGCGCGAGGCGGCGGTCTATGCGCTGGCCGATTTCGGCTTCCGGGTGGTGGTCGCGCCGAGCTTCGGCGACATCTTCGCCGCCAATTGCGTCAAGAACGGCGTGGTTCCGGCCCTCGTCAGCGAAGCCGATGCCGAGGCGCTGATCGAGGCCGCGGCACTGCCGGTGACCGTCGATCTCGAGGCCAGGCGCATCACCGCCGGTAACCTGGCGGTCGACTTCACCATCGACCCGGTCTGGCGCACCCAGCTGCTCAACGGTTTCGACGATATCGACATGACGCTCGCCGAAGCGTCTGCGATCGAAGCGTTCACGCAGCGGGATGGCGTGGTGAGGGGCTGGGCGGCGCCGCGGCGATGAGGGGGCGAGGGTCGACGGATCTAACTCTCCCCCACGCCTGCGCGGGCGAAGGTTGTCGCGCGTTCGACACGGCGCAGATCTTGAGTCATAAAAAACCCGCAACCTTTTGAGATCGCGGGTTTTTCAGTCGAATCGAAGCGGCAATCACTTACGCGTCGCCGGCGATCGCCCGTTGCACCGCCGGGCGCTCCAGCATGCGCCGCGTGTGGTCGTGGACGCGGGGGAAGCGGGCGATGTCGACGCCGTCGCCTTCGAGCCAGCGCGCCATGGTGAAGAGATAGGGATCGGCGATGGTATAGCTCTCGCCCATCGCCCAGGGGCCGGCGAACATCTCCCGTTCGATCAGGGCGAAGCACTCCGCCATGGTCTCCGGCACCTTGCGCTTCATGTCGGCATAGGAGCTTTCCTCGCTGGCCCAGCGGTAGCCACGCATCTTGTGAGCGTGGTTGATATGGACGGTCGAGCACAGATAGCTGTTGAACGACTGGATCTGGGCGAAGGCATAGGCGTCGTCCAACGGCGCGAGCTTTGCGGCCGGATAGGCCTGGGCGATATAGGTCAGGATCGCCGGCGTCTCGGTCAGCACACCCTTCGGGGTGCCAAGCGCCGGCACCCGGCCCTTCGGATTGACCGCGAGATAGTCCGGCGTCCGCTGCTGGCCGCCGGCCATGTCGAGGCGGACCGCCTCATAGGCCGCGCCGGCTTCTTCCAGGGCGATGCGCGAGGCCAGCGCGCAGGTCTTCGGGCCGAAAAAGAACTTCAAGGTCATTGGCGTCGCGTTCCCTGTCAGCCGGCCTTGACCAGCACGTGCTTCTTGCGACCGAAGGACAGCTTGAGCACGCCGTCCTTCAGCATCCCGCTGGTGACCACCAACTGCGGATCGGTGATCGCCTCGTCGTTGAGCCTCAAGCCGCCGCCCTGAACCTGGCGGCGCGCCTCGCCGTTGGACGCGACCAGGCCGGCGCGAACGAACAGCGCCAGCGCGCCGATTCCGGCGGCAAGCTCGGCATCCGGCACGGTGACGGTCGGCAAGTCGGCGGCGGCCTGGCCCTGCTCGAAGGTCTGGCGTGCCGTCTCGGCTGCGGTTTCTGCGGCCGGCCGGCCGTGGATCAGTGCGGTCGCCTCGGTCGCCAGCACCTTCTTGGCCTCGTTGATCTCGGCGCCGCCGAGGGCCGCGAGCTTCGCGATCTCGCCGAGCGGCAGCGTGGTGAACAGCTTGAGGAAGCGCGCGACATCGGCATCCTCGGTGTTGCGCCAGTATTGCCAGTAGTCATAGGCCGAGAGCATGTCGGCATTCAGCCAGACCGCACCGGCCGCCGTCTTGCCCATCTTGGCACCCGACGCGGTGGTCAGCAGCGGACAGGTCAGGGCGTAGAGCTGGTGCGTGCCCATGCGCCGGCCGAGATCGATGCCGGTGACGATATTGCCCCACTGGTCCGAGCCGCCCATCTGCAGGTTGCAGTTGTAGCGCCGCGCCAGCTCGACGAAGTCGTAGGCCTGCAGGATCATGTAGTTGAATTCGATGAAACTGAGCTCCTGATCGCGGTCGAGCCGGAGCTTGACCGAATCCATGCTCAGCATGCGGTTGACCGAGAAATGCCGGCCGATGTCGCGCAGCATCTCGATGTAGTTCAGCTTGGTCAGCCATTCCGCGTTGTCGGCCATGACCGCGTCGGTCTTGGCCTCGCCGAAGGTCAGGAATTTCGAGAACACGCCCTTGATGGCGTTCTTGTTGGCCTCGATGTCCTCGAGGGTCAGGATCTTGCGCGTCTCGTCGCGCCCCGAGGGGTCGCCGACCCGCGTCGTGCCGCCGCCCATCAGGGTGATCGGCTTTCCGCCGCCGGTCTTCTGCAGCCAATGCAGCATCATGATCGACAGGAGATGACCGATATGGAGCGACGGCGCGGTGCAATCATAACCGACATAACAGACCACATCGCCCTTGGCGGCCAGCTGATCGAGGCCGGCGAAATCGGAGGACTGATGGATGAATCCGCGCTCGGTGAGGACGCGCAGGAAGTCTGATGTCGGGGTGGTCATGATCTTTCCAGACAGGATGAAACCGGCCGGGCCTCGCGCCCGGCGGGCCGCCGGTGTAGCAGAGGAAACGCATGATTTCACCCTTTGAGTCGTCCTGACCGGGAGAGCCGTTTTGACCGGAACGAGGTTTTTGACCGGCAAGAGCCTGCGCGCGATCGGCCTGATGTCCGGCACCTCGATGGACGGCGTCGACGTCGCCCTGCTCGACACCGACGGCGAGACCATTTCGGGTTTCGGCCCGACCGGCTACCGCGGCTATAGCGAGGACGAACGGGCGCTGCTGCGCGAGGCCTTGAAGGAAGGGGCGAGACTTCAGGACCGGGTGACCCGCACGCCGCTGCTGGCCAAGGCCGAAGACCTGATCACGCGCGCCCATGCCGAGGCCGTGGAGAACTTCCTGGCCGCCAACGGCTTGAGCCGCGACGATATCGGGGTGATCGGCTTTCACGGCCAGACCGTCATTCACCGGCCCGACCTGAAAATGACCGTGCAGATCGGCGACGGCCTGGCCCTGCGCCAGCGCCTCGGCATTCCCGTGGTCTATGACCTGCGCCAGGCCGATATCGCCGCCGGGGGCCAAGGCGCGCCGCTGGTGCCGGTGTTCCACCGGGCGCTCGCCGCGCAAAAGGCGCTGCCGCGGCCATTGGCCGTGGTCAATGTCGGCGGCGTCGCCAATGTCACCTTCATCGGCGCCAACGACGAACTGACCGCCTTCGACACCGGGCCCGGCAATGCGCTGATCGACGACTGGATGCGCGAGCGGACCGGCCATGCGCTCGACGACAACGGCGTAATGGCTGCCAGGGGACGGGGCGACGAGGCCCTGCTCGCCTGGCTGCTGGTGCACCCGTTCTTCGCCAAGTCGCCGCCGAAATCGCTCGACCGCAATGCCTTCGCCCACCGGATCGTCGGCAATGTCTCGACCGAGGACGGCGCCGCGACGCTGACGACCTTCACCGCCCGCTCGATCGCGCGCGCCGCCGACTTCGTGCCGGAGCGGCCGGTGCTGTGGATCGTCTGCGGCGGCGGCGCCCGCAATGCCGAGCTCCTGCGCCTGCTCGCCTATCACGCCCGCGCCGAGGTGAAGACCGGCGAGGAGGTCGGCTGGTCGTCCGATTTCCTCGAGGCCCAGGCCTTCGCATTCCTCGCCGTGCGCTCGATGCGCGGCCTGGCGCTGACCTTCCCCTCCACCACCGGGGTCAGGGAACCGGCAACCGGCGGCGTGCTCGCCGGCGACTGACCGGATAAGGGCGACGCCGCCAACGCCACGCTCCCCCTTTTGCCCCTCTCGCCCCGGCCCGGTCCGAGGGCTATCCTGCCGGTCACGAGGAGTTTGCATGTCCTACCCAGTCCAAGACCTCAGCCCGGAAGATGTCGCGGCGGCGCTGGCCAATGACGAGATCCTGCTGGTCGACGTCCGCGAACCGCACGAACTTCTGATGGCGCGCATCCCGGAGGCGGTGAACCTGCCGCTGTCGCGCTTCGATCCCGCCGAGATCCCGGACCCGCAGGGCAAGCGGGTGGTGTTCATGTGCGCCGGCGGCGTGCGTTCGGTGCAGGCGAGCGAAATCGCGCAGGCCCACGGCCTGCCCTATGGCCAGCACCTGGCCGGCGGCATCAAGGCCTGGGCCATGGCCGGCCAGGATTTCGAGCGCGGATGATGCGGGCTCTGGTTCTCAACCGCTTCGGCCTCGACGGCCTCGCTTTCGAAGACCGCGAAACCCCTGCCCCGGGCCCCGGCGAAGTGGCGATCCGGGTCGAGGCGGTGACGCTCAACCGGCGCGACCTGCTGCTGGTCGAGGGCGTCTACAATCCGCGCCAGAGCTTTCCGGTGGTGCCGGCTTCGGACTGCGCGGGCACCGTCATCGCGGTCGGGCCCGACGTCACCGGCTTCAGGCCCGGCGCGCGGGTCGTGCCGGCCTTCTTCCCCGACTGGGTCGACGGCGAGCCGACCATGGCCAACCTGATGTCGTCGCGCGGCGGCCATGGCGGCGATGGCGTGCTGGCCGAGACCGTGATCTTTCCGGCCCATGGCATCGCCAGGGTGCCCGACCACCTGAATGCGGTTGAAGCGGCCAGCCTGCCCTGCGCCGGCTTGACCGCCTGGTCGGCCCTCGCCACCCATGGCGGGGTCAAGGCCGGCGACACCGTGTTGATCCAGGGCACCGGCGGGGTCGCCATCTTCGCCCTGCAATTCGCCAAGCTCCTGGGCGCGACCGCGATCGTCACCACCTCGTCGGACCGGAAGGGCGAAGCCGCCAGGGCCCTCGGCGCCGACCACATCATCAACTATGCGGCCAATCCACGCTGGGCCGAGGCCGCGCGCAAGCTCGCGCCCGACGGCATCGACCACGTCATCGAGGTCGGCGGCGCGGCGACGCTGGAAGGCGCGCTGCGCGCGGTCCGCCCGGGCGGCACCATTTCCCTCGTCGGCGTGCTCTCCGGCGCCATCGCGCCGCTGAACCTGCCGCTGGCCGTGATGCGGCGGGTGCGCCTGCAGGGCATCACCGTCGGCTCGGTGCGGGAGTTCGAAGCCATGCTGGCGGCGATCGGCAAGGCGCGAATGAAGCCGGTGGTCGGCGCGACCTTCGGTTTCGCCGAAAGCCTCGCGGCATTCCGCGCCATGAAGGCGAATACGGTGTTCGGCAAGATCGCCATCGATCTGGCGGGCCAAGGCTAGTCCCGCGGCGGCGCGGCGGCCTCAGCTCCCGACGTCACCTGCCGCCGAGGTATCCGCCGCCGCCGCGACAATGACACGCCGCAGCCAGATGTGCCTCGGCGCGTCTTGCTGGCGCGCGTGCCAGGCGAGGCTCATCGTAAAGGTGCCGAGATCCAGCGGCGGCGGCAACGATACCAGGCGTCTCATCGTGGCGGCCGCGCGTGCCAGGCTCGACGGCAAGGTCATGATCAGGTCGGAGCGGGCGGCGATCTCGACCGCCGCGAAGAAGTTCGGCACGCGCAGCCTCACCCGTCGCGTTCGCCCCATCCGCTGAAGCACCTCGTCCACCGGCGCAGGGCCGACGCCGGTGACGCTCACCACGATATGCTCGAGCGCGAGAAAGCGGTCGAGCGTGAGCTTTCCGGCGAGCGCGGGGTGATTCACCCGCATGAGCGTCACGAGTTCTTCGTCATAGAGGCGGCGACGGTGAATGCCCGCCGGCGCTTCGTCGAGCAGCGCCACCATCGCGTCCGCGGCACCGTGCTCCAGGGCTTCGACGCCGTGCCTGCCCGGCGCGACAATATCGAGATCGAGGGATGGCGCCTCGCGGGCGAGGCGCGCGAGCAAATGCGGCGCCAGCGCCGCGGCGTTGAGATCGGGCATCAGCAGGCGGATTCGGCCCGTCGCGGTCGCGGGGTCGAACACGTTCGCTTCCAGCATCTCACCGACATCCGCGAGCACCCTGCGCAGCATGGGGCGCACCTCTTCGGCGCGGGAGCTGAGGACATAGCCACCTGGTCCATCAACCAGCAGGGCATCGGAAAACAGCGCGCGCAAGCGCCCGAGCGCTCGGCTCGCGGCCGGTTGGCTCATGCCGAGCCGGTGAGCGGCCCGCGTGACGCTCTTCTCATCCAGCAGTGCCTCGAGCGCCACCAGCAGGTTGAGGTCGACCCGGCGTAAATCCATTTCGCGCATACTGACAATATATCCCATGCATTGGACGCATGAACAGCCTACGCCTATCCGTTTCCTTGTCGAACGAACCGAAGGAGTGGCGATCATGTATGTCGTGCTTGGAGCAAACGGGCGGGCTGGCGGCGAGGTCGCGCGCGCCCTGATCGAGCGTGGCGAGACCGTCCGTGTCGTCCTGCGTCGCAAGGAACAGGGGGAAAGATGGACAAGCCTCGGCGCGCAGGTGGCCGTCGCGCGCATCGAGGATGCCGACGCGCTGGCCGGCGCTCTGAGCGGCGCGTCGGGCGCGTTCCTGCTCAATCCGCCGCCGCTGAGCGGTGATCCCCATGCGCGTACCGAGGAGCTCGGCGCGGCGCTGGCCGAAGCGGCACGGCGGGCGCGTCTGCCCAAGGCCGTTGTCCTGTCCTCGATCGGAGCGCAGCATCGCTCCGGCACCGGCGTCATCGTCACCCTCAACCGGTTCGAAGCGCTGCTCGATGGGGTCGCGCCGGCAACCGCCTTGCTGCGGTCGGGCTATTTCGTCGAGACCTGGGGCGAGGTGGCGGAAGCCGTGAAGTCGGACAGCGTGCTGCCGACCTTTCTCGAACCCGCCCAGAGAATCCCGATGGTGAGCACGATCGATGTCGGACGCGTGGCGGCAGCCCTGCTCTGCCAGGAATGGATGGGCAAGCGGGTCGTCGAGCTGGGTGGGCCGGACGACTGGAGCGCCGGCGATGTGGCATCGGCCTTTGCCGAAGTCCTCGGCCGGCCAGTGGCGACGGCGTGGGTCCCGCCGGAGCGCCGCGCCGCGCTGCTTGGCGCCGAAGGCGTGCCCGACGCGGTGGCGATGGCGCTTCTCGGCATGTACGAAGGTATCGCCAACGGCCTGTTCACGCACCAGGACGACAGCGAACGACGGCGCGGCACGATTTCCCTGACGACGGCGATACGGCGCCTTGTCGCAACGGTCGAACCGACCGGCCGCTGAACCCCGGCCCGCCGCGCGTTTCGAGATGCGCGCGACGGCCTTGTCTGAATCATTACCGCTGATGATCGGCGGGCCGGTCGAGCGAGCGCAATTTTTCGCGCGCCTGGGCCTCGCCGAACTCGACTAGGGCGATCAGCGCAGCGTGGTGCCGCTCTCGTCGGGACGCACCACGCTGCGGCCGCGGAACTCGAACATCTTGCGCAGGAAGCCCGGCGCGACCGCCGACAGCGGGTTGACGGTCAGCCGCGGCTGGCTGACCTGCCCGGCGATCTCATAGGTAATGCCGATGACCCCTTCGTCCGGAGCGCCGCCCAGGAAGAAGCCGAGGACCGGAATGCGGGCGAAGAGATTGTTCAGCGCATAGGCCGGCACATAGGTGCCGCGCAGCCTGAGTTGATTGCGGCCGGAATCGAATTCGCCCTCGACCGTGGCGCCGATGGCGGCGCCCCAGAGCAGGCCGTCGCTCACCGTCACCTTGCCGTCGGCGCGCGTGAAGCCGGCACGCAAGCGCGAAAACGCAAAGGCATCGTTCGGCCGCTGGCTGCGGCTGGCGCCCGGCGCCTCACCGGCGGCGGCGACCATGCCGGATATCGCGCGGTCGCCGCGAATGGCGAAATTGGTGATCTCGATATTGCCTTCGCGAATGGTGCCGTCGGACCGGGGCGGCGTCATCACCAATGCGAGGTCGCCGCCCTGCAGCGTGCCCCAGAGGTCCAGGAAGCGCAGTGTCGCGCCGGCGTCGCCCGAGCTGACCACCAGGCGCTGGGCCGCCCCCTGCCCGCGCAGCTCGATGGCGAAGGGCGCGTTGCGGCCGACCCGACCACTGGCGGCGAGCGCGCGGATATCGGAGCCGCGCTTGACCGCGCGCAGCTCGAACTGCCTGATCACCTCGCCATTGCCGCCGGCGATGGCGTTGGCCTTCATGTCGATCTCGAGCTCGCCGCTCTGGCCGGGCCCCGTCGTGCCGCCGGGCTTCGGCGGCTCGGTCATCTGGCGCAGCAGTTGACGCGCATCCATCATGTCGCCGCGCAGCGTCACCTTGTGGCCGGTGCCGGCGCGTTCGACCCGGACATTGATCCGGTCGCCATCGGATAGATTATAGGCGGGGAACAGTCCGGAGACGAGGCCGCCGCTGTTGTCGAGCACGGCTGAACCGCGCACCAGCACGCCGCGGCCCTCCACCACCATGTCCTCCAGGCGCCAGCCGTCATCGGTCTCAACCGCCACGAAACGCGCCTTGGCGGCTTGCCCCCTGGGTTTGGTCCAGCCCGGCAGGAGCTCGGCGAGCGCGGCCTGGGTCAGATCGGCCTCGACCGTGTAGCGGCCGGAATCGTCCCCCTCGGTGGTCACCTTGAGCGGCGTCGGCCCGACCACGCGGCCACCGATATTGAGGCCGAGCCGGGACCGGCCGGCATCGTCGAGCGTCGCGGTCAGGCGGATCACGGGTTTGGCGTCGGGCCGGGGCTTGCGATATTCGAAGCTGGCCTGCGCGCCGCCGAGCCGGCCCTCGCCGCGCATCAGAAAGTCGCGCGGCGTGGTGACCACCTTGAAGCTGGCATTGTCGACGCGCATGTCGCCAAAGGCCTTGTCGCCCGAGAAGGCGGAAAAATCCGCCTCGACCCGGTAGTCGATCTGGCTTGGCTTGAGCTTGTCGGTGATCGGCACGTTGACCGTGACATTGGCCACCACGGTGCCGCGCACCGGACCGCTCGGCAAGGCCGGCCCGGTCGCAGCGCCCTTGAACGCCTCCTGGCCGAGCAGGGCGAAAGCCGCTTCCGCCGACCCCTCCAGGCGGAAACGGGCCGCCGACAGCGGATCGGCCACCCGATGCTCGGCGATCACGAAGCTGCCCTGGCTGAGCGCCAACCGTTTGCCGGGCGCCGGCTCCACCGTGCCGCGCAGCACCGAGAGCCGCGTCGCCTGGCCGTCGACCAGCACGTCGACATCGGCGTCCCGCAGCGGAGTCAGGTTGGGCAGGACCCTCAGCGACGTGCCGCGCAGTTTCGACTGGACCAGCAGGGCGTCGGGCTCGAGCAGGACCGGCATGGTGGCGAGCTGCCCCTCGGCGATCTCGACACGCACCGTGGTGTCCTCGGCCGTACCGCCGGTCATGTTGTCGACGACCCAGTCGCGGACATAGGGGTTGGTGATCCGTGGCCAGAGCTTGAGCGCCTGCGCCAGCGGCATCTTGCCGGCATTGACCCGGAGCGACACGGCCGGCGCCGCGCTGGTCAGCGTCGCCTGGCCGGTGATGGTCGCGACCGTCTCGGCGCCTTGATCGACGTTCAGTCGCTCGATGCTGAGGACGCGGCTCTCCGGCTGGTAGACGAAACGCGAGTCGGTCAGGCCGATGGGCACCGGCGGCTCATGCGGATTGAGCAGCGAGGCGACCGTGGTCGCCCTGGCGATCTCGACGACCAACGGCTCGCCCGGATGGGCCGGCGCCCAGACCGTGCCGTTCAGTTCGCCGCGGTTCTGCCCGGCGACGATCTGGACGCGCTCGACATTGAGGCCGCGCATGCCGGCCTGCCAGCGCACCTGCGCCGTGGCATGGTCGATGCCGATGCGCATCTCCGGATTGTTGAGGTCGCCGACCGTTCCGGTGCCGAGCACGACACGTCCGGAGAAGCCCGAAGGATCGCCCGATGCGTCGAGCATGGCGCTGAGCGAGCCCGAAATCGGCGTGTCGGCATGGAACATCTCGGGATGCTGCACCGCCAGGCTGAGATCGCGCGGCGACAGCCCGGCCATCACCAGGTCGATCTTGCGCCGCCCCTCGGCGTCGCGCGGCGAGATCAAGGCGGTCGACGTCCAGCGTGCACCCGAACCCGATGCACCGACACCCAGGGTCAGGCCACCGTCGCGCGGCGCGGTGAGGTCGAAATCGATGCCGCCGAAGACGAAGCGCTTGCCGGAACGGACATCGTCGACGATGAGCGTGCCGGCCCGCAATCCGATGCCGACGAGGCGGTGGCCGTCGAGGCCGGATTTCTCGATCAGGTCGAGCCAGATGCCCAGCCGCCGGAACGGCGACATTTCCGGCTCCGGCAGGTTCGAGGTCAGTTCGGACTGGGGTGCCTGACCGCTGTCAGCTTCCGGACGCGGCCGGGCGGCGGCCGGCCCGGCGCGGAACTCGCCGGCGGCGAAGGCGATCTGGCCGTCCTCGCCGACCTTGAGTGCGACCGAAGCCCCGACCAGGTCGATGCGGCGGACCGAGGGACGGCCGAACATCGGCATGCCGTCGAGGCCGAGCGCCACCCGCGGCATGGAAATGATGCGCCGGCCGTCGGCATCGAGAATGGTGACGTCCTGCGCCTCGACCTCGACCCTGCCGGACGCGTCGCGCGCGGCGACGGCCGAGCCGATCATCACCGAGCGGCCGTCGCCGAGCTGATTCGACAGTGAATGGGCGATCCAGGGTGTCAGCATGTCTAGCGCGACGCCGCCGCCGCGATGGATCTGCCAGGCGAGGAAGGCGCAGGGCGTGGCGAGCGCCAGGAAAACCGCGGCCAGGAGACCGACCACGATACGCCTACGGGTCGACCAGCGCCGGCTCAGCCAGCGCGACAGGAACGGCGGAACACGCCGATTGGACCACAATGCGACAAACCGGCCCGTTCGAACGGGCCCGGACGCGCAAACGCGGCCCTGGTCGGCACCAATCTCCATTCCGTCTCGTCCCCCACCTCAGCGACCCTCGAGGCCCGTGGCTCGTTGTGGCGCGATCGCGCCGGATGATTCATTCTGCCCGTGCTCTGTTAACCGAACGTTGGTCACGAATCACGAGGGCGGACCAGTAAAACTTGGCCCACCCTCTCCTCGCCGACCATCGGCGAAATCCACGGGCAATACGTGGGATTCCCCTGTCGGGCCCCGGATCGGGCGCCAGACAACCGTGGTCACACTCCTCTACAAACCTGACAAAAGGAAGGCATCATGGCCCTGTCGACCGGCGACCTCGCCCCGGACTTCTCGCTGCCCGCCGATCGCGGCGGCACGGTGAAGCTCTCCGCACTCCGCGGCCGGAAGGTCGTCGTCTATTTCTATCCGAAGGCCGATACCCAGGCCTGCACGCTCGAGGCGCAGGATTTTACCCGGCTGAAGCCGGATTTCGACCAGGCCGGAGCAACCGTGATCGGCATTTCGCGCGACCCGCTGAAGGCGATCGACCGGTTCCAGAAGAAATATGAGCTCGGCGTGCAACTGGCGACCGACGAGAGCCTGGACACGCTCGGCGCCTATGGCGTCTGGGCCGAGAAATCCATGTATGGCCGGACCTATATGGGAATCGAACGCTCGACCTTCCTGATCGGCGCCGACGGCAGGATCGCCCGGATCTGGCCGAAGGTGCGCGTCAAGGATCACGCCGAGGAGGTGCTGGCGGCGGTCAAGGCGCTGTGAGCGCGCGAATGGCGAGTGGCGAATAGCGAATAGCGAATAGCGAATAGCGAATAGCGAATAGGGACGAAGCGAGACGCTCGGTGCGCGTCAATCCTCTCCCGCGCCTTCTCGGGAGAGGATTGCGCCGCATAGCGAGTGCGAACGCATCTCGCGTTCGCTCGATGCGATGAGGCGCCGGATGAGGGTTTGAAGGGGGCCGGTCCTTTTATTCGAGCCGGAATGCACTGATGGCGGGGACGCGCCCACCCTCACCCGGCCGCTGCCGTCAGGCAGAAGCAATTGCTTCTGCCGCGGCCCCCTCTCCCACGAAGGCGTGGGCGAGGGTTGGCGCGGTGCTGCTGGGCGGGGCGCCCCCCATTTGCCACTCGCCATTCGCCCTTCACCACATTTCGTTAACCCTAATCGGCGGTAATGCGTTGTCTCGTTCGCGTACGGAATCGTTCGCCGATGTCGCTTAAAGGCAACCACTTCAATCGCGCGCAACTCGCTCAGGAAGCGAACCAGCGGGCCCAGGTGCCCAAGGGTGCGGTCACCTTCGCCTGGCGCGGCGGCGCCGGTCTCAGGATGACATCGCTGTCCTATCTCACCTGCGGGTCGCTGGCCGGGCTGACCCTTGCCCTGGGCGTCTGGGGCGCCGCGGTGACCAGCTACCTGGTGTTCAAGGACGATATCCTGGGCGGACTGATGAACCGCCAGGCGGCCATGCAATATGCCTATGAGGATCGCATCCGCGATTTGCGCACCCAGCTCGACCGTCTCACCAGTCGCCAGATGGTCGATCAGAGCGAGGTCGAGCGGCGGGTCGACCAGATCGCCCGCCGCCAGGCGATCCTGGAAAGCCGCCAGTCGATCGTCACCTCGATGGCGGAAGCTGCCGGGTCGCTGCGCGGCCGGTCGCCGGGACAGACCGGGCCGGCGGCCGCCTCGCCAGCCCCCCTCCCCGAGGCCCGGCCGCTGCCGGTGGGTGATACCTTGCGTCTGGCGCCGCCGCCCGAACGCCAGTCTCGGCTCGAATCCCGCGCGCTGCCGGCCCGCGCCGCCGCCGAAGCGCCGGGCTTCCGGCTGGCGTCCCTGGCCGCCGACGCCGCCCCCAAGGCCGCGATCATCGCCCGCGTCGAACGGTCGCTCGACCAGGTCGAGCTCGCCCAGCAGACCGAATTGCAGACGCTGGAGACCCGCGCCGAGCGTCAGGCCCGGCGAATCCGCGCCGTCCTCACCGACCTCGGGCTCGACCATATGAGGCTGGCGCAGGCGGCGACGCCGGCGCGCGGCGGCACCGGCGGCCCGTTCCTGCCGATTCCCGAGCCGCGCGCGGAAGCATCCCCCTTCGAGCGCCAGGTGTTCCGGTTGCAGGCGGTCATCCGCGACCAGGACCAGCTGAGCCGGCTGGCCGCCGCCATTCCGCTCGGCCGGCCGCATGCCGGCGATCTCGAGCAGTCCTCGGGCTTCGGGCCGCGCCTCGACCCGTTCCTGCGCACCTGGGCGATGCATTCCGGCATCGACTTCCGCGCGGCAACCGGCGAAGCCGCGCGCGCCACCGCCGGCGGCAAGGTGACCCATGCCGGCACCATGGGCGGCTATGGCCTGATGGTCGAGGTCGACCACGGCAATGGCATCGCGACCCGTTATGCTCACCTGTCACGGATCGACGTCGCGGTCGGCGACATGGTGCGTGCCGGCCACCGGGTCGGCCGGGTCGGCTCGACCGGCCGCTCGACCGGCCCGCATCTGCATTATGAAACCCGGATCAACGGCGAAGCGGTCGACCCGCTGCGGTTTCTGCGGGCCGGCATGCGGCTCGCCAGCGCCGAGTGACCGAGCCGGTCCCGAACAAGACAAAGGCCGCCCCAAGGGCGGCCTTGTTTGTTTGTGTAATCCCGTATGGGTGTCTGCCGGCCAATGGGGACACAAACCGCTCGATCCGGCTTTCGCACGAGACCGGGCATCTCCCTGGACGCGACACCGGACGTGGGCGCGGCCGTCCGGCATGGGCCCTGCCTTGACCGGCAGGGCCGCGCGCTCCTATTCGACGTCGTCGGTATCGCCCGCCTTGGTGCCATAGGCACGCATGGCCAGCGTCGCCTCCATGAAGCCGTCGAGATCGCCGTCCAGCACATCGGACGGGACGCCCGAAGTCTTGCCGGTCCGCAGGTCCTTGACCAGCTGATAGGGCTGCAGGACGTAGGAGCGGATCTGGTGACCCCAGCCGATATCGGTCTTGGCGGCGAAGTCGGCTGCCGCCGCCTCCTCGCGGATCTTCAACTCACGCTCATAGAGCTTGGCACGCAGCATCTGCCAGGCCACCGCCCGGTTGGCGTGCTGGGAGCGCGAGCCTTCGCTGACCACCATGACGCCGGTCGGATTATGGACGAGGCGAACGGCCGATTCGGTCTTGTTGACGTGCTGGCCGCCGGCGCCGCCGGAGCGCATGGTGTCGACGCGAACGTCGCTTTCGTTGATCTTGATGTCGATCTTGTCGTCGACCACGGGATAGACCGTGGCGGAAGCGAACGAGGTGTGACGCCGCGCATTCGAATCGAACGGCGAAATGCGCACCAAGCGATGCACGCCGGCCTCGGTTTTCAGCCAGCCATAGGCATTGTGGCCCTTGATCAGCAAGGTGGCGGATTTGATGCCCGCCTCTTCGCCCTGGCTCTCTTCCAGCACCTCGACCTTGAAACCGCGCCGCTCGGCCCAGCGCGTATACATGCGCATCAGGATCAGGGCCCAGTCCTGGCTTTCGGTGCCGCCGGCACCGGCATGGACTTCCAGATAGGTGTCGTTGGCGTCGGCCTCGCCCGAAAGCAGGGCTTCCAGCTGCAGCCGCTGCGCCCTGGCGCGAGCCTCGGCCAGCGCCTTGGCGGCCTCGTCCAAGGTCGCCGTGTCGCCTTCGGCCTCGGCCATTTCGGCCAGTTCCAGGTTGTCCGACAGCTCGCGATTGATCTCGGTCAGCGCGCTCATGCGGCTGTCGAGCGCGGTGCGCTCCTGCATCACCTTCTGGGCCTTCTCCGGATCGTTCCAGAGATCATTGCTCTCGGCGAGCGCGTTCAGTTCGGCAAGGCGCTTCTGGGAGGCACCCCAGTCAAAGATGCCTCCTCAGGAGTCCGACCGACTCCTTGATGGCCTCGGCGGTGGCGACGATGTCGGCACGCATGGCGCTGTCCTACGGGGTTTCAGGAAAGGGAGGGCGCACCCTAGTCAGGACGCGCCTCGTGTCAATGTCGCCGACCACGCACGGCCGCGCCGCAGAAGATATCGGACATCCCATAGAACATTCTGCACCCGCCGCGTGCATTTCGCGAAACGCACCCGTATAGCGCCGGATTCCGTCGGATTGCCAACTAATGACGATTGAAAGACACAGATCCTTAGGGAAACGCCCTTAGGGAAAAAACATTGAATGGGGGCGGCAATGTTTCGCGTGCTGACGTGCCTGGCTTTTGAACACAACTGGTGGCTTGTCGCCCTCGCCGCTATAATATGCTTTATTTCAAGTTATTCTTTCGTTGCTATTGGACGACAAGCGCACGACGCCAGAAACGGACAGCGCTGGGGCTGGATCATGATTGCCGGAGCCGCCGCCGGCTTTGGTATTTGGTCCACTCATTTCGTCGCGATGCTGGCCTATGATGCCGGCGTCGTCGTCGGATACGACATCGAGCTGACGATCCTGTCGCTGGCGGTGGCGATAGCCTTGACCGCGACGGGCCTAGCGGTCGCGCTGACCTGGAAAGCGCGCTGGTCCGGGGCCGTCGGCGGCGCATTGGTCGGCGGCGGCGTCGCCGGCATGCACTATCTCGGCATGTGGGCCATGCAATTGCCCGGGCAGATCACCTGGGCCGGCGACCTGGTGGCCGCATCGATCCTGCTCGGCGCCGGGCTCGCGGCGCTGGCCTTCATGGTCGCGCGCCATCATCGCGGCGCCACCGGCGATCTCGCCGCGACGCTGCTGCTGACGCTGGCCATCTGCTCCCTGCATTTCACCGCCATGGGCGCGGTCACCGTCGTGCCCGACCCGGCACGGGCGATTTCCGGCTCGGCCCTCGATCCTCAGACCATGGCCTATGCCGTCGCGCTCGCGGCGATCGGCATCATCGGCGGCGCGCTGGTGGTGGCCTTGATCGCACGCCACGCCCTGGCCGAGCGCCATGCCAGCGAGCGGCGTTTCAGCCTGCTGGTCAACGGTGTTTCCGACTACGCCATCTACATGCTCGACCGTGGCGGCTGCGTCGCCAATTGGAATGCCGGCGCCGAACGGGCCAAGGGTTATTCGGCGGCGGAGATCGTCGGCCAGCATTTCTCGTGCTTCTACAGCCAGGCCGATCGCGCCGCGGGCGCGCCGGAAAAGGCGCTGGCGACGGCGCTCGCCGAAGGCCGCTACGAGGCCGAAGGCTGGCGCTTCCGCAAGGACGGCACCGGCTTCTGGGCGCATGTGGTGATCGACGCGATCCATGACGACGACGGCGAGTTCGTCGGCTTCGCCAAGATCACCCGCGACTGCACGCGGCAGAAGGCCGATGCCGACCGGATCCGCGAGGTCAGCCGGACGCTCGACCTGGCCCTGTCGCATATGAGCCAGGGGCTCGGCCTGTTCGATCCGGCCGGCCGGCTGGTGTTGGCCAACCGGCGGCTCAACGAGATCTTCGACCTGGCCGCCGACGCGGTGCCGGTCGGCACCTCGTTCCACGATCTGTTCAAGCACATCGCCACGGCTTCCGGCGGCAGCCCGATCGAAGCCGAGCGTATGCATCAGCGCCATCGCGCGCTGATCGCCGCGCGCGACGGCCGCGTGGTGGTCGAGGAGCTCGGCGCCGAGCGCACGATCGCGATCACCCACCGGCCGGTGGCCGACGGCTCCTTCGTCTCCACCTTCGAGGACATTTCCGAGCGGCGGCGGTCGGAACAGAAGATCGCCCATATGGCGCGCCACGACGCGCTGACCGGCCTGCCGAACCGCGCCTATTTCAACGATCACCTGGACCACGAGCTGGAGCGCGCCTCGAAGACCAGTGACAAGATCGCGGTGATCGGGGTCGATCTCAACCGCTTCAAGGAAATCAACGACGTTCACGGCCATGCGGCCGGCGACGAGGTTCTGCAGATCCTGTCGCAGCGCATGGCGGAAACGCTGGGCGACGACGAATTCGTCGCCCGCTTCGGCGGCGACGAATTCGCCGCGGTGAAACGCTTCACCCATCAAGCCGGGCTGGTCGACTTCCTCGAACGGCTGGAGGCCTGCCTGTTCGCCCATGTCAAGCTGGGCGAGATCGACATCGCCCCGGGCGCGAGCATCGGCGTCGCGCTCTATCCCGAGGACGCGACCATCCGCGAGACGCTGGTCAACAATGCCGATCTCGCCATGTATCGCGCCAAGACCGGCCTGAACCAGACGATCTGCTTCTACGAGGCCCGGATGGACGAGGCCGCCCGCACCCGCCGGGCGCTCGCCAAGGACCTCTGGGCCGGCATCGAACGCAAGCAGTTCAGCCTGTTCTACCAGGTGCAGAAATCGGTCGCGACCGGCGAAACCATCGGCTACGAGGTGCTGCTGCGCTGGCAGCATCCCGAGCGCGGCATGGTACCGCCGAGCGAATTCATCCCGATCGCCGAGGAATGCGGCGCCATCGTGCCGCTCGGCGAATGGGTCCTGCGCACGGCCTGCACCGAGGCGGCGCGCTGGCTGCACCCCTACAAGATCGCGGTGAACCTCTCGCCGGTGCAGATCGGCCATGTCGACCTGGTCGCCCTGGTCAGCCAGGTCCTGGACGAGACCGGGCTTTCGCCCGGCCTGCTGGAACTGGAAATCACCGAGACGACGATCATTGCCGACAAGGTCCGGGCGCTGCACATCCTGCGCCAGATCAAGGCCCTGGGCGTGACCATCGCCATCGACGATTTCGGCACCGGCTATTCGTCGCTCGATACGCTGCGCTCGTTCCCCTTCGACAAGATCAAGCTCGACCGCACCTTCATGACCGAACTCGAAACGAGCCCGCAGGCCAAGGCGATCATCCGCGCCATCCTGGCGCTCGGACGAAGCCTGGAAGTGCCCGTACTCGCCGAAGGCGTGGAGACGGCCGACCAGCTGGCGCTGCTGCACCTGGAAGGCTGCGACGAGGCCCAGGGCTATCTGCTCGGGCGGCCGAAACCGCAATCGGACATTGGCGAGCTGGCGCGCCGCGGCCGAGTCATCGCGAGCCCGCGGCTGGCCCCGGAGGCGGCCGAGCACCTGCAGGCCACGGCCGACATTCCGGCCTGATCCGGCCTGGATCCGCGCGACGGGCGATTTACAGCCGCCGCCGATAGCCTATCCTGTCTCCCCGAGCTTATTGCCCGAGGAGACGCCCCATGCATCGCCGGTCGTTCCTGAAGCTTGGCATCGCCGCGCTCGCCGCCCCCCGCCTGGTCACGCGGCCGGCGGCGGCCCATGAAAACGCCTTCACGGTCACCTATTTCGACGTGCCCGCCATCAAGGGCTCGCGCGACGTCACCGATGCCGGCGACGGCCGGGTCTGGGTCTGCGGCCAGCGCAACGGCACGCTCGGCCTGTTCGACCCGCGCGACGGCAGCCTGAAGGTGATCCCCCTCGGCGACGGCGCCGCCCCCCATGGCGTCATCACCGGCAAGGATGGCGCCGCCTGGGTCACCGAGGGCGGGCAGAACGCCATTGCCCGCGTCGACCCGGTCTCGCTGAAGGTCGACCTGTTCCGGCTGCCCGCGGCGCGCGCCAATGCCAATCTCAACACCGCCGTGTTCGACCGCAACGGCGTGCTCTGGTTCACCGGCCAGAACGGCATCTATGGCCGCTTCGAGCCGGCGACCGCCAGGATGGACGTGTTCGACGCGCCCCGCGGCCGGGGCGCCTATGGCATGACCCGCACGCCGTCGGGCGAGATCTGGTATGCCTCGCTCGCCGGCAACCACATTGCCCGCATCGATACCGAGACCGCCCAGGCCAGCATCGTCGAGCCGCCGACCGCCAACCAGGGCGCCCGCCGCGTCTGGTCCGACTCGCAAAACCGCGTCTGGGTCAGCGAATGGAATTCGGGCAATGTCTCGGCCTATGACACGGTGGCCAGGACCTGGCAGACCTGGAAGCTGCCGGGCGAGCGGCCGCGCACCTATTCGGTCTATGTCGACGACAAGGACAAGGTCTGGCTGACCGACTTCTCGGCCAATGCCATCGTCCGCTTCGACCCGATGACCCAGGCCTTCAGCAGCTTTGCCAGCGACCGGCCCGGCGCCAATGTCCGCCAGATGGACGGCCGGCCGGGCGAGGCCTGGGGCGGTGAATCCGGCCAGAACCGGCTGGTGCGGATCCAGGCCCGGGCGCCCGCCTGACCATGATCCGGCTCGGCCTCGGCCTGTTGCTGGCACTCGGCCCGGCCTTGTCAGCGTGGTCCGACGACGGCGCGCGCGGGCGGGCGCTGTTCGAGGCCTGCACCGCCTGCCATAGCCGCACGCCCGGCCAGGCCGGCATGGCCGGGCCCAACCTTGCCAATCTCAGGGGGCGGCCGGTCGGAGCCGATCCCGATTTCGACTATTCGCCCGCGCTCAAGGCCGCGCGCGCCCAGGGCCTCACCTGGGATGCGGCCCGGATCGAGGCGTTTCTGGCGGATCCGGACGAGATGTTTCCTGGCCTCTGGATGAGCCCGCCGGGGGTCAGGCGTGCCGAGGACCGCGCCGCCATCGCCGCCTATCTGATGGGCGCGGAGCCCTAGGCACCGTTGCCTCGGCGCGGCAAGCCCCTCCCCCGATCAGATCGTCATTCCGCTCGCCCCGTCTGTGCCGCCGGGCACAGCGCCTGCGATTGCCGCGGCCTAGGGTCAGCGGTACCATGATCCTGCGGCCTGCATGCCGCCGGCCCTTGTCCATCTCATGCGAGGAGTACGGAATTGGGCAAAGATCCGCATCGCACCGACTACATGCCCTCACCCGAGTTCGCCCGGCGCGCCCTCGAGCAGACCCGCCTCGGCTTCAAACCGGTCGGCCAGACGATCACCATCGTGGCCACCTATGACAGCGGTTTCGACCAGTTCGCCGCCAAGGTCGCCCACGAGCTGCGCCACTATGTGGTCTACCGGAGCGATGGCGGCGTGTTCGCCCGGGGCCTCGTCCGCGCGAGCGGAGATCTCGGCCTCATTCATCGGGACTACCTTGCCGCGAACCTGGCCAACGGCACGCGCGTGACATTGGCGGCCCGGCTCTATCGACGCCAGCACATGAAGCCGGGCGACCGCTGGGTGATGAGCATCCGTTTCGCGAAGGTCGCGATCAGCTTCGACAAGGACGAGGCCGAAGTCGTCCGCGCTTCGCCGGCCATCGTCCAGCAATCGGAAAAGGCCTATGCCGAAAAGGTGCTGCAGCATGCGATCAACGCCGCCTACAACCCCGGCTGGAGCGGCGATCGGCAGAAACGCATCATCGACTGGGTCATCCTGGCCGCGGAACTCGACTACCCGGCCTTTCTCGACCTCTGGTACTACAACCGCGTCGCCGTGTTCGAATATGTCAACTGGAACACCCTGGACAAGCGCCGCGCCGACATGACGCGCGCCACGGGCGGCAAGCTGCCGTTTTCGGGCACCACCGGCAGCATGGGCGGCAACGGCACGTTCTCGGCGCCGCCGGATACGCCATGGCGAGAATATCCGTTCCGCAACGCCATCAAGAAATGCCACGGCCGCACCAATGTCGACGATTGCTACGGGCTGGTCGGCAACGAACTGAAATTCGCCGAGAGCGAGATCTTCAGCTCGATCCAGGAGATAGACAAGCAGATCAAGCGCGTGAGCATGGCGGCCAACCAGGATCCTTGGCAGGGCCCGGTCGGTGCCGCCTCCGACGCGGTCGGCGCTTCGGCGGCGCCGTTCTTCAAGCATGTCCTGCAGCTGCTCAAAGACCCGAAATCGCTCTATTCGACCTACATGAAGTACAATCAGGCATCGACGACCATCTGGGACTCGTATTGAGGCCGGGGTGTCCCGGCATCGGTCAGGTCGCCGTGGTCAGCACGGCGGCGAACTGTTCGAGCGCCCAGTCCGCCTGATCGCGGGTGATGATCAGCGGCGGCGCGATGCGGATCGTGTCGCGATGGGTGTCCTTGGCGAGCACGCCGCGTTGCCTCAGCATGTCGCAGAAGCGATGCGCGCCGCCGGCATCCGGGTTGAGCTCGACCGCCAGCATCAGGCCGCGGCCGCGCACCTCGCGCACGACGTTGGAGCGGATATCGGCGAGCCCCGCCTGGAGATAGGCGCCCTGCACGGCGGCGTTGTCGATCATGCCCTCCTCGACCAGGACCTTGACCGCGGCGCGCGCCACCGCGCAGGCGAGCGGATTGCCGCCGAAGGTCGAGCCGTGCTGGCCGGGCTTCAGGACGCCGAGCACGGCGGAATTGGAGAGCACCGCCGAAACCGGGTAGAAGCCACCGGACAATGCCTTGCCGATCAGTGTGACGTCGGCCTCGATGGCCTCGTGCTGCTCGGCCAGGAGCTTGCCGGTACGGCCGAGCCCGGTCTGGATCTCGTCCAGGATCAGCACGACGTCATTGTTGGTGCAGAGTTCGCGCACCTGGCGGAAATAGCCCGATGGCGGAATGATCACGCCGGCTTCGCCCTGGATCGGCTCGACCAGGAAACCGACCGTGTTCGGATTGATCGCGGCCGCCAATGCTTCGGCATCGCCGAACGGGATGATCCGGAAGCCGGGGGCAAAAGGACCGAAGCCGCCGCGGGCCGTCGGGTCGGTCGAGAAGCCGACAATGCCGATGGTCCGGCCGTGGAAATTGTTGGCGCAGACGATGATCTCGGCGGAGCCCTCCGGCACGCCCTTCACCTCCGAGCCCCATTTGCGCACCGCCTTGATGGCGGTTTCGACCGCCTCGGCGCCGCTGTTCATCGGCAGGATCTTGTGCGAGCCGGTGAGCGCCGCGAGCTCCTCGTAGAACAGAGCCAACTGGTCGTTGCGGAAGGCGCGCGAGGTGAGCGTCAGCTTTTCCGCCTGCTCGACCATGGCCTTCAGGATCTTCGGATGGCAATGGCCCTGGTTGACCGCGGAATAGGCCGACAGGCAGTCGAGATACCTGACGCCGTCGACGTCGAAGACATAGACCCCCTCGCCGCGCGCCAGCACGACGTCCAGCGGCTGGTAATTGTGGGCGCCGAGCCTGGCTTCGGTGGCGATCAGATCGGAGCTGGACGGCCGCATGACGATCTCCCACGGCAGGGCTGATCATCAGTACATGTGGTGCCGCCTCGCCAGGAGCTAGACCGCCCCCGTGACCAGCCCGTAGAGCACGCCGAGCGCCGAGCATGCCGCGAGCACCGGGATCATGCCGACCTTGAAACGAAACACCGCCAGAAGGGCGCCGATGGTCAGGACCAGCGACGGGACGTTGACCGACGTCAGCACGGGCACCTCGACCGCCATGCCCAATCCCCTGATCTCGCGCAATTGCCCGAACAGCACGTGGAGGGCGAACCAGACCGCCAGATTGAGGATCACGCCGACCACCGCCGCGGTGATGGTCGACAGCGCCGCGGACAGGGCCTTGTTGCCACGCAACGTCTCGACAAAGGGCGCCCCCAGGAAGATCCAGAGGAAGCACGGCACGAAGGTGACCCAGGTGGTGAGCAGGCCGCCAAGGGTGCCCGCTACCAGCGGATGCAGCGCCCCCGGCGCCCGGTAGGCACCCATGAAACCGACGAACTGGGTGACCATGATCAGCGGACCGGGCGTCGTCTCGGCCATGCCCAGGCCATCCAGCATCTCGCCGGGCCTCAGCCAGCCATAGTGGTCGACCGCCTGCTGGGCGACATAGGCGAGCACCGCATAGGCGCCGCCGAAGGTGACCACCGCCATCTTGGAGAAGAAGACCGCGATCTCGGCGAAGACATTGCCGGAACCGAGCAGCGCCAGGAGCCCGAGCACCGGCACGAACCACAGGACGAGAAAGGCTCCGGCGATCTTCAGAGACCAGCTGACCGGCGGCCGGGCATGGTCGGGAACGCCTTCGCCGAGCGCGGTATCGGCATCGGCGACCTGCCTGCCGCCGACTTTGCCATGGCCGTTGGCGGCGATGAAGGGAGCCCAGGCCGCCCTGCCGCCGACGAAGCCGATCAGGCCGGCGACCAGGATGACCAGCGGGAACGGCACCTGAAAGAAAAACAACGCGATGAATGCCGCGGCGGCGAGCCCGACCATGACATTGTTCCTCAAGGCCCGCCGGCCGATCCGCAGGACCGCCTCGAGGACCACGGCGAGCACCGCGGCCTTCAGGCCGAAGAACAAGGCCTGAACCAGTCCGGCATTGCCGAAAAGCGCGTAGATCCAGCTGAGCGCCATGATGGCGACGACGCCGGGCAGGACGAACAGGATGCCGGCCACCAGGCCGCCCTTGGTCTTGTGCAGGAGCCAGCCGATATAGATGGCGAGCTGCTGCGCCTCCGGGCCCGGCAGCAAGGTGCAATAGTTGAGCGCGTGCAGGAAGCGGGTCTCGCCGATCCAGCGCTTCTCCTCGACGATGATCCGGTGCATCACCGCGATCTGGCCGGCCGGGCCGCCGAAACTGAGGAGAGCCACCCGCGCCCAGACCCGCACGGCTTCGCCGAAAGCGATACCGTGGCCGGGCAGACCTTCCGCGGCGAGGCCGGATGTCCCGACTGGCTTCGCGGCGACGCCCTCGGCATTGGTCATGGCCTGGTCCTCTTTCGTCAGCCGCGCTTGCCGCGAAAATACTGATGAAGATTGTCGAACACCGCGGTGCCCTGGACGATCCGCTGGCCGTCGTCGGCATGAGCCGCGGCAATGCCGGCGATCAGGCTCGCAATGCCCGACGTCTCGTCATGGCCGAATTTGCTGTCCTTGAGATCAATGTCGTGGACGATCTCGGCGATCGCCTGCAAGGCGGGATCGACGATGCCGGTGCGGCCGAGCAGGACTTCGAAACTGCAGCGGTCACCTTCATGGGTGATCTCGCCCTCGAACATGTCGAAGCGTAGTTCGTCCGGCTTCGGGATATGGCCCTTGCCCGGGACGAAGCGGATGACGGCCTGCGGGTCGATGAAGCGGCGGATCAGCCAGCTGCAGGCGATACGGTCGACATGAATGTCGCGGCGCGTCACCCAGGTCCGGCCCTTCAGTTCCGCGATGGGCTCGGCCGCGCTCGACGGGTGCCCGGTCATGGTCTGGTCCTCCGTGAGCCGGGCCTCGAGCCCGGCCAGCATCGCCTCGACCGCCAGGCGGCCGGTGGCGGCGAAAAAATCGATCGTCACGAGCTCGGTGAGCCGTTTGCGCAGGCGGTTGATCTGCGAGCGCGTCTCCGTGCTCTTCTCGGCCTCCGCCCTGCCCTCGCGCGCCAGCGCGTCGAGCGCCAGGGTGAGGTCGCGTGCGTCCTTGGCGATCTCGCCGTAATCGGCGTCACGCGCAGCATCGAACAGCGCCCGGACCTGGGCATCCGACAGGCCGTCGATCAGCCGCGCCTCGCACAGCATGGCCTCGCCGCCGCCATCGACGATTTCCTTCAGGAGCCATTCGAAATCCTCCTGGGTCTCGGCATTGGCGGGCAGCGCATAGACCGTGCTCTTGACCGCGACGGCGCCGAGGCTTTGCAGCCGGCGCCAGATCTTGACGCGGAAATAGGCCGGTTTGGTCGGCAATTGGTGGATCAGCAGGAGCCAGCGCGGCTCCATCCCTGTCGGCTCTGAGCTCATGTGCACATCGTATCACTCGATTCTATATTTGCAACAGTTGTATCACTATAGATTCAGGCGTAACGTTCTCCGCCTCTCGGGCTTTGTCCCATAGCCAGGCGAGGATGCGATGACGCATCGGATCATGCCCCTGCCCTTCAAGCCGCCACGGCTCGACGGCCTGTCCGAACGGCTGCTGGCGAGCCACTACGAAAACAATTACGGCGGCGCCGTCAGGCGCCTGAACGCCATCGAACGCCGGCTCGGCGAAACCGACTGGGCCGCCGCTCCGGTCTTCGACGTCAACGGCCTGAAGCGCGAGGAACTGGTCGCCGCCAATTCGGCGATCCTGCACGAGATCTATTTCGACGGACTCGGCGGTTCCGGCGACGCGAAGGACGATCTCGCCGCGGCACTCGAACGCGATTTCGGCAGTATCGCCGCCTGGCGCGGCCAGTTCACGGCGGTCGCCAAGGCGCAGGCCGGCGGTTCCGGCTGGACCTTGCTCACCTGGTCGGAACGCCACGGCCGGCTGATGATCCAATGGGCGGCGGACCACACCAACTGCCTGGCCGGCGGCGTGCCGATCCTGGCGTTGGACATGTACGAGCACGCCTATCACATCGATTTCGGCGCCAAGGCCGGGGCTTACGTCGATGCCTTCATGAAAAACATCCATTGGGAGCGCGTCGGCATCCGCCACGGGCGTGTGATCGCGCGCGGGGATGGCTGGTCGCCGCTTCCCGATCCTGCCGGCTGCGGTGTCGCGGCCGAGGACCTCAAGGCCCGTCTGGACCGACGGGACGACATCGTCGTGCTCGATGTCTGCCTCGCGGACGACATGGCCAAGCGCCATGACATGGTGCCGGGCGCGCTGATCCGGGCGCCGGAGGCGATCGCCGGCTGGGCCGACGCGGTGCCGAAGGACAAGCCGGTCATCGTCTATTGCCTCTACGGTTTCCAGGTCAGCGGCGATGCCGTCGCCGAACTGCGCCGGCGCGGTGTCGACGCATACGCCCTCTCCGGCGGCATCGCCGCCTGGCACGCCCTCGGCGCGCCCACCGTCCCGCTGACGTCAGACCAGAGGAGATGAGATCATGAAATGGGTCACACGCGAACGCCCGGTCATCGACCGGATTGCCTGTCCCTGGCTGATCGCCCGGTTCATCGACAGCGAGCCAGAATTCCTGTTCACGCCACCCGATCAGGTGATGCGGGTGGCAGCCGAGACCGGGGCGACGCCTTATGACGTGCCCGGCGTCGCCTATACCCATGTCGGCGAGGGCTGCAGCTTCGATACCTTCGTGTCGAAGCACGGGCTGGAACGCGATCCGGCGATCGTCAGCATTGCCGCGATCGTGCGCGGCGCCGATACCGGCCGGCATGACCTGACGCCGCAATCGGCCGGGCTTTTGGCGATCTCGATGGGCCTCCGGGACGTGACGCCCGACGACCACGAGGTGCTGAAACACGGCTTCGTCATCTATGACGCGCTTTATGCCTGGGCTTCCGGGCGCAAGGCGGAAGCCCATAGCTGGCCGCCGGCGATGACGCCGAGCGCGGCCTGAGCCGGATCCGGCTCACGGCCCGCGATCGATCACGTGCCGGCCGAACAGGCTCGCCACCAGGTCGACCAGCAGCAGCGCGCTCTTGCCGCGCTCGTCGAGAAAGGGATTGAGCTCGACCACGTCGAGCGAGCCGACCAGGCCGCTGTCGTGTAGCAATTCCATCACCAGATGGGCCTCGCGATAAGTGGCGCCGCCCGGCACGGTGGTGCCGACACCGGGCGCCAGCGAGGGATCGAGAAAGTCGACGTCGAGGCTGACATGCAGCACGCCGCCGGCCGCCTTGACCCGGTCGATGATCCTCCGGATCAGCACCGACGCGCCGAATTCGTCGAGCAGGCGCATGTCGACGACATCGATGCCGCGCGCCCTGAGCAGCGCCCGCTCGGCCCGATCGACCGAGCGGATGCCGAAGAGGTGAAGATTTTTCGGGTCGAGCAGCACGCGCGGCGCGTCGCCGAGCAGGCTTTCGAGCCCCGGCTCGCCGCACAGGAAGGCCGCCGACATGCCGTGCATATTGCCCGAGGGCGAGGTCTCCGGCGTGTTGAAATCGGCATGGGCGTCGAGCCAGAGCACGAAAAGCGGCCGGCCCCCGGCCCGCCAGTGGCGCGCCACGCCGCTGACCGAGCCCATGGAGAGCGAGTGGTCGCCGCCCATGACGATCGGCAGCTTGCCGCCCGCCAGCGCGGTCTCGGTTTCCCGGGCGATCGCACGCGACCAGGCGGCGATGCGCTCGAGGTTCTTGGCCCGGCCGGCGCCGAGCTGAACCTCCGGCAGATCGGCCGGCAGGCGGAGATCGCCGCGATCCTCGACGTCGTGGCCGAGTTCGCGCAGCGCGCCCACCAGGCCGGCGGTGCGCAGGCCGGCCGGTCCCATGACCGCACCCGGCTGGCCCGCCCCCTCCTCGACCGGCGCGCCGATCAGGCTGAGCCGTCGCGCACCTTGCTGCGATCCCATGGCATCGGGCTCCCTTGATGATGCCGCGGCGAAATCGGGGCCGGCGCCGCGTGACCGGTCCTGATCATACCAGAATCGGCAACCGCGCCGCTGATCGCAACATGCCGCGCCGGCGTGACCGGACGGTGTCGCAGCCTGCCGAAGCGCCGGCCGTGTGGGTGAAGCGGTACCGGCGACGTCGCTTTTTCCATCCGCGGCCCGCCTTTCCGGTGGATTGCGGCTTTCCCTCCCTGTTTTCCCACCCACCAGCGCGGTTAGCTGCGCGCGGCGGGCGCGCTTCCAGGAAGCCGGCCCGATGCCAAGAGGGGGAGCACATCATGGCGGACGGCTATTTTCCCAAGTGGACCGAGAAGAGCTCCGGCACCATCATGCCGGACGAGCGGCTGCCGGCCGGCCAGACCGTCGTCGTCGGCCTGCAGCACGTGGTGGCCATGTTCGGCTCGACCGTGCTGGCGCCGATCCTGATGGGCTTCGACCCCAATCTGGCGATCCTGTTCTCCGGCATCGCTACGCTGATCTTCTTCGTCATCACCGGCGGCCGGGTGCCGAGCTATCTCGGCTCGTCCTTCGCCTTTATCGGCCCGGTGCTGGCGGCGACCGCTGCGACCGTGGCCGGCGGCCCCAATCCGAATATCGGCCTGGCGCTGGGTGGCATCATCGCCGCCGGCGCGGTCTATACGGTCATCGGCCTGATCGTCATGGGCATCGGCCATGCCTGGGTCGAAAAGGTCATGCCGCCGGTGGTGACCGGCGCGATCGTCGCCGCCATCGGCCTGGTGCTGGCGCCGATCGCCATCAGCAGCGCCTCCGGCGCCGGCCCCGGCAATCCCGACGGTTCGGGCTTTGCCCGTTTCATCGCGCTGGTGACGGTGCTGGCGGTGGGCCTGACGGCCGTGCACGCGCCTGGCCTCTGGCGCCGGCTGCCGATCCTCATCGGCGCGCTGTTCGGCTATCTCGTCTATCTCGTGCTGGCCAACGGCTTCGGCATGGGCGCACCGGTCGATTTCTCCGCGGTCGGCCAGGCCGCCTGGATCGGCATGCCCAAATTCGCCTCGCCCGTGTTCGACGCCCGGGCCATGGTGCTGATCGCGCCGGTGGCGATCATCCTGGTTGCGGAGAATCTCGGCCACCTCAAGGGCATCGCGGCGATGACCGGCCGCAATCTCGACCCCTATATCGGCCGCGCCTTCATCGGCGACGGCATCGCCACCATGCTGTCGGGATCCTCGGGCGGCACCGGCGTGACCACCTATGCCGAAAACATGGGCGTCATGGCGGTGACCCGGATCTTCTCGACCCTGATGTTCGTGGCCGCCGCCCTGATCGCCATCCTGCTCGGCTTCTCGCCGAAATTCGGCGCGCTGATCCTGACCATTCCCGGCCCGGTCCTCGGCGGCCTCGCCATTGTCGTGTTCGGCCTGATCGCCGCCACCGCCGGCCGCATCTGGGTCGAGAACAAGGTCGACTTCTCCAATGGCCGCAACCTGATCACGGTCGCAGTGGCGCTGGTGCTGGGCGCCGGCAATTTCAAGCTGACGCTGGCCGGCTTCACCCTCGACGGCATCGGCACCGCGACCTTCGGCTGCATCATCCTCTACCACCTGCTGCGCGAGCCGAAGGCGGAGTGAGGAAAGGGGGGCGCACATAAACCCTTTCCCACGAAGGCGTCTACCGGATTCACACAACACAGAAATCTGCGTCCTTTCAGTGCGTTAGGCGACGTCTTTCCGAGCTTCGAGGTTCGCGCCGGAACCATTGCTCATACCTCTCCCCGGCGGGGAGAGGTCGATTGCGAGCGTAGCGAGTGGTCGGGAGAGGGGGCGAGGCGCTTGACGAGAGGTCACCACATGAAACGCGGAACGCCTTGTTCTGAAACTACAAATCGCCCTCTCCCGGCCTCATAGCATCGAGCGAACGCGAGATGCGTTCGCACTCGCTATGCGGCCGACCTCTCCCCGCCGGGGAGAGGTAAAGATTGGTGGTTCCGGCGCGAAATCCCGAAGAAAGACGCATTCAGGCCCTCTGAAAGGTGTGTGCATCCGGTAGACGAAGGCGTGGGAGAGGGTCGATACCGTCAGCCGATCACCAGGAATAGCTCAGCGTGCCGCTTGCGCCATAGGAGGTGGAGCTGCGCGAGAACTCGCCGGAAAACTTGGCGCGCGCCGACCAACCATGGGCGAAACGCCAATCGGCCCCGAGCGAGGTGATCAGGACGTCGCGCGGCAAGGCGGTGCCGCTCACGGTGAAGCCGGTGACCGGCAGGCTGTCGAAACGCGCGCCGAGCGCGGTCGTGCCGGCGAATTCATGGCGCCAGCCGAGATGGCCGCGCAGGAGCAGGATGGACTGATCCGTCAACGCCAGGCGCGCATCGAAGCGCAGGCCGAGTTCGGTATTGATGCTGGTGAAGGTGCGTGCGTCGTAGCTCAGCGTGAAGGCGCCCGCGCCCTGCGTGCCGGTTTCGCCATAGCGCGGCATGCGCAGGGCCTGCGCCTGGAATGCCGCGAAAGGCGTGAGGCCGACCGCCGGGCCGAGCGCGAGGCGGGAGCCGGCCTCGACCCGCCCGGCGAAGCTATGGGCGCCGAAATGGCCGTTCAGGTCGCCGGCGACGCCGAGCAGCGGCACGGTGCGGCGGGTCGACAGCGCATAAAAGCCATAGGCCGCGGAGGCCGAGAGATAACCGGCGCCGAGCCGCGTCGAGCCATAGAGCCCCGCCTTGAAGGCCTCGCCCTGGCCGGAGCCGAGGCCGCCGGCGAGGCCATAGTTCAGCAAAGCGCCGGAAATGGCGAAGCCGAGCACGGTGGCGTCGAAGCGATAGTCGGCGCCGGCGGCGACGCCGGCCGTGCGGGCGCTGAGATCGGAGGTGCTGCGCGCGGGATTGCCGGCAAAGGACCCGGCCTGGCCATAGGCCATACCCCAGCTCGTCCAGCGCCGGTCCGCCGGCCCCTCCAGCGGTGTGGCGCCGGCCGGAAGGCTCGCCTGGACGGTCGCCATGCCCGGCCGGGTCGGCAGCCCGTCAAGGGACAGCGCGAGAGCCGGCGCGCCCTGCGCGGCGCCCTCGCCCCGGCTCTGCAGCGACGGGTCGAGCATCAGGTCGAGAAACTGCGCCATGTCCTGCGCGCCAGCCACCGCCGCGCTTGCGCCGATCTCGCCGGACAGCTGCGACAGCCCTCGCGCAAGACCGGCCGGCGACAGGTTGAACAGGCCGAGAAACGGCGCCGGCGCGATGCCGGCGGCGAAAGCGGCATCGATCGCGCCTGCCACTTGGCGCGGATTGCCCGCGCCACCGCCGGCCAGGAAGGGCGAGATGGAATTGGGGGCGAGCTCGAGATAGACGTTATTGGCCTCGTAGACGACCTTGGGCTTGATCGCCAGGCCGAAGCCGGTGGTGAAATCGGCAATCTCGAACGTGCCCGATAGGCCGCCCGCGGCATTGAGAATGAGGTATCGCTTGCTGACCGTGTAGGAACCGGCCTGCGGCAGGAAGGTGACCGTGCCGGCGAGGCTCGCCGCGCCGGTGACGTTGGTCCGGTCAGCGGCGATCGGCGATACCTCGACCTTGTAACCGCCGCCGGGGGCGATGCTCAGATTGCCCGAGATCGTGATGGTTCCGATCGAATTGCCCGGCGACAGCAGCCCGCCTGCATTGATCCGCGTGGCGGCCAGCGTGCCGGTACCGCCCACGATGCCGCCGGCATTGACATCGATGCCGCCGGCCGACACCAGGACGCCGTCCACTGCCACGAGGCCATTCGTCGCGAGCCTGCCGGTCATGCTGTAGCTCGCGCCGGCCGCGACCGAGAGCCTGGCGCCCGCTTCATTGGTGAAGCCGTCATTGCTGGTCACCGTGCCGGCCACGGCGAACAGGCTGGAATTGACGATGACACCGTCGATCGCCCCGCCATTGGCGGTGACCGTACCGCTATTGGTCAGGCCTCCGGCCAGGGTCCCGCTTGAGGTGAGTGTGCCTGTGTTGGCGATGCCCGAGCTGCCGGTCAGCAGCCCGCCCGAGGCGACCGTGAGCGTGCCGGCATTGGTGACGAGCCCGCTCACCGTGTAGTCACCGGCCGCACCGATCGCGAGGGTCGCCCCCGCTTTGTTGGTGAAGGTGGAATTGCTGGTGACCGTGCCGCCGACGGTAAAGGTGCCGGCATTGTTGGCGATGGCGCCGTTGATCGCCCCGCCATTGGCATAGACCATTGCCGTATTGGTCAGCCCGCCGGTCACCTGCCCGCCGGTCTGGGTGAAGCTGCCGCCGGTGACGCTGACGCCGCCGTTGAGCGCACCGGCATTGGTGATCGTGCCGGCCGTGTTGGTGACAAGCCCGGAGACCGTGCCGCCGGCCTTGTTGTCGAAGGTTCCGGCATTGGCGATCGAGCCGGTCCAGGTGCCGGAATTGGTCAAGGTGCCGGTGCCGTTCGTGGCATTGCCGGCCCAGGTGGCGCCGGCCTGGTTGGTGATGGCGCCGGAATTGGCCAGGATGTCGCCGGTCCAGGAACCGGCATTGCCGATGACATGGGCATTGCTGGTCACCTGCCCGGTCCAGCTGCCGGTCGCGGCATTGGTGATGGTGCCGGTATTGCTGTTGACGATGGCCTTGGTGGTCAGGGTGTTGGTGAAGCCGCCGGAATTGTCGAGATCGCCGATCAGCGTGCCGTTATTGACCACCGTGCCGGCATTGCTGAGCGAGCCGATCGTGTAATGGCCGCCGGCATCGATGGTCAGCGTGCCCAAGGCATTGTTGGTGAAGCCATTGGCGCTGGTCACCGTGCCGCCGACGGCGAAGCTCGCGCTGTTGACGATCGCCCCGTTGATTGCCCCGCCATTGGCGTAGACCGTGCCGGAATTGGTCAGGCCGCCGGTCACCGATCCGGCCGTCTGGGTGAAACTGCCGCCGGCAATGCTGACGCCGCCATTGAGCTGACCGGCATTGGTGGTCATGCCGGCCGTGTTGGTGAGCAGGCCGGAGACCGTGCCGCCGGCCTTGTTGTCGAAGGTGGCGGCATTCGACACCACGCCCGTGATCGTGGCGTTGTTGGTGACCGTGCCGGTGCCCGAGACGGTCACTGTTCCGACCACCAGGTTGTTGTTGATCAGCGTGCCGCCGCTGACCGTCGCGCCGCCATTGAGCTCACCGGCATTGCTGGCGGTGCCCGCCGTGTTGGTGAGCAGCCCCGAGACCGTGCCGCCGGCCTTGTTGTCGAAAGTCGCAGCGTTCGACACCGTGCCCGTGATCGTGGCGTTGTTGGTGACCGTGCCGGTGCCCGAGACAGTCACCGCTCCGACCACCAGGTTGTTGTTGATCAGCGTGCCGCCGGAGACCGTGGCACCGCCATTGAGCTGACCGGCATTGGTGGTCGTGCCGGCCGTGTTGGTGAGCAGGCCCGAGACCGTGCCGCCGGCCTTGTTGTCGAAAGTCGCGGCATTCGACACCGCGCCCGTGATCGTGGCGTTGTTGGTGACCGTGCCGGTGCCCGAGATGGTCACTGTTCCGACCACCAGGTTGTTGTTGATCAGCGTGCCGCCGCTGACCGTCGCGCCGCCATTGAGCTGACCGGCATTCGTCATGGTGCCGGCCGTGTTGGTGAGCAGGCCGGACACCGTGCCGCCGGCATTGTTGTTGAAGGTCGCAGCGTTCGACACCACGCCCGTGATCGTCGCGTTGTTGGTGAGCGTGCCGGTACCCGAGATGGTCACCGCTCCGACGATCAGGTTGCTGTTGATCAGCGTGCCGCCGCTGACTGTGGCACCGCCATTGAGCTGACCGGCATTGGTGGTCGTGCCTGCCGTGTTGGTGAGCAGGCCGGACACCGTGCCGCCGGCATTGTTGTTGAAGGTCGCAGCGTTCGACACCGTGCCCGTGATCGTCGCGTTGTTGGTGACCGTGCCGGTGCCCGAGACGGTCACCGCTCCGACCACCAGGTTGTTGTTGATCAGCGTGCCGCCGCTGACAGTGGCGCCGCCATTGAGCTCACCGGCATTCGTCGTGGTGCCCGCCGTGTTGGTGAGCAGGCCGGACACCGTGCCGCCGGCATTGTTGTTGAAGGTGGCAGCGTTCGACACCGTGCCCGTGATCGTCGCAGTGTTGGTGACCGTGCCGGTGCCCGAGACGGTCACCGTTCCGACCACCAGGTTGTCATTGATCAGCGTGCCGCCGCTGACCGTGGCACCGCCATTGAGCTCACCGGCATTGGTCGTGGTGCCCGCCGTGTTGGTGACAAGCCCGGACACCGTGCCGCCGGCCTTGTTGTCGAAGGTTCCGGCATTGGCGATCGTGCCGGTCCAGGTGCCGGAATTGGTCAGCGTGCCGGTGCCGTTCGTGGCATTGCCGGCCCAGCTGGCGCCGGCCTGGTTGGTGACGACGCCGGAATTGGCCAGGATGTCGCCGCTCCAGGAACCGGCATTGGTGATGATGTTGGCATTGCTGGTCACCTGCCCGGTCCAGCTGCCGGTGGCACTGTTGGTGATGGTGCCGGTATTGGTGTTGACGATGGCGTTGGTGGTCAGGTTGTTGGTGAAGCTGCCGGAATTGTCGAGATCGTCGATCAGCGTGCCGTTATTGACCACCGTGCCGGCATTGGTGAGCGAGCCGATCGTGTAATGGCCGCCGGCATCGATGGTCAGCGTGCCCAAGGCATTGTTGGTGAAGCCATTGGCGCTGGTCACCGTGCCGCCGACGGTGAAGCTCGCGCTGTTGACGATCGCCCCGTTGATGGCGCCGCCATTGGCAATGACGGTGCCGGTATTGGTCAGCCCGCCGGCCAGCGTGCCGCTGGTGGTCAATGAACCCGAATTGCTGATGCCGGCGCTGCCGGTGAGCGAGCCGCCGGAAGCAACCGTCATCGAACCGGCATTGGAGATGAGCCCGGTCACCGTGTAATTGCCGGCGCTATTGACCGCCAGCGTCGCCCCGGTGGCATTGGTGAAGGTCGAATTGCTGGTCACCGTGCCGCCGACGGTGAAGGTGCCGCCGGAATTGTTGGCAATGGCGCCGTTGATGGCGCCGCCATTGGCATAAACCGTACCGGTATTGGTCAGCCCGCCGGCGACCGTGCCGCTCGAGATCAGCGAACCCGAATTGCTGATGCCGGCGCTGCCAGTGAGCGAGCCGCCGGAAGCGACCGTCACCGTGCCGGCATTGGAGATGAGCCCGGTCACCGTGTAGTTGCCGGCGCCATTGACCGCGAGCGTCGCACCGGAGGCATTGGTGAAGGTCGAATTGCTGGTCACCGTGCCGCCGACGGTGAAGGTGCCGGCATTGTTGGCGATGGCGCCGTTGATGGCGCCGCCATTGGCGTAAACCGTACCGGTATTGGTCAGGCCGCCGGCCACCGTGCCGCTTGACGTGAACGAACCCGAATTGCTGATGCCGGCGCTGCCGGTGAGCGAGCCGCCGGAAGCGACCGTCACCGTGCCGGCATTGGAGATGAGCCCGGTCACCGTGTAGTTGCCGGCGCTATTGACCGCGAGCGTCGCTCCGGTGGCATTGGTGAAGGTCGCATTGCTGGTCACCGTGCCGCCGACGGTGAAGGTGCCGGCATTGTTGGCGATGGCGCCGTTGATCGCCCCACCATTGGCGATGACGGTACCGGTATTGGTCAGGCCGCCCGATACTGTGCCGCTTGACGTGAGCGAACCGGAATTGCCGATGCCGGCGCTGCCGGTGAGCGAGCCGCCGGAAGCGACCGTCACCGTGCCGGCATTGGTGAGGACCCCGGTCACCGTGTAATTGCCGGCGCTATTGACCGCCAGCGTCGCCCCGGTGGCATTGGTGAAGGTCGAATTGCTGGTCACCGTGCCGCCGACATTAAACGTGCCGCCGGCATTGTTGGCGATGGCGCCGTTGATGGCGCCGCCATTGGCATAAACCGTGCCGGTATTGGTCAACCCACCGGCCACCGTGCCGCTTGACGTGAGCGTGCCGGCATTCCTGATGCCGGCATTGCCGGTCAAAACGCCGCCGGAAGCGACCGTGGTGATGCCGTTATTGGTGATGAGACCGGTCACCGTATAATTGCCGGTCGCGCCAACCGCGAGCGTCGCGCCGGAAGCATTGGTGAAGGTGCTGTCGCTGGTCACCGTGCCGCCGACATTAAACGTGCCGCCGGCATTGTTCGAAATCGCGCCGTTGATGGCGCCGCCATTGGCGTTGACCGTACCCGCATTGGTCAGGCCGCCGGTGACCGTTCCCACCGATTGGTTGAAGCTGCCGCCGGTGATGCTGACGCCGCCGCCGAGCGTGCCGCTATTGGTGGTGGACCCGGCGCTCTGGGACAGCGATCCAGTCGTCGTGCCGCTGTTGAGGAAGGTGCCGCTGTTCGTCACCGTCCCTTGCAGCGTGCCGCGGTTGTCGAGCGTGCCGCCCGTGCTGTTGCTGGCATTGCCGATCCAGGTCTGGCCGGTTTCATTGGTGATCGTTCCGGTATTGCCCAGGATGTTGCCGGTCCAGGTGCCCAGCGAATTGGTGATCGTGCCGCTGTTGGAATTGACCTGGGAGTTCATCGTCCCGGTATTGGTGACGGTGCCGCTATTGGCGATACGCCCGGAAAACGAGCCGGCATTCTGGATCGAGCCGCTATTGGTGGTGATGCCGGTGACCGAGAGTGAGCTCGACGCCTGCGTGGTCACCGTGCCGCCATTGTTGAGCGTGCTGGTCAGTGACAGCGTATTGCCGGTCGTGGTCTGCAGCCCGCCGCCGGCACTGACCGACCAGGCCTGCGAACTGCTGCCGTAAACCGACCAGGTCGCGCTACCGTTGACCGCGACCGAGCTGAACCCGGTGAATTGCGAGCCGATCTGGCTGGCGTTGAACTGCGCGTTGGTGGTTCCTCCGAGCCGGAGCTGGTCATTGCCGTCGCCGGCGACCCGACCCGAGAACGAATAGCCGCTCCTGAGCTCCAGCGCATTGTTGCCGCTGGTAAATGTGATGGCATTGGCCTGCCCGCTCGCCCCCGAGCCGCCATTGATCGCGCCCGACGTGATGATGGTGAGGTTGGAGCCGTAAATACCTTCGCCGCCTTCGCCCCCGGCGCCACCCGAGGCGATGATGGTCGGCGACTGGCCGCTGCCCGCAGCACCTCCCGCCCCGCCATTGCCACCCTGCACGGTGCCCTGGTTGATGAAGGTGAAGCCGGAGCCCTGGACGCCGATGCCGCCGTCGCCGCCATCGCCGCCATTGCCGCCGACGGTCCGGGTCTGCGCACCCGCAGCCGAGTTCGAGCCGTTGCCGCCGGCCCCGCCTGCGCCGCCATTGCCGCCTTGCACGAGACCGGTCGAGGTAATGACGGCGCCGCCGCTGCCGACAACGCCATAGCCGCCGGCGCCGCCACCACCGCCGCCGCCGCCGCCCAAGGCTCCGTAGACGGCGCTGCTCGCGGTGATGTTGCCGCCCCTGCCGCCATTGCCGCCATTGCCGGCCGCGGCGCCGCCGATCGTCGTCGTGCCGCTGGAGATGACCGTGCCATGGGCTCCGCCATTGCCGCCGCCGCCACCGCCGGGCGCGAATTGGAAACTGTCGCCGCCGGCATTGCCGGCCGTGCCCCCGGGAATGACGACATCAGGGGAACCTGGGCTCGGTTGTCCGGCATTGGTGGTGCCGCCCGTGCCGCCAATGCCTCCGCCAGCCCCGCCGCCGCCACCGCCGCCGCTGCCCAAAAAGAGAACCTGGGGGGCGGGATTGTAGACATTGCCGCCATTGCCGGTGCCCCCCGCCAGGCCGAGCGCGCCGCCCGCTCCCCCGGTGGTCATGGCTCCGTCGTAGTAGCTGTCGCTATTACCCGCCGCCCCCGAACCGCCCCGGCCGCCGATGGTCTGCGCCGAGGCCGGCGCCGCGCCGAGAAGCACGGCCGAACCGGCGGCGAGCGCCAGCGGACCGAGCACGCGGCCGGCCTCCGCCATGGGGCCCGCCTTGCGCCGCGCCGCCCGCAATCTCCTTTGCCGGAAACCCACGTCTGTGCTGCCCTGTCCCTCGTCCCACCGCTCCCCGGCAGGTGGGCGAGGCTTAGGTCAGCGCGGCGCAGGCTGTCTTCTCACCTGCCGCACGGACTCCCACTTTGTGAAAAAAGCCGCCGGAGCGGCGTCGGGGGGCGAAATCATCGTTTCCAGCGGGAATGCACCGATGGGACCGACCCGACCACCTTCACCCGGCCGCTTCCGCGCCCCCCTCTCCCACGAAGACGTGGGCGAGGCGAGGAAGCTTCGCCGTGAGGCGACCAGGCCTGAGGACTTTCTCTGGGAGGAGCTGAGCAATCGCCGATTTGGTGGCGACAAATTCAAGCCGCAGATGCCGATCGACCGTCATGTCGTCGATTTTCGCTGCATCGACGCAGGGATCGGGGTCGAGATCGACGGTCGACAGCACGAAGCCCTGGCCGAATATGACGCAGAGCGTTCCGACACCATTCGATATCACGGCTTCGAGGTTGTCCGATTCACCAATAGCGAGATCATGCGTCAACCGGCGCCGGCACTGGCTCGACTTAAGATGATCTCGGATCGCGCATCGGCGACGAAGAACGAACCGACGTCAGAGTGAATTTGCCCTCACCCGGCAACCGACCGGGAGAGGGCTCGGTTCTCCCCCTCAATACAATCCGCCGGTGCCCGTCGAGATCGCCCGGTTGGTCTCCGACGACGGGCCACGGCGCGGGCCGCCGCCGTTCGATGCTGCGTCGAAGGGATTGATCAGCTGGTAGGAGTCGGGCGGCGCGGTGCCCGGCTTGAAGGCCTCGAGAATGGCGTTGCCGGCGCCCGAGCCGGCGCGCATGCCCGAGCGCGGGTCGATGCGGATCAGCTTGATGCCGGTCGGCACGCGGAACGGCACGGCCGGCCGGTCGGCGAGCGCGGTCCGCATGAAGTCGCGGAAGATGGGCGCCGCCATGACGCCACCGGTGGACCCATGCCCCATCGGCTTCGGCGTGTCGTAGCCAATATAGATGCCGACGGCGAGATCGGGCGAAAAGCCGACGAACCAGGCGTCCTTTTCTTCGTTGGTGGTGCCGGTCTTGCCGGCGATCGGCTTGCCGAGCTCGCGGACCACGGCGCCGGTGCCGCGCTGGACCACGCCCTCCATCATCGAGGTGATCTGATAGGCGGTCATCGGATCGAGCACCTGCTCGCGCCGGTCGATCAGGATCGGTTCGTCCTGACGGGTCCAGCGCTCGGCGGTGCAGCCCTGGCACTGGCGGTCGTCATGACGGAAAATCGTGTGGCCGGTGCGGTCCTGGATCCGGTCGATCAGGGTCGCCCGGATGCGCCGGCCGCCATTGGCGAACATCGAATAGCCGGTGACCATGCGCATCAGCGTGGTTTCGCCGGCGCCGAGCGCCATGGAGAGCACCGGCTGCATGTCGTCATAAATGCCGAAACGCTTGGCATATTCGGCGATCAAGGGCATGCCGACATCATTGGCCAGCCGGACGGTCATGACGTTACGCGACTGCTCGATGCCGAAGCGCAGCGTCTGCGGCCCGTAGAACCGGCCGGAATAGTTTTCCGGCCGCCAGACCGAACCGTCCGACTGGGCGAGTTCGAAAGGCGCGTCGAGCACCACGGTCGACGGCGTATAGCCGTTGTCGAGCGCGGCGGCATAAACGAAGGGCTTGAACGACGAGCCCGGCTGGCGACGCGCCTGCGTCGCCCGGTTGAACTGGCTCTGGTCGAAGGAGAAGCCGCCGACCATGGCCAGCACGCGGCCGGTATAGGGATCCATGGCGACCAGGCCGCCGGACACTTCCGGCACCTGGCGCAGGCGGAACTGGCCGTCGCGGCCGCTGATCGGCTCGACATAAACGACGTCGCCGGGATTGAGCGCGCGGTTGACCGCGCGGCGGGTCCAGCGGACACCGTCGCCGGTGACCACGCCGATCTGGCGCGCCGCCACCACCACGCCGGCCTGGTCGCGGCCCGGCTGGAGGCCGATGCGCGCGGTATCGGCCTGGGTATCGAGCACCACCGCCAGCTTCCAGCCGACATCGCTGATGGCGCGGATCTCGGCGAGCTTGACGCCCCAGTCGCCGCGGGTGTCCTCGATGCGGGTCACCGGGCCGCGGAAACCGCGCGCCTCGTCATAACGAATGAGGCCGGCGCTCAGGATCTGGCGGGCGGCGGCCTGCAGCTTCGGGTCGAGCGTCGTGCGGATCGACAGGCCGCCTTCCAGGAGCTTCTTCTCGCCGAAGCGATCGGCCATCTCGCGGCGCACTTCCTCGGCGAAATAGTCGGCGGCGAAGGTCTGCTGGCGCGGCGAGCGCGGATTGATGGTCAGCGGCGACCTCTTGGCCGCCTCGCCTTCCTCGGCCGTCACGATGCCGTCCTCGACCATGCGGCCGATGACGTAGTTGCGCCGCTCGATCGCGCGGTCGCGGTTGCGGAACGGATGCAGCTGGGTCGGGCTCTTCGGCAGGGCCGCGAGATAGGCCGCCTCGGCCAAGGTGAGTTCGTGCACCGACTTGTCGAAATAGACGAGCGCGGCGGCGGCGATGCCATAGGCGCCGTAACCCGGCATGACGAAGCCGAGATAGATCTCGTTCAGATAGAGCTCGAGGATCTGGTCCTTGGTGAAGGCCGATTCCATGCGCATGGCGATCAGCGCTTCGCGGATCTTGCGATCGACCGTCTGCTCGCCCGACAAGAGGAAGTTCTTCGCCACCTGCTGGGTGATGGTGGAGGCGCCCTGCGGCCGCCGGCCCGAGCCGCGATTGTTGAAATTGGTCAAGGCAGCACGCGCGATGCCCATCACGTCGATGCCGTTATGGGAATAGAAGTTCTTGTCTTCCGCCGAGAGGAAGGCCTGGACCACCAGTTTCGGCACCGCCTGGATCGGCAGGTAGAGCCGGCGCTCGCGGGCATATTCGGCCATCAGCTGCCCGTCCGAGGCGTGGACCCGGCTCATGATCGGCGGCTCGTAATTGCGCAGCGTGTTATAGTCGGGCAGTTCCTTGGTGACCGTCACGATATAGATGGCGACACCGGCCGCTCCCAGCAGGAAGGCCACGGTGCCGAGGCCGAACGCCCAGCCGAAGAATCGGAGAATAAGTTTCATCCGGTCATTTCGTGCCCGACGGGCAGCGCCTCTCGTCCCCGTGGTACCGCCGCGAAGGAACCTGGGCCGGGGGTGCCCTGTCCTGACTGCCTCAAATCATACCACGTCGCCTCGCCCCTGACAGGCGCGAATGCCGCTGCGAGGCTTCCGATCGACCGATGCCCCGCGACTGTGGCGCGGATGTGACCCGGACGTGACCGCGCCTCTTTAACCCCATGCGCCGCGCCGCGCCAGTCAAGTTCATCGCTGCGCGGCGGGCCGCCCCAGTCAGGTTCATCGCTGCGCGGCGGGCCGCGCCAGTCAAGTTCATCGCTGCGCGGCGGGCCGCGCGGCGGCACGGCCGGCAAAAAACTGATCGATCGCCCGGGTGACGGAATCGGCGGTCCGGTCGCGCCAGATGGCGGAGGTGAGCATTTCGACGTCCTTGGCGCTGGAGACGAAGCCGAGCTCGACCAGCACCGAGGGGATATCGTGGGCGCGCAGCACCTGAAAGCCGGCCGACCTCAGGGGCAAGCGGTGCATGCGGGTGGCGTGGCGCATCTCGCCGGCGAGCGTGCGGGCAAAATTGGCCGAGAACATGCGCGTCTCGCGGCGCGTCAGGTCGATCAGGATGTCGGCGATCTCCGAGGGTTCGTCCGACAGATCCAGCCCGGCGATCGCGTCGGCCTTGTTTTCGCGTTCGGCGAGCCTCGCCGAATCGGCATCCGATGCCCGGTCCGACAAGGTGTAGACGGTGACGCCGCGGGCATTGTCCTGGGCACCGCTGATCGAATCGGCATGGACCGAGACGAAAAGGGCACCGTTATGCTCGCGCGCGATGCGCACCCGGTCGCCGAGCGGAATGAAGATGTCGCGGTCGCGGGTCATCACCACGCGGTAGCGGCCGGTGGCCTTGAGCTTGTCGCGCAGCACCCGGGCGAAATCCAGGATGATGGTCTTTTCCTCTTCCCCCGAGGCGGCGACCGCGCCGGGGTCGACACCGCCATGTCCCGGATCGATGATCACCACCGGCGGACCGTCGGGCGTCGCGCCGTGGGCCGAGACGCGCGGCCCGACGCTTTGGCGATCGCCGCGGCGGGCGAGATTGGAGGTTGCCCGCTCGTTCTGGGCGCGGCGAAAACCGTCGGCATCGGTGCGCACCAGTTCGAGCACGACCTGCGGCGGCTCGCCGTCGCGGCCTTCCACCATCTGGGCGCGCTCGATCAGCACCGGCCCGGTCAGGTCGACCACCACGCGTGACTTGCCCGGCGCGAACAGGCCGTAACGATAGGCCTGGATCAGGCCACGCCCGCCGCCGCCCGTCGTCTGCCCCGCGGCAGGCGCCGCGGGCCGCGCGGGACCATGGCCCGCCGGGCCGCCGATCTGGAAATTGACCTCGTCGAGGTCGACGATCACCCGATAGGGATCGGCGAGCGCGAAGGCGCGGATTTCGATGGCGCGGGTGAGCTCGAACGACAGCCTGGTGCGGTTGCCGTCGCCGGTCAGGCGCGCGGCCGAGACCACCGCGGGCAGGACCGAACGCGCCGCATTGGACCGTGCCTCGCCGGCGCCGGCGTCGCGGGCATTGGCGGCGGCCGAGGTGATGGCTCCAGTCGAGACCGGCTCGCTCTGGTCCGCACGCTGCGCGCCATCCGCCGTTTGCGCGCGCGCGCCGACGCCCGCGATCAGCGTCGCGGCCAACAGGATGGCGAGAAGGCGGGAACCGGCCATGGCCCCTCGTGGGTCGGACGCGGCGATGCCGGAACGACCAGCAAGGAACCGCCAGGATGAGATAACCCATAGGACCGCCCGGGTTAATCGCTCGTTAAGGATGACGGGGCGGCCGGCCGCTGAGCGTTACCGGAAAGACACGACAGAGCCAGGACACCTTCCCTTGCAGGTAAGGTGAATCAGTGGCGGCCGCGGGCCGGGCACGGCCCGCGCCGGCATCGGAGCGCCCCCCCGAATGTGTGGGAATTTGGCCACAGAACCGCCATGAAGACGATCGGCGCGGGTCAGTTCACGAAGTCGTGAACAGCAGCCAAGCCAATGACCGCGCACGGTTAATTCCGACGATTCACCCCCCCCCCCTCAGCCGAGCGCCCCGATCATGAGCCATCCAGCAGACAATGCCGCTCCCGGCGACCAGGCCCCCGCCGATACCGGCGCCAATGCAAGCGCGATGTCGCGCCGGCTGTTCCTGATGGCGGCGCCCGCGGTGCTTACCGGCTGCGTCACCGGCGGCGGCGGCTCCATCGGTTCCTATGCCGGGCGCCAGGATGCCGGCGTCACCTTGCCGGCCATGGACACGTCGGGCGTCGACCCGCGCTTCCTGCGCCAGGAAGTGGCCTATGCCACCCGCGAGAGCGCCGGCACGATCGTGGTGATCCCGAGCCAGCGGCACCTCTATTATGTGCTCGGCAATGGCCGGGCGATCCGCTACGGCGTCGGCGTCGGCCGCCAGGGCGCGCTCTGGCACGGCCGCGCCACCGTCGGCCGCAAGGGCTCCTGGCCGAACTGGACACCCACCGCCCATATGATCGCCTACGACCCGCGCAACGCGCGTTATGCAGGCGGCATGGCCGGCGGCATCGCCAACCCGCTCGGCGCGCGCGCCCTCTACCTTTATCGCGGCAGCCGGGACACCATGTACCGCCTGCACGGCACCAATGTGCCCTCCTCCATCGGCCAGGCCGTGTCGTCCGGCTGCATCCGCTTGTTCAACCACGACATTATCGATCTGCACGACCGCGCCAGGATCGGTACGCCGGTGGTCGTGCTGACCTGACGGCCAGCCTCACGGATTGTATGACGGCTACGCTTGCCAAGGTCACACTTCCGCCGCTACATAGGTCATGACACGGTCATGCGGGTATGGAGCGGCGTGTCGATCGAAGGCAGCCGAAGGTTTCATTCCGTGGCCCCGATCCGAGCGCTCCCTGACCCCCGCGCGTGGCGCCGTCTTCGGCGAGCCGCTGCCGTGTCACCCTTAGCCGCGCCCCGTCCGGGGCCGCGTCGCACTTCGAAAGGGTCTCGTCCATGTCGGGATCGACGGCACTGCCGGGCTACAGGCGGACGGGGGATCTCATGATCGCCCGCTCATCCGCTGGCCCCGCCGTCGGCATTGCGACCAGGCTTGCACCCTCCCCTTCCACCGCATTGACGGCCGTGCGCCGGCGCCTTCACGGCGCCGCCCTGGCACTTTCTGCAGAGCGGGGCCCGACCGGGCCGGCGCTCGCGGCCGCCGTAAACTTCAAGAGCTCATCCGATGGCCAACAAGATGCTCATCGACGCCGCCCACCCGGAAGAAACCCGGGTTGTGGTGGTCCGTGGTAATCGTGTCGAGGAATTCGATTTCGAAAGCCAATCCCGCAAGCAGCTGCGCGGCAATATCTATCTCGCCAAGGTAACGCGGGTCGAACCGTCGCTACAGGCCGCCTTCATCGAATATGGCGGCAACCGGCACGGCTTCCTGGCCTTCTCGGAAATCCATCCCGACTATTACCAGATCCCGGTCGCCGACCGCGAGGCGCTGCTGGCCGAAGAGGCCCGCTCGCATCGCGACGACGACGACGAGGAAGGCGGCCGGGGCGAACGCGGCGGCCGCGGCGGCAAGGACGGCGGGCGCGACGGCGGCCGGCGGCGGCGCCGGCGGGGCGGCCCGCGGCCGCGCAACGAGGCGGCCGAAGCCAGGACATCCGACGCCGTGACCGGCGACGCCGAGGTCGACGAAGACGGCGCCGAGGCGCAAGCCCGGGGCCAGGACGATCATCACGACGACGACCATCACGACGACGATCATCACGGCGAGCACGGCGACGAGCATCACGACGATCAGCGTCACGACGACGAGCATCACGGCGACGAGGCCCACGGCGACGAGGCCCAGGACGGCTCCAAGGCCGAAAAGCACGAGGCGCGCGGCGGCGAGGACTCCGGCGACGGTCATGTCGAGGAGGCCCCGGCGGAAGAGGACGTGGTCGAATCGGTCGGCGCGGGCGATGCCTATGAGGACATGCCGGACCGCACCTTCCGGCCGCGCAAGCAGTACAAGATCCAGGAAGTGATCAAGCGCCGGCAGGTCATGCTGGTGCAGGTCGTCAAGGAAGAGCGCGGCAACAAGGGCGCGGCGCTGACCACCTATCTGTCGCTGGCCGGCCGCTATTCGGTGCTGATGCCCAACACCGCGCGTGGCGGCGGCATTTCCCGCAAGATCACCAATGCGGCCGACCGCAAGCGGCTGAAGTCGATCGCCGGCGACCTGGAAGTGCCCGATGGCATGGGCGTGATCCTGCGTACCGCCGGTGCCAACCGCACCAAGACCGAGGTCAAGCGCGACTTCGAATATCTCCTGCGCATGTGGGAGACGGTGCGCGAGGAAACCTTGAAGTCGAACGCGCCGACGCTGGTCTATGAGGAAGGTTCGCTGATCAAGCGCTCCATCCGCGACCTCTACAACAAGGACATCGAAGAGGTCCTGGTCGCCGGCGAGGACGGCTATAAGGAAGCCAAGGACTTCATGCGCATGCTCATGCCGAGCCATGCCAAGAACGTGAAGCCCTACCGCGAGCCGCAGCCATTGTTCGCCCGCTCGGGCGTCGAGGCCCAGCTCGACGCGATGTTCTCCAACACCGTGCAGCTCAAATCCGGCGGCTATATCGTCATCAACCCGACGGAAGCGCTGGTCGCCATCGACGTGAACTCGGGCCGCTCGACCCGTGAGCACAATATCGAGGACACGGCGCTGCGCACCAATTCGGAGGCCGCCGACGAGGTGGCGCGCCAGCTCCGCTTGCGCGACCTGGCGGGCCTGATCGTCGTCGACTTCATCGACATGGACGAGAACCGCAACAACCGGGCGGTCGAGAAGCGCATGAAGGATGCGCTGAAGAACGACCGGGCGCGCATTCAGGTCGGCCGCATCTCGCATTTCGGCCTCCTGGAAATGAGCCGCCAGCGCATCCGCACCGGCGTGCTGGAAAGCTCGACCGAGGTTTGCGCCACCTGCGGCGGCACCGGCCATGTCCGCTCGGTCTCCTCCGTCGCGCTGCATCTCCTGCGCTCGGTCGAGGAGCAGCTGCTGCGCTCGGCCATGTATGACGTCATCGTGCGGACCCGCACGGCGGTGGCGCTCTACGTGCTCAACAACAAGCGCGCGCATCTGCACGAACTGGAAAGCCGGTTCCGCGTCAGCGTCGACATCACCGCCGACGAGACGGTGAGCGGCCAGCACATGTTCGCCATCGAGAAGGGCGCGCAGGTCCATACCCATGAGACCGCCTACCGGCCGCCGGTGATCGCGCCCTTGCCGGTCGACCCCGACGACCTGATCGAGGACGAGATCGAAGAAGACGATGAGGTCGAGGTCGAGGTGGAAGCCGAGACCGAAGCCGGCGCCGAGCCGCGCGAACCGCGCGAGCATGCCGGCGAGGCCCGGGCCGAGCGTGACGAGAGCGAGAACGGCGAGAAGCGCCGCAAGCGCCGGCGCCGTCGTCGGCGCGGTCGCGGCGGCGAAGGCCGCGAGGACGGTGGTCGCGACGAGTTCGGTGCCGAGCGCCAGCAGGACGCCGGCCATGCCGATGACGACCAGGGCGCCGACGAGGCCGATGAGGCCGACGAGGAAACCGGAGCCGAGGAGCAGGGCCTGGACGGCGCGGCCGGTGACGACGCGAGCGCCGAGGGCCGCCGCCGCCGCCGTGGCCGCCGTGGCGGACGTCGCAACCGGCGCGAGGACGAGCCGGGCTTCGTGGCCGAGGGCGAAACCGAAGCCGTGGCTGCGACCGAGACCGTCGAAGTGGTCGCCGAAGCGGATGTCGTCGAGGCCCCGGCCGTGGCGGCGGATCCGGTGGCCGAGACCGGCGAGGTCAAGCATGCCGGGCGCCGCGGTCGCGCGCCCCGTGGCAAGGCAGCGGCGGCAGCCGCAGCCAAGGAGGCCGCCGCGGCCGGCGAGGAGCCGGCCGCCGTCGCGGAAAGCGAAACCGCGACCACCGAAGCGGCTCCGGCCAAACCGGCCCGTCGCCGGCGCACCCCGGCGGCCCAGGCGGCCACCGAGGCCGCGGGCGCTGCGGCGGAGGGTGATGGCACCCCCGCCCCGGCGACGCCGGCCAGGCGCCGGCGCACGCCTGCCGCCGAACCGGTCGTCGAAGCCGCTGTCGCGGCTCCCGAGCCGGCCCCGGTCGCACCGCCCCCGGCCGCGCCGGTCGCGGCGCCCATCGCGCCTCCGGCGCCCGTCGCTCCCCCGATCGCCGCTCCGGCGGCGCCGGCGGCTGTCGAAGAGCCGGTGAAGCGCCGCCGCACGCCTGATCCGGAGCCGGTCGAGACCGTGCAGGTGGCAGCCCCCACCGGGCCGCGCCGCGCCGGCTGGTGGAACCGCAAGGCCGAGGGCTGAACGCCTCTCCACGCGGCACTGAACACGAAACGGCCGGGAGCAATCCCGGCCGTTTTCGTTTTGGCGACGGCGCGCGGCCAAGATGCGCGCGCCCTCGCCCACACCTTCGTGGGAGAGGGTTTGCGCGCGTCCCTGGAAGAGCCCTTGCCGCCGCGCACCCTTCCCGGCCTTGTCCCACGAACGGTCCTGTCACCTCGAATCAACAGGCAGAATCGCCGCCTGGAATCGCCTCGCCCTGCCCCGCCACGTCAGATGATTCCGTGCCGCTGCGTCAGCACGAACAAAAGGCGAAACCGGCCCTCGGCGCGATGTCACAATCCAGCCACACTTCGCCAACCGGAAGACGATGTTGGGAATATCTGCCGGGCCGGCAAAGGCTCCTGTGGAGAGCCGGCCTGGGCACGGTGAATTTTTCCTTGCCGAATCCCCCCGAGATTCCCGACACTTGGCTCGTCGGCCCCGGCCCTTCCCTTAAAATTTGAACGACCATCACCATATTTAGGGGTCTGTTTACCCGTAGGCCCTACATCTTGACGACATGAAGGCATGCCGCATACCTTGGCGTTCGGTTCGGCGGGTCGGTTTCAAGTTCTCGCCGCACCAAATCCCCAGACGGTTTCCAGCCTGACGCCACGTCTCGACGTGGCGCGGCCGGAGGAGTGTCTTCGTCACCCGATGGCGCGCCGCATTTCGCGGGCAGCGCCGGCGGAGGGCGAAGTGTCGCCTCGACCCCGCCTGTGGGAACGCGCTTCGCGCGGCAGGAGTTAACCAGCGGACCAGCTCGCCCCTGTGGAGAGCGGGGATCGCGGGGCAAGGCGGCAAGGGGTCCGGCTAGAACCGGGCCAACGCGGGTTCAGGGCATGGACCGCGGGGCGGCTCGGGAGCACAATCCCGGCCATGACATGAAGGACGAGAACGATGCGCATCGAACGGCGATACACCAAGGCGGGCCAGTCGCCCTATGCAGACATCGCGTTCCGTGCGGCGACCTCCGAGATCCGTAACCCGGACGGGTCGATCGTGTTCCGCCTCGACGGCATTTCGGTTCCGCAGGCCTGGAGCCAGGTCGCGGCCGATATCCTGGCCCAGAAATATTTCCGCAAGGCCGGCGTCCCCGCCCGCATGAAGAAGGTCGAGGAGAACTCGGTCCCGTCCTGGCTGTGGCGCTCCGCCCCCGACGAGAAGGCGCTGAAGGAACTGCCGGAGAAGGAGCGCTGGGTGGGCGAGACCTCGTCGACCCAGGTGTTCGACCGGCTGGCCGGCACCTGGACCTATTGGGGCTGGAAGGGTGGCTATTTCGAAGCGGAAGCCGATGCCCAGGCTTTCTTCGACGAACTGCGCTACATGCTCGCCCTGCAGATGGTGGCGCCCAATTCGCCGCAATGGTTCAACACCGGCCTGCACTGGGCCTATGGCATCGATGGCCCGGGCCAGGGCCACTATTACGTCGATTTCGAAACCGGCAAGCTGGTGAAGTCGAAGTCGGCCTATGAGCACCCGCAGCCGCATGCCTGCTTCATCCAGTCGGTGGCCGACGACCTCGTCAACGAGGGCGGCATCATGGACCTGTGGGTGCGCGAGGCGCGCCTGTTCAAATATGGCTCGGGCACCGGCTCGAACTTCTCCTACCTGCGCGGCGAAGGCGAAAAGCTCGCCGGCGGCGGCCGCTCGTCCGGCCTGATGAGCTTCCTGAAGATCGGCGACCGCGCCGCCGGCGCGATCAAGTCGGGCGGCACCACCCGCCGCGCCGCCAAGATGGTGGTGGTCGATGCCGACCATCCCGATATCGAGGCCTATATCGACTGGAAGGTGATCGAGGAGCAGAAGGTCGCGAGCCTGGTCACCGGCTCGAAGATCAATGCCAAGCACCTCAAGGCCATCATGAAGGCCTGCGTCAACTGCGAGGCCGACGGCGACGCCTGTTTCGAACCGGCGCAGAACCCGGCGCTGAAGCGCGAGATCAAGGCCGCCCGCAAGTCGATGGTGCCCGACAATTACATCAAGCGGGTGATCCAGTTCGCCAAGCAGGGCTACAAGGACATCGATTTCCCGATCTACGACACCGACTGGGATTCCGACGCCTACCTGACGGTGGCCGGCCAGAACTCCAACAATTCGGTGTCGCTGAAGGACGACTTCCTGCGCGCGGTGGAAACCGATGCCGACTGGAACCTGACCGCCCGCATCACCGGCAAGACCATCAAGACGCTGAAGGCGCGCGACCTCTGGGAGAAGATCGGCCATGCCGCCTGGGCGTCAGCCGACCCGGGGCTGCATTTCAACACGACGATGAACGACTGGCACACCTGCCCGGCCGCCGGCCCGATCCGCGCGTCGAACCCGTGCTCGGAATATATGTTCCTCGACGACACGGCCTGTAATCTGGCCTCCGCCAACCTCCTGCAGTTCTACGACGCCAAGGCCAAGCATTTCGACATCGACGGCTACGAGCATCTCTGCCGGCTCTGGTCGGTGGTGCTGGAGATCTCGGTGCTGATGGCGCAGTTCCCCTCGCGCCAGATCGCCGAGCTGTCCTACGAATACCGCACGCTCGGCCTCGGCTACGCCAATATCGGCGGCCTCTTGATGACCATGGGCATTCCCTATGACAGCAACCAGGGCCGGGCGCTGGCCGGCGCCCTGACCGCGGTCATGACCGGCATCGCCTACAAGACCTCGGCCGAAATGGCCGGCGAGCTCGGCCCCTTCCCGGGCTTCGCGCCGAACCGCGAGCACATGCTCCGGGTCATCCGCAACCATCGCCGCGCCGCCCATGGCGAGACCGCCGGCTATGAGAGCCTCGCCGTCAACCCGGTGGCGCTCGACCACGCCAATTGCCCTGACCCGGAAATCGTCGTCCGCGCCAAGAAGGCCTGGGACGACGCCCTGGCGCTCGGCGAGAAGCACGGCTATCGCAACGCCCAGGTCTCGGTGATCGCGCCGACCGGCACGATCGGCCTGGTGATGGATTGCGACACCACCGGCATCGAGCCCGACTTCGCCCTGGTGAAGTTCAAGAAGCTCGCCGGCGGCGGCTATTTCAAGATCATCAACCAGGCGGTGCCGGAAGCCTTGCGCACGCTCGGCTATTCGGAAGCCGCCATCGCCGAGATGGAAGCCTATGCGGTCGGCCACGGCACGCTGAAACAGGCCCCCGCCATCAATACCGGTTCGCTGAAGGCCAAGGGTTTCACCGACGAGGCGATCGCCAAGGCGGAAGCCCAGTTGAAGACCGCCTTCGACATCAAGTTCGTGTTCAACAAGTGGACGCTCGGCGAGGACTTCGTGGTCAAGACGCTGGGCATCCCGGCGGACGAGGTGAATGCACCGGGTTTCGAGCTTCTGGCCCGTGTCGGCTTCTCGAAAAAGGATATCGAGGCGGCCAACGAGCATGTCTGCGGCGCCATGACGCTGGAAGGCGCGCCGCACCTGAAGCTTGAGCATTACGCGGTGTTCGACTGCGCCAACCCCTGCGGCCGCAAGGGCAAGCGCTATCTCTCGGTGGAAAGCCACATCCACATGATGGCGGCGGCCCAGCCGTTCATCTCGGGCGCCATTTCCAAGACCATCAACATGCCGAACGAGGCGACCGTCGACGACTGCAAGTCGGCCTATATGCTGTCGTGGAAGCTGGCGCTGAAGGCCAACGCGCTCTATCGCGACGGCTCCAAGCTGTCCCAGCCCCTGAACTCGCAGTTGATCGAGGACGAGGACGACGAGGACGGCGTCGAGGAGTTCCTGGAAAAGCCGCAGGCCGCGCGTGCCGCAGCGCTCGCCGAGCGCATCGTCGAGAAGGTGGTCGAGCGTGTCCAGGTGATCCGCGACCGCGAGAAGATGCCCGACCGCCGCAAGGGTTATACCCAGAAGGCGGTGGTCGGCGGCCACAAGGTCTATCTGCGCACCGGCGAATATGACGACGGCCGCATCGGCGAGATCTTCATCGACATGCACAAGGAGGGCGCGGCGCTTCGCTCGCTGCTCAACAACTTCGCCATCGCCATCTCGCTCGGCCTGCAATATGGCGTGCCGCTGGACGAATATGTCGACGCCTTCACCTTCACCCGCTTCGAGCCAGCGGGCCCGGTGCAGGGCAACGACACCATCAAATACGCCACCTCGATCCTCGACTACGTGTTCCGCGAACTGGCCGTGAGCTATCTCGGCCGCTTCGATCTCGGCCATGTCGATCCGGGCGAGAGCCGTTACGATGCGCTCGGCACGGGCGCCTCGGAAGGCACCAAGAGCGTGCTGTCCAAGGGCCTGGTGCGCGGCAAGACCGACAAGTTCACGGTGGTCTCGGCCAATTCCGGCCCCGCTCCGGCGCTGACGCCCGGCTCGCTCGCCAATGACGGCCGCACCGGCACGGTGGTGACCATGCGCACCCAGGGCGCGACCGCGCTCAAGGAAGAGGTGGCGGCCGCCGTCTCGCCTGCTCTCGGCGCGCTGTTCGACCAGGCCCCGGCGCCAGCCGCCAATGCCGAACGCTCGACCGCCGACCGGCGCGCGGAAGCCAAGCTGCGCGGCTATGTCGGCGACGCCTGCCCCGAGTGCTCGAACTTCACCATGGTGCGCAACGGCACCTGCCTGAAGTGCGACACCTGCGGGTCGACGACCGGCTGCAGCTGAGGTTCGGCGCGATTGATGTGGCGCGCCCGAAAGGCGCGCCGCATTGTCCCGATATCGCGCCGCGACTGGAACCAAAGTCTCGGTTCTGGCGTCCGAGCTCGTCCGGCACCAAACAGAACCGCCGCTGGTCCTTACCAGCGGCGGTTCTTGGTTTTAAGGCCAGAGTTGCCCTGAGGCTTTCGCCCGCGACCATTGTGAGCTGCGCGAAATACTCTTTCGCGCAGCTCACCGAACAGGTGTCGTCTTGGACTCTCAGCCAACCTTCCGGGCGGCGGGAATGGCCCATGTCCCGTTGATGATCGACGGATCGGTCTCGCCGGGCCAATACAGCCGCAGCATCAGGATAAAATCGCCGGCAGGCGCGGGAAGCCAGTTCGATTCCTTGTCCTTCCCGGGCGAATCCTTCTGGATGTAGAGGTCCGTCGACCCGTCCGGGTTTGCCTGCAAGTTCTGGCGCGGGCTGATCGAATACCGGTTGAGGGGGTTGTTCACGAAGAAATACTGGTCGTCATACATCGTCAACGACCAGAACCCCTCGACCGGCGGCAAATGGCCTTTGGCGAAGCGCATGACATACCTGTTCGCCCCGTTGTATTTCTTTCCCTCCGCATCCGCCGTCGAGGTCGGGTAGACCGCGTCCTGGGGGCGATTGGCGCCCAGTCCGATGGCGGTCACGAGCGCCCGCATCAAGTAGTCGGTGCCGTAGACTCCGGTTCTCGTCGTGAACGCCCAGCCGCTCTCGTTCTTTAGCGCCGGGTTGGTCTTGAACTGCTGCATGATCCGGTCGAACGCGCTCTCGGGAACGCGCCTGGCGCTATCGACCTTGAGCTTGCTCTCGTCAAAGTCCTGCCCCGGGACGATGCCGATGCGCGCGAACCTTGCGATATGGGGCGCATCGGCGGCTGCCGGCGGGTTCGTCTTCATCAGCTCGCAAAGCAGCTTGAAATAGGACACCGCATCCATGCGATTGACCTGATCGCGCACGGCCGTCTTCATGTCGAGCGACGGATCGACCTTGCCCGGCGGCGGCGTGTAGGGCCTGCCATATGCACTGAGCGGAACGAGCTTGCACTCGTCTTGCAGCTTGTGGACGGCAGCGTAGTCTTCGGGCGTGCCGGTGCAATAGATGCGGCCGAGCAGCCACACGATGCTGGTGAGCGATTTGTACTCCTTCACGCCCTCCGGCAGCGTGCCCTTCCAGCCCGGGCCGGTGATGGCATAGGTCTGCGCCCCGGTGCCGGTCGTACGCTTGCCCGGGACCTGGAACACCGTCGTCCAGCCGTCGAGCAGCGGCATCACGGAATAACGGCCCTTCATGTCGGGGATGCTGAGCACCCAAGGCTCTTTGCCGACATCGAAGAAGGCACTTGTGTAGAGCGTGTCGGCATTCGGCGCCGTGACGTCCTTGAACGAAGCGTCGGGATAGCTGCGCAGCTTGATGATATGCCCCATCGGCCCGCGCGTTCCCACGGGCTCGGCGACATTGGTGATGATCCGTCGGGTCATCTCCATCGTCACCAATGGGTATCCGAAGATGTAGGCGTCGGTCGCCAGCCAAGAATCCTCGAGACCTTCGCCAGCGCCGTGAAAGGCCCCCTGCTGAGCGAACGCTGAGCGAGCCATTGCCGTGCCGGCGAGCAATGCCAATCCGCCGAGAGCAGCGGAGCGACGAGCGATCTTCATGTTTGCCTCCGTAAGTTGCTGAGAAACCGACGCCCCGCAAGGATCGGAAGCGCGCCGTCAACCTCGATCAGCGCCCACGGCGGCAGCCAAACGCGGACGGCGGCTCCGTCTCGCCATCTCGCAGACCGCCGGGGGTGAGTCTTGCCATTCCGCGCCAGGCGGCCCTGTGGGGACTGCTTTTTGAATTCTTGCGCTGGAGCGTCGCCGTTGCTGTATCGCGGGCGCCCCGAGGCTGCGAGACGCGGCATCCCGGGCTCCAGCTGCCGCTTGGTGCAGACGGCGCCCTGGTGAGGATTCAAATCGCAAGCGGGTTGCAGGCCTCGCGCGGAACGAACGATGCGGCCATCTTCCGCCGGGCCTTGGCCCGCGTTCCCGGCATCGTTCTGGGATCAGCCGCCCGGTAAAATATCGACCAGTCGCACATTTGTCGGGGGCCGCTCGCCGGACCCCGATTCGTGGTTCGTCAATGTCCGCTTCCGGGCGGCGATCCGGCGTCCGCAAAGGGCACGATCCCGCGCTTAATCGGAACCCCGGAGAACATCGGTTTTCCACCCTTCGCAGACACCAATTTAGGTCGCGACAAGAGACACCGCGCCCGCGATTCGACCGCCGAGGGCCTGAACCTCCTGCCCCGGAGACGGGGCAAGCACGACCCGGCGCGTCGCGTTACGATCGACGATGAGCACCGTCTGCCACGATGGAAGCATGGTGCGGCGAGGCCATGGCGGATCGGCCGCGCCGGCGCCCCCGGCGTGCCGGGCCTCCAGACGGGTTCCGCCCTCTTCGCGACCTCAGCGGCGGATCAGGACCACACCTGCGATCAGCAGCGCGACACCCGCGGCACGCGGCAGATCGAGCGAACGCTGGGCAAGGCCCATCCAGCCGAAATGGTCGATCGTCACCGAGGCGAGCATCTGGCCGGTGACCAGAAGCGCGATGAAGGTGGCGGCGCCCACCTGCGGCACAAGGAGGATCGCAAGGCCGATGAAGATCGCGCCGAACAGGCCGCCGCTCCACGCCCACCACGGAACGCGCGCCGCGACGCTCGCCGACGGCAGGGGATCGCGGAGAACCAGCGCGAGCAGCGCCATGCAGATGACGCCGACAAGATAGCTGACGAAGCCGGACCACGCGGCGGAACTGAGAGCGACGCGCAGGTTCGCGTTCAGCACCTGCTGAACCACGATGCTGCCGCCGGCGATAATGGCGAGGGTCACAGGAAGCAGAGCGGAAAGCATGGGTTTCTCGGTGAACGAAGCGTTTGACCGTGGGCCCCGGCGCCCCCGGCATGGCGCCATTGACACATTGCAAGCCCATGCCGTCAAATGCCAAAAGTTTCCGTTTCCATGCAAATTGGACATGATGAACCCGGCGCATATCGACATTTTTCGCGCCGTTCTGCGCCATGGCGGGATCACCAGGGCCGCCGATGCGCTCGGCATCGGTCAGCCCTATGTCAGCCGCGCGATCGCGCAGCTCGAGGCCGATCTCGGCTTCCTGCTGTTGGTGCGCGGTCACGGCCGGGCATCGCCCACGCAGGAGGGTGAGGCCTTCGCCCGCGAGGTCGAAGCAACCTATGCCGGGCTCGATCACCTTCGCCGTGCCGGCCGCCAGATCCGGGAGCTCGGGATCGGCTCGCTGCGCATCGCCTGCCAGCCCTCGATGGCCTCCCGCCTGGTGCCGCGCGCGATCGGACGGTTGACGGTCGAAAGCCCGGGCACCCGGATCGCGCTCCATGTGCCGAGCCCCGACACCATCTGGTCCTGGGTGTCATCCGGCCAGTGCGACATCGGCCTGGTGCGGCCGCGCGCCGGCTATTCCGGGGCGATCAGCGAAGCCTTCCTCACGGTCGACGCGGTATGTGCCCTGCCACGGCGGCATGCTCTGGCAGCCAGGCGAACCATCACGGTTCAGGATATCGCGGGCGAGATCCTGATCGCGGGCTTTCCCGGCGATTTTCAGCAAGCGGTCGAAGGCGCCTTCGCGCAGGCTGGCCTCGCCCCGCGCTTCACCCTGACGGCCCAATATACCGCGGCACGGTGCGGCCTTGTCGCCGAGGGGCTGGGGATTGCGATCGTCGACCCGATCCCTGCGCGAGACCTCACCGGGCTGCCGATCGTTCTGCGGCCCTTCGCGCCGCGCGTGCCCATCGAGACGGTGCTGATCAGATCCGCGGGGCCGCCGAGCAATCTCACCGAGCGCATGGTCTCCTTCCTGAAGGCCGAACGGGACGCGCTGCCCCTGCAAGGCCCCGTTCGGAGACCTTAGCCAGATGCCGGCAGCGCCGACCGGCGCGCCGAAGCAAGGCTTGCGGACGACCGGTCACCGGCGGTTCAATAGCGGGCGAGGAAGGCCTGCCACAGGCGCTTCCCGAGAAGATCATATTGGCGCATCTGCTCGACGAGCCGGTATCGATCGTCGGTGGCGAGGAGTGCCTTCGGGAGAAGTGGATCGAGCAGGATATGCCGGACCACATAGCGGCCGATGCTCAAGGTCTCCACCATTGCCTGATCGATCGACAGCGAGGCTGCTCGCTCCTCGCTGCATTTGAGTTCGTCGATCAGCCTGGAATAAGCGCCGGAAAGCGACGCGCTGTCCCAAAGGTCCTTGGCGACAGGGTCTTCCGACGCGCTGAAGCTCGAAGCAACGAAAGCGATCGAATCTTCCGCCAGCCCGAGCGCGCGGAGATCGGCCGCCACGGCCTGCACCCTTCCCCTGAGATTGTCCGGCCGTATCCAGAGATCCGGCTTCAGCGCCCTGAAGCCCCGGAGCCGGAGCGCGCCCTCGTGACGCCTCAGTCGCTTGCGATCGGTGCGGGATACTTCACCGGTGTAGACGGCGATCCATGCGCCGCTCCATTCCACGGCGCGATCTTCCGCCTCGATCCAGCGCGCCACTTCGCGGCGGATGCCCTCGGCGCCTTCCGCGAACCCGTAGAGACCGCGCGAAAGCTTGCGCACCTTGGCTTCCGCATCGAGACGATTGAGCGCCACCCGAATGCCGCGCTCCGTGATGCCGAAGAGCCGGCCGGCCGCAATCAGCGCCTGAACCGGCACGGTCTGCCGCGGGGCGACCGAAAGCAGCGACAGGACCAGCGCGGTTGCCGATAGCTGGTGCAGGGCCTCATCGCGAAAGTCCGCTGGTTTCGATCTCGCCGGGGCCATGGATCCGTCTCTGCTGCAAACACGCGGTCGGAGCGCACCTGTTTCTCGCCCCCCGTCTCTATCGAACTCGCCGGGGCCGCAGCAAGTCGGCCGGCGTGATGTCCCCATGGCGGCGCTTGACTCGTCTCAGGCTTTGACTGAATTTGTCAAATGATGAGACTTTTCAGATTGCACAGCCGTCCCAGCGCTGTGCTGGCGGATGATGGAGGCGGCATTTTGCAGAATCTCGATACAGATCACGTCGGCGCGCGCAGTGCCGCTCCGGTTCACGCCCGCGATCCCGAAGCAGCCGGGGCGCCCCACGTCACCCATCATGTCTCCAATCAGCCGCCGGTGTTCGAGGCCAACCTCTTTGACACCGACATCGCCCTGAAGGAGGCCGTCGAGCGCGCGCGGGCGGGTTGGGCCCAGGAGAGATTGCACGGCCTTGGTGCCCAGGCGGGCAGCATCGAGGTGCAGGATCTGGCGCGCCAGGCAAACCGCTTCGCGCCGGAGATCGAGACCCACGACCGCTTCGGCCACCGCCGCGACGTCGTCACCTTCCATCCCGCCTACCACGAGCTGATGCGACGCGCGTTCGGCGCGGGCGTGCACTCCCTGGCCTGGACGGAAGCCGCGCGTGGCGGCGCCCACGCCGCGCGCGCGGCCATGACCTATTTGTGGCAGCAGGCCGAAAACGGCGTCTGCTGCCCGACCGCCATGGCCTATGCGGCGATCCCGACCCTGAGGCACGCGCCCGCCATCGCATCCGTCTGGGAGCCGGCGCTGCTGTCGACGGCCTACGACACCAGCCTGGATCGGGTCGAGCGCAAGAAGGGCGCCACCATCGGCATGGCGATGACCGAGAAACAGGGCGGATCCGATCTCCGCGCCACCGAAACCAGGGCCAGGCGCGTCGGCCCGACGGAACTTGGCGAGGAGTTCCTGCTCACCGGCCACAAGTGGTTCTGTTCCGCGCCGATGAGCGACGCATTCCTGACGCTCGCCTATACCGACAAGGGCATCAGCTGCTTTCTGGTGCCGCGGACGCTGCCGGACGACAGCCGCAACGTGTTCCGTATCCAGCGTCTCAAGGAAAAGGTCGGGAACCGGTCGAACGCCTCGTCCGAAATCGAGTATGACGGCACCAGGGCCGCCCTTGTCGGCGAGGAAGGCCGCGGGATCTCGACCCTCCTCGAAATGGGCCATTTGACACGCCTGGACGTGGCGCTCGGCTCGGCCGGCATCATGCGGCGGGCGTTCCTGGAGGCCTTGCATCACGCCCGCCATCGCCGCGCATTCCAGCGCAAGCTGGTCGACCAGCCCTTGATGGCCGGCACCCTCGCCGACCTGGCGGTCGAAAGCGAAGCCGCGATGGCGCTGACGATGCGCGCCGCTCAGGCCGTCGATGGTTCTGAAGCCTCGCCCATCGAACGTCGGCTGGCGCGCATCGTCGTTCCCGTCGCGAAGTTCTGGGTTTGCAAGCGGGCGCCGGCGCTTGTCGCCGAGGCGCTCGAATGCCTCGGCGGCAACGGCTATGTCGAAACCGGGCTGCTCGGAAGGCTCTATCGGGAGGCCCCGCTGAACGGCGTCTGGGAAGGCTCCGGAAATGTCATCTGCCTCGATGTGCTGCGTGCGCTCAGGCGCGACCCCGAGGCGATCGACGCGGTCATGGAGGAACTTCGTCCGGCGCTCGGCCACGATGTCCTTTACGACAGGCTGGTCAATGACTTGCCGGTGCTTGCCAAGGCAGCGCTGGAAGACGAACGGCTCGGGCGGCGATTGACCGAGGCTCTCGGCCTGGCGTTTCAGGCTTCCAGCCTCATTCGCTTCGCTCCGGGCGCGACCGCGAACGCGTTTTGCGCCACCCGCCTCAGCGATCGGGCCGTGGGGCATGTGTTCGGCACGATCGTCACCGACGGCAATGCCGCCATCCTGGAACGCGCAATGCCGGGCTGAACGCGCGCCGCCGATCGGCCGCGATCGGCTCGGCACGTCTCCGCCCATCCCGGACCGGGATGGCGGCTGATCCCGGCTACCAGCGCGGCAGCGGCGCCGCCGGCGGCGGATGGTTCAGCCGCCAGTGGCGGGCGATATCCGCACGGGTGGCGACCCAGACCTTGTCGTGCCGGCCGACATGATCGAGGAAGCGCATCAGGCCTGCGGCGCGCCCGGGCCGGCCCGACAGCCGTCCGTGCAGGCCGATATTCATCATGCGGGGACGGCCGGCGAGCCCTTCGGCATAGAGCACGTCGAAACTGTCGCGCAAATAGGTGAAGAACTGCTCGCCATCGGCGAAGCCCGGCGCGGTCGCGAAGCGCATGTCGTTGGCATCGAGCGTGTAGGGCATGAACAGCTCCGGCTTGCCCGCCACATCGGCCCAGAACGGCAGTTCGTCGGCATAATTGTCGCCGAAATAGAGAAGGCCGCCGATCTCGCTCAGGATCCGGTAGGTGGTGGCGCTGGACCGGTTGTACCAGCCGAGCGCGGGCCGGCCGCAAATCCGCTGATGGAAGGCGAGCGTCTCGAGGATCTCGGCGCGCTCCGCCTCCATTTCGGCGGGCGCGTCGCGGTTCCAGCGCATGCCGTGACTGGCGATTTCCCACCCGGCCTCGTTCATGGCCGCGACAGCCTCGGGATTGCGGGCCATGGCCATGGTGACGCCGAAACAGGTCACCGGCAGCCGCCTGCGCGTCAATTCCCGCCACAGCCGCCAGAAGCCCACGCGGCTGCCGAATTCATAGATGCCCTCGGCCGTCGGGCTGCGCACCCCCAGCCGCGAGGTGGTGATGTGCTCGACCAGAAAGCTCTCGCTGCCGGGATCGCCATGCAGCACCGAGCTTTCCGCGCCCTCCTCGTAGTTCACCACGATCTGCAGCGCGAGCACGGCGCCGCCGGGCCATTTCGGATCCGGGGGCGTGCGGCCATAACCCACCATGTCGCGCGGATAGCCCGATGACGCGGGATCGAAGGGATTGGTCGTCACGAACCCACCTCATGCCTTGCCGCTTTGCCGGGCCCTGCCCCGGGCCTGCGGGTCTCGCGGCCCGATGCCGCAGAACCGAACGATGCGCCGGCCAGTCACCGATCACCGCTCGCCGCAATCCGGACCGGCCTGTCGCTTTCACTACATTATTGTGAATTCGAAAAGCTGTGCAATAAATATGACATGAGCGGACAGGAACTGGCGGACGGCCGTTCCGGATCCGGCCAGCGTTCCGCAAGCGAGGACATTCCATGGATCGGCGTCAGTTTCTGCAATACTCGTCCGGCGGCATCGCCGCGCTTGCCGCGCCGCGCCTGGCCCAGGCTGCCGATCGGCGCGTGCTGAAATTCGTCCCCCACGCCGACCTCTCAGTCATCGACCCGACCTGGAACAACGCCTATGTGACACGTAACCATGGCTACATGGTTTTCGACACGCTGTTCGGGCAGGATTCGAAATTCCAGTACCAGCCGCAGATGCTGGAAGGCTTTGTCACCGATGCCGACGGCAAGCGCTGGACGCTGAAATTGCGCGAAGGCCTGCGTTTCCACGACGGCTCGCCGGTCCTGGCGCGCGATTGCGTGGCGAGCCTGAAGCGCTGGGCTGGCCGCGACGATCTCGGCAAGAGCCTGTTCGCCGCGACCGACGAGCTCTCGGCGCCCGACGACCGCACCATTGTGTTCAAGCTCAAGCGGCCCTACCCGCTGCTGCCGATGGCACTGGGAAAGACCGGCCTGATGATGGCCGCCATGATGCCGGAGCGCATCGCCTCCGCCGATCCCGACAAGGCGATCACCGAGATGGTCGGCAGCGGCCCGTTCCGCTTCAAGGCCGACGAGCGGGTCTCGGGCGACCGCGCCGTCTATGAGAAATTCGCCGGCTATGTGCCACGTTCGGGCGGCACGCCGGATGGCACGGCCGGCCCGAAGGTCGCGATGTTCGACCGGGTCGAATGGAAAACCATTGCCGATGCCTCGACCGCCGGCGGCGCGCTGCGCACCGGCGAGATCGACTGGTGGGAGCTGCCGAGCCCGGACATGCTGCCGCTGATGCGCAACGCGCGCGGCCTGAAGGTCGACGTGCTCGACCCCACCGGCTACATGGTGTCGCTGCGCGTCAACCACGTGCAGAGCCCCACCGCCAATCCGGCGATCCGCCGCCTGATGATACAGGCGCTCACCCAGCGCGACATCGTCATGGGCATGGCCGGCACGGACCCGAAGCTGTGGCGCGACAATGTCGGCTATTATTGCCCGGACACCGAATTCGCCAATGATGCCGGCCTGTCGGCGATCTCCGCCCCGCGCGATCCCGCGGCGGTCAAGAAAGCCCTCGCCGAGGCCGGCTACAAGGGCGAAAAGATCGTCCTGATGGATCCCGGCGACCTGCAGGTGAACTCGCTCGGCACCGCCGTCGTCGCCGACGCGCTGACCCGCGCCGGCTTCAATGTCGACAACGTCACGATGGACTGGGGTTCGCTGCTGCAGCGGCGCATGAAGAAGGACCCGATCAGCGCCGGCGGCTGGAGCGCCTATCTGGTGCAGAATTCCGGCGCCGACCTGCTGAACCCGGCGGTGCATGGCCAGTTGCGCGGCAATGGCGGGATGCTCAACGGCTGGTGCGACAGCCCCGGCATCGAGGCGGCCCGCGACGCCTGGCTCAACGCCCTCACCCCCGCCGACCAGATGGCCGCGGCCCGCAAGCTGCAGGAACAGGCCTTCACCGACGTGCCCTATATCCCGCTGGGCCAGGTGGCGCAGCTCACCACCTTCCGCGCCGATCTCAGCGGCATGATCAAGGGCATGCCGGTGTTCTGGAACATCCGGCGCGGCTGACGCCCCCGCACACGGCCGGCGCGCCGGCGGCCTCCGGCGGCGCGACGCCTTGCTCCGACCCATGCCGCCGGAGCGGGGCCCCGCCGCCAGCCCTGCACGCCTTTGGCCCGGCCTCGACCGGCCGGGCTGTTGCGCGGCTGTGTCGGTTCGGTCAACGTCGCCGCCATGGGCCTTACCGCAGACCAGATCGCCGCTCACCCGCCGTTTCTCGCGCTCATCCGCGGGCAGTCGCGCGCCCTGCTGCAGGCCTATGACGCCAATTCCCGCATGGCCTCGACCTTCGCCACGCAGCAGCGCTGGCTGCTCGCCCACACCGCCTTCGCCTTGTATTTTCAGAACGGTCCGGCCGAAAGTTCGAAGGGCATAACGCTCGGACGGCTCTTCGAACGTGTCGCCCTCCACGCCATCGCGAGCCGCAACACCGCCGACGCCTTCGTGAAGGAAATGCTGCGCTACGGCTTCCTCCGGCCCGTCGAAGGCGAGGACAGGCGCAGCCGCCCGATGGAACCGATCGAATCGGCGCTCGGCGCGATCACCGGATGGGTCATGGTGCATCTCTCGACCCTCGATGCGATCGATGACGGCAGGCGCCTGGCCTGTTTCCGCGACACCGAGCACGCGCTCTGGCGGCTGCAGCCGGCCATCGCCGAGGGATTGCTGTCCTCGCCGGCGGTCCGCGCGCCGCAGAAGACCTTCTCGCTGTTCACCTGGCTCAACAATGGCGGCGTCATCATGGAGTGGCTGACCGCCGGCCTCGGTGACCCGCCGGGAAGCGGCGACCGGATCACCACCCCGGTCTTCTCGATCGCCGACATGGCCTCTTGGCTGAAGCTGTCGCACAGCCATCTCAGCCGCAAGCTGCGCGAGGCCGAGGCCATGGGAAGCCTTGGCTGGGAAGGCCAGCGCGGCAATTCGGCGATGTGGGTGTCGAAGGGGTTCCTGGACGAGATCGTCAGGGCCCAGGCCACCAAGCTTTCGATCATCGACGCAGCCTTCGACGCCACCCTCGGCGCTCAGGACTGAAGGACATTCAGGGGCAAGCGCGCGTTCCGCATTGGCGTACCGAGACGGCGCTCCTTCGGCGGCGGGCGACGCATCGCCCTTGCGTCCCGTGGCGGTCGGCGCCTCGACCATCAGGCCGCACTGCGATGGACCGCCCGAGCGGTAGCGGTCCAAACCTCGCACCCAGCCCGCCGCTGCGTGTTCTGCTCACGACATTCCCGCCGATCTCGTCTCCCAAAAGGCACATCCTGCGGGCAGCGCATGTCCCGCCGACGGAATTAACGCCGGTTTGACGCCCGATTAACGCCGGCAAAGACGGCGGTCCGACTGATGTCTCCCGAAGGCACCAGGTTCCCGACAACGATTTTGGGAAACTGGGCGTTTGGGGGAACCATGAGCATTTCGAACACCGCCCGAACGGGTGTCACGCGGCTGGCGGCAGCCGCGCTGGTTTCCGCGATCACCGCCTGTATCGGCGGGCGACCGGCACAGGCTCAATTCGTCTGCGTCGATGGCGGCGGCCTGACCCAGGGCGCGACGGCGGCGGGAAGCGGCGCCAACTTCGCTTGCGGCCCCAGCGCCAACGGCTCCGGCGCGCTCGGCAGCAACAACACCGCGACAGGTAGCAGCGCCAATGCCAGCGGCGACCACAGCGGCAATACCGCCACCGGCCTTGCCAACGCGTCCGGCAACAATGCCAGCAATTCCGCCTATGGCAACAACACCGATGCCAGCGGCGACGGCAGCGCCAATACGGCGACCGGAGCCGGAGCCAATGCCAGTGGGACCGGCAGCCAGAACCTCGCGACCGGGTTCGTCGCCAATGCCCAAGGCGACAGCAGCAACAACATCGCGTCCGGATCCGGCGCCAATGCCAGCGGCACGATCAGCTCCAATATCGCGACCGGCCTGAATGCCAATGCCAGCGGCTCGGGGAGCCGAAACATCGCGACCGGTGACGGCGCCAATGCCAGCGGCGCCGGCAGCTACAACGCCGCGACCGGTTATCTCGCCAATGCGAGCGGCGCCAATGCCGGCAACATCGCCAACGGGGTCGGCGCCCAGGCCCGCGGCGACGGCAGCGCAAATGTCGCGGTGGGACAAGGCGCCAACGCGAGCGGCGACGGCGTCGCCAATACCGCCGTGGGCAATGGCGCGACCGCCACCGGCGCGAATTCGTCCGCCTTCGGGCGCGGCGCCTCGGCGACCTCCGCCAACTCCACCGCGATCGGCAGCGGCGCCACCGCGACCCGCGCCAACCAGCAGGCCTTCGGCACCACCGCCAATACCTACACCATGGCCGGCATCACCTCGCAGGCGAGCAAGACCGCCCAGACCGGGTCGACGCAAATCGTCACCACCGACGCCGCCGGCAATCTCGCGTCCACCACGCTCAGCGGGCTCGGGCTTGCAAGCATCGGCGATATCGTCGGCATCAATGGGCAGATCGCAGGCATCTACAACCGCCTGAACGACCTCGACAGCCGGACCAGCAAAGCCCTCAACGGCGTTTCCATGGCACTGGCGATGGCGGGCACGCCGTGGCTGCTGCCCAGTGAGAACTTCGCGATGTCGATGAACTGGGGCACCTTCCAGGGCACGAACGCCGTCGCGTTGAGCGCATCGGTCCGCCTCGGCAGCAACGTGCAGGCCAATGGCGGCCTGACCTATGGCACCAATGGCGGCGGAATGGGCGGGCGTGTCGGGCTCCGCGTGGGCTGGTGAAGGCATCACGCCCGAACGCCATGGGCGCGGCCTCATGGGCTCTGATCGCGCTCGTGCTGCTGCCCTGTGCTGCCGGCGGGGCCATCGCTCAACAGCGGTCCCCCGTGCCGACGGTCGCGCCCGCGCCCGCGACCACTCCGCCGCCTGTGACACCGGCCCAGGCGCATTATCTGGTCCGCTCGACCCTGCTCACGCTCAACGATGCCAACCGCTCGGGCAACTATACGGTCCTGCGCGACCTGGCCGCGCCCGAGTTCCAGGCCCGCAACACCGCCGCGGATCTCGGACAGAGTTTCCTCGACCTGCGACGCCGCAATTTCGATCTCTACGGCGCCGCGCTGCTGGCACCGCAATTCACCACGCCGCCCTCGCTTGATCAGCGCGGGATGCTGCGGCTCGCCGGCTCTATCGCCACCCGGCCCCAGCAGATCGGTTTCGATCTCTCCTTCCAGATCGTGGCCGGGCAGTGGCGCCTGTTCGGGATCGCCATCGCGACATCGGATGCGCCGTGAGCATGCCCCGCGACACCATGATTCTTGACTGGAAAGACCTGTTCGGCGCGAAGCCCGGATGCCGGGCCCACTTCTCGGGACTTCCCGCATGACCTCGGCGCGCATCGTGCTGCGCGTCAGCCCCCTGCTCGCGATCATCCTGATCGACAGCATCGGCTATACGATCGTCGTGCCGGTCCTGGCCGCGACGCTGATCGGCGATCAGCCCTTGATGATGGCGGCCGCGCCGCCCGGCCTGCGCTATCTCGTCTACGGCCTCGCGCTCGGCATCTACGAACTGGTCATGCTGTACACGGCGCCCGTGCTCGGCGAAATCTCCGACCGTATCGGGCGAAAGCGGATATTGATCCTCTGCATGTTCGGCATGGCCTTGAGCTTTGCCTTCATTGGCGGCGCCATTGCCTATAACCTCGTCGCGCTGCTGCTGGTCGGCCGCTTCATCGGCGGAGCCACCGCCGGCAGCCAGGCTGTCGCACAGGCCGCGGCGGTGGACGCCAGCACCAGCGAAACGCGCGCGCTGACCCTCAGCCTCTGCCTGTTCGCGTCGTCGATCGGTTTCATTGTCGGCCCGCTGATCGGCGGGGCCTTCTCGCACGATGCCGATGCGGCCTTGACCGATTTTACCCTGCCCATGTTCCTGACCGCCGGTGTCGCGCTTGCCGGTCTCCTTCTGATCGCAGCGACATTCGGCGAAGCGCGCGAATATCAGCCGCAGCAGGACGCAACGCCGATCAACCCGCTGATGGGAATTGACGGTTTCCGCACGGCGCTGCGCGATCCCGTGATCCGCCACCTGATGCTCGTGTTCGGGCTGATGCAGACCGCATGGGGGACCTATTTCCTGTTCCTGCCGAGCCTCGTGCTGAACCGTTTCGGCGCGGATGCGGGAACCATCTCGCTGCTCATGGCAACGCTCGGCATCGGCTTTTGCATGGCCTATGGCGTCTGCCTGCCGCTGATCGAGAAGCGGTTCGCGGCGCGCGCCATCGCCACCTGGACCTTGTGGATCACCACCGGCCTCATCGCGGTGTCGCTCGCGGCCCCCAGTCTTGCCCTGCAATGGACCATCGCTTTCCCGACGGCGATCACCGTGTCCGTCGCCTACGGCGCGATCATCACCATGTTCTCGCGTGCCGTCGGCGACGATCGCCAGGGCTGGGTCCTCGGCATCGCGGTCTCGATCAATGCGCTGGTCTGGGGCCTGTCGTCGATCCTGAACGGCGCCTTGAGCGCCGTCAGCTATCTCGCGCCCTTCCTGCTGTGCCTCGCGACGCTGGCGGCGAGCGCATTCCTGATGTCGTCGCCTTCGAAGGCGCCCGCCGCCGAACGCCAGACCCGATGAGGATCGCATGTTCCACCGCATTTTCGAGGCCACCGCGCGGCAAATGCCCGCCGCACTCGCGATCAAGGCCGGCGAGCGGCGCCTGAACTATGCCGAACTCGATGCCTGGGCCGACGAGATCGCCGCGACGATCCGCCGCTTCATCCCGCCGGGAGACAAGACCGCGGAGGCCCCCTTGGTCGGCCTCTGCATGCCCCGTGGCATAGAGGCCGTCGCCGGCATCCTCGGCACGCTCAAGGCGGGATGCGCATGGGTGCCGCTCGATCCGTCCTATCCCGAAGACCGCCTGCGCTTCATGCTGGAGGATACCGCCGCCCCCGTCGTGCTGACCCTCGGGGCGACGCATGACGCGGCCTTCCTGCGCGAAGCCGGCTGCGCGCGCGTGGCCCTCGACAAGGCCCTGCCTCCGGGCGGCGTCGCGCCGGCCGCGCCGCCCGATGATCCCGAGCGTACGGCCTATGTGGTCTACACCTCCGGTTCGACCGGCCGGCCGAAGGGCATCCTCGGCACCCATGCCGCCATGCTGAGCCGCTTCGAGTGGATGTGGCGCGAATTCCCCTTCGACAGCGGCGAAGTGTGCTGCAGCAAGACCGCGCTGAATTTCGTCGACTCGGTCTGGGAGATGCTCGGCGGGCTGCTGAAGGGCATTCCCAGCATCGTGGCCGACGACGCCACCTCGCATGATCCGTTCCAGTTGCTTCAGCTTCTCGCCGACGAACATGTCACCCGACTGATCCTGGTGCCGTCGCTGCTGGCCGCGCTGATCGAGGCGTCCCGCTCGACCGGCACCCGCCTGCCCGACCTGCGCTATCTGACATCGTCAGGCGAACTGCTGCCGAGCGAACTCGCCCGCCAGGTCACGGAGCTCGGCGACCAGGTTACGCTGATCAACCTCTACGGCTCGTCGGAAATGGCCGCCGACGCCACCTGCTGCGTCGTGACCCCGTCCGCGCTCAACGGCAAGATCGTCTCGATCGGCAGACCCATCGGGCGCATGCGCGTGCATGTCGTCGATGATCTGCTCCGGCCGGTCGGCGCGGGGGTCGCGGGCGAACTCTGCGTCTCGGGCCCGGGCCTTGCGAAAGGTTATCTCGGCCGCCCTGACCTGACGGAGAAGAAGTTCATCGGCAATCCGTTCGCGGACCCCGGCGATAGCGAGCATGCGCGGCTGTTCCGCTCCGGAGACATGGTTTCGATCCGGCCCGACGGCGCGCTCGACTATATCGGCCGCAAGGATTTCCAGATCAAGATCCGCGGCTTTCGCATCGAACCCGGCGAGATCGAGACGACACTTGCCGCCCACCCGCAAATCCAGGCCTGCGCGGTTGCCGCCACGGAAACGGCGGGCGGACGGCAACTCGTGGCATTCTGCGTCGGCCCGACCGCGGCATCCTTCGACAGCGGCCTGTCCAGCGAATTGCGCCACTTTCTGCTGCCGCGGCTGCCTTACTACATGGTGCCGTCACGATTCATCCCGCTCGGCGCGCTGCCGCGCCTGCCCAACGGCAAGCTCGATCGCAATGCCCTGCAGGTGACGGACAGCCCCGTCGCCGCCGACGCGGGCGACCCGGCATCGTCCGATATGGAGCGGCGCCTCCTGGCGATCTGGACGGCGGTCCTCGGGCAGTCCCGCTTGGGCGTGGACGACAATTTCTTCGAGATCGGCGGCGATTCCATCCAGGCCTTCCGCGTCGCCGCCCGCGCCAGGGCCGACGCGCTCGTCCTCACGCCGGCGGACATTCACGACAACCCGACGATCCGCGATCTCGCCGCACTCATCCAGAGCAGAACGGCCGTCGCCAGCACACCGGCAATGCCCGGCCTGGTATCGCCGCTCAGCCCGATGCAGGCCTATTACTTCAGCTGGGCGAGGCCGAACCCGAACAAGTTCAATGTCGGTTTCGTCGCCCGCCTCGCCAGCTTGCTCGACACCGCGATCCTGCGGGGCGCGCTCGATGCGGTGGTCGCCCACCACGATGCCCTGCGCCTGCGTTTCGCGGAAGGCGCCGACGGCAGCCATAGCCAGCGCTATGTCGACCTTGCCGCGGCGCGGCGCATACCGATCCACACCATAACCTTGCCGGCGGCCTCCGTCGAAACCCAGCTCGACGTCATCCGCCACGAGATCGAACGCCTGCACGATACGCTCGACATCACCAATGGACCCGTCGTCACCGTGGCGCTGTTCGTCGATCCCGCCGGTCGCGACCACCACCTGTTCCTGACCATGCATGAACTGGTGACCGACGCCCTCTCGCTCCAGGTCACGCTCGAGGATCTCCGCGCGGCCTATGATGCGCTCGAGGCAGGCAGGCCCGCCGCGCTGCCGCCGCAGACCACGCCCTATCACCAATGGGTCGAGAAGGTGATCGCCTATGCGCGGAGCCCGCAGGCGGAGGGGCAGCTCGACTACTGGATCCGCGAGGCCGGCGATGCCCTGCCCTTCCCGGAGGATTCGAGCGCCGAGGGGGCCTTGCAACGCGACATTGCCAGCCATGGCTTCGAGGTCCTCGACGCGGCGCAGGTGGCCAGCATGCGCGACCGGCTGGGCGGAGCGGCGCAATCCTCCCTGATCCACGCCATTGTCGCCAGTCTCGCCGTCACGGCCAACCATCTCTCCGGCCAGCGCAACCTGATTTTTCACAAGGTCGCCCATGGCCGCGAGAGCTGCATTCGCGATGCGGACCCGTCGCGCACGGTCGGCTGGTTCATCACCCATACGCCGATCACCGTGCGGCTGCCCGAGGGCGACATCGACGGCGCGCCGGCTCTGGCCGCGGCACTGGACGCGGTCTCGCGCCAATACCGCGCCATTCCGGACAATGGCATCGGCCACAGCGCGCTGCGCTATTATTCAAGCGATCCACGCGCGGAAATCCTGGCACGCGAGGACAAGGTTCGCACGCTATTCCAGTATATCGGCAATGTCTGGGCCGACAATTACGACGGCAAGCGGTTTCTTCAGACCCACCCGTCGCTCATGGACGTGCCGGATACGGTCGCCGCGGAAAATCTCGCGGACTACCACCTGCACGTCTACGCCTACATGATGGACGACTGCTTCCGCATGAAATTCTTCTATACCCGCCCGAATTACCGGACCGAGACCATCCTGAAGATGGCCGATATCCTCACCTGGTCGGTGAAGGGCATGCTGGTGCCCGGATGGAACAGCAACTGACAAGCACGACCGCCGACGCGGAGAGCCGTCGCCTCCTGTCCGCGACGCTGGTGCCCGCGCTGACCGATGAACTGCGCAAGGTTTCGCCCGGCTGTGTGCACCTGCTCCGGCTGGCCGATCTCGCTCGAAGCGACTGGGCCCGGCTGGCGGGCCTCCTGGATGCCGCGGAAACCCGGCGCGCGGCGGGGTTGCGCTTCCAGGCCGACCGCGACGCCTTCATCGCAGCCCATGGCCTGCTCCGGCTGGCGCTGGCATGCCGGCTGGGGACCGCACCGGCGCAACTGGGCTTCACCCGACAGCCGGGCGGGAAACCCGTGCTGACATCCGGCCGCGCGGTCGACTTCTCCCTGTCGCATGCACGCACCGCCGTCTGCTGCATCCTCGCGGATGACGCCAGGGTTGGAATCGATCTCGAACCCACGCGTTCACCGCCGGCCCATGGCGAAGGCCTGTTCTGCCCCGAAGAGATCGCGTGGCTGCGCGCAAGGCCGGCCGGGCGGGCCGCAAGCGACTTCACGGCGCTCTGGTGCCGCAAGGAGGCGCTGCTGAAATCGCTCGCGCCTCGCGGCTGCCTCGACATGGCCGCGTTCTCCGCGATCCCGGGGCGAGCCATCGGGCTTGCCGCCGGCAGCGGTTTCTGCGGCCGGGACATCACGGTCACATCGCACCTGACCCCCGACAGCCTGCACATGGCCATCGCGGCGCGGCCCGCCGCCGGATGATTTGAGGCCCAGGCGCGGCGACAACACCGTGTTGTCCTGTCGGTTCTTCGCCGGTTATTCTGCCGCGATGAACCTCCACATCTCCCGAACCGCAAGGTCGAGCGCGCCGGCCCGTCGGCGGCCATGGCGCGCTCTCGGCGCAACCCGCGTCCTGTTCATGCTCGTCATGACCGCGAGCGGGGCGATCGCCTCCGACCCGGCCGGCCCCGCCCCTCGCCTGCTCGATCCCGCCGCGACGGCCGACGACCTGCGCCGGCTGTGCCGCGAGGGATCGGTCAGTCTCCCCCTCGGAACCAGGATCGACGCCGAGGCGATCGTCCAACGCGTCGACACGGCGGTCGCGGCCTGCGACCGACTGGTCGACGGCCGGCTTGCCGGCCGGGATCTGGCCGAGGTCCTCGTCGATCGCGGCAACCTCCGGGCGCCCGCCACCGGCGCAGCCTATGCCCAGGCGCTCGCCGATTTCGACCGCGCCATCGCAGTCGAGCCGACCATGGCCAAAGCCTTCGCCGGGCGCGGCCAGGCGCACCTGCTCTATATGAGAGATCTGCCACGGGCCCTGCGCGACCTCGACCAGGCCGTCCGCCTCGATCCGGCGCAAGCCGAGTTCCTGGTGACCCGCGCATCGATCCTCGGCTGGCTCAAGCAGCCGGACAGGGCGCTGGTCGACCTCGATCGCGCCATCGCGCTCGATCCCGGCGCGGCGAAGGCCTTCTCGGTGCGCGGCCTGACTTTGCTGAGCAATGGCCAGGCGGCGCGCGCCGTCACCGATTTCGACAGGGCCATTCAGCTCACCCCCGATGCGGGCGAGCTCTACGGGTTTCGTGCCGCGGCCAGGCGGGCGGCCGGCGACCTCGCGGGCGCGCAATCGGACGAGACGCGGTCGCGCGAGCTTCTGCTGCCGTGAGCTCCCGGCGACGCCCGCTCAGGCACTCGGGGCCGGCCGCAGGGCCAGCGTCATGCCGGCCATGGCCACGGCCATGCCCAGGATCTCCAGCCCCGAAGGCCATTCGCCGAGCAGCAGCGTGCTGGTCACGGCGGTGACCGCCGGCACGAGCGGCAGGAACAAGGCGGCCCGCGACGCGCCGAGGATCGTGTTGGCCTTGGCGTAGAGGAACAGCGAGACCACGCCGACCAGGATGCCCTGGTAGATCGCCTGCAGCGCCAGAGCCTGAAGGCTGGCCCCCGTCATGTGCAGCGGCACGGCGACGGCCAAAAGCGGCGCCGCGACGGCCGACAGAAGGCAAATGGTGACGGTCAGTCCCAGGGCTTCGGTCTTCCAGCGCTTGGCCAGCAGGCCGAAGGCCGCCCACATCACCGCGGCCAGGACGAAGAGCAGATCGCCGCGCCAGGCGCCTTCCCGCGCCGGCATGCCCGCGAACGCCTGCCAGGCAAAGATGAGCACGCCGGCGATGATCAGGCCGAGGCCGGTCAAATGGCGCGGCGACGGCCGCTCGCCCAGGACAAGGTAGGCGAACGCCGCCGCCAGCACCGGAATGAGGCCCGGCGTGACCACCGCGGTATGCAGGGCCGGGGCAAAGGTCGAGCCTCCGACGAGGACCAGGCTGTAGGGCGCTCCGGCCAGCAAGGTCAGGACGATCGAACGCTTCCAGCCGATCGGGCCGACCGGAAAGGGCCGCACCCGCATCAGCGCGAAGGGCAGCAGCACGATGGCCGCCGCCATGAAGCGCAGCACCGTGACGTCGGCCGCGCTGAGGCCATCGGCGACGGATTGGCGCGAGACCACCGCCTGCACGCCCCAGATCAGCGCGGCGCCCGTACCGCAGGCCAGACCCAGCCAGGGGCCGGACCGTCGTGCCCGGATGGTCCCGGCGCGGCCGTCGGGTGCGACGGATTGGTCCAATTGCGTCACGGTCTGGTCCTTGGCGATGTCGGAGCCGGCACAGCCCGGCCGGCCGAGCGGGTGCTATGGCCCATGGGCCCGACGGCTGACAAGGCGGCTTGCCGCAAGGCTGCGAACCGCATGCGAGCGTCTCCGCCGAGAGACCGGGACGGGCCGGGCATTCGCCCCGGCGCCAGGGCTCGCTGCCGCCTTGGCCGCGGCATTCATGCGTGGTGTTGCTATGATGGGCCTGACGCCATGATCAGGATTCATCAATGCCCCGTGAGAACATCAATGATCTCGGTGCCTTCATCGCGGTCGCCCGGGAGCGCAGCTTCACCCGCGCCGCGGCCAGGCTCGGGGTCTCGCAATCGGCGCTGAGCCATACGATCCGCGGGCTCGAGGAACGGCTGGGGCTCAGGCTGCTGATGCGCACGACGCGCAGCGTCGCGCCGACCGAGGCAGGCGAGCGCCTGCTCCTGACGGTGGGCCCGCGCCTCGACGAGATCGAGACGGAGCTGGCGGCGCTGAGCGCCTTGCGCGAGAAGCCCGCCGGGACGATCCGCATCACCGCGGGCGAGCACGCGGCGGAAGCGATCCTGTGGCCCGCCCTGATGAAATTCCTGCCCGACTATCCCGACATCAATATCGAGATCATCGTCGATTACGGCCTGACCGATATCGTCGCCGAACGCTACGACGCCGGCGTCCGCCTCGGCGAGCAGGTGGCCAAGGACATGATCGCGCTGCGCATCGGGCCCGACATGCGCATGGCCGTCGTCGGGGCGCCGTCCTATTTCGCCACATGGCCGGTGCCGCGGACGCCGCAGGACCTGACCGCCCATCGCTGCATCAATCTTCGGCTGCCGACCTATGGCGGCATCTATGCCTGGGAGTTCGAGAAGGACGGCCGCGAGCTGCATGTCCGGGTCGACGGCCGGTTCGTCTTCAACACGATCTCCCTCCGGCTCGATGCCGCCCTGGCGGGGCTCGGGCTCGCCTATTTGCCCGAACGCCATGTGCGGCCCCATATCGACAGCGGCCGGCTGATGCATGTCCTCGCCGACTGGTGCCCGCCGTTTTCCGGCTACCACCTCTATTATCCGAGCCGCCGGCAGCATTCGCCGGCCTTCGCCTTGCTGGTCGAGGCCTTGCGCTACCGGGACTGAAACACCGAGGCGGAGCCCGTCAACCGCTGAAGATCGCGATCACATAGAGGTCGAGCGCCGCCTTCGGCCGGATCTCCAAGGCGACATCCGCGGGCGCCTCGAGCGCCACGCTATCGCCATCCTCCACCACGACCTCGCCCGCTCCGAGCACCGCGCCGGCGCCCCGAAACAGCACCAGCGTCACCGCGCCGGACCTCGACAGTCGCATCGGCCGCTCGGCCGGAACCCGTGTCAGCACATGACGGAAGCGCCCGCGCCGGGTCATGATGTTGAGATCTTCCACAGGCCCGTCGACGAGCGCGGCGCCGGCCGGCGCGTCGCCAGGGAAGGATACCGGTGTGCTGTCGCGGTCGAGGCGGACAAGGCCCTGGCCTGCGATCGACAGGTCGATCCCACGCCCCGACAGGATGCACAATGTCCGGTCGACCGCGGGAAACGGCGAGAACGGCCCCGAGGTCGCGACCCGCGCCATGCTGACGCGCCAGTCGAAATCGTCGAGCGAGGCGCCCGTGGGCGCAACGGCGATCTCGGTCGTCTCGCCGCCGCCGTTCTTCCAGGGCATATGGCGATAGGCGCTGCTGCGGATGACATGCATCGGATCAACCAGGGCTCGAAGGGGCGAGGCGCAGGCCGTCAATGGCCCCGACGCGACAGCCATGGCCTAGCATATCGGCCTCGGCGAACACCATTGCACGTCTCCACCGAAGCGAGGGACGAAGCTCACGCGCCCCGGCTCACCGCGCCGCCGAGGAGGCACCCGATAGGCCGGCCGGCGGCAAAGCCCAGCCGGACCCGAATTTCCGAGAGGCGTCCCATGGCCCGGCCCTGACGAATGTGAATGGTCCGGTCATCCGGTTCGACCAGGCCGTTGCGGAGCAGCCCGAACGCAAGAGCGGCGGCGGCGATCCCGGTCGCCGCATCCTCCGGATAGCCGGACGACCTGGGGAATTGCCGCGCCTCGAACAGGCGTGCGCCGTGATCGTCGACGGCATAAGGGTAGAGCCCGGTCGAGCCGATGCGCGTGCAGCACGCCTCGGTGTCCCGCATGTCGGAAACCAGGGCGTCGAGGCGGCTGGTGCTTTTCATCGGGATCAGCGTTTTCACGCGCGATGTCACGGCGTTCTGAAGCGGAAGATCCAGGAGATCGGATCGCGTGATCCTCAAGGTCGCCAGGACATCCTCCTCCGCGCTGCGGCTCAGGGGCACGACCTTGCCCGCCGGCTGGGTGATCTCGACCGAGGGGTCATCGGGGTTCGCAAGATCGACGTAGCCCGTCACCGGTCCGCTGCGGGTGTCGATCCGGACCTGCTCCGCCTTCAAGGCGCCTGTCGTGGCCAGGGTCCAGAGCGCACCGATCGTGGCATGGCCACACATTTCCATCTCGTGCCGTGGAACCCAGAAGCGGAAGGCCAGGTCGTAGTCCTGGCTCGGGGCCGGCAGGACGAAGCCCGATTCATGGCCATGGCGCTGGGCGACGGCCTGCATCTCGTCCGCCGAGAGAGCCGACGCATCGGCCACGATGGGACAAGGATTTCCGCCCTGTCCGCGGTAGGTGAAGACATTGACGAGATCAGCGGTGGTCATGGGCAAGCCGTCTTTGGATCGCAGAGGATGATGAGGTCGTCCGACCGGACGCCGATCATATCGTGTCGCGACCAAGGTGCACGCGTCCTGTCACGGAAGCGCCGTGTCGCTGCGGTCTCGACGGGTAGCGACAGCCACGCCGCCGCCGCGGCAGACGTGGACGCCCGACACCGCAAGGAGTGGTCCTTTCAAATCCGCGCCGTCCAGCGAGGCTCGACCGTGCTCGCCGGATGTCACGGCCGGGCAACCGTGGGGAGAGCGCTTTGATGATCAGCACGACGACCGGGCCATTGGCCACGCTTCCCGCCCACCAGCTTGCCGCGCTCGTACGAGCACGGCAGGTCTCGCCGGTCGAGATCGTCGAGGACACGCTCGCCCGCATCGCCGCCCTGGAACCTGCGCTCAACGCCTTCGCCGCCCTGGACGCGCCGGGGGCCCGGACGGCCGCCCGCGCGGCGGAGGCCGCGGTGATGCGCGGCGAACCCCTCGGCGCGCTGCATGGCGTGCCGGTCACCATCAAGGACATTCAGGCGGTGGCCGGGCTGCCGACGCGGCGGGGTTCGCGGCTGTCCGATGCCGCGCCCGTCCGGGCCGACGCGCCGGCCGTCGCGCGGCTGCGGGCGGCGGGCGCCGTCATCCTCGGCAAGACGACGATGACCGAACAGGGCTGGACCGCGGTCAGCGCCAATCCCCTCACCGGCGCCACCCACAACCCCTGGCGATCGGGCCTGACCGCCGGCGGCTCATCGTCCGGCGCGGCGGCGCTTGCCGGCGCCGGTTGCGGCCCGCTGCATCTGGGCACCGACGGCGCCGGATCGGTGCGGCTGCCGGCGCATTTCTGTGGTGTCATTGGCTTCAAGCCGACCTTCGGCATGGTTCCCTATGTGCCGGTGCCCAATAACGGCTCGCTTTCGCATATCGGCCCGATCACGCGCGACGCCGCCGATGCCGAACTGATGCTGGAGGTGATGGCCGGCGCGCATCCGCAGGACCATACGACATTGCCCGGCGGCTTTCGCCGCGGCGATGCCGACCCCGATCTCAGCGGCCTCAGGATCGCCTATAGCCCCGATCTCGGCCATGCCCGGGTCGACCCGGAGATCGCCCGGTGCGTGGCCGAGGCCGTGGGCGTCTTCGAGGCGCTGGGTGCAACCGTCGAGCAGGTCACGCCGGCCTGGGGAGGGCTCGGCCCGGACCTGATCCGGACGCTCTGGGGATGCGCATTCCTGTCCCATGCGCCGGTCGACAGCGTGGCGGAACGCGCGCTCGACCCCGGCCTGCTCGCCTGCCTGCGAGAGAACGCCGACGCGACGTGGCGGGATGTCGGCGCGGCGCAGGCGCGACGCCTGTCCTATGCGGCGGAGATCGGTCGGTGGTTCGCGGAGGGCTGGGACCTTCTGCTGACGCCGTCGGCCTCGGTCGCGGCCTTTCCGCATGGCCGCCAGCGGCCCGATCACTGGCCGCCGCACGCCTGGGACTGGCTCGCCTGGGCCGAGTTCTCCTACCCCTTCAATCTGTCGCATGCTCCGGCGGTCTCGGTGCCGTGCGGCCTCACGCCGGATGGCCTGCCGGTTGGCCTGCAGATCGCCGGCGCGCGTCTCGCCGACCCCTTGGTGATGCACGTCGCCAGGGCGTTCCTCGAGGCACGGCCCTTCGCTTATCCGTGAGCCGGGCAAGGACGAGGTGCGCCGCCTTGCGGAGTCGGGTTGTCTTGCGGGCTTCAGATGCTGCGCCACAGCCCCCCAAGGGCCACCTGAACGGGCCGTCGCCGCGATCACCGCGGCGCCGCGTCTCGTCTTGGCCGGGCTTGTCCCAGTCATCCACGAATGGCCTTGGCACGAAGAGAAGGCGTGGATGCCCGGGACAAGCCCGGGCAAGACGAGGTGTGTTGTCTTGCCCGGGCCCCGGATGCGACGCCGCAGCCCGGCGAGGCCCCCGCACGGGCCGCCGGCGCGCTCTCCCTGGCGCCGCTTCTCGTCTTGGCCGGGCTTGTCCCGGCCACCCACGAATTGCGTTGCCCGGGTCGAGGTCGTCGATGCCCGGCCCTGCGCCCGCGCCTGGCTTTCCGCCTTTGCGAAGAAAAACCTATCAGCTGACAAGAAATTGCCGTTGGACGCCCCCGTCCGGCGCCCCCTACCGTGCCCCATCGCTCCACAACAACAAATAACGGATCGAGGGGAATAAGATGAGACGTATGTCATTGAGGCGTATCCTCGGCCTTTGCGCAGCCCTTCCGGTCGTGGCAATGGTATCTCAGGTCGATGCCGCCGAGATTACGCTCATCGGTTACCGTTCGAGCTTCCAGGACAATTACGTCAAGACTGTCGTCGAGCCGTTCCAGGCCGCGCATCCCGATATCAAGGTCACCTATTACGGTGTCCAGAACGCCGCCTTCGCGCTTGGCCTGCTGCGTGCCCAGCGCGACGCGCCGCAGGCCGACGTGGTGCTCTTCGACCTGTCGGTCGCCAAGATCGCCCATGACGAGGGCCTGCTTGCCCCGGTCGATCTCGCCCGCGTGCCGAACTATGCCGACATCTCCGACATCGGCAAGGATCTCGGCGCCTTCGCCCCGCCGATCACCTACGACACCCTGTCGCTCGTCTATAACGTCGCGGCCTTCCCGAACGCGCCGACCAGCTGGACGGCCATGTGGGACCGGGCGCAGGCCGGCAAGGTCGTCATTCCCGCCCAGGGCGGCGGCGATATCCAGGCCATCGCGCTGACGCTGATCGTCAATCGCATGGCCGGCCAGAGCGATTACCGCAAAGGCGTGCGTCCGGGCGTCGAGCGGCTGGTGCAGCTGGCGCCCTCGGTGCAGAGCTGGGAGCCGAAACCCGACGCCTATACCGTCGTCGCCAACGGCACCGCCAATCTCGGCATCGGGTGGAATGCCCGCAGCCAGTTCTATGTCGATCAGACCGGCGGCCGGATGCAGACGGTCGCCCCGACCGAGGGCACCGTCGCGCAGGTCAATGTGATCAGCGCGATCGCCAAGGCGCGCAACCAGGCCGCCGCCGAAACCTTCATCAACTACGCGCTGAGCGCCGAGGCACAGAAGCGTTTCTCGGAAGCGATGTTCTATGCCCCGAGCAACCGCAACACGACGGTCGAAGCTTCCGTCCGGGCCCGCATCCCGCTGCTCGATGAGGCGCAGCGCGACAGGCTCGTGCCGGTCGACTGGATCGCCGTCGGCGCCCTGCGCGACACGATCCTGGGACCGTGGCGCCGCCAGATCATTCCCGCAAGCCGCTGACCAGGCGTCCAGGACAGCAATCGGGACGGCGGCGGAGCCGTGCGTCCGCCAGGATGGGACATCCGACATGCAGGCTCTCTCTCTCGACCCCGTGACCACGGACAATCGTCCTTCGGCGCCACCGGCCATCGCCGCCGAGGCCTTCCTGAAGCTCGAGGGCATCACCAAGCGCTACGGCGCCCATATCCCCGCGGTGTCCGACCTGTGGCTGGGCCTGCCGCGCGGCAAGCTGCTCGGCCTGCTGGGGCCATCGGGCTGCGGCAAGACCACCACCTTGCGCATGATCGCCGGCCTGCTGCCGATCACCGAGGGGCGGATCGTCGTCGATGGCGACGACATCTCGCACCGGCCGCCGCACCGGCGCGATATCGGCCTCGTGTTCCAGAACTACGCGCTGTTCCCGCATATGACGGTGGCCGAAAACGTCGCTTTCGGCCTCGATATGCGCAGCGTGCCCAAGGCGGAGGCACGCCGCCGTGTCGACGAAGCCCTGGAAATGGTGCGGCTGCCCGGTTACGGCGAGCGCCGGCCCCGGGAAATGTCGGGCGGACAGCAGCAGCGCGTGGCGCTCGCCCGCGCCCTGGTCATCCGTCCCCGCATCCTGCTGCTCGACGAGCCCCTGTCGAACCTCGACGCCAAGCTGCGCGACGACATGCGCCTGGAAATCCGCGAGATCCAGCAGCGGCTGGACATCACCACGGTGTTCGTCACCCACGACCAGGTCGAGGCGCTGACCATGTGCGACGTGGTCGGCGTCATGTCCGGCGGCCATCTCGCCCAGCTCGGCGCGCCGGAGGAGATCTACGAAAAGCCGGCCTCATTGTTCGTCGCCGAATTCGTCGGCCGGACCAATGTGCTGGACTGCGAGGTCGTCGATCCCAAGCAGGTCCGCCTCGGCTCCGCGGTCTATCGCTGCGCCGGCGCCGACCCCGCGGCACGCAAGGCCAAGGCGGTGATCCGGCCCCATCGCATCAGCCTGACGCCGCGCCGCGACCAGGCCCTGGTCAGCACCGCCACCAACAGCGCGCTCGGCCGGGTGCTGCGGGCCACCTATATCGGCGACCTCGTCCAATACGACATCGACATCGGCGGACCGGTGCTGAAGGTCGAGGCGCGGACCATGGCGCGCAGCCAGAATTACGCGATCGGCGACCAGCTGATGTGCGAATGGTCGCCGGACGACATGCTGGTCTTCGGGGCCGCGCCATGACCGCCATTCCCATGCCCCTCGCCGCGTCCCGCCGGGCCGACCGACCCAGGCGAAGCCTCGCCCTGCTGGCGGTCTTGCTGCTGGCCCCGATGGCGCTGATCAATCTCGTCGCCTTTGTCGGGCCGGTGCTGCGTCTGACGCAGATTTCCTTCCTGGAGAGCCGCAGCGGCGGCGTCCTGACCGACGTCTATACGCTGGCCAATTATCTCAACTTCCTGACCGACACCTATTATCTCAGCCTCATCCTGAACTCGCTGTGGCTCGGCCTGACGGTGACGCTCGTCACCCTCGTCTGCGCCTATCCGGTGGCGATGTTCCTGCACCGCTGCTCGCCGCGCTGGCGCAACCTCCTGTTCGTCGTCACCGTCTCGCCACTCCTGGTCAGCAGCGTGGTGCGCACCTATGGCTGGATGGTGCTGCTCGGCGACCAGGGGCTGGTCAACAGCACGCTCATGTCGGTCGGCGCGATCGCCAGCCCCCTGCGGCTGGTCAACAATTCGCTCGGCGTGTTCATCGGGCTGGTCGAAATTCTCATGCCCTATATGGCGCTGTCGCTGATCGCCGGCTTCGGCCGCCTCGACGTCAGCTACGAGGAGGCCGCGGCCTCGCTCGGCGCCGGAGCCTTCACCCGCTTTCGCCGCGTCGTCTTCCCGCTGACGCTGCCCGGTGTCGCCCTCGGCTGCCTGCTCTGCTTCGTGCTCGCCATCTCATCCTTCATCACGCCCAAATTGCTCGGCGGCGGCCGGGTCTTCCTGCTCGCCACCGAGATCTACGACCAGGCGATCATCCAGCTGGAATGGCCGATGGCCGCGACCATCTCGGTCGTCGTCCTGATCGTCTTCGGCCTGGCGCTCGCCGCCTATGCCCGCGTCATCCGCCGCTTCGACTGACATCGGCAGCGCAGTCTCAAGGAAACACCTCATGGTCGGGTCGGTAACCCTCCCCTTCAGGCTTCTGGTCGTCAGCCTCTACCTGTTCCTGCTGGCGCCGATCCTCATCGTCGTGCCGCTGTCGTTCAGCAACGACGCCTATCTGACCTTCCCGCCGCAGTCCTGGGGCCTGCGCTGGTATGCGGCGCTGATCCATCACGACGGCATCACCCGGGCCTTCTGGGTCAGCCTGGGCCTCGCGAGCCTGGTCACCGTCCTGTCGCTCTGCGCCGGCATCCCCGCGGCCTATGCGATCCGGCGGCTGACCTTCCGCGGCCGCGATGCGCTGATGAACCTGTTCACCGCGCCGCTGCTGCTGCCTTCCATCGTGCTCGGCCTCGCCATCCTCCTGGTCTTCGTCCGCCTGCAGCTGCTCGGCACCTTCCTGGGCCTGGTCATCGCCCATCTCATCGTCACCACGCCCTATGTCATCCGCATCATGACGACCGCGCTCGGCACGCTGCCGCCCTCGGTGGAGGAAGCCGCCGCCATGCTCGGCGCCTCGCCGTTCGTGGTGTTCCGCCGGATCACCTTGCCGCTGATGATGCCGGGCCTGGTGGCGAGCACCGCGCTCGCCTTCCTCCTGTCCTTCGACGAGGTGGTCATCTCGCTGTTCGTCACCGGTCCGCGCATCACCACCCTGCCGGTCGAGATCTTCAACTATGTCGAGGCCAGGACCGACCCGATGATCGCCGCGGTCTCGGTCGTGCTGGTCACCGCCACCATCGCCATCATCATGCTGATCGAGCGCTCGCTCGGCCTGTCCAGAACAATCGGCAAGTAGCCAGCGACCGGCCGGCCCCACCCCTTTTGTCTTCAACACGACGCGGGCGCGCCGCCGCCTGCCCTGCCTGATGCCCTGGAGGTCTCATGTCGATGAACGATGTCTCGCTGTGGATGTCGCAGCCCCATTTCAGCTATCTGGAAATCGCCCACACCTTGGGTTTCCGCTCGATGGTCGTCGAGCTGGAGCACGGCACCTTCGACCTGTCGACGCTCGACCAGTTCCTCGCCTTCGCCAGGGCCAAGGGCATCGCGACGATCGCCAAGGTGATCGCGCCGACCACGGAAGCGATCCAGCAGGCGCTCGACTTCGGCGCCGACGGCGTGGTCATCCCGCATATCCTGGGGGTCGACCATGCCCGCGCGGTGACGGCGGCGGCCAAATATCCGCTCACCGGCATCCGCAGCTATGCCGGCGGCCGGGTGTTCGGATATGCGCGCCCGTCGAGCGAGACCTTCGAGGCGGAGAACCGCCGGACCAAGTGCTACGCCATGATCGAGACCGCCGAGAGCCTCGCCGATGTCGAGGCGATCGCCGCGCTCGACACGGTGGACGGGCTGTTTCCCGGTCCCTCCGATCTCGCTTTGGCGCGCGGCCGCGGCGCCTATGCCTTCACCGCCGCCGACCGCGAGGACCTGACCCGTTGCGCCAATGCCGCGCATGCCGCCGGCAAGTCCTGGATCATGCCGGCCTGGACGCCCGCGGAACGGGTCTTCGCCCGCGAGCATGGCGCAGCCCAGCTGGTTGTCGCGACCCAGGGCATGACCATCCGCCAGGGCATCGTCTCGACCATCGACGCGCTGAAGCGCGAAGCCATCCTCGCCTGACATTGCCGACCGACCCCATGGCCACGCGCCATCAGGAGCTTGCGATGAAGATTTCTCTCGTCCAGACCAATCCGCAGACCGACCGTCCGGAGAATTTACGCGTCGCCCAGGCGCTGATGGAACAGGCCATCCGCACCGACGGGCCCGACCTCATCGTCCTGCCGGAATATTTCGAATATTTCGGTGGCAGCATGGCCGACAAGATCGCCGCCGCCGAACCGGCGCCGGGTGGCGCCGCTTATGCCATGGCGCAGTCCTTCGCCAGGGCCAACCGCGTCTTCGTCCATGCCGGCAGCATGATGGAGCGCATCGTCGGCGAGAACCGCATCTACAACACCACGGTCGTGTTCGACCGCGACGGCCGCGAGGTGGCGCGCTATCGCAAGATCCACATGTTCGACATCGTCGCGCCCGACGGCACGGCCTACAAGGAATCGGCCTCGGTCAAACCGGGCGAGGAGCTCGCCACCTATGATGTCGACGGGCTGAAGGTCGGCTGCGCCATTTGTTACGACATTCGCTTCGCCGAACTGTTCCTGGCCCTCGCCCGCGACAAGGTCGACGTCATCGTGTTGCCGGCCGCCTTCACGCTGCAGACCGGCAAGGACCATTGGGAGGTGCTGGCCCGGGCCCGCGCCATCGAGACCCAGACCTATTTCGCCGCCTGCGGCCAATGGGGCGCCCACAGCGCCAATGGCGAGCGCCGGCACACCTATGGCCACTCGCTGGTCTGCGATCCCTGGGGCCATGTGGTCGCCCGCGCCTCCGACGGCGTCGGCTTCATCACAGCCCGGGTCGACAAACAGCAGATCGACCGCGCGCGGTCGCTCATCCCGATGACCGATCACCGCCGTCTGGCTTGCGGCTGAGGCACACCATGTACACGATCAACCCCATGCCGGAGCAGGTGCCGGCCGAAGACCTCGCCTTGCTCGCCGGCGCCGAGACCGCCACCATCGGACACTGGCGCCTGTTCGGCTTCATGCACCGGGAGATCCAGCCGCTGCTGCGCAATCGCCGCGTGGTCGGCACCGCGGTGACGCTGGCCATTCCGGGCGCCGATTCCACCTTGCTCCATCACGCGCTCGGCCTGTTGCGCCCCGGCGACATCCTGGTCGTCGACCGGCTCGGCGACGATCGCCATGCCTGCTGGGGTGGAGGCGTCACGGTTGCCGCCAAGGCGGCCGGCGCGGTGGCCGGCATCGTCGACGGCCCGTGCACGGATCTCGCCGAGATCGAAGCCTCGGACTTCCCGCTGTGGTCGCGCGGCCTGTCGCCGATCACCACCCGCCTCTACGACATCGGCGGCGGCCTCAACATCCCCGTTTCCTGCGGTGGGGTACCGGTCATGCCGGGCGACGCGATCCTGGCCGACGAGAGCGGCGTACTGGTCCTGCCGCCAGCCGAGGTCGCGGCCACCGCCAGGGAGGCACTGCGCCGGCAGGATGTCGGCCAGCGGCGCGAACAGGACGTGAAAAACGGCAGCAAGCTCGGCGAGATGACCGGCGCCAGCGCCAAGGTTCGCGCGAAGCTGCTGGCCTGACGCTGGCGTCAGCCCTGCTTCGGAGCGCCCCTCGCCCCCGCAGCCTTGCATGGCCGCGGGGGTTATCATGAGACGCTCGGCCGCCCTCTCCGGCGTCCGGCTTTGATCGAGGCGCTGAAGGAGACGACGCGTGCACGGGCCCAGGGTTGCAAATTTCACCTGCGAGAAGCTGCCGGCGACAGGCTCCAAGGGCATGGTGGTGACCAACCATCCGCGCGCTTCGGCCGTCGGCGCCGAGATCCTGCTCGCCGGCGGCAATGCCGTCGATGCGGCGATCGCGGCGCTGTTCGCGCTGACCGTGGTGGAGCCGATGATGGTGGGCGTGCTGGGCGGTGGCATGGCCCATATCCGGCTCGCCGACGGGCGCCACACGATCCTTGACGGCATCAGCACCGCGCCATCGGCGGCGCGCCCCGACATGTACGAGCCGCTGTCCGACACATTGCCCGATTACCGGGAGACCCGCGGCCGGGCCAATGTGGTCGGTTCGGCCGCCGTGGCGGTGCCCGGCGCGCTCGCGGCCTGGTGCGCGGCGCTCGAACGGTTCGGCACCATGCCGCTTTCCGAAGTGGTGGCGCCGGCGATCCGGCTCGCCGAGGACGGCTTCGTCGTCAGCCCCTATCTCGCCGACTGCGTCACCGATTGCGCGGCGGACCTTGCCCGCGACGCCGGCCTCGCCGCCTTGCTGCTGCCGGGCGGCGCGCCGATCGCGGCGGGCGCGAGGCTGCGCCAGCAGGACTATGCCGGTTCGCTCCGGCTGATTGCCGAACAGGGTGCCGCGGCGCTTTATGCCGGCACGCTCGGCGATGCCCTGGCAGCTTTCATGGCAAGCACCGGCGGGCTGATCGGCAAGGCTGATCTCGCCGCCTACGAGCCGCTGGAGCGGCAGGCGATCCACGGCCGCTATCGCGGCTTCGAGATCCTCGGCCCGCCGCCGCCCTCCTCGGCCGGCGTGCACATCGTGCAGATGCTCAATATCCTGGAAGGCTACGAGATCGGCCGCCTCGGTTTCGGCTCGGCCGATGCCACGCACCTGCTCGCGGAAGCGCTGAAGATCGCCTTTGCCGACCGCGCGGTGGCGACCGCCGATCCGGCCTTCGTCGACGTGCCGGTGGAGCGCCTGACCGCCAAATCCTATGCCGACGAGCGCCGCGCCCTGATCGCGCTCGGCCGGACGCAAGCCTGGGGGCCCGGCCTTGCGGCCGGTGAATCGGCCAACACGACCCATGTCACGGTGGCCGATGCCAGCGGCAATGTGGTGTCCTCGACCCAGACCATCAACGGGCTGTTCGGCGCCTGCGTCCAGGTGCCCGGCACGGGCATGATCGCCAACAACTACATGTATAATTTCGACCCGCATCCGGGCCATGCCTTGTCGATCGCGCCGGGCAAGCGCGTCTTCACGTCGATGGCGCCGATGATGGCGCTGCGCGACGGCAAGCTCGCCTTTGCGCTCGGGCTCCCCGGCGGCCTGCGCATCTTCCCTTCCGCGCTCCAGGCCCTGGTCAACCTGATCGATCACGGCATGACTTTGCAGGAGGCGGTCGAGGCGCCGCGGATCTGGACCGAGGGCGGTGTCCTCGAGGTGGAAGAGGCGTTCCCCGACAGCGTGACGCAAGCGCTGACCGACCGCGGCCACGCGATCAAGCGCGTCAAGCGCATCGCCGGCGGCATGAACGCCATCGCCTTCAACCCCGACGGCACGATGACGGGTGCCGCCTGCTGGCGCGCGGACGGCACGCCGGTCGCCATTTCCGGTGGCCTGGCGCGCGCCGGCGTGCGTTTCACCATCGCATGAATACTCCGGCCGCTCGCCTCAGGCGGGCAGCCGGCCCTGGAACGGAGAGACTTGACGTGACCGAGACCATCGTTGTGCTGGACCCACTGACCGAGGAGCGGGCGAACCAGTTGCGCGCGCTTCTGCCCCTCGGCATGGTCCTGACCCACGGCCAGACGCGCGGCGACGCCCATCTGAAGGAGATCATCGCCGAGGCGGATTACGCCATCGCCGGCCAGGTCGGGGTCAGCGGCGAGGTGCTCGGCGCGGCGCGCAAGCTGAAACTGCTGCACAAATGGGGCGTCGGTGTCGACAACCTGGATGTCGCGGCGGCCCGCGCCCGCGGCATCAAGGTCGCCCGCACCACCGGCAGCAATGCGGTGCCGGTCGCCGAATTCACCATTGGCCTGATGCTGTCGACCCTGCGCGCCATCGGCTACGGCCATGCCGAGCTGAAAAAGGGCGAATGGCGCGGCGGGCGGCTGCCGATGGAAACCTTCATGCTGTCGGGCAAGACGGTCGGCCTGGTCGGTTTCGGCGCCATCGGCCGCAACGTCGCGCGCCTTCTGAAGAGTTTCGGCTGTCCGATCCTCTACCATACCCGCCACCGCCTGGACGCGGCTGAGGAAGCGGCGCTCGGCGCGCGGCACGTCGCGCTGGCGGACCTGCTGGCGCAATCCGATATCGTGTCGCTGCACTGCCCGCTGACGCGGGAAACGACGGGCCTGATCGGCAAGGCCGCACTGACGGCGATGAAACCGACGGCGGTGCTGGTCAATGTCGCGCGCGGCGGCGTGGTGGTCGAGGACGACCTGGTCTGGGCGCTCCGCAACAAGGTGATCCATTCGGCCGCCATGGACGTGTTCGAGACCGAGCCCTTGCCGCCGGACAGCCCGTTGCTGCAGCTGGACAACCTGCTGGTCACGCCGCATCTGGCGGCGATGGCCGCCGACAATTTCGAAAAGACCGTCAGGCAGATGTTCGGCAATATCGCCTGCGTCGCCCGGGGCGAGCCGGTGCCGATCCAGGATGCGGTCGCTTGATACCGGGGCCCGATCGTCATGACCGGTCGATCATGGTGCAAACGGGTCGTGGATATCGGGCACCGGCCTGGGCCGGACGCAGCAGCGGCAGCGTGCGGCGGCATCGATCGAGAGGTTCACGTGCGGCATGAACATTCGTTTTCTCGAGACCGCGATCTGGCTGGCGCAACTGCGTAATTTCCGCGCCACCGCCGATCGCCTGAACATCACCTCGGCGGCGATCTCGAACCGGATCGCGGCGATGGAGCAGGAGCTCGGCTTCAAGCTGTTCGAGCGGGATACGCGCGACGTGCGCCTGACGCCCGAAGGCGGCACCTTCGTGGAAGGCGCGCGTGACATCGTGGCGCGCTACAACGAGCTCGTCCGCAGCCTCGACCCGACATCGGTGATCAAGGGATCGGTCAGGATCGGCCTGCCGCCGAGCATGGCGCTGGCCCTGCTGCCCCACATTGCCAGCACGCTCCGGCGGCAGTTCCCAAATGTCCGCTTCTCGGTGCTCACGGGTCTTGGCGCGGGCCTCCTGCGCAAGCTCGAAGCCGGTGAGATCGATATCGCCTTCGTCATCTCGCCAACCGAAGCGGGCAAGCTCAGGGTCGTCGACCTGTGCACGCTCGGCATGTTCTGGGTTGCCAGCCCGGGCTTGGTGCAGCATGGCGAGGACGAGGTCCTGACGCCGGAGGACATCGCCGCCTATCCGATCATTTCCTACGAGGCGGGCACCTATAACGACCTGCGCCTGATCGATTATATTTCCGGCCACGGCCCCGACGATCTGATCGTCCACCGCTCCAACTCGCTCACGACGACGGTCGGCATGGCCATTGCCGGCATCGGCATCGCGGTGCTGCCGCCGGTGACCATTCAGCGTGAATTGCGCGAGGGGTCGCTGCGGGTGCTGAAGGTCAGCCCGACCTTTCCCCCCACCGCCTATTCGGCCGTCTATCCGGAGGCGGCGACGTCGCGGCTGCCGGCGCTCGTCGCCTCCATCGCCTGCGACGCCGCCACCGCCTTCTGCAGCCTCTATGACGATTCGCTTGCCTATCGGGGATGACGCCAGGGCACGGCGCGCTCGATCGCCGGCCCCGCGAAACGACCTCAGGGTTTGGGCAACCGGCGCAAACGCAAGCCCGCCAGGCAAGCGATGGCCGCCGGCACGACGAAACTCGCCGGCACCCAGAAGGCCGCGCGCGCCATGCCGTCGTCGGCACCCCCATCGGAAAAGCCGCTGGCATTGGCAACCACGCCGGCCAGCGCCGCGCCCAACGCGAAACCGGTCTGCTGGACGGTGAGGACCGAGGAAGCGGCAACCGTCTCGTCGCCGGTCTTCGCGCCGCTCATGATCCGGTGCGCGACAAGCGGCCAGCATTGGCCGATGCCCATCCCCAGCGCGACAATGACCGGGACCAGGAGCGGCGTCGCCGCGGAGCTCGACAGCAGCAGGGCCATGGCCGTCAGGCCGATGCCCATGGTCGCCGGCCCGGCCACCATGAGCCGGCCCGGCCAGGCCCCGGACGCGCCGGCCGTGACCAGCGAGGCGATCGTCCATCCCAGTGAACCGCCGGCGACCATGAAGCCGGCCGCCAGAGGATCCAGGCCGCGCAGGTGCTGCAGGAAGATCGGCACGTAGATCTGCAGCGGGCTGAACGTGATGCACAGCAGCAGCGCCAGCCACAAACCCATGCCCGAGACGGTGGACAAGGAGAACGCATCGCGCGGCAGCAATGGCGCCGCCGCGGCACGGTCAAGCCGCAGCATCCCCACCAGTGCGCCGATCGCCAGGATGATCAGGCCGGCTTTCGCAAGCGGCCCGTCGGCGATCGATGCCGACGACATCATGGCGATGGCGACACAGATCAGGGCGATGCGCCCGACGGGAATGGCCGCAGCGGACGCCCGGCGCCGCGACGGGCTGGCGGGCAGAACGACGGCGGCACTCACGGCCAGCAGGCCGGCAACGACCGCGGTCGCGACGAAGGCGCTCCGCCAGTTGCCGAAGCGGGCGAACATGCCGCCGACCAGCGGCCCCAGGAGGACCGACATGCTCCAACTGGTCGACATCAACGCAATCGTCCGCGACCACATCGCCTCCGGGAAGGTCGCCCGCACGGCCACATAGGCGGCGGCCGCCTCCAGGCCGCCACCGAACCCCTGGACCAAGCGGCCAGCGACGATCCAGCCCATTGTCGGCGCGAGCGCGCAAAGCAGCGCGCCGAGGCCGAAGATCGCGACGCCGGCGCAATAGGCCGTCCGGGCACCGACCGCGGCGGCGACCATGCCGGCGCAACTGGCGGCGACAATGGACGATGCGAGAAACGCGGTCGTCGGCCAACTCAACATGGCGACGCCGCCGAGCTCGCCAATGATGGACGGCAGCACGGTCGTCAGCATCAAGACGTTCATCGACTGAAGCAGCACGCCGCCGAGCAGGATTGCGAGCGTCGGGATCCATCGCCACTCGAGAAGCGACCGCCATCCTTCGCGCGCCGGGTTCTTCGACATGCCTGTTGCCTCTCTCCGGCGCGCGCCGGGACCGGCGATCAAGGCCGGATTAATTTAGCAAGTTTTCTCTTTCTAAATTAAATGCAAGGCGAGTCAACGTGCCGATCGCGACCGGGTGGCATGCCGTTCCGCCGGCGGAGACCGGGGCTCCGGGCCGCCGCCGACCGGCGCCTTCAGGCGGCCACCGACGAAAGTGGACCAAGAGGCCGCAGATAAGTGGTGCTGGATTCTCGCCGGCGACGGCCCCTAGTGGAGCCACTTTCCTCCAGGACCGACATGAGCCCATGCGCCCCTCCTCAGCTCCCTACCTCTTCGCCGGCACCATGCTGGCCGCCGCCGGCTACGGCGCGACATTCCTCCTCTCGGCCTATCATCGCGCCCATGGCGGCAGCGACGTCGACACGGGACTGACGCTCGGGGCGGCGATGATCGGCACCTTTGCCGGCGTGCCCCTGGTCGGCTGGTTCTCCGGGCGTCTCGACGCGGCCCGCCTGAGCGCGATCGCCGCCTGCGCGATTGCCTGCGGCTTCCTCATCCTGGCCGTTGCCGGCGGTGGGCTGGTCCTCACCCGGGTCGCGGGCTTCCTGGTCGGGGCCGGCTGGGGCATGTTCTATACCGGCGCTCCCATGGCGCTTTCGGAGCGGGTCACGGATGCCGATCGCGGCTTCTGGTTCACCCGCTTCGGCGCGTTCCAGATGGCCGGCATCGGCGGCAGTCCGGTGCTGCTCACTCTCGCCGTCGACCAGCTCGGCCTCTCCGTCGAAACGGCCTTTCTGCTGGTCGCCATCGCCGGCTTCGCCGCGGCCATCCTGCTCGCGGTCTTCGGGCAGCAGGCGCCGCTGGCCGTCCAGGGCCCCGCGATCCGGCCCTGGGTGCGCGACATCGGGCTGATCATCCGTGGCCCGGCGGTGCGGCCGGTGCTGATGGTCGGGCTCGGCGCCTGCGTCTTTTCCGGCCTGCTCAGCTTCCAGACATCGCTGGTGGAGGGCACCGCCGCCAGCGCCAGCACGTTCTTCGCCGTGTATGCCATCACCGTCGTCGCCGGCCGGCTGACGCTCGCCCGGCTCCTGTCCCGGCTGCCGCAATCCATTCTCGCCGCCGGTCTGCTGACCAGCATGGGTCTTGGCGTCGTCGCGATGTTCGGCACCGGCGTCCACCCGCTGTTCCAGGTCCTGTCCGCGGTGCTGACCGGCATCGGCTACGGCCTGGTCTATCCGGTCATCCAGACCTGGGCAGTCAATCATGCCGGGCCCGACCATCGCCATGCGGCGCTGACCTGGTTCGTGATGTTCTACTTCATCGGAGTTTTCGGCTTTCCGGTCATTGGCGGCTGGGTCCTGGTCCATTTCGGCAAGGCGGCGCTGCTCGCCGTGCTGCTGGTCGCCGCTATTCTGGAACTCGCCATCGCATTGATCCCCGCGAAATCGGTGGAGGCGCGCGTCGAGGCCGCCCGATGATGCTGGCGATGGGCCCGCAGGCGGCGATCATCGCGCTCGGAGCCGTCGTCGCCGGCTTCGTTCAGGGCCTTTCCGGTTTTGCCTTCGGCCTGGTCGCCATGTCGTTCTGGGCGTGGACGGTGGACCCGCGGCTCGCCGCCGCCCTGGTCGTGTTCGGGTCGCTCACCGGCCAGGTGATCGCCGCCTTTTCGGTCAGGCGCGGCTTCGACCCGAAGCGGCTCCTGCCCTTCCTGATCGGCGGCCTTGCCGGCATTCCCATCGGCGTCGCCATCCTGCCGCTGCTCGACGTGCGGCTGTTCAAGGCGGTTCTCGGCCTGCTGCTGGTGGTCTGGTGCCCGTTCATGCTGTTTGCCCGCCACCTGCCGCCCGTCACCGCGGGTGGCGCCGGCGCCGACGGGGCGGCCGGGCTGGTCGGCGGCGTGCTTGGCGGCATCGGCGGCTTCACCGGCGCCATCCCGATCCTGTGGTGCACCTTGCGCCGCATGGACAAGGACAGCCAACGCGGCATCATCCAGAACTTCAACCTGGCGACGCTCGCCGCCACCATGGCGGCCTATGTCGCGACCGGGACGGTGACCGCCGACATGCTGCCGCTGTTCGCCGTCGTCGCCCCGGCCATGCTGATCCCGACCCTTCTCGGCGCCCGGCTCTATCACCGCGTCAGCGAGGCCGCCTTCCGCAGGATCGTGCTGTCGCTTCTGGCCGCCTCCGGCGTGGCGCTGCTGGCTTCGGCCCTGCCCGTCCCGTAGATCGAATCCGGTTGATGCCCGAGCGCGCCGCGCCGAGGCGACCAGCAACCCGCAGGGCCGCCAGGCGGCGAAAGCGCCCCTAGCCTTCAACCCGCGGACGGCATGGATCGCGGGCGCACACGCATGGGTTCCCGAGCCCCCCGTGAGAACGAATTGCTACCACGCGATGTCGGCAGTGGTGTTTTGTTCCGGGGCAGCCGACGCTGCCCCATCGCTGTCAACGAACCATGCCAAATGGTCGCCCCGGCCGGCCCCGATCCGGCCGGCTCCGCCCATCGCCCGTGGTTTGAGACGCGGTCTGTCTTTGTCCCGCGCCGCGCCTTCGCGCAGCGAAGGACGGCGATGACGGAGAGCTGGCACGGTGGTCGCGCTGACCGAAAAAACCGATGGTCCGGAACGACGCCGCGCCGCCGCGCGGCCTGGTCGCCCGAGACCGGCCGCCCCTGACGCCTGTCGCATCTCATCAGCCGCGCGGACCGGCCGCACGGCCAAAACCCCTTGCAGCATTGGAGCCGCCCCATGAGACGACGGGATTTCCTGCAGACAGCCGGCATCGCCGCGACCTCGCTCGCCCTGCCCTCGCGGGTGCGTGCGGCCGGGGAAACCACGCTGCGCTTCACGCCACAGCAGGATCTCATCACGCTCGATCCGATCCTGACCACGGGCTACATCACCCGCAACTACGCCTATATGGTCTATGACACGCTCTACGGCATGAATTCGCGCTATCAGGCGACGCCGCAAATGGTCGACGGCCACCGCGTCGATGATGACGGCAAGCGCTGGGACCTGACGCTGCGCGACAACCTGTTCTGGCACGACGGCGAACGGGTGCTGGCGCGCGACTGCGTGGCGAGCATCAAGCGCTGGGCCCAGCGCGACACCTTCGGCGCATCGCTGATGGATGCGACCGAGGAACTGTCGGCGCCCGACGACCGCACCATCCGCTTCCGCCTGAAGCGGCCCTTCCCGCTGCTGCCGATCGCGCTCGGCAAGGCCTCGGTGCCGGTCTGCGCGATGATGCCGGAACGGCTGGCCAATACCGACGTCTCCAAGCCGGTGGCCGAGATCATCGGCAGCGGTCCGTTCCGCTTCAAGGCCGACGAGCGTGCGCCCGGCGCGCTCAATGTCTTCACCAAATTCGACCGCTACGTGCCACGCAAGGACGGCGAGCTCGGCTGGACCTCCGGGCCGAAGGTGGTGCATTTCGACCGGGTCGAATGGAACTCCATCCCCGACGCCTCGACCGCCACGGCCGCCCTGATGTCGGGTGCCCAGCACTGGCAGGAATATGCCTATCACGACCATCTGCCGATGCTGAAGACCGCACGCCAGGTGACGACCCGCGTGCTCGACCCGACCGGCTTCGTCTGCATGATGCGGATGAACCATCTGCATCCGCCCTTCGACAACCCGGCGATCCGCCGGGCGCTGTGGGGCGCACTTGCGCAGAACGACTATATGGAGGCCGTGGTCGGCACCGATGACCGCAGCCTGTACAACGTGCCGCTGGGCTTTTTCTGCCCGGGCACGCCAATGGCCACGACCGCCGGGCTGGACATGCTCGCCGGCCCGCGCCGGATCGAGCAAGTGAAGGACGAGCTCAGAGCCGCCGGCTACAAGGGCGAAAAGGTGGTCATCATGGCCTCCAATGCCGGCGCGCTCGCCGCCATCGGCGCGGTGGCCGGCGATATGCTCAAGCGGGTCGGCATGGATGTCGAAATCTATGTCGTCGAGTTCAACGCCATGCTGCAGCGGCGCAACCGCCGGGGTCCGGTGTCGGAAGGCGGCTGGAGTGCCTTCGTCACCAACTGGGCCGGCATGGACTGGTTGAACCCGGCGGTTCACATGGCGCTGCGCGCCGACGGCACCTATGCCGGCTGGTCGCAGAACGAGCGCATCAACAGCTTGCGCTCGCAGTGGTTCGAGACCGCGGACGAGGCGGCCCAGGCCGCCATTTGCCGCGACATCCAGCTCGAGGCGGTCAAGGACGTGCCCTACTACCCGCTCGGCCAGTACCTGCAGCCGACCGCTTTCCGCAACTCCATCACCGGCGTGCTCGACGGTTTCGCGACCTTCTGGAACGTCCGGCGCGCCTGACGCGGCGCCCGCACTCATCCCAACACCGGAGACGACCGGCGCACCCCGTTTGAACGGGTGCGTCGCGCAGCAGACAACGGAGACTTCGCATGACTGCATCGAACGCCATTCGCCAATCCGCGCTGGACTGGATCGCGCGCAATGAACCGCGCCTGTCCGCCTTCAACGAGCGGATCTGGGCTTTCGCCGAGCCGGCCTGGCGTGAATATCGCTCGCTGGACGCCTATGTCGCGATCCTCGGCGAGGAAGGCTTCAGCGTCGAGGCCGGCTCCGGCGACATGCCCACTGCCTTCGCGGCAAGCTGGGGCAAGGAGGGGCCGGTGCTGGCCGGCTTCTCGGAATATGACGCGGTGCCCGGCAATTCGCAGCAGGTGGTGCCGCGCGAGGCGCCGCGCGAGGGGCTGCATCCCTATGCCGCCGGCCATACCGATCCGCACTCGGTGCTCGGCACGGCGTCGCTCACCGCCATGCTCGCCACCAAAGCCGCCTTCGCGCAGCACGGTGTCGCCGCCCGACTGAAGCTGTTCGGCGAGCCGGCGGAAAAGGTCTGCGGCTCCAAGCCGATCCACGCCGCCAAAGGCTATTTCGACGACCTGGACGCAGCCGTCGTCTGGCATCCCTGGCCGAGCAACACGGTGACCGGCGATATCCATTTCGGCGCCTATTGGAGCGCGGTCATCACCTTCGAGGCCGACGATCCGGAGAACTGGGTCGATCCTTCGCTGATGCCGTCGCAGACGGCCCATGCGGTGGCCCGCGCGCCCGGCGCCCTCGACGCCATGTGCCTGATGTACACCACGACGAAATACACCAAGGAGGCGATGTTCCCGCATAGCGGCTCCTGGACACTCAACGAATTCGTGCTGGGCGATGCCGGCGCGACCTCCGACAACCTGCCGCCGCGCTTCAGCCAGATCCAATATTCCTGGCGCTCGTCGTCGCTGGCGATCCAGGAGCAGATCTGGCGCGTCCTGGCCCGCAACGCCAAATCGGCGGCCATGGCGACCGGCTGCCGGGCCTTCGTGCGCTGGGTGACCAAGACGCGCGTCGGCCTGCCGAACACGGCGCTGACCGAGCTGACCTGGGCCAATCTCCAGGCGGTCGGCGCGCCGACCTATGACGAAACCGCGCTCGCCTTCGGCCGCGAGATCCAGAAGAATCTCGGCCTGGAACCGATGGCCAATCCCTTCATCAAGAGCGTGACCACGCTGACCACGCCGGCGGAGAACGATGCCGGCTTGAAACGCACGCTCGCCGGCTGGCAGACCCATCTGAGCGCCGACGACTATGTCGAATATTCCTGGCATTGCCCGACGGTGCGGCTGCTCGCCGCCAGGCCGCGGCTGCAGCCGCCCTCGCCCGGCTATGCCTATCCGAACTGGGCCTATAACGCGCTCGGCGGCCTGCCCGCGGCGGTCGACCCCGGCTTGTTCGTGGCGGCCAAGACCATGGCCTTGACCATGGTGGATCTCGCGACCAAGCCCGGGGCGCTCGCGGCCTGCAAGGCCGAATTCGACGAGCGCACCGGCGGCGGCGTCGGCGGCAAGGACTGGGTCGGGCCGCTGCTGCCGGCCGATTTCGATCCGCCGGTCGACCTGCGGTGGCCGGAATATGTCAAGACCGCGCGCGGCGAGGAGTGGACCTTCCCGACGCCGCACCGCGGCACCGGCGCCGGCGACCCGATCTGACACCATGACGGCCGCGGGCCCGTTCGCGAACGGGCCCGCGGCAGCAAAGGAGCATGGCATGCCGGACCCACGGACGACGCTGAAGTCGGAACTGTCCGACCTGATCGACGCGAACCGCCCCGAGATCATCGGCCTGCTGCAGCGCTTCCTGAGGATCCGCAGCGTCAATCCCCCGGGCGACAGCGCGAAGCCGCCGATTTCGTGCGCTCGATCCTCGATCGCTTCGGCGTGCCGCATCGCACCGTCGCGCTCGACGCGACGATGCCCAATATCGTCGGGCGCTGGGACGCCGCCACGACCGGCCGCCATCTGGTGCTGAACGGCCATCTCGACGTATTTCCGGTGACCAACGACGCCCTCTGGTCGGCGGAGATCCGCGACGGCAGGATCTATGGGCGCGGCGCTTCCGACATGAAGACCGGCACCCTCGCCTCGGTCCTGGCCTATTGTTACCTGCACCAGGAGCGACAGCGGCTTGCCGGCGCCCTCACCCTGACCGTGGTGTCGAACGAACAGTCGGGCGGCCGTTTCGGCACTCGCTACCTGTTCGAAGAAATCCCCGAGGAGATCAGCGGCGATTGCTGCCTGAACGGCGAGCCGAGCGGCCTCGGCACGCTCCGGTTCACCGAAAAGGCGACGCTGCGCTTTTCGCTCTCCTCCCGCAGCAAGGGCGGCCATGGCGGCTATCCCCACCACGCGCCCAATCCGATCGAGCGGATCTGCAAGCTGACGGCGCGGATCTACGCGGATTATCACCTGAAGCTCGCCGAACTGCCGGCGGACGTCGATGCGATCCTGAGCTCGCCCGAAACGATCGCGGCGGCCGATGCCAATCTCGGCACTGGCGCGGGCGACATCGCGCGGCGCATCACCGTCAATATCGGCATCATCAAGGGCGGCCAGAAGGCGACGCAGATCCCGACCGACTGCATCGCCCATCTCGACATCCGCATCCCCATCGGATCCGACCGCGACGCCATCCGGGGCGAAATCGAGAGCCTGGCGGCGGAACATGGCTGCGAGATGCGCGTCAACTGGGATCACAGCTATCCCGCCAGCATGACCGATCCCGCCGGCGAGATGGCCGGCATCCTCAGGGCCAATATCCGGCAATTGCTCGGATCGGATGCGCCGCCGGTGTCGAGCCTCGGCGGCACCGACACCCGCTACTGGCGCTGGCGCGGCATTCCCGCCGTCATCTGCGGCCCCTCGCCGCTCAGCATGGGGACCGACGACGAGCATGTGACGATCGAGGAGGCGATCGCGGTGGTCAAGCTCCACGCGCTCTGCGCCGCCGACTATCTCGACCCGGCCCGGCACGCCGAAGCGCGCCGGCCGGCGTGAGGTGGCCAGCTCAGGCGGCGAGCGCCTCGCTCGCGGGCTGGAAATCCAGGGCCAGGCTTTCGGCCACCGGCTTGCTGGTGACCCGTCCGCGATGGATGTTGAGGCCGTTGCGCAGATGCGGATCGTTGACCAAGGCCTGCAAGCCGCGCGTCGCCAGCGCGAGGCCGAAGGGCAGCGTCGCGTGGTTCAGCGCATGGCTGGAGGTCAGCGGCACGGCACCCGGCATGTTGGCGACGCAATAGTGGATGACGCCGTCGACCTCATAGGTCGGCGCGTCGTGGGTGGTCGGCCGCGACGTCTCGAAACACCCGCCCTGGTCGATGGCGACGTCGATGATGACCGCGCCGCGCTTCATCCGCGACAGCATCTCGCGACGCACCAGCTTGGGCGCGCTGGCGCCGGGGATCAGCACCGCGCCGACGACCACATCGGCCGCCAGGGCCTCTTCCTCGATCGCGTCGATGGTGGAATAGCGTGTCTGGATCCGGCCATGGAACAGATCGTCCAGTTCGCGCAGCCGCTGCAGCGAGCGGTCGATGACGGTCACCTGGGTGCCGAGGCCGGCGGCCATGCGCGCCGCATGGGTGCCGACCACGCCGCCGCCGATGACCAGCACCCGCGCCGGCAGCACGCCGGGCACGCCGCCGAGCAACAGGCCGCGGCCGCCGGCATGACGGCGCAGACTGAAGGCCGCGGCCTCGATGGCCAGCCGGCCGGCCACCTCGCTCATCGGCGCCAGCAAAGGCAGGCCGCCGCGCGCATCGGTAACCGTCTCATAGGCGATGGCGGTGCAGCCGGACTTCATGAGGGCTTCGGCCTGCGCCCGGTCAGCGGCCAGATGCAGATAGGTGAACAGGATCTGGCCGGCACGCAGTTGCGCGCATTCCTGCGGCTGCGGCTCCTTGACCTTGACCACCATGTCGGCCCGGGCGAACACCTCGGCCGCCCTGGCGACGATGCGCGCGCCGGCCTTTTCGTAATCCGCGTCGGTCGCGCCGATGCCGGCGCCCGCGCCGGTCTCGACGATCACCTCCTGGCGCGCCGCGACATATTCGCGGACCGCGGCCGGGGTCAGACCGACGCGATATTCATGGGTTTTGATTTCCTTGGGGACACCAACAAGCATGGCAGTATTCCTCGACGGGGACGGACTGGAGGTTAAGCGCCTCGCCACGCCGCTTCCCATCGATCTGGGACGGCGTTAGAGATATCGGCGCAGGATTCAAGCGCAGCTCCGTGATTTCACGCAGGAAACCATCGATGACGCTCGACACCTTCGATCTCGCGATCCTTCGTGCGCTCTCGGCCAATGGCCGCATCAGCCATGTCGAACTCGGCAGGCAGGTCGGCCTGTCGCCGACCGCCTGCGCGCGCCGCCAGCAAGCCCTGGAGGACGCCGGCGTCATTGCCGGCTATCAGGCCGAGATCGCGCCCGACAAGCTCGGCCTGACCACCACGGTGGTGGTGCGCATCACCCTGGAGAAGCAAAGCGAGGATGCCCTTGCCCGCTTCGAGGAGGCGGTGCGCAAATGTCCCTCCATCGTGCGCTGCCTGTTGATGTCCGGCAGCGACGACTACACGGTGACCGTGCTCGCCCGCGACATCGCCGACTATGAGCGCATCCACAAGATGCAGCTGTCGCGGCTGCCGGGCGTGGCGCGACTGCAATCGAGCTTTGCCATGCGGGCGGTGATCAATCGCGCCATTCCGCTCGAGGCCTTGTGAGCGCTAGCGAGAAGCCCGCGATCCGCTGGGGCCATGGTCCGATCGCACCAGAGACGAACCAGCGGCGGTATCGCCAGTCGCCCCGGCGGCCGTGCCGGCGCTAAAATCTGACCGCCGCCACCGAACCGCCTGTCATCGATCGACAGGCCCGAGATATCGGCGCGCCCACCGCGCCGGGCCGATTTGCGGCGAAGGATCGCGCCGCGCAGCGGTGGGCGCCGGCACACCCCGAGGTGTCGGGCTATCCGAAGCGAAGGCCGTATCTGAGGTGAATTCCCCTCAGGTCTCAGGTTTCGACCTGAGCGGAACTCTGTTCCCGCCGCGTAGATTGGGCGGCGCGTTGCTCGGCATGATCGGCGAGAAGAGCGCCGGCGAAAGCGCTGGAATGGCGGAGGTTGCTATGAATAGAAGGGAAACACTTCTGAGCGCGGCTGCACTCGTGGCCGGAGCAACCGGCGCGCCGGCGCCGGCACGCGCACAGACATCGGCGCCCGCGCCGCGCCTCACCGCCGATGACCTCGCACGTCGCACCCTCGCGCGCCGTGCCGTCGAAGCCGTCATCTGGGGCGTCCCGGCGGTCAACTACGATCTCATGTATCAGCAAATGCTCAAGCTCGGCGGTGGGCCGAACCAGATCGTCTACTGGTCCGGCCTGCTCGACTGGCGCAACCAGACGCTGACGCCCAACCCTGACGTCATCTACCTCATGGCCTTCTTCAACACGAAGGATGGGCCGGTGGTGATCGAGATTCCGCCGGCCGGCGATGGCGTGATCAACGGCAGCATCATGGACCCGTGGCAGGCGGCCCTTGAGGATGTCGGCCCGGCCGGCGCCGACAAGGGCGCAGGCGGCAAATATCTGGTCCTGCCGCCGGGCCATCAGGCTGCGGTACCGGACGGCTATTTCGCGCTGCCGTCGGGCAATCATCAGGGTTATGCCTTGCTCCGCTCGATCCTGAAGAGCGGCAGCAAGGCCGATGTCGAAGCGGCCGTGGCCTATGGCAAGCGGATCAAGCTGTATCCGTTCAGCCAGGCGGCCAGTCCGCCGGCGACCGTGCTGCTCGACGCCGCCGGCGTGCTCTACGATTCCACGATCCCATACGACCTGCGGTTCTTCCAATCGCTCGACCGTTTCGTGCAGCAGGAGCCCTGGCTCACCCGCGACAAGGCGATGATCGATCAGCTGAAGGCGATCGGCATCGAGAAAGGCAAGCCGTTCCGTCCCGACACGGCGACGCAGCGGCTGCTGAATACGGCGGCCGGCGAGGCCCACGCCTGGCTGGAGCTGAAATACGAAACCATGTTCTCGCCCTACTACCCGGGGCGCCGGTGGACGTTTCCCATCCTGCCCGAGGTTGTCGAAGGTCTTCAGACCCAGTACGCAAATCCGGACAGCTACCCGGTCGAAGGCCGCGGCGTCGTCTACACCATGGCGTTCTTCAGCGCCAAGCATCCCGGGGTCGGGCAGTACTATCTGATGGCGATCAAGGACAAGGACGGCCAGAACTTCTCGGGCGCCAACACGTATCGCCTGACGGTCCCGGCGAACGCGCCGGTGACCCAGTACTGGTCGGCGACGGCCTATGACCGCCGAACCCATGCCCTCATTCGCGACACGGCCCGTTCCGGGCGTTCATCGCAGAGCCCCGGTCTGCAGGCGAACGCGGATGGTTCCGTCGACATCTGGTTCGGACCGCGCGCATCGGCAGGCAAGGAAACCAACTGGGTGCCGACCAAGGCCGGCGGGCAGTTCGAAGTCCTCTTCCGCTTCTATGGGCCGGAAAAGCCGCTGTTCGACAAAACGTGGGTACTGCCGGACATCGAGCGGATCAACGCTCGATGAGCAAAAACTTGGCGCCGTGGACAGCGCGGCTTGCCGGCCGGCGCGGACCGTCATCAGCCGCGCCGCCCCGGTCGAGCCCTGGTGACCGCCCCTCACGGCGTCGGCACACATCCGAAAGGGCCGCTCAGATATTCGGCGCGCCGCCGCCGGGGGACGATCGGCTCCTCAGGGCATAAGCGAACACGATCACGGCGGAAATGAACACCAGCATGACCGTCGACACCGCCGCCAGAGCCGGGCTCGCCGCCATGAGCATTTCCGACCAGAGCTGCTTCGGCAGCGTCGCGGTCAGCCCGCCGGTGACGAACATGGCAATCGTCAGCTCCTCGAAGGAGGTGACGAAGGCGATCAGGAAGGCCGCGGCGAGCCCGGGGCGGATCAGTGGCAGCGTGATCAGCCATACCCTTTGCCAGGTCGAGGCCCCCAGCGTGTCCGCGGCCTGATCGAGCCGCCGGTCATAGGTCGACAGCACCGCCATGAGCGCGATGACGGTGTAAGGCAGGCAAACGACCGTGTGCCCGAGGATCAGGCCGATATTGGTGCCGACGAGGCCGGTGCGGGCGAACAGGTAGAACAGGGCCACCGCGATCAGGATATGCGGAATGATCATCGGCGACAGCACGAAGCCCAGCAATGCCGTCCGGCCGCGAAAGGCCCCCCGGGTGAATGCCATGGCCGCCGGCAGTCCAATGAGCACGGACAGCAACGCCGTCGCGACGCCGACCACCAGCGAGCGGATGGCGGCGCGCAGCCATTGGTCCGAGGTCAGCACCATCTCGTACCAGCGCAGCGAGAAGTTGCGCGGCGGCCACTCCATGAAGCTGCCGCCGGTGAAGGATACCGGCACCAGGAACAGTGCCGGCACGATGAGCACCGCGAGAACGCCAAGCGCGACGATCGCCAGCGGGAGATTGCCGCCTCGCCGCCGCGCCGGGCGCCGCGGCAAGAGGGCTTCGATCCTGTCGAAGCCCGAACCGAGCGTTCCGACAATGGCCCGGCCGGCCGCGCCCGAGAGACGCCCAAGGCGCGTCATCCGTGGCGCAGCGCCCCGGCCAAGCAGCGCCGACGCGCCGAACAGGGCGTTGAACAGGATGAACACCGCCAGGGTCACGACGAGGAGCAGCATCGCGACCGCGCCGGCGAAACCCCAGTTCAGCAATTGCTCGACCTGGTCGATGATCACCTGGGCGATCATGACTTCACGGCCCGAGCCGAGCAGCGCCGGCGTGATGAACGTGCCGAGGCTGGAGATGAACACCAGCAGCAGCGCCGCCGCCACACCCGGCATGGAGAGCGGAAGATAGACCCGCCAGAACGATTGGGCGGACCCCGCGCCCATGGTCGCGGCGGCGGTCTCCAGGCGGCGGTCGATCGACTGCATCGCCGAGGTCATCAGCAGCACGGCGATCGGCACATAGGCATTGACCATGCCGAGCAGGACGCCGCCGGTGTGGAACAGGAACTGCACCGGCGCATCGACGATGCCGAGCTGCGTCAGCGTGCCGTTGACCGGTCCGCGGCGACCGAGCAGCACCAGCCAGGCAAAGGTGCGCAGCAGCACGCCGGACCAGTAGGGAATGAGCACGCCGAGCAAGAGCAGCCCGCCGATCGACAGGCGCTGCCGCGCGATGAAATAAGCCAGCGGGTAGCCGAGGCCAACCGAGAGCAGCGCCGTCCAGGTGGAAATCTTCAGCGTCGTGCCGAGGCTGTCGACATAGGATTTCGTCGCGAACAGCCGCCGGTAGTGCTCGAGCGACAGGCCGCCATCGCTCGACAGGACGCTCAGCGCGAGCAATCCGAGCACGGGGATGAGAAACAGGAATGTCAGCAGCCCGGTCGCCGGCAGAAGCGGCGCGGTCCTGCGCAACCAGGCGATCTCGGCACTCACGATGGCGTCCCTTCCGCGGCCAGCGCGACCGCCGACTGGGCATCGAAGCCGAGCCGGACCGTGGTGCCCGGTGCGAGCGCGAGGCCGCCCAACCGGCTCGGCGCCACCGCAACCAGCAGGTCGCCGCGCCCGTCGCGGGCGGTGATACGGGTCAGCGGTCCGGTCAGGACGGCATCGTCGACGACAGCCTCGATGACGTTCTCCGCCGGCTCGTCCGCGCCGAGCAGTTTCAGGCTCTCCGGCCGGACGACCAGGGTCGCGCGGCGCCCGGCAATCGCTATCGGCGTCCTGCAGCGCAGGGTCGCGCCATGGCGCGACACCGTGTCGGCGCTCAGCACTTCGACATCGAGCAGGTTCGACTCGCCAATGAAATTCGCGGCGAACAAGGTTTGTGGCGTGAAATAGAGATCGGAGGGCGCGCCGATCTGCTCGAGGCGTCCCTTGTTGACCAGGCAGATCCGGTCGCTCATGACCAGCGCCTCCTCCTGGTCGTGGGTGACATAGATCACGCTGGCACCGACCTCGCGCGACAGCCGCCGGATCTCGCGCTGCATATGCTCGCGCAGCTTCTTATCGAGCGCGCCGAGCGGCTCGTCCATCAGGATGATCGACGGCTGGTAGACGAAGCAGCGCGCCAGGGCGACGCGCTGCTGCTGGCCGCCGGACAATTCCGCCGGCAGGCGTTCGGAGAAGGCCTCCAACTGGACGATCTTCAGCACCTCGCCGACGGCCCGCCGGATGTCGGCTTGCGCGCGGCGGCGCATCCGCAGCGGAAAGGCGATGTTCTCGAACACGCTCAGGTGCGGGAACAGGGCGTAGTTCTGGAACACCAGCCCGAGATCGCGTGCCTTGCTCGGCACATGCGTGGCATTGCGGCCGTCGATCCAGATCTCGCCGCCGCTCGGCGCGGCGAGCCCGGCGATCAAGGACAGCAAGGTGGTCTTGCCCGACCCCGAGGGCCCGAGCAGCGTGAGGAACTCGCCCTCACGCATGTCGAAGCTCGCATCCGCAAGGGCCACGAAGTTTGCGTAGCTCTTGCTCAGCGTCTTTACGCGAAGTTTCGGATGCGTCGTCAACGGAAGTGAACCTTCATTTGCAGTCTGTCGCCGGCGCGGCGTCCATCGTCGGGGTCAGCGGGCGATCCAGGCGTTGAAGCGCTCGAGCGCCTTGTCCTTGTTGGCCGCCCAATAATCATTGTCGATCAGCAGCGCGGACTTGCGGTAGTCCGGATGCGTGCTGAGCACGGAGGCCCGACCCGGGTCGATATGATCGTAGGCCTTCGGATTGGTCGGCCCGTAAGCCATGTGCTTGGCCAGAATGGCCTGCTGCTCCGGCCGCATGCAGAAAGCGACGAATTCGCGCGCCGGCCGCGCCTTCGGCGTGCCCTTCAGGATGCACCATCCCTCGACGCCGGCGATATTCTGGTTCCAGACCAGCTTGACCGGCGCGCCCGCATCGATGACGCGCTGGGCGGCGCCGTTCCAGATCGCGATCATGTCGACCTCGCCGCTCTGGATCAGCTGCGACGACTGGGCGCCTTGCCGCCACCAGACGTCGATATTCTGGCGGATGCGGTCGAGGCTCTTGAAGGCCCGGTCGAGATCGCAAGGGTAGACCGCGTTCGTCGGCACGCCATCGGCCATCAAGGCCTGCTCGATCGTGTCGAACGGATTGCTGCGCAGGGAACGCCGGCCCGGAAACGTCCGGGGATTCCAGAAATCCGCCCAGGACTGCGGCGGCGTCTTCATCGTGTCGGTGCGGAAGGCCAGCACCGCGACATAGACATCGATGCCGGCGAAGCTCGGCGTGCGATAGCCGGCCGGCAGGTCGTCGAAGGCCGAGCCTTCGATCCGCAGCGGCTCCAGCAGGCTTTCGGTCATCAACTGGTTGTGGGCGGCCAGGCTGAGCAGCGCGACGTCCCAGGTATAGGACTTCGATTCCACCATCGCCTTGATCTGCGCGGTCGGCTCGTGGGACGCCGCCGCCGGCACGACCTTGATGCCGGTCTTGGCTTCGAAGGGCAGGTAGAACGCCTCGCGAAAGGCGTCGACATAGGATCCGCCGGGATCGCGGACCGTGATGGTCTCCGCGGCGTGGGCGCGGCGCCAGACCGCCGGCGCCGCCAGGGCGACGGCGGTTGCGGCGCCGGTCATCAGGAAATGGCGTTTGTTCATGGTGTTCTTCCTCCGGATTGTTCTTCCTGAACGGTCTCGGCGACAGGCGTGCGCTCAGCGCGCCCGCTGTCCGGCCAGCCGGTCCTCGTAGATCGAGCCGTAGTCGAGCATGAAATCGGCGATCACGAATTCGGCGCCGACGACGCGGCCGATCTCGAGTTCGAAGACCGGATCCATGATCGTCGAGCCGCCGAGGGCGACGGTGGCGGTTCCGCCGACGCGGCTGATGAGCTTGGCGTCGCGCAGCTCGTTGCGGATCACCTGATCGACGTCGAACCCCTCCCCGTCGGCGCGCGGAATGCGCTTGACCTGCAGGCGGGGATGCAGCGTCGGCTTGTCGAACTCGCCCTCGCCCGGCGTGAACCGCGCGTCGATCAGTGTGCGTCCGAGGCGCGACACGGTGGCGGTGATCGCGCCGTTCGGATGCTCGTCGAAGCCGACCTCGCCGAGCTTTTTCGGATAGCCCCAGACTTCGCGGCCGCCGGCCATCGAGTCGTCGGTCGTGACATATTCGTAGAGCACATGGCCGCCGACCAGATCGCCATAGCGCGCGGGAACCACGACGCCGCCTTCCAGATAGTTCCTGGGGCCCATCTCGGGATTGGCGACGTCATAGACCTCCGGGCAATGCATGACGAAGACTTCGACGAGATTGCCGGCGAATTCGAAGCCCTGCGGCAGCGCCTTCTCGATGCCGGCGCGCGACGCCTCGCAAATGACACTGAGCTTGCGATAGCCCTTGTAGTAACGCGGCATGGCCTTGAAGAGCGGGCTCCGATCGGGCACCGTGAACGTCGTCGACTGCATGTCAGCTCCATATGAAAAATTGGACGTGTTTTTTCATGGATCTGAAATTGGAAGTTGGACCTTTGTCAAGGCAAAAAAGGATCGGCACTTGGAAATCACTGATGACAACGGGGGCGCATCCGCATCCTCGGGCGCGGAAACGCCACACGTCCTGGCGAATCTCGGCGAGGAGATCCGGCGGCTCAGACGCTCGCGCGGCCTTCGCGTCACCGAGCTCGCCGCACGGATCGACCGGTCGGTCGGCTTCGTCAGCCAGATCGAGCGCGGCCTGTCGAAGCCGGCCCTGAAGGACCTCTATGCGATCAGCGTCTGCCTCGGCGTGCAGGTGAGCTGGTTCCTCACCGACCCCGATACGGCGCCCGCCCGCGAGCGCGGCCTGATCGTGCGGCGCGGAGCCAGACGGTCCTACGAGCAAGGCGGCATCGCCACCGAAGTGCTCTCGCCGCAAATGGGCGAGGAACTCGAGCTGATGATCTCGACGGTCCAGCCGGGCGCGACATTCGGCAAGCGCAAGGCCGCCCATACGGGCCGGGAGGCCGGCGTCGTGCTGAAAGGTAAGCTGGAGATGTCGATCGACGGCGAGAGCTTCGTGCTCGAGGAAGGCGACAGCTACAGCTATCTCACGACGACGCCGCATCATTCGCGCAATATCGGCGACGAACCGGCGCTGCTGCTCTGGGTGGTGACGCATTTTTGACGGCGGAGATCGGCACCGGCCGGGCGGTTTCCACTTCACCGCAAATGGCCGATCGCCTAGGCTCCGGGCAGTCCTGCTTGATGGCGATCGATGATTTCGAAACTCGCAACGGTTCTGGTCCATGGCGCGCGGCGCGGCGTGGCCACGGTCTCCCGCGGTCGGCGCCAGGTTCTGGCCTCGGCCGTGCTGGTCGCCGCCATCGGCCTCTCGGCCTTCACGCTGCAGCCGCAGACCGACACCATCCCCGTCTATTCCTATGAGGTGGTGCGTGCCTTTCCCCATGACCCGAACGCCTTCACCCAGGGGCTGTTCTACCGGGACGGCTATTTCTTCGAGAGCACCGGGCTCTATGGCCGTTCGACCATTCGCAAGGTGGAGCCGGAAACCGGCAAGGTCGTGCAGATCCAGCACCTGCCGGCGCAATCCTTCGGCGAAGGCATCACCGATTGGGGCGACCGCATCATCGGCCTGACCTGGCAGGAACAGCGCGGCTTCGTCTGGGACCTCAAGAGTTTCCAACTGAAGCAGGAGTTCCGCTATCCCGGCGAGGGCTGGGGCCTGACCCGCAGCGCCGACGCGCTGGTGATGAGCGACGGCACCGCCGCGCTGCGCTTCCTCGATCCCGAGACCTTGCGGGAACGCAGCCGGATCACGGTGACCGCCAATGGCCGGCCAGTGGACCAGCTGAACGAGCTCGAATGGATCGACGGCGAGATCTTCGCCAATATCTGGCAGACCGACCGGATCGCCCGGATCAACCCCGCGACCGGCCACGTGGTCGGCTGGATCGATCTGCGCGGGCTGCTGACCTCGCAAGGGCCGGTCGGCGGCCGGCCCGACGTGCTGAACGGCATCGCCCATGACAGCCGCGGCCGGCTGTTCGTCACCGGCAAGCTCTGGCCCAAGCTGTTCGAGATCAGGCTGGTCCGGCGCGACAGCCCGCTGCGCCTGCCGCCCCGGTAGAATTTAATCATTCGGTTTCAAGCATTGCATCGAGGATAGCCGTCCTTCGAGGCTCGCAAGAGCTCGCACCTCAGGATGAGGGACGTAGAGTGTTGCAGTGGCGGCGGTGCCGAATGTGCGACACCCTCAACGCTTCATGAACAACGCTTATGCAGGTCACTTACACACCTCATCCTGAGGTGCGAGCTCTTGCGAGCCTCGAAGGACGGCTATCCTCGATGCAGCGCTTCAATCTGATCTAATCGCGCTTTGACGACAGCCTGTGCTGGAAACACCGAATAACGCCTCAGATACCTGCTAAAGCGCTTTAATAAAGTCGCTGATCCCATTGAGGGTGATCTGCGTTCCCACGCAAAGCAGCAGGAAGGCGGCGATCCGCGCGAGGACGCGCGCCCTGGAATGGCCGAGCAAGGTGACGAGCCGGTCGGCGAAGGCGTAGGACAGCCAGACCGCCACCGCGACGGCGAGCGCGGCCGCCGAAGCGCCGACGATGATCGGCGCGAAACCCGGCCGGTTCAGCGGCAGATTGGAGCCGAGCGCGATCGCCACGGAAATGGTGCCCGGCCCGGTGGTGAACGGCATGGTCAGGGGAAAGAAGGCGACGTCGTTGATGCCTTCGGCCTCTGACGCCTGCTGCTGCTTGCGCTCCTCGTTGCGCTCGGGCGTCTGCAGCAGGTTCCAGGCGCTCACCGCGACCACCAGGCCGCCGGCAATGCGCAGCGCCGACAGGCTGATGCCGAAAAAGCTCAGGACATAGGCGCCACCCCAGAGCGCGCCGAGCATGACCAGGGCCGAATAGAGGCCGATCTTGCGCGCCAGTTCGCTGCGCTCGGCCTGCGAGCGCCCCGCCGTGACCTGGCTGAAGATCAAGGCGGCGCCGATCGGATTGACGATCGAAATCAGGCCGGAAAAGGCCAGGAGAAATGTCTGAACGGCGCCGTCCATCGGCCTTCCCACTGTCAGGGCCATGACGTTGCGACGATCGTCGCAGGCGCTCGTCCCGGCCACGCCTGCCCCGATCTGCACGATGCGGCGGGACGGCCAGTATGGATGGTGAATCAACGGGCGGGAAGGCCGGACGCAGCGGATGATCATTCCGCCCGGCGCAGCTCGACCCAGTCGCTGCCGCCCACCCAGACGAAATAGCGGCCCTCGGGTGTCATGACATAGGTCTGGGCGGTCGCGCCGTCACGATAGGGGATGGATGGCGGCAGGGCCGGCAAGGTAACGGACCGGCCATCGGGCAGGACGAGCCGCGTCATCCCGGCCACGACCGCGCCGGGAGCATGATAGCCGAACCGGCCCCCATCGGCTTCGGGGCGACGGGGCCTCTCCGGGCCGTAGGGATCGGGCCGCCTTGTCGCGAAGGCATAGGCCTGGTCCGGGTCGATCCGGCCGCCGTTGAAGCCGCCGGTGGCCAGATGGGCGAGGCCATATTGGTCGACCGTGAGGCGGCCTCCGGCGGAGCGGTAGGCCTCATAGGCCTGCTGGAAGGCCGGCGTCGCGGCGAGCGCGTCCACACGCTGCTGGATCCGCGCCGCGGCCTGCTCGGTCATGGCGCGGTGCCGCTCGATCTGCGTGCGGAGCATCGCCTCGAAATCGGGCGCGGCATTGCCGGCGGGCTCCTCGGCTCGCACGGGGGCCGCCAGCGTGGCAAGGACGATGCCGGCAAGAACTAGCGCGAACAGTCTGCCATAGGCCATGGCGTCGCTCCTTGACGTCTTCCTGCTTCGAAAAAGCCCGGCGGCGGATGATCCGCGCCGGGCGCCGTTTCGGCAAGAGGGCCGCGCCGGGGCAGCCATCACGCGCCGTCAGTAGGCCGAGCGCATCGGCTGCCAGCCATTGGGCGTGTACATGAAGTACTGGCCCTGGTTGTTCATGACGAAGGCGGCGCCGGTATTGGGATCGCGCTGGATCTGGCCGGGCTGGATCGTGGGCAGCACATAGCTCTGGCCGTTCGGGCCGACATAGGTGCCGCGGCCCTGCAGGCCGTTGCCGGCTTCCTGGTTGATGGCATGGCCGCCATTGATATAGCCCTGCTGCGCCTGGCCGCGATTGGCTTCCGCCTGGCGCAGGCCCAGAGCGGTATTGTGCTCGGCGCGGCCATTGGCGGCCTCGTTGCGCTGGAAGGCGGCGGTGCCCTCCCGCGAGAAACCGCCGGTGGCGGCATACATATAGGCGAATTGCTGCGGCGACATCTGGCCGCCCTGGGCGCGGTGCTGCTGGTACATGGCGGCGGCGCGCGGATCCTGCATCACCTGGGCGATGATCTGCTGCTCGCGCTGGGCCATCTGGCCCTGCATCTGGCGGCCGCGCTCGAGCTGCTGTTCGATCATGGCGCCGTAATTCGGGCCGAGATCGTAGCCGCCATACATGACCTGGGCGCCGGCGGGGGCCGTGTGGAAAGCCATGCCGGCGGCGGCGACGGCGAGGGCGGCGGCTGCGGTGCGGAGGCTGCGGAAGGCCATGTCGGTTCTCCTCGTTGGTGTCGGCCGCGTCGTGCGCCGCTGAACAAACGAATTAGAGAATGGCGCCACGATCCGACATTGCGGCGCCTTGCGACGGGTTGCGGCGCATGGAGCGGGACTTGAACGGCATGGCGCGAGCCGCTGCCGACCGGGCTCAGGTCCGGAACCGCAGCTCGACGACCTGGCGGGACGTCTCGCCGGGCCGCAGGATCGCCGGCGGAAAGGCCGGATGGTTCGGTGCGTCGGGAAAGCGCTGGGCCTCCAGGCACAGCCCGCCATGGGGGCCGAAGGGGGCACCGAGCCCCGCGCCGTCATAGAACTGGATGCCCGGCTCGCTGGTCCAGAGCTCCATGGCCAGGCCCGATCGGCCGGCCCGGAGTTCCGCTCCCTGGAAAAGCCCGCCTCCGGCGTGGTCGAGCGCATAATTGATGTCGTAGCGGATGCCCCCTGCCCCGACACGGCGGCGCGTGCGAAAATCGAAGGCGGTCCCGGCCACGTCAGCCCATACTCCGGTCGGGATCAGCGCGGCGTCGGTCGCGGTCACCCGGTGCGCCGCGATCTGAAGCTGGTGGTCGCGCACGTCGCCGCCGCCGTCGAGATTGTAATAGGCGTGGGAGATGATGTTGACCGGCGTCGGCTGGTCGCAGACCGCCTCGGTGGTGATCCTGAGCGTCAGCGGCGCCGGCGTCTCGTAAATGACGCGCGCCACGAGCCGTCCGGGAAAACCCATGTCGCCATCCGGCGAGACAAGGTCGAATACGACACGCGCGGCGTCCGCCTCGACCAGCCGCCAGACCCGGCTGGAGAAGCCGTCCGGGCCGCCATGCAACTGGTTCGGGCCTTCGTTCGGCTCGAGCGCATAGGCCTTGCCGTCGAGCCTGAAGCGGGCGGCGGCGATGCGATTGCCGTAACGCCCGACAATGGCACCGACATAACCGCGCCGCGTGAGATAGTCCTCCAGCCGGTCATAGCCGAGCACGACGCGGACCGGTCCGTTCGGCGTGTCGATCACGAGATCGCGCAGGATGGCCCCATAGGAAATGACTTTTGCGCGAATGCCGCTCGCGGCGATCGCCGCCTCGACGACCTCTGCGCCGCGCACGTCCCCGAAGTGCTTCGCCATCGGATCAGACCCAGCCGCCATCGACGACATAATGCTGGCTGGTGCAGGCCGAGGCTTCTTCCGAGGCGAGGAACACCGCGAAGCGCGCGACCTCCTCGGGCTTCAGCCAGCGCTTGAGGCACTGGGCGGCGAGCATCTGCGCCTCGCCCTGCGGCGTGATCCACTTTTCCTTCTGCCGTTCGGTGAGGATCCAGCCCGGCGCGATGGCGTTGACCCTGACATTGTGGGGGCCGTAGTCGCGCGCGAGCGAGCGGGTCAGGCCGAGCACGGCCGATTTCGCCGCGGTGTAGATGGCCATTCCGCCGCTGCCCTGCATCCAGGAGATCGAGCCGAAATTGACGATCGCGCCGCCGCCGCGCGCCACCATGTCGGGCAGCACGGCCTGGGCCGCGAAGAACTGGTGCTTCAGGTTCACCGCGATGCGTTCGTCGAAATAGGCCGGGGTGACATCGCCTGTCGCATGACGGTCGTCGCGCGCGGCATTGTTGATGAGCACGTCGACCGGGCCGTGCCGGTCCCGGATCGCGGCGATCGCGGCGCGCAGCGCATCGATATCGGTCAGATCGGCACGTTCGAAATGAACATGTTCGCCAAGCTCGGCCGCCAGCGCCCGCGACGGGTCCTCCGCGATGTCGATGAAGCCGACCTTGGCCTTCTGGCGCGCAAAGGCCCTGACGATGGCGCTGCCGATGCCCGACCCGCCGCCGGTGACGATGACCGACCGGCCTTCGAGGTCGGGATAGATGGCGCCGCTGCCTGCCATGTCGTCGGTTCCCACCCAAACACGTATCCCATGCCGCCCTGGTCCTCTGAAACGCGATTGGGGCGGCCCGATGTCACGCGCGCATTTGGGTCAGATCGCCGGACGAAGTCCATCAGGCCGCCATGCATCGCTCCCTTGCTCGCGGCCCGAGCCTCCAGATGGCCTGAAATATCGGGGCGGCCGCTCGCTTTTGGCCGTTGGCGCAAGGCCGGCCGGCGGAGTAGGTTGCCGGCCCGATATCATGGCATGCAACGGCCCGTCGGCCTGTAGCGCGAAAGAGCCTCCCGCAGATGACCGCGTCGACGGACGATGTGCCCGTGCCAAGACGACAAGAGGCGACATTGCTCGCCCATGTCTCGGCCGCCCATCTGGTCAGCCACTTCCACATCATGACGCTGCCGGCGCTGCTGCCGCTGCTGCCCGGCTATCTCGGCCTGAGTTTCATCCAGGTCGGCTCGGCCCTGACCGTGTTCAACCTGGTGTCGCTGGTGGTGCAGACGCCCATGGGCTTTCTCACCGACCGGCTGGGTGCGCGGCGCATGCTGATCGGCGCCTTGCTCACCGGCGGATCGGGCCTCCTGTCCCTCGCCTTTCTCGACGGTTACGCCTGGCTGCTGCTCGCCATGGCCGCCGCCGGTCTCGCCAACGGCGTCTACCACCCCGCCGATTATGCGCTGCTGTCGGCCGGCGTCGACGGCAAGCGGATGGGGCGCGCCTTTTCGATCCACACCTTCGCCGGTTTTCTCGGCACGGCGGTGGCGCCCGCCATCCTGATGGGCATCGCCGCCTTTGCCGGCATCAAGATGGCCTTCGCCGCCTCCGGCCTGCTCGGCTTCGCCGTCGCCGCGCTGCTCCTGACCGGCCCGCCGCCGCCCCTGGCCGGTCCGCGCGCCCGCGCCGTGGCCGCCGCGACCGGCGGCCGGTCGTCGCTGTTCACACCCGCCGTCGTGTCCTTGACCCTGCTCTTCGTTCTGCTCAACCTCAGCACCGGCGGTATCCAGAATTTCTCGGTGGCGGCCTTCATCGCCGGCTACGGCCTGGACTTGGCGCTGGCCAATGGCGCGCTCACCGCCTTCCTGTTCGCCAGCGCCTTCGGCGTGCTGGCCGGCGGGGCGCTGGCCGACCGCACCACGCGCCACGGACAACTGGCCGCCGGCGCCTTTCTGGCAACCGCCGTGCTGGTGTCGATCATCGCGCTAGTCAGCCTGCCGCCGATCGTGCTCGTGGTCCTGATGGGCGCGGCCGGCTTCCTGGCCGGGGTCATCACGCCCTCGCGCGACATGCTGGTGCGCGCCGCCGCCCCGCCCGGCGCCGAGGGACGCGTCTTCGGCATCGTCTCGACCGGCTTCAATGTCGGCGGCGCCGCCGGCCCGATCCTGTTCGCCGGCCTGCTCGACCACGGCTACCCCGCCGGCGTGTTCGGCGTCGCCGTCGTCTTCATGCTGCTGACGGTCGCCCTTACCTTGGTCCAGGAGCGGAGCAAGCGTAACGGTTGATTGCCCTGGAGATGTGTCGGCCAATCTTGATGCAATGCGCTTTCATCCGAAACGATCACGATCAAGGCGAACGCGCCCGGGCACCTCACCTCCCTGAAACGGCGAAGCCACCGCCACGGATTGCGTGGCCCCTTGCTGGATCTCGCCCCAGCGCGCTTCCGCGATGAGCCTGGCCGGCGCCAGATAGACCCCGCCGGCGGCGAAAACGTTGGCCAGGCCCAGGTAGTCGCCGACATTGCCGTCGGAAACTCCACCCGTCGGGCAGAACCGGACATCCGGATAGAGCGGCAGCATGTGGCGAAGCCAGCCGGCCCCGCCCATCAGGTCGGCGGGGAAGAACTTCAGCTCGTGGAAGCCGAGCTCCCGCGCCCGCAGCACCTCAGACGGCGTCGCGACACCCGGCACATAAGGCAGGCCCGCGGCGTAGGCTGCTTCCGCCAAGACCGGCGTCAGGGCCGGACTGACGGCGAAGCCGGCGCCGGCATCCAGCACCTCGGCAAATTGCCCGGGACGCGTCAGGGTGCCCGCGCCGACCGTCGCATGCCTGGCCAGCCGGCTCATCCGCCTGATCACCTCGAGCGCACCCGCTGTCCGCAAGGTCACTTCGATCGCGGTGATGCCGGCGGTCTCGAGCGCCAGAAGAAGCGGCTCGGCGTGATCGACATTCTCCACCTGCAGCACGGGGATCAGTCGGGCCTTGCCGGCCAGGATCGCCGCCATGGATGGCCCGGAATCGTCGGTCGCGGGATGTCGCGGCATAGGTGCTCCCTCGGGTCTCGGATGGGTCTGCCGGACGCCTATTCGGCGAACGGCCGGGGATCGAGGAAGCGGCGCAGCACATTGCCGGTCAGGCGGCTGACATTGTTGTCATAGCCATTGTGCGACAGCGCGCAGCACCAGGCGATCGATCCGGTCGAAAACACCGCCCCGCCCGCCGAGGTCTCGAAGAAGACAATATCGGCACGGACCCGGGCATTCTGGTCGCCGGTCAGGCCGCGATGGGTGGTGCGAAACTCCTCCGGCGTCGGCAGGCCGCCCTGGCCGATCTGATCGGCGGTCGCGAGCACCCGGAGGTTGGGCGCGGACCCCAGCGTCCGGTCGGCCCGGTCGATTTCCAGCCCCGCCGCGCCGCCGAGCCTGAGCCCGAAATCGCCGATGCGCTCATCGGCGCCGATGCCTTCGAAAGCGAAGGCCATCTGCGGAACGAAGCTGTCGGGCAGCCGCCGGTAGAACGACGAGCGGTCGAAGACCTGGGCATCGAAACCGACGCCGACGAGGCGCTGCGGCGGCCGGCCATTGCTGCGCCACAGCCCGCTCGGCTCGCCGGTGAAGGAGAGGTGGTTCTCGCCGGCCTCGCCTTCCCAGGTGCGCGTGCCGGTATCGCCGCGGCGGATCTCGATCTGGCCGATACGGGTGGGATGAAAGGCGATGCGCCAATAAAAGCCGTTGCCGCCGAGATACATGTGCCGGCCGCCGGCGTTCTGGTAGGCCTCGAAGGCGTCGAACATCGGCCTGGAAAAATATTCGGGATGCGAGCCGGTGATGACGGTCCGGTAGGGCGCGAGCGCCTGGGCCCCTTGCCGGTCGATATCCTCGTCGGTCAGGACGTCGTAGGGGATCCGCTGCTCGTCGAGCCAGTCGAGCAGATGGGTATCGTTGACATAGTTGAAGGTATTGCCGCGCGGCCGCATGTTGAGGATGGGCCGGGCTCCGGACGAATAGCAGACGCCGCTGCCGTCGCTATGGGTGTCATAGGTCGACAGCCCGAGTTCGCGATGTTCGCTGAGATAGACATCGTCGGCGCTGAGCGTGACCAGGCCTTCGCTGTGCACCTCGAAACCCGACTGGTCGAGCCGGGTGCCGATATTGGCATAGGCGAGGAAGGTCGCGGTCGAGGCGACCACCAGCAGCGGCGCGGTGGCCTGGCCACGCGGCGCCCGCACGAAGAAGGGCACGTAGCTCTCGACCCGGCCGGTCGGCAAGTCACCGGTGAGTTCCAGTGCGTAAAACCCAGACCTCCAGTCCGCCGGGATCGACAGGCTGCAGGTCGGCTGCCAGCCGCAATCCTCGAAATCGTCCTCATGGAAGTGAATGGCGCCGTATTGGTGCGGCACTTCGGTCCAGCTCAGCGATTGTCCGTCCCAGTTCGCCCCGGTCGCGCCGCGCATCGGCAGTTGATGCACTCTGCCGTCACAACGGTTGGCGGAGAGATCGGTGATCCGGTCGGTCGAGATGCCCTGGCTGAAATCCCAGGCGGCCAGCAGGTCCGGATCGGTGCCGGCCGGCCGCAATGCCTCGACCAGGCCGCGCAGCTCGGCCGGTGGCAGGGCACGGCCATAGATCCTCGGACGATCGATCTTGCCGTTGAAATGACCCGTCGTGCCACTGGCCGGGTAAGCCGCGCCGGAAGCCTCGGCCGCCAGGATAAGGTCAATACCCGCTGGCCATACGATCGACGTCGGCCCCGCGACCTTGGCCGATCCGCTGGTATCGCGGCCGCCATCGCGGGTCAGGCTCAGCTGGTGGACCTCGACCTCGCCCCGGCTCAAGGCGACGACGCCGCCGACAAAGACCCATTCCCGGGTCAAAAGCGGTTTCGGCGCGCGCGCCACCACCCGTTGGCCGGCCGCGGCCACGACCATGCAGAGATGGCCGCCGGCATCGATTTCCAGCTTCCATCCGGCACCGAGCGCGGCGTTCCAGCGCGATGCGATCGTCTGGGCTCCCTCCCCGACCAAGGTCGGGAAAAGGTAGCAGCCGAAGGACAGGTCGCCCGCGGCCTGGAACACCGGCCGGTCACTGAAGCTCGCATAGGATCCCAGATGGATCGGCTGCTCGGTGAGGCTGACCGGCCCATCGATCGGTGCCTGCACCGGCGTGGTGCGCAAGCCCGGACCCGCCGGGTCCTGGTCGCCGCAACGGACGCGCACGACCCGGAGATTGGCCTTTGCCAGCGACGGGCTGCTCAGGTGAAAGGCGATGTCTTCGCCGGCCGCGGCCGAAACCGGCCAAGCATAGCCCAGGATGGACGTGGTATCGATCATTGTGCTTGGTCCTGTGAGCGGGGCGCGATGGCGCGGCCGGTGATCGCTTCCCAACGTCGGCGGAAGACCTCCCACTCGACATCGGCCAGGCTGGTGAAGATCGTGTCGGGGAATTTTTCGATGGGCTGGCCGCGCTTGAGCGGCAGGCGGCCGAGCAACCATTTCCGGCCGGGTTCGACGACGACGGCGCAATAGCGCCTGGCCTCGCCGCTCCAGCGCATCCGGTGCAGCACCTTCTGAAGCGCGTCGCTATGCGGCCCCTTGGGCGCTCGCCGGAACTCCTCGACCAGATCCAGCCGGTCCGGATCGATCGGATAGTGGGCGGCCAAGGGATCGATCTCGAGCATCTGAAACTCCAATTCCATCTCTGGCGCAGGCGGCCGGCCCGGCGCCCGCACGCCGCCGGCGCCACATCAGCCAGGCCGCCGCGAGGCCGGCCACGCCCGCCGTGGGCGCGCGGCCGGCTGTTCAGTGGGGGAGGTCTCGCCGGCGATCCCGTCGCGCGGGCTCTAGGCCCGGCGGATATTGTAGAAGAGCGGCACGCCCTTCAACATTCCCGTCAGGTAGGACCGGAAGGCGGTCGGCTGATAGAAAAACCCGAGCGGCACATAGGGCACCTGTTCGAAGGCGATCTTCTGGATGTCCTGGCAGATCCGCTGCTGCGCGGCGAGATCGGGAGCGTCGAACCAGTCGAGCCGCAGTTTCTCGATCTCCGGAATGGACGGCCAGCCGACAAAGGCCTTCTCGCCATTGCTTCTCAGCCAGGTATGGGCGGCCGGATTATAGATGCCGGTACCGGCGGTGAAATTGCAGGTGACGCTCCAGCCGCCCTTGGCCACCGGCTCCTTGGACTGCATGCGCGCCGAGACGGTGGCCCAGTCGGCGGTCTGATAGTCGACGTTCAAGCCGACCTTCTGGAGCACGTCCGCGGCGATCTGGCTCATGATGTTGATGACCGGGAAGTCGGCCGTCGCGATCATCACCACCCGCTCGTTCTTGTAGCCGGCCGCCTGCACCGCGGCCTTGACCTTGGCGAGGTCCGGCTTGGCCGGGAAGCTGTCGAGCCCGGCCGTGCTGGCCATTGGCGAGTCCGGATGGAAGAAGCCCATCCTGTCGCGCCACATCGCGCGGTCTTCGCCGGCCGCGGCAATCATGTAGTCGGACTGCATGATGGCGCCGAGGACGGCCCGGCGGAGCGCCGGGTTGTCGAAAGGCGGCTGCAGATGGTTGAACCGCATCAGCCCGGTGAGGCCGGCCGGATCCTGGTTCTGCACCTTGATGACGCGGCTCAGCCGCAGCATGGGCGTCAGGTCCGAGGTCGGCTGCTCCCACCAATCGACTTCGCCGGCCTGAAGCGCCGCCGCCGCGGTCGAAGGGTCGGGCAGGCTATGCCATTCGACGCGGTCGAAATGGGCGACCTTAGGGCCGGCCATGTAACTGGGCGTGCCGCCTCGCGGCACGTAGCCCTCGAATTTCTCATAGACGTTCAACGCCCCGGGATTTCTCTCCCGCGCAATGAACTTGAACGGTCCGCTGCCGACGATCTCGCTCACTTGCGTGAAGGCATCGGTCTTGGCCAGCCGTTCGGGCATGATCGCGGCAATGTTGGAGCCGACCTTGCCGAGCACGTCCGGCAACTGCCGGAACGGCCGCGACAGGCGAAACTCGACGACCCGATCGGACACCGCCACGAGATCGTCGACCACGCTCATCAGCGCGCCGGCATAGATGTCGCGCTTGCCCCAGCGCCTGATGCTGGCCACGACGTCGCGGGACAGAACCGGCTCGCCATCGTGAAAGCGCAAGCCCTCGCGCAAGGTGAGGCGCCAGGTCTTGCCGTCATTCTCGATGACGTGGCCTTCGATCATCTGCGGCTGGGGGTTCAGCTGATCGTCGATGCCGTAGAGCGTGTCGAACACCATCAGCGCATGATTGCGCGTCACGTAGGCGGTGGTGCCGAGCGGATCGAGAACCGCCAGATCGGCCTGCGGCACGAAGCGCAGGGTGCGTGCCCGCTCCGCCGATCGCGCCGGACCTCCCCCGAAGGGCAGGACGGACAGGCCAAGGGCGGCCGAAGCTGTCGAAAGAAACCGGCGACGTTGCATGATGACGCTCCACCTCTGAATGCGGGTTCTGCGCCGGCGAAGACCGAGCCGGGACAAGTCTCCCGGCTCTCCGCCGCCCGCCCGCGAACTTTGCCGTTCGTTGAGATTGTCAAGAAATCATATATCAAAATTGATGTCTATATCGGTGACATCAAAAATGTCATTTTTGATATATCATTTTGTGACGACCGACCCGAGGCATCACCCCGGCCGTCATCGGCACCACCCCGGTCAATCCCGGACGACCGGCACGGCCGCCCTGGCGCCATCAGCCAGACCCGCGCGGCGCGCGGCAAGCCGCTCCCGGCCGATGACCTCGTTGCGCTCGACCAGCGCTTTCAGGCTGCGCGGATTGGTGCCGACGCGGCGCACCACCTTGCCCCGCTCCGGCGGCATGAACACCTCGACGGTCTTCGCCTTGACCGCCTTCAGGATCACTTCGGCCACATGCTCCGGCGTCATGGAGGGCCCGGCGAATGCCAGCGCCATGGCATCGTCCTCGGCCTCCTTGTCCAGCATCGGCGTCTCCGTCGAGCTCGGATGAATGATCGAAAAGGCGACCGGCCCGTCGCGTTCCTCCAGCGCCATGCCGTGATGGAACGCCCGAAGCGCGTGCTTGGCCGCGGCATAGCTCGCGATGCCTGGAAACGGCAGGAAGGCCGTCATGCTGCAGACGGTCACGAGATGCCCGAAGCCCTGCCGCTTGAAGCGCGGAAGCGCGGTGAGCATGCCGATCAACGGCCCCATGAAATTGGTCGCCAGCGTGTGCTCGTGCTTCTCGACCGGCACGTCGCGGGCATAACCCGTATGCACCACCGCGGCATTGTTGATCAGAACGTCGAGGCGGCCGAAGCGCGTCCAGACCTCGTCCAGGACCGCCTGCCACTGCGCCTCCACGCAAATGTCGAGATGCATCGCCACGGCGGCGGGACCGAGCCTGTCCGCGACGGCGCTCGCGCCGGTGTCGTTGATATCGGCGACCACCACTCTGTGGCCGAGCGACACGGCGAGCTTCGCGGTGGCGGCGCCAATGCCGCTGGCGGCGCCGGTGATCAGATAGACCTTCGACTTTTCGGGTTTCATGATGTTGTTCCTGGGCTGCATAGGGCTTTTCGGCGCCGGCAGGCCGCGTTGCTAGAAGTAGGTCCGGATCGAGGCCGCCACCCGGTAGCCCTCGTCGACGAGATGGATGATCCGCCACTTGTCGAAGGTCAGGCAGGGATGGGAGATGCCGAAGGCCACCATGTCGCCGACCGCGAGCGGCGAGTCCGCGGGGATCGCCATGTGGCAATGCTGGTCGTTGAGGCGCTGCACCTCATGGCCCGGCGGCACGGGAACCGGCCGGGCCATGCCGCCGCCCGGCCGAAACCACGACAGCGCCAGCGGCGGGTCGTCATAAGAGGTATCCCGCTTGCCGAAACCGAGAATGGCCTTTGTCGGCTCCGGCCTGGACTGGACATAGGCCCAGATCTCGAGCGCCGGCCGAAGCCCGCCGCCGGCCGCCGCGAGGCCCGGATTGCGAGCGCGCAGGGCTTCGAAGGCCCGCACATACATGTGGGAATCGTGGGTGATGTAGCAGCCGGAGCGCAGCAGGACGACGGTCGGGCGATCGAGCTTCGCCGCCGAGAGCCTGGCGACCACGAGATCATAAAACGATGATCCGCCAGCGCTCAGAATGACCGTTTCGGTGGAGAACAGGCCATCCCGCGCGCAGCGCTCGGCAAGGGTCACCAGATCGTCCAGAAAGCCACCGACCAGGGCCGCCGCCTTCTCCGGCGTTTCGCCGCGCAAGAGCCCTTCGAACCCCTCGACCCCGCTCAGCGCGACGGCGTCGGTGCGACTGACGAAGGAAGCCAGAGAGACGGCCTCCTCGATCGTCCGGCAGCCGGTCCGGCCGCCGGCGTAACCCAATTCCACCAGGAGATTCACCGGACGCTTCAGTCCGAGACGCGTCGCCGCGGCGGCGATCGCCGCCGCATTCGCCGCCGAGTCGACCAGGCAATAGAACTCGAAATCGTTATCGTCCCGCAGCTCGCCCAGCACATAGTCGATCGCCGAGCGACCGACGAGCTGGTTGGCCAGGAAGATCCGCCTGTAGCCGAATTTGCGGGCGACCTGCACCTGATGGGCGGTGGACAGGGTGATGCCCCAGGCGCCGTCGTCGATCTGCAGGTCGAACAGAGCCGGGCTCATGGTGGTCTTGCCGTGCGGCGCGATGCTCGCCCCGCCGCCAGCCAGGAAATCGCGCATCCATTCGCTGTTGTGCCTGAGCGCCGCCTCCTTGATCACCGCGACGGGAAGCGGCAGATCCTCGCGGAGCAAATGCCAGTCCTGGGCGCCGACCGCGGCGAGCGGCAGCGGCCGCTTCAGCCCGGGAATGCCCTTCTCGCCGAGCTCGAGCGCGGCTTCATTTCGATGGCCTGGAGCAGCGTCCATGTCCGGAGTCCCCTGTTCATTGGCGGCGGGAGGCGCCTCGGCCCGCCCGTGACGCTCTCATTCTACGACATATCGTATATCAAAAGGCCTCTATTCGACCAGCGGACGGACCGGCAGCTCGCCGCCGACCCACCCGCGCGGCTCGCCGAAGCGATCGACCGCGACGCCCGGCACCTCCGAGCGGAAGGCAATAAGAGCGCCCGGCTCGTGGCGACCCGATCGGTCGGAAGCAAGCGATGTGACGTAGACGGTGCGCATGTCGGCGCCGCCGAAACAGGGCATGGTCGGCGCGGCGACCGGCAGCGCGATGCTTTCCATCAGGCCCCCGTCCGGCGCGATCCTGTTGATCCGGCCGGACGTGACGCCGGCACTCCAATAGATGCCGTGACGATCGACCGCGGCGCCGTCGGGAAGCCCCTGCTCTTCGGTCAGCGACACCAGGAGCCGGGCATTGGCGATCCCGCCCGACGCCACATCGAAATCGAAGGCTTTGACAAACGGCCCGCGGCTGTCGGCATGGTACATCGTCCGGCCGTCGGGGCTCCACGCCAGGCCATTGGAAACCTTGATGCCGTCGAGCACGCGCGAGCAGCCGCCGTCGGGCGTCACGCGATAGAGCGCCCCGGTCGGCGCGCGCGGCACGGAGTCATGCATGCTGCCGACCCAGAAGCAGCCGTCCGGCCCGACCTTGCCGTCGTTCAGCCGATTCATGCCCCGGTCGGGTTCGGGGTGAACCAGGAATTCGAGCCCACCCGAACCCGGATCGAAGAGATGCACCCCCGTCCGCAGCGCAACGACCAGACGGCCGTCATGCGCGAGACTGATGCTGCCGACCGAGGCCGGCATTGCGTAGGCCTGGACGCCGCGGGTCGACGGCGCCAGGCAAAAGATCGCCGGCGACAGCGTGTCGACGAACCAGAGGACACTGCGCGCCGCATCCCATACCGGGCTTTCACCGATCTCCATTCCGATCTCGGTCAAGACCTCGAACGTCACACCGGAATGCGCCACGCCGCCTTCCCGCTCGAACGACAAACCCATTTGCTGCCCCACACGACAAGCCAGAAGGCTGCCTCGCCCTTACCTGTCCTTTTTTGATATATCAAAATTCAAAATGATGTCGATACACATTCCCCGCCGATGCCATATGAATATTTGCTATGGCGAAATCGGCACGGCCTGGTCGCCCGAAAACGCGCGACAAACAAGAAGCCCGCGGGCTTACCAGGCCGGATCCTCCGCGAACACACCTCGATCATATTGTTGCTATTACTTATCTTTTTGCCAACGAAGCTTGCCCGAGAAAACCGATCCGGCGACGCGATCGCCCAAACGCCCAAGCTAAAAATTTCGGCGGAACAGGCAATGCGCTCGCGTTTGACCGGGCTATTTCTCCGATATATCGTCGATCAAAATTCGCACTCGGTCGGCGAGTGCCTTGACGGCACGCGCTCGCGCCAAAGATCGGCCCTGCCTCCCCGGGCGGCGGTCGCGCCGTCGCGATCGAACCAGGCGCCGTCCGCGCGGCAACGCAATTCATTATCGGCAGACGCGCTATCTTCATCTAACACTCGAGGCGCCGCCGGCCGAAGCAGGATCCAGCATGAGCACCAAGCAGCCAGACGTTTCCATGGAAGAGCCGCTCGGCGCCGTCAGGGACAGCCTTTCCGAGAAGATCTACAGCCGCCTGCGCCTGGCGCTGATGACCGGCGTCTACGAATCCGGCGACCGGCTCAATATCCGCGGCCTGGCGGCGAGCTACGAGACCTCTCCGACACCGGTCCGCGAAGCGATCATGCAGCTGGTGCGCGAAGGCGCGCTGGAGCTGCGGCTCGGCCACCAGCCGCGGGTGCCGGTGCTGACCATTCCACATTACATCAAGATCCGCGAGGCGCGCGTGCCGCTCGAACGGCTGGCGGCGGAGCTGGCCGCGGTCAATATCACCGATGCCGTGCTGGACGACCTGAGAGCGGCACACCAGCGCTTCGTTCAATCCGAACAGGAGGCGAAATGGAAGGAGGCGCTGGCCGCCAACCAGGCCTTCCATTTCACCATCTACAGGACCTCGGACAACGAGGTCCTGGTTCGCATCATCGAGAACCTCTGGCTGCTCGCCGGGCCCTTCGTCAACAATCAATACCCCCAGGTTCGCCGCGCCCATTCGGAGGTGCATCCGCACCTGCTGATCATCGATGCGCTGAGCCGCAAATCGCCGAGCGAAGCCGGCGAACTGGCCGTGCGGGATCTGCGCGAAGGATCCTACCTGATCCTCGAAAACCTGAAGAAGGCCGATGCCGAGGCGACGCCCACCCGCCGCAAGAAGCGCGAAAAATAGCGGCGCCGGTCGATGCCGGCGTGGCGGGAACCGCCCGGCCGACCGCCCCCGGCGCGTGCCGCACTGGGCGCGCCCGTCGTTTCGACGGCCGTCGCGTGTGATCGCCGCCGACTGATGCGTCGCATCATGGCGAGCCGGCCGGCTTGCCTTTGGCACGATCCGTCAATCGGCGGCCATCACACGCTCGGCATCGACCTCGGCGAGCGCCCAGCGCAGGACACGCCGGGACAGGCGCTCGGACAATGTCCCGGGGGCCTCCAGCCCCATGCGGCGGAGCTCCGGGTCGTAGCGGCCGTTCATGCCGCCGGTTTCCAGCGACGACAGCACCACGCTTGCCTTCGACCAGGGATCGCTGGTGCGGTCGCGCAGCAGCGCCAGGGCCGGCAGCAGGCGCTGTTCCTCGGCGGTGAAGCTGGTGCCGAAGGGATAGGCCTGGCAATAGCCGCGAGCCTTGGCCACCCGCAGCGCCTCGCCGATCCGCTGCGCCGAATTGGCCTGCTTCGCCGCCGGCAGCTTGAAGCCGGCCTCGACCTTCTTGCCGTCGCGCGCCTCCTTGGCGAGCCGATCCTGGAACCGGCTGTCGGCGATTGACAGCATCGCGACGATACAATCGCGGTCGGATTGGCCGCGCAGGTCGGCGACGCCGTATTCGGTCACCACCATGTCGCGCAAATGGCGGGGAATGGTGGTGTGGTCCGAGTTCCAGAGGAGCCGGCTCTCGCTCTCGCCATGGGCGCGGCGCGCCGCGTTCAGCGTGATGATCGAGCGTGCGCCGTCGAGCGCAAAGGCCTGGGCGACGAAATTGTACTGGCCGCCGACGCCCGACACGACGCGGCCGGTGCCGAGGCCGTCGGAGACCACGTCGCCGAGCAGCGTCACCATCATCCCGCTGTTGACGAAACGGGCGTGGACGCGGTCACGGCGCTTGGCGGCCTCGTCGCCATAAAGCGCGTTGACGAAGGAGATCGGCCGCATCTGGAACAGGTCGCGCTCGGCCTCGGGCAGGTCGCGCAGGAAGCGGTAGAATTCCTCGCTGCCGACGAAGAAGCCGGCATGCAGCAAGGCGCCGTCGGCGGCGCGGCGCTTGAGAATGCCCTCGCGGTAGAGTGCGGCGAAACCGTCGACGAACATTTCGCTGGTGGCGTAGAGCCCCTGCTCGAACCGGCCGGTCTCGCGCGGCACGGACGTGGCGCCGCCATCGAGCCGTTGCAGGGTTTCGGCGAACAGGACGGGATCGCGATGGCGCATCACGAGCGCCGCGGTCACGGCATCGCCGAGCGAGCCGATGCCGATCTGCAAGGTGCCGCCATCCTTGACCAGGCTCGCCGCATGGATGCCGATGGCATGGTCGGCCTCCGAGACCGGTTCCTTGGGCGGCGCGAACAGGCGCGGCTCCGCGCCCGGCGTCTCCAGGACGTGGCTGAATTCGCTCGCCGGCAAGACCGCCTCGCCGCCCATGAACGGCAAGGCGGAATTGACCTCGCCGACCAGCAGGAACCGGCGGGGGCTCGCCCGCAGCTTCGGCAGCAGGTCGAGGGTGGTGTCGCTGTTGCAGGCGAGGCTGTAGCGGGCCTCAACCCCCTCGCCGCGCCTGGCGACGAGTTGGGCGATGACATTGACGCCACGGTCGAACAGATAGCCCGCCGCATGGGTGTAGTTCGCGCTGATATAGGCCTGCTGCGTCGCCGGCACGTCGAGCCAGCGGCCGGCCTGCAGGAAGAACTCGCTCACCGTCACATTGTCGGGCAGGCCGCCGCCGCGCAGGGCCGCGGCATAGGCCGGCACATGATAGCCCTCGAACAGCCGTTGGTTCAGCGGTTCGACAAAGCGCCTCTCCATGTCCGACGACCAGCCCGGCGGCTCCAGCGTCAGGGCGGTGAAGATGTCGAGACGGATCGACCGGTCCGCCGCGGCGCGGGCATAAAGCGCGTCGGCGATCCGGATCGCCTTGCCGAGCCCGAGCGGCAGACCGAGCATGATCCGGCCGTTCAGCGCCTCGATGATGCGGTCGGCGACGTCGCGGGCCTGGCTATGGATTTCGGGCTGGCTCATGCCTGGACGGGGGCCTCGCCGGCCAAAGCCTGCCAGCCCTCGTCGGGCCGGAACCGGGCGCCATGACGCGCCTCGAGGCGGCTGCAGGTGGCGATGATGTCGGCGATGCCACGCTCCCTGGCATAGTGGATCGGGCCGCCCCGGAAAGGTGCGAACCCGGTGGCGAAGATCATCGCCCCGTCGAGGGTGTCGGCATCCGCCACCACGCCTTCGCGCAACAGCCTGGCGCAGGTGTTGAGCATGGGCATGACGAGCCGATCGGCCATGTCGGGGTCCGGTGCCGGCGCGTCCTTCTTCACCGGCTTGCCCTTGGCGTCGTAGTCATAGAGGCCCTTGCCGGTCTTGCGGCCGAGCTCGCCCCTCTCGACCATCTGGCGCAGCCAGCCGGGAATGGCGGGCATCGGATCCGGCAGCGCGCCCTTGAGCATTTCGGCGACGTGCAGCCCGATATCGAGACCAACCTGGTCGGCCAGTTCGAGCGGCCCCATGGGCATGCCGAAATCGACCGCCGCCTGGTCGATGGTTTCCCTTGCGATCCCCTCGTCGATCATGACGAAGGCCTCGACCAGATAGGGCGTCAGGGCGCGATTGACCAGGAAGCCGGGCGAACTCCTGACCGGTGCCGGCAGCCGTTCGATCCGGCCGCAAAAGGCACGCGCGCGGGCAAGTGTCGCTTCGCTCGCCTGGTCATGGGCCACCACCTCGACCAACTCCATCCGGGTCACCGGATTGAAGAAGTGGATGCCGACGAAGCGCTCGGGAAAAGGCAGGCCCTCGCGCAGGATCTCCAGCGGAATGCTCGACGTATTGGTCGCCAGGATCGCGCCCGGCTTCATCCGTGGCGCCAGGCCGGCGAAGACCTTGCGCTTCACCTCCGGGTTTTCGGCGATCGCCTCGATGACGAGGTCGGCCTCAGCCACGCCGTCGCCGCCGAGATCCGGGACGAGCCGGTCCAGCGCGTCGCGCCGTTCGATGCCGGAATGGAGCCGCTTGTCGTAGAAGGACGAGGCCCGGCCAACCGCCTTCGCCAGTGCCTTGCGGTCGAGATCGGCGAGCGTGACGGTCAGCCCGCGGGCCGCGCACCAGGCCGCGATGTCGCCGCCCATGGTGCCGGCGCCAATGACATGGACATGCTTGATGAGGCTCTCGCCCTTGCCGAGGCCTTTCAGCGCTTCGCGCAGGAAAAAGACGCGGATCAGGTTCTGGGCGGTCTTGCCGGCGAGCAGTTCGGAGAAGGAGCGGATTTCGGCCGGCTGCATGGCCTTCTTGTCGCTGCCATGCTCCTCCCACAAGGCGATCAGCCGATGCGGCGCCGGATAGTGCCGCTCGGGCGCCCGCTTCTCGGCTTCCACGCGCATCTTCTTGCCGACGAAGCGGCGCACCGGCGCCAGGGCGTAAGCCGCGCTGGTCCAATTGCGGCGCGCCGGTTTCAGGCTGCCCGATATCGCCGCGCCGACCACGCTCGCCACGTGGCGCTCCTCGACCACCGCATCGACCAGGCCGAGCCGCCGGGCCTTGGCGGCATGGGCCGACGCGCCGGTCAGCATCATGGTCATGGCCTCGACCGGATCGATCAGCGTGGTCAGGCGGAAGGTTCCGCCGAGGCCCGGATGCAGGCCGAGCAAGACCTCGGGAAAGCCGAGCTTGGCGCCGTCGACGGCGATACGGTAGCGGCAGGCGAGCGCCAGTTCCAGGCCGCCGCCGAGGCAGTGGCCGTGAATGACCGCAACCGTCGGGATCCGCAGCGACGCCAGTCGATCGACGATCTCATGCGCCCGGCGCATCCGCGTCTCGACCTCGGCGGCATCGGCGACACCGCGGAAATCCCTGATATCGGCGCCGGCGACGAAGCCGCCCGGCTTGGCCGAGCGCAGGACGAGGCCACGGACGCCGAGACCGGCGATATCGGCCAGAAGGATGTCCAGTTCCTGCATCACCGCTTCGGACAGGCTATTGGCGCTCTCGCCCGCCCGGTCGATGATCAGCCAGGCGATGCCGTCGTCGCCCTTGTTCAGCCGCCAATGGGTCAGGCTCTTCACGAGCGTGACCGGCCCCAGTTCCATTTCCCGATCGGCCATGACGCCGCGAACCGGCACGGACTTGTCGCGCATCATGCCACCTCCAGCAGCATGGCGCCGCCCTGCCCGCCGCCGATACATTCGGTCGCGATGCCGCGTTTCACGCCGCGCCGCCGGAGCGTGTTGGCGAGATGCAGCACGATGCGATTGCCGCTGGTGCCGACGGGATGGCCGAGGCTGATGGCGCCGCCGTCAACATTGAGCCGGTCCTGCTCGACCCGGCCGAAGGGCGCGTCGAGCCCGAGCACGTCGCGGCAGAAGCGCGCATCGTCCCAGGCGGCCAGACAGCCGAGCACCTGGGCAGCGAAGGCCTCGTTGAGCTCCCAGACATCGATATCGGCCCGCCCGAGGCCGTGGCGCTGCATCAGCGGCGTCGACGACAGCACGGGTCCAAGCCCCATGATGGCGGGATCCAGCGCCGCCCATTCGCTGTCGACAATGCGGACCAGGGGTTTCAGCCTGTGCTTTTCGACCGCCGCCTCGGAAGCGAGGATCACCCAGGAGGCACCATCGGTGATCTGCGAGGAATTGCCGGCGGTGACCTTGCCATAGGGACGCTCGAAAACCGGCTTCAGGGCGCCGAGCTTTTCCAGCGAGGTGTCGGGCCTGACGCCGTCGTCCTTGTCGAACAGGCTGCCGTCGCGCGCCACCGCCGGGATCACCTCGCCGTCGAGCTCGCCGGTCTCCTGGGCGCGCGCGAGCCGGCGATGGCTCTCCAGCGCATAGGCATCGGCCGCCGCGCGCGAAATGCCGAAGAGATGACCGACGACTTCCGCCGTCTGCCCCATGTTCAGTTCGGTGATGGGATCGGTCAGGCCGCGTTCGAGCCCGATCACCGGCTTGAGGAAGCCGGGACGCAGGCCGCCGAGCGCAGCAAGCTTCTGCCAGGTCGAGCGGGCGCCGGCGAAACGGCCGAACCATTCGACCGCCTCGCGCCGCAGCACCAGCGGCGCATGGCTGAGCGCCTCGGCCCCGCCGGCCAGGATCAGGTCGGCCTTGCCGGCCTCGATGGTGCGGAAGGCGGTATCGATCGACTGCATGCCCGAGCCGCAATTGATCTGCACGGTGAAGGCGGTCATGGCCTCGCCCATGCCGAGCCGCAGCGCCGCCACCCGGGCCGGGTTCATCTCGTCGGCAATGACATTGACGCAGCCGAGAATGACGGTGTCGAAGGCGTCGGGCGAGAACGGCTGGCGCAGCAGCAAGGGCCGGCCGCATTGAACCGCGAGATCGACCGGGGTGAACGGCCCGGGCTTGCCGCGCGCCCTGAGGAACGGCGTGCGCGCGCCGTCGACCAGATAGACCGGCCGGCCGCCGCCGCGCGCCGCCGGTGCCGCAACATCCGCCATGGTCATTCAGCCGCCTCGCGCCTGCCCATCGCCAAGGCGCCGGTCCCTGGAGCCTGGGGCCGGTGGTGCTGCGCCGCGAGGGGCGAGACATCGTCCATGGGAAACGCGTCGACTGCAACCACGCGATCGACCGCCTGCTTGAGGCGGGCCAATTGGTCGCGCTCGCTATCCGAGATGAGGCCGCGCCGGTACGCCTCGCCGGGATCCCGGACCTTCGCCGCGCGCAGCTTCTTGTCGACCGGCTCGGCCGCGACGATCAGCCGGAACGCCTCCTCGAGATGGGCGAGCGGATGGTCGGGCCGTCCCTCCCCGCCATAGAGACCCGGCGTCAGGCGGTCGCGCTGCGCCGACGGCGTGAGCAGGATTTCGGCGACCTGGTTGGCGAGCCGATCGGACGGCTCACGGCGCGGCACGCCAAAGGGAAAGGCGATGAAGCCGACGAGGTGGGCGGCTGCGCGGGAGGGCAGGTTCGCGAGGACGCCCTGGAACGCCGCCCCCAGACGATCGGCGCCCTGGGCCATGATGTAGTCGACGATCGGCTGGTCCTCCGCCATCCGTCCCTCGTCCTCGAAGCGCTTCAGCGCCGCGCCGAGCAGATAGAGTTCCGCCAGGATGTCGCCGAGCCGCGCCGACAGCATTTCCTTGCGCTTGAGATCGCCGCCGAGCGTCAGAAGGGCGATGTCGGAGACAAGCGCGAAGGCGGCGGCATGGCGCGACAGTATTTGCCAATGATGCGGCAGCCCGACGCCTGCGGGCGCCGGGGCGAAACGGCCGCCGGTCCAGCCGCGGCCGAAGGCCCGGAAGGCGTTCTTGACCGCATGGCCGGCATGGGCCCAGAAGCTCTCGTCGAAGGCCTCAAGCCCCCTGGCTTTGTCCGGTTCCGCCAGCGCCAGCATTTCCTTCAGCATGAAGGGGTGCGAGCGGATCGCGCCCTGGCCGAAGATCATCAGGTTACGGGTCAGGATATTGGCGCCCTCCACGGTGATGCCGATCGGCACCGAGCGGTAGAGCCCGCCGAGATAATTCCGGGGACCGTCGATGATCGCCTTGCCGCCATGGATGTCCATGGCCTTCTCGACCGAACGGCGCATGCGCTCGGTGGCGTGGTATTTCATGATGGCCGAGATGACCGAGGGCTTGTGGCCCTGGTCGAGGGCGGCAACGGTCAGCCGGCGCGCGGCATCGAGCAGATAGGCATTGGCGGCGAGATCGGCGAGTTGCAGCCGAATGCCCTCGAACAGGCCGATCGGCACGTGGAACTGGCTGCGGATCCGGGCATAGGCGCCGGTGGCCCGCGCGCACATCGCCGCCCCCGCCGCCGATTGCGAGGGCAGCGAAATGCCGCGGCCGGCGGCGAGCGCCGTCATCAGCATCTTCCAGCCCTCGCCGACCTGCTGTTCGCCGCCGAGCACCCAGTCCATGGGAATGAAGACGTTTTCGCCCTGCAGCGGCCCGTTCTGGAAATGGGTCATCTGGGGCAGATGCCGCTCGCCATGGGAAACGCCGGGCGTGGCGGTCGGCAGCAAGGCCACGGTAATGCCGAGATCCTGGCCGCGGCCGAGCAGGTTCCGCGGATCCTCGAGCTTGAAGGCGAGGCCCATGACAGTCGCGACGGGCCCGAGCGTGATGTAGCGCTTGTGGAAATTCAGGCGGATGCCGAGCACCTCCCTGCCCTCGTGCAGGCCGTGCTCGACCACGCCGATATCGGTCATGGCGGCGGCGTCCGAGCCGGCATCCGCCGAGGTCAGGCCGAAGCAGGGAATTTCCGAACCCTCGGCAAGACGCGGCAGCCAGTAGCCGCGCTGCGCGTCGGTGCCGAAATGCATCAGCAGTTCGCCGAGGCCCAGCGAGTTCGGCACCATGACGGTGACGCCGGCCACCACGCTCGCCGACGACACAGTGCGCACCACCTCCGAATGCATCGTGTTGGAAAAGCCCAGGCCGCCATACCGTTTCGGGATGATCATGCCGAAAAAGCGCTGCTCGCGCATGAAGCGCCAGACCTCGGGCGGCAGGTCGCGGTCGCGCCAGGCGATGGTCCAGTCATCGACCATCCGGCAGAGCTCGCGCACCGGCCCGTCCATGAAGGCCTGTTCCTCCTCGGACAGCCGGGCCGGCGGCATGGCGACGAGCCTGGCCCAGTCCGGATTGCCGGTGAACAATTCGCCGTCCCACCAGACCGTGCCGGCCTCGATGGCGTCGCGTTCGGTCGCCGAAATCGCCGGCATGGCACGTGTCGCCCAGTTGAAGATGGGTCGGGAAAGCAGCTTCATCCGGATCGCGCGCAGGGTCATGGTCACCATCGTCGCATTTCGCCTGGACATGAAATGCACGACCGCGCGAAGGGTTCCCCCTGCGGCCCGCCGTCGGCCGGACGCAAAGGAAGCATCGGACCGGGGCCGTGATCGCTCCGGCGCGATCCAGGGAACGTTAACTAAACGATTTCACAGAAGCTTAGGGGCTGAACGGTAAAACCATACCCGATAATACCACTTGACGCCGGCACCGGCGCGATGGAAATAAAACGGGCTTTGAAAGAGACGAAAACTTCAATACTCCGAATATTATGAGAATATAATGATCAAAACATCCAAAAATATTGTCTCAATATTCGGAACTCTCTTCCGGTCGAAAGCCGACGCCGCGCCTGACGGCGGCCGTGGACAAGCTGACCACAGCCTTCATCTCAAGCTGTGGATCGGCACCGGCATCGTCACGATCTGCACGATCATCCTGGCCGCCGGCCTGCTCCTGCGGACCTATGACGACTTCATCACCGCCAGGCGCAACCTGCACGACCTCTCCGACTACCGGCTGCTCCTGGACGCCGCCAACCTGCTGTCGGCCGAGCGCGGCCCGAGCAACGACGTCCTGGGCGAACCGCCGACGAATGGCAGCGCGGCCCGGCAGCGCCTCGCGCGTTTTCGTGGCGCCAGCGACGCGGCGCTCGACCGGCTCGCCGATCATGCCGAGACGGAGCAGATCGCGGAACGCCACGTCCCGCCGGCGGTCCTGCAGGGGGTCCGGCAACAATTGATCCGCGCGCGCGGCGAGATCGATCGGCTCGGCAGCGTGCCGCTCGCCGAGCGCCAGCTGGCGGAGATCCAGGCCGCCATCGAGGGCATGTTCGCCGTGGTCGACCAGCTCCAGCCGGGCATCAGCTGGAAGGTCCAGCGCCTGGTCGAGCGCGACGCCCGCCTGGCGGGCCCCGTGATGACCGGCCAGATGCTCGGCGACCTGCGTGAATATGGCGGCCGGATCGCCTCGCAGATCATGGCGCCAATCGCCGCCCGCCAGCCGCTGGCACTCAACAACCTCATCGATTTCAGCCGGACCCGCGGCCGCCTGTTGCAATTGTGGCAGTTGATCGGGCGCCAGGACGATTTCGCTCTCGACGACCCGCGCCTGGCGGCCATCAGGCGCGATGCCGAGCGGCAGTTTTTCGGCGACGGGCTCGCCATCCTTGCCGGCCTCGTCCAGGAGGGCCGCGGCTCGGGCAATTATTCGATGACGCCCGCCGAGCTGACCGCCCTTTTCGTGCCGACGCTGCAACCGCTGGAGAAGCTGCGCGGCGGCTTTCTCGACATGACGATCGAGCGGGTTACGGTCGATCGCGACCGTGCCCTGCGCATCCTGGCGGCGGCGGCCGGCCTGACCCTGGCCATCCTGGCGATCCTCGCCGGCCTGATCGTTTCGGCGCAGCGCTTCGTGTTCAGGCCGCTGCTGCAGGCCCGGGACATGGTGATCGCGCTGGCCGACGATCGCGACGTCGCACCGTCGGCGGCGGCCTCGCGCGCCCGGGAAATGACCCGCCTGTTCGACGCGATCGCGGTTCTGCGCGGCAAATTGCGCGAACGCGCAGCCCTCACGGACCAGCTCAAGCTGCTCGCCGAAACCGACGGCCTGACCGGGCTCCTGAACCGCGGCGCGCTCGAAAGGATCGGCGAAACCGATGCCGCGCACCGGGGCCTCGCCAGCGAGGTCTGCATGATCCTCATGGACATCGATCATTTCAAGCAGGTCAACGACCAGCATGGCCACCTGGTCGGCGACCAGGTGCTCATCGCGGTCGCCGATCTCGTGCGCTCGATCGTCGGTCCGGCCGATATCGTCGCTCGCTTCGGCGGCGAGGAGATCGCGATCGTGGTTCCCGGCCACGACATCAAGGCCGCCATCGACCTGGCGAAGCGAATGCGGCTCATCCTGCAGCAGCACGAAATGATCGTCACCAACGGCAAGCGCCTGTGCGTGACCGCCAGTTTCGGCGTCGCCAGGGGCATTCGCGGCGGCCATGCCTGGCACCACCTGATCGAGGCCGCCGACGACGCTCTCTATCGCGCGAAATCGGACGGCCGCAACCGCGTCCGCTGGGCGCCACCCGTGCTGCTGGCGGCCGTGCCGCAGGCGAGCGGCCTGTCGTCGCCGGCGAAGCAACCGCCGCGCGGCGCCCGTCTCTGAGGCACGGGTCCCGTCTCGCCACGCCGGCGCGGCGGCCCGCCGCCGCTCATTCGATCGCCAGGGAATGATCGGTCTCGGCGGGTTTCGCCGGCCGACGCAGCAGCAGCACCAGCGGCATGGCCGCCAGCGACAGGATCATCATCAGCTTGAAGTCGTCGATATAGCCGATGACGGTCGCCTGCAGCGTGACGATGCTGTCGAGCGCCGCCCGGCCGGCCGCCGTCACCGGGCTGAGCGCCTGGGCCACGACCGGCATCTGGAGCATGCGGTTATAGGGCGTCACATAGGCCGCGATATCGGCATGGTTGACCTGGACGTTCTGCACCAGCAGCGCCGAGACGATGGAAATGCCGACGCTGGAGCCGACATTGCGCGACAGATTGTAGAGACCGGTGCCGTCGCCGCGCTGTTCGGCCGGCAGCGTGGCGAAGGTCACGGTGGTCAGCGGCACGAACAGGAAGCCGAGACCCGCCCCCTGGATGAAACCGGTGGAGACGATCGTCCATTGCGACACCGCCGGGGTCCAACCGGTCATGTCGTACATGGCATAGGCGGTGAGGCCGAGGCCGGTGAGCAGCAGCAGGCGGATATCGACCTTGCCGATCAGCCGGCCGACCGCGAACATGCAGAGCATCGTGCCGAGCCCGCGTGGCCCCATGACCAGTCCGGCGGTGACGACCGGATAGCCCATCAGCGTCTGCAGGTAGGGCGTCATCAGCGCGAGCGAGGCGAGATAGGTGACGCCGACGATGAAGATGAACAGCATGCCCACCGAGAAGTTGCGATCAAGGAACAGCTTCGGGTTCACGAAGGGCTTGTCGGCGGTGAAGGTGTGCACCAGGAAGACGTAAGCCGCGGCAGCGGCCACCACGCTCTCCAGGATGATCTCGCCCGACGAGAACCAGTTGAGCTGCTCGCCCCGATCGAGCGCCAGCTGGAGGGCGGCGATGCACAGGCTGAGCGCGCCGAAGCCCAGCCAGTCGAGCCTGGCACCGAGATTGGTCTTCGTCTCGGTCACGAAGGCCGAGACGCCGGCGAGCGCCAAAGCACCGATCGGCAGGTTGATATAGAACACCCAGCGCCAGCTGACATGGTCGGTCAGCCAGCCACCGATCACCGGGCCGAGCACCGGGCCGACCATCACCGAGACGCCGAACAGCGCCATGGCCGAGCCGCGCTCCTCGGGGGTGTAGATGTCGAGCAGGATGGATTGCGACAGCGGCACCAGCGCCGCGCCGAAAAAACCCTGGAGCAGACGGAAACCGACGATCTCGACCAGCGACTGCGCCAGGCCGCAGAGGATCGAGGCGATGACGAAACCAACGATCGCGACCATCAGGATGCGCTTGCGGCCGAAGCGGGTGGCGAGATAGCCAGACGGCGGCGTCATGATCGCGGCCGCGACGATATAGGAGGTCAGCACCCAGTTGATCTGGTCGGCGCTCGCCGAGACGCTGCCCTGGATATAGGGCAGCGCGACATTGGCGATGGTGGTGTCGAGCGCCTGCATGATCACCGCCAGGATGACGCAGGCCGTGATCGCCCCGCGATTGGCGATCGTCGGCGCAGCGGCCGTTGCCGCGTCACTCATGGCGGACCTCCGGCCGGCCCAGCAGGCGCGCCACCGCCTCGGGCAGGCCGCGCGGATGGCCGGTATCGACATCGACGGTGACGCTCATGCCGACCCGGAGCGGCGGGCTGCCGGCAGGCGTGTCGATACGCACCCGCATCGGGATGCGCTGCACCACCTTGACCCAGTTGCCGGTGGTGTTCTGCGCCGGCAGGAGCGAGAAGCTCGAGCCCGAAGCCGGACTGATGCTGTCGACCGTTCCCCGCCAGACCTGGCCCGGATAGGTGTCGACCGAGATGCTGGCCGGCTGACCGGGCCGGACATAGGTCAACTCGGTCTCCTTCGGCGAGGCCTGGATCCAGACATGATCGGTCGCGACAATGCTGAAGGCCGGCGTCGCCGCCGCCAGGTATTGGCCGACCTGCAGGGACGGCACATTGGTCACGGTGCCGGCGAAGGGCGCCTTGACCACCGCATGGGCCAGCTGCCGGGCGGCTTCGTCGCGCGCCGCGACCGCGTCCCGGTAGCGCGGATGCTGTTCGACGGGATCATCGGGCGCGCCGTTGAGGTTGGCCGCGATGCCGGCGAGCTGCTGCTTGAGCGAAGCGAGTTTCTGCTGCGCGGTCGCCAGGTTGTGATTGGCCTGGTCGAAGGTCGCCTGCGAGGCGACATTACGCTTGGCCAGTTCCTGCTGGCGCTCGAACTCGCGCTTGTAGAAGGCGATGTCGGTTTCGCCCTGGACGATCTGCTCCTGCATGTCGCGATAGCTCGCATGCAGCGCGACCAGGTCGTTCCTGATGATGCCGACCTGGGCCTCGGCGCGGGTCAGGCCCAGCCGCAACGGCAGATCGTCGAGCCGGAACAGCACGTCGCCGGCGGCGACCTGCTGGTTCTCCCGAACATCGATCTTCTGGACGATACCCGAGACATCGGTGGCGACCGCCAGGATCGCGGCCTGCACATAGGCGTTGTCGGTCGCCATCACCTGGCCGCCGGTGACATAGGCATAACCACCGGCGACAAGGGCAATCGGCAAAAGCGCGAACAGCAGCGGCCGAAGCAGCCGGCGGCGGCCTTTGGCTACACGCCCGGGAGGCGCGCCGGCGGGCACGATCGACGGCGCCGCCCTGTTGCGGCCGGTGGGCTCGGAGGCCGGCGGCGCCTCGGGTTCGGCCCCCGGGACCTTCGCGTGCGCCGCGTCGTCGGCCTTTGCCGGTCCGCCGAAGCCTGGGACGGGAGCCATGCGTTCTGCACTGCCCACCAAGGAGTTGGGTGTTCCATCTGCCACGGTTATAGTCCTGGTTGTTTTCCGGGGGCTGCGGACATCGATCAGATTGATCCTCGGATCGACGATCACCGGCCGACGGCCTCTCGATCTTGACCGTGGTTTCTGGAGCCGCGCTCTCACCAGAAAAATGGGCGAAAAAGCCGACTTCGGAATAGCTTTGTTTTTGATGGTCCGTTGAGCAGAATTCAGCAATGGAACGAAGCGACATCTCCGACCTGACGGTGTTCCTGGCGATCGCCGATAGCCTCAGTTTCCGGGTCGCGGCGGACCGGATGGGTGTGACCGCGTCGGCGCTCAGTCACACCGTCAGGCAATTGGAGGCGCGGCTCGGCGTCCGGCTGTTCAACCGGACGACCCGCAACGTCGCGCTGACCGAAGCGGGCGCGCGCCTGCGCGAGCGCCTCATGCCCGCCTTCGATGCGATATCCGGCGCGCTGCAGGACCTCGATGAGCGCCGCGAGCGGCCGCTCGGCCTGTTGCGGCTGTTCGTGCCGCAATTCGCCTCGATGGTGGCGCTGGCGCCGGTCTGGGTACGCTTCATGGCGACCTATCCCGATGTCAGGCTGGAGCTCGCGGTCGATCCCCGGATGTCCGATATCGTGGCCGAAGGCTTCGATGCCGGCATCGCGCCGCGGGCACGGGTCGCCGCCGACATGGTCGCCATCCGGGTCGTCGGGCCCCTGAAGCTGCTGGTCGTCGGCGCGCCGGCCTATCTGGCCGCCAACGGCACGCCCGAGCACCCGGACGATCTCGCCCATCACGACTGTATCCGGCAGCGCATGGCGCATGACCGCAAGATCTTCCCCTGGGCCTTCGCCAAGGATGGTTTCGCCCAGGAGGCGCCGGTATCCGGACGCCTGATCAGCGATGATGCCGACATTTCCATCCGTGCCGCCCTTGACGGGCTGGGGCTCGCCTATGTCTCCGAGGCCCGCGTGATGCCGCTCCTGCAGTCAGGCCAGCTGGTGCCGGTGCTCGCCGACTGGTGCCCGGATTTCGACGGCCTCTACATCTATTATCCCGGGCATCGTCATGTGCCCTCGGCCCTGCGCGCCCTGATCGACATGATCCGCGCACCCGAGCCCCGCCCGGCATAGATCGGCGTTTGCCGAAATTGCACTCATGCACAAATAAAATGACACTCATGCGATCGCGCATGCATTTTCTCAATTTCGTGATTGGCAAGTGAACGGCGGGGCGCCTATCTCAGTCCTGTCGGCGGCGGACACCTCCCGCCGGCACCGAAACAAACATCCCGGATCAGGCGTGTCCCTCCCACCACCGGGTTTTCCAATGGAGACTGTCATGAAGAAATTCATCCTCGCCGCCGCCCTGCTCGCCCCGCTTGGCCTCGCCGCTCCGGCCCTGGCCGACGATGCCGCCGGTTTCATCGAGACCCCCTCGGTCACCACCTATGCACCGGCCCAGCCGCGCGAGTTCACGGCGCGCTACAGCCATGTGTCGGGTGCCGACCAGAGCCTGATCAACCGCGAAGCGGTGCCGTCCTCGGCCTTCTCGTCGTCCAACTGATTTTGGTCGACCCAAGCGCCGACGCCCGTTTCGCCGACCTACCCGCCCACATTCCGGCCTGAGGCGTTCATCGCCAGCCGGACCACAAAAAAGAGACCTGTCATGAAGAAGTTCATCCTTGCCGCCGCCCTGCTCGCCCCGCTTGGCCTCGTCGCTCCGGCCCTGGCCGATGACGCCGCCGGCTTCGTCGAAACCCCTGCCGTTTCGACCTATGCGCCGGTTCAGCCGCGCGAGTTCACCGCTCGCTTCGCCCAGAACGGCCAGGCGACGGGCAGCCTGATCAACCGCGAGGCGGTGCCGTCCTCGGCTTTCTCTTCGTCGAACTAACCTGACGTGCATGCCGGCGGCAGCCGGTCCTACCCAAGATCAACGCCGGGGCTCCTCCACCCCGGCGTTTTTCGTTTGAAGACATGCTGGAAACGGCGCCGAACGCGTCGACGCATACAGCGTGCAGCGACGCCCGGATATATTTGCGCCAGCGCAATCATGACGCAAAACGGTCTCCGCCTGGGCTTCAGCGCTCAGAAATAGCGCCAGCGACAGACGCGGCCGTAGCCGTTCCACCAGCAGCGCCAGGCGAACCGCCGAGGCCGGACATAGTAGCGCCGGACCCAGTAGCGGCGGCGCACGACATACTATTGCATCTCGCGCGGCTCCGCCGCCGCACCGGGCGAGGCCAGGCTGCGGCGCATGGCGGCGACCGTACGGGACGTATCCGGCAAGGGAGGCGCTCCGGCCAGAGTTGAGCCGGCCAGAATTGAGCAGGCATGGGCATTCAGTGCGGTTGTGGCGACAATCAGGCCGCCACCCATGGCAGCCAGCAGCGAGCGACGCGCGAGCATTTCAAATCTCCAAGAGTTCGGCGGGGCATTGACGCCTCTCTTGGTAGTGCTGGCTGCCGGCGCGCAGAATTGTCGCGGATTGCGCGGTGTTGCGATGGCTTTCGAGCGCGAACGCGGCGCTCCTCCCGCCGCGCGCTGCAACCGCCCGAGGCGGCGGACAAAGGCCCTCGGGACCGAAGACTCAGGACGAGAAGAATGCCGCCAGTTCGGCGATCGTTTCGGCCGGCTGCTCTTCCTGGAGCGTATGACCGCAGTCGAAGGCGTGGCCGGTCACGTCGACGGCCTTTTCACGCCAGGTCTCGAGCACGTCATAGAGCGCGCCGACCGTGCCCTTGCCGCCCCAGATCGCCAGCAGCGGCACGCCGATGCGCGCCTGCGCGTCGGCGGCGTCGTGGACGAGGTCGATGGTCGCGGCGGCGCGGTAATCCTCGCAAATGGCATGGCGCGTCGCCGGATCCTGGTAGCAGCGCAGATATTCCGCGAAGACTGCCGGCTCGGTCGCGCCAGGCGTCTTGTTCTGGCCGTCGATATGTTTGCGCAGGAAGAATTCCGGATCCGCGCCGATCATCCGCTCGGGCAGCGGCGCCGGCTGGATCAGGAAAAACCACCAGAAATAGCGTGTCGCGAACTCCTTGTCGGTGCGGGCATACATGGTCGCGGTGGGCGCGATATCGATCACCGCGATGCGCGACACGGCGTCGGGATGGTCGAGCGCCAGGCGGTGGGCCACCCTGGCACCGCGATCGTGCCCCGCCAGCCCGAAACGGTCATGGCCGAGCTCCCGCATCAGCGCCACCTGGTCGGCGGCCATGCAACGCTTGGAATAGGCGACATGTCCCTCACCGCCCTCCGGCTTGCTGCTGTCGCCATAGCCGCGCAGGTCGGCGGCGACCACGGTGAAGCGTTCGGCCAGCGCCGGCGCCACCTTGCGCCAGGTCGCATGGGTCTGCGGATGGCCGTGCAGCAGGAGCAGCGGCGGCCCCTTGCCGCCGACCGCCGCGCGGATCGTGATGCCGGTCTCGACGGTGACGTCGATCAGCCGGAAGCCCGCGAGAAAGGGCGAGGCGCCGCGTTCGATGATGGTCGCCACACCCGAGGAAACCGTTCGTTCAGCCATGCGCTTTGATCCAGAGAAGCCCGTTCCGACGCGCCAAGGGTGTCGCAAAATCCCAAGGCCGTGTCGATGGCACCGGGGCCGGGAGCCGGGTTCTTCTTCCGGCTCGCCGCCTGCCTTTTCGCGACGCCCATCGGCGCCACAGCCACATCCGCGCATGCGACGGCATATCCGGTCGCGCCGAAGGCAATCGGCATCCGGCGAGCTTGCGCCGCGAAGGGCATCCGCCGCGCCGGTCGCCGGAGGCCGAGCAACATGTGGTTGCCGCCCCCCGCGCCTGTCGCCCGGCAACAGCAACACAGGCCAAGGCCGCCCGAGAAACGCGGATCTCCGTCCGGCATCGGGCCATGGTGCTTCTGCGTAGCTACGGCTTCGAAGCGACGCGATAGATTGGAGACTCATGATCAGTGCCCGACGGGCCCTGCCGAGAGAAGCGAAAACATCAAAACCGAGGGAGCGCAAACTGCTCCACTGCCGCCCGATACCTTACGAAAGGCTCGCATGATGGAAGAACTTCCGCATGAACATCTCGAGCATGCCGAAGAGGCCCATCATGCCGTCGAACAGGGCGACAGCTTCATGATGACGGTATCGGCGACGATCGCGGCACTGGCCGTCGTCGCGGCCATCATCGCGAGTTTCGAAACCGTCGAGACCAGCCATGCCATCGCGGACAAGAACGACGCCGTGCTGAAACAGGCCCAGGCGAGCGACCAATGGGCCTTCTACCAGGCCAAGAGCCTGAAGCAGAAGGTCCTGGAGATCGCAGCCATCACCTCCGCCGTGCGCACCGAGGAGTTTCGTCAGGAAGCCAAGCGACACGAAGACGAGAGCGCGGAGATCGCCAGGAAAGCCAGGGAGCTCGAGCAGGAGCGCGACGAAAAACTCGCCGCCGGCGCGGTGCACGAACGGCGGCACCAGCGCCTGACCTACGCGGCGACCTTCGTTCACGTCAGCATCGCGATCTGCACCATCGCGATCATCACGCGGGGCAAGCGCTGGCCCTGGTATGCGGCGATCGGCATGGGGCTGGTCGGCATCCTCGGCGCCGCGTCGACCTATCTGGTCTAGGCCCTGGTCAGCGCGTCAGCCGCGCACTCGCGACCGCCTTCTGGAACAGCGCCGCCATGGCGTCGGCGATGCCCTGGGTCGGGCTGACCTCGAAATAGAGCCCGGGCGATGCGCAATCCTGCATACGCGCCGGAATCTCGCTCTGAAACGGCTTGATCCAGCTGTTGTACCAGCTGTTGGTCGTCAGCGGCAGATAGGTCGTGTAGAGCACCGCGATGCGAATGCCGCGGTTCTTGATCGCCGTGCACGTCGCCGTGTTGATCGGCTCCTGGCAGCGTCCGCCGGTGGTCGGCTTCAGGCAGGTCGACGGATAATAGGCATCGGCGACGCCGTCCGAGACGAGGAGCAGGACCTTCTGCGGAGCACCGGCCGTCGCACCGTCTCCGGGCGTTGCGATCGTCAGATTGAGCGCCGAGAGGGTTCCGTCGAAATCGGTGCATTGGTCGTTGTTGTAGCCCTGGGAGGGAATGGTCATCAGATCGATGGCGCTCGCCTGGCTCTTGGCCGTCGCGAGGCTGGACGTGAGACTGGTGACGGTGGTGAAGCCCGGCGTCGCGCAGGACGCCCCGAAGGTGTAGATCGCCATGCGGAACTGGCCGGTCATGCGGACCGTCGCGGCGGCGGTATCCATCAATTGCTGGGTCGCCTGGCGAACCACGTCGATCCGCATGGTCACACCCGTCCTCTTGGCGAGAGCGTAGTAGTCGGTCGTCGAGCCGGTGATGTGACAGGCGAACCCGCATTTGTCCGGGGTATTGGCGACCATTGTCGCGACGTCGGCCGGGGTCGCTCCGACGCCCATGGATGGCGTGTTGTCCAGCAGGATATGGAAGTCGATGAAGGTCGGCAGCGTCGACGTGGCGGTCGACGTGCCGGTCATCGTAAAGGTGTCGACCCCGAGCAGACCGCCGAACGCCGTCTTGACCGTCGCCGAATAGGTGACGACCGACGACCTGCTCAGCCCCGTGTCGACGACGCTGATGTCGACGCTGTTGAGCTGAAACGTCGTTCTGCCGCTGAGATTGCCGGCGAATGAGTTCAAGCCGTTCTGCCGGGCAGCGGCCGTCGAGGGTAGCGTGCCGGAACTGGTGACCGCGGCCAGGGCCGCGACGTCGGCGGCGGCATCAAGCACCGCCTTGTCCCGGCTGGCATTGCTGAAATCGACCGCGGCTCCGACACTGGTCACCACGGGAATGACGGCGATCGCGAAGATGAGCGCGACGTTGCCCTGCGTCTGCCGCCTGAATTGGGCAATCGTCGCGCGCGCCTTGCGCAGAGCCGGGATTATCGGATCGACCCGCGGCCTTCCGGCATGCTTCAAAATCTCGAACATGTCGGTCGCCCCCGAAACAGGAGGCCGAGCCTTGGCGATCGGCACGTAAGGCCGTGTAAAATAAATCGGGTCAAACTTATCAATTCAAGAAAATCTGCAGTATACGAGCCGCGTCGCACCGCCTATCGAGCAATCCTATGTGATAATACATAGATCAATCACAACACTCCGGCGCAACACCTCTCACGACAACTTCACTCCCGCGTGCATCGTGCAATTCATCTCAACGCGAACGAGCAATGGGTGAGGTGCACCACCCCTCCCGGAAGCTCGCATGCAGGAGGAGCCGGCCGGCCGAGCACAGCCAAGACGATCGCCCCGCCGCTCGACCCAAACGACCATGCGATCGCGGGGTCACGCCGCGCAAAAATGTTGGGACTTCGGCTGGAATCTTCTACCATCGGCTTCCGCGACGGCCGTTCGACGTCGTTGACCGTGGGAGACGGCCCATGTGCACTCTCATGCATCGCCGGGCACTGGCCATCCTGGCCAGGTCCTATCGCCGACACGCCCCGATCATCCTTGCCGCTTTGCTCGCTCTTCTCGGCAATCCCGCGACGTCACTGGCGCGTGGCGGCGTCGGGCCCGACCCGCGCCTGGCCAGCCGACAGATCGAAGCGCTGCCCCAGGCGATCCGCCGCGACCTCGCGCCGCTGGAGCGCGCCTGCGGAGGCTTGAGGGCAGAGGCTCATTTCTCGCGGCATCTTTCGCCAAGCGGCGCGACGCAGCAGTTCATCGCGCTCCATTTCGACAATATCGGCTGCAGCAATCGCGGCGCCGTCTGCACGCCGGCCGGATGTATCCATCGGGTCTATGTTTCCTCGGGCTCCGGCTACCGGCTCGTCTTTGACGCCCGCGTCGAAGACCTGGAACTGACCATGATCGGCAGCACTCCGGCGATCAGGCTACAGTGCGCCGGCTTCGACCCGGACTGCACGCGCGTGCTCCGTTGGACCGGGTCCCGGTTCGAGGACCGGCATCCCCTGCCCGGCCGATCGCCGGCGCGGTCGCAGTAGGCGGGCGTCGGCGCGATGCCACCGCCGTCCCGGCCATCGCCATGAAGGGCTGCGTCAGATCCGTCCGTGCCGGCCGAGCTTGTCGAACCGCTTGATCACCCGCTCGCGTTTCAGCCGCGACAGCCGGTCGATCCAGAAGATACCGTCGAGCTGGTCGATTTCGTGCTGCAGGCAAGCGGCGAGAAAGCCATCGGCCTCGTCTTCGCGGGGCCGGCCGGCAAGATCCAGATAGCGCACTTTGATACGCGCCGGACGCTCGACCGCCTCGGTGACGCCGGGCATGGAGACGCTGCCCTCGTCATGAACCGCGGTCTCCGACGAAGCCCAGACGATCTCAGGGTCGACATAGGTCAGCGCTTCCGCCGTGAGCGCCAGCCGAATGACCACGACACGCTGCAAGGCGCCGATATGGGGGCCGGTCAGCCCGACCGCGGAAACCGCCGTCATCGTCTCGAGGATATCGCGCGCCAGCGCCCGCACGGCGTCGTCGACGATCCCGGCGGGCAGCGCCTTCAAGCGCAGCCGCGCATCGGGATAGGTGATCAGAGGTCGGGCCGGCAAAGCAGTCTCCATCGAACGCACCGACCGTTAGCCCATTCGCGCGCCGATGCGCCAGCCGGCACCGCGGCCGCCCCCGACGCGCGGTTTCGCGAATCGCGTCCGACGGTTGGGCCGGCCGGCTCAGGTTTCGATTCAGCCGGCGACCGGTCGCGGCGAGAGCGCCGCGATGGTGGTGGCTAGGCCTTGGGCTGGCCTTTGGACGAGCCCTGGTCGCGCGCCTCGCCGCCGCCCTGCGCGAACAGCTTGCCGAAGATCTGCGAAACCCATTCGGCATTCTGCGGCACGCCGGAGAACCAGGTCTTCATCAAGGCCTCCGGCGAAAAGCGCTCCACCTGGGCCATCATGCTCTTTTCCATCTCGGCCAGCATGGCGGCCTGCATCGGCTGCACGTCGGGAAGCCCCAGGAACTGCCGGGCCTCCAGAGGCGTGCAATCGATCTCGACGGTGACTTTCATGGCGGCGTTCCTCCTCGCGGCCTGCTTGCATGGCCAGACGGCACCATGAGCGGAATCCTTGCCGGATGACAGTCCCCGCTCCCCGAGGCGCGGCTACGGCATGCACATATCTCTGGAGAGGAAGTGCGGCGGATTGACTCGGGTGTGCGGCGGGGCTGGCCATTGCGGCT
>NZ_JBWKTP010000006.1:0-436693 GCF_059420385.1 Phreatobacter sp. GW821-FHT04C01 | reverse complement strand
ATCGTTCGCTCAATCCGCGCCGCTCGGTCGGAGCCTCGATCGTCGAGGGCCCGTGCAATTTCGGCATGGCCGCGGACGAGGCGCTGACCCGGGCGCGCGACCTGATGAAACTCGTCGGCCTGTCGCCCGATGCGCTCGACCGCTATCCGCACCAGTTTTCCGGCGGCCAGCGCCAGCGCATCTGCATCGCGCGCGCGCTCGCCATGGAGCCGGAGGTGCTGATCGCCGACGAAGCGGTGTCGGCGCTCGACGTTTCCGTGCAGGCGCAGGTGCTCGACCTGCTCGACGACGTCAGAAAGAAATTCGACCTCGCCGTGCTGTTCATCACCCACGACCTGCGCGTCGCCGCCCAGATCTGCGACCGCATCGCGGTCATGAAGAACGGCGTGGTGGTCGAGCACGGCAAGACCACCGACATCTTCGCCGCTCCGGCCCATCCCTATACCAAGTCGCTGTTCGAAGCCGCGCCCGGCCGGAATTTCGAGTTCGCCCGGGTCGCCCAGATCTACAACAAAGGGAAACACGTCAATGCCTGATATCACCGGCCTTTCTGCTTTCCCGATCACCCCGGCTGATCCCAGCGGCCGGGTGAATACAACCGACCTTCAGCGTCTGGTGTCTCGCCTCGTTGCCGCGGGCGTGGACTCGATCGGCCTGCTGGGCAGCACGGGAACCTACGCTTATCTCACGCGGGAAGAGCGCCGCCGGGCTCTGCAGGCGGCGCTCAGCGTCACCGGGTCGAAGACGCCGGTCGTGGTGGGTGTCGGCGCCTTGCGGACCGACGATGCCGTGAAGCTGGCTCAGGACGCCAAGGCTGCCGGCGCGGCGGCGGGGCTTCTGGCTCCCGTATCCTACACGCCGTTGAACGACGACGAGGTGTTCGAGCACTTCGCGACGGTGGCGCGCGAGAGTGGCCTTCCGCTCTGCATCTACGACAATCCCGGCACGACGCACTTCCGCTTCAGTCCGTCGCTCGTCGGCCGCCTGAGCCGGGTTGACGGCGTGATCGCCGTCAAGTCGCCGTCGACGGACGCTTCCGCGGCGCCAGCCAACCTCGCTGAAATGCGCGCCGCTTGTCAGGAGGGATTTTCGGTAGGCTATAGCGGCGACTGGAATTGCACGGAGGCGCTCATCGCCGGCGCTGACGCCTGGTACAGTGTGCTGGGCGGTATCATGCCGGACGTATGCCTGGCGATCGTCAGGGCCACGCAGGCTGGCAACGCGACCGAAGCCCGCCGGCTCAACGCGACGCTGGAGCCGATCTGGTCTCTCTTCAAAGAGTTCTCCAGCCTTCGCGTGGTCTACGCGATCGCGCAATTGCAGGGGCTCACACGCGCCGACCTGCCGCGCCCGATCCTGCCTCTTCCGGAAGCGGCCCAGAGCCGGGTCAGAGAAGTGGTTTCGACGGTCGCTCACACAGGCTGAGACATTCGCCGGCGTCGGAGGCAGGTCCTTCGCCGGCGAAGAGTGATCTCCCTTGTCTGCGAGGACGAACATCATGGGCGGCTTTAACACCTGGGCCGGTGTCATCACCGGAACACTGACCCCCTTTGTGCCCGGTGGCGGCATCGATTGGGCATCGCTGGAAGGCCATATGGAGCGCCTGCGCCATACCGGCATTTCGGCGCTCCTTGCCAATGCGATGATGGCGGAGGGCCCCCATCTGACCGTCGCCGAACGGTCGGAGGTGGTCCGTTTCATGGTTGCCAGGGCCCATGGTGCCCAGCCGATCATCGCCACCATTTTCGGCGTGAACACCGAGGACGCCGCCGAGCAGGCTCTGCAAGCCGCCAGAGCGGGGGCTCAGGCCCTCCTGGTGTTTCCTCACCCCGCCTTTGCCGGTACTCCGCTCGATCCCGCGATCCCCGCCGCCTACTTCCGCGCGATATGGCAGCGCTCGTCGCTCCCCATGATCGTTTTTCGTCTGCCAGGGGCGACGGCCCCCAGCCTCGACCTGGAGGCGCTGATGCGGCTCGCGGAGACGCCCGGTGTCGCGGCGGTCAAGGATACGGTTGCCGATCTCAGCTTCTACGACGGAGCCGGACGGCAGTTTCTGCGGCCCGATTCTCCGCTGAAGGTCCTTGTCGACAACGACGCTTCCATTCTCGACTTCCTGCGCAAAGGCGCCCACGGCGTCACGTCGATCTGCGCCACGGTCCAGCCGGAACCTTATGTGCGGCTGTTTGAACATGCCGGCGAGCCGGGAGCCGACGAGATCGAACGGAGCCTGAGGATTTTCTCCGACCGGGTCTTCGATGCGCCCCGACGCAATTTCCGCGCCCGCCTGAAGCACGCGCTCGTCCTCGACGGCGTGCTTGCCCATGACGGCGTTCGCGCGCCCCTGCCGCGCCTCACCGAGGCCGAAAAGGCTGCCGTCAGCGCCGCTCTCCGCGACAGCAGGGCCCAACTTGCACGGTCCAACGGCCTCCCGGAGGCAGCTCTGCCGGCCGCCTGGTGGCCCACGTCTGTTGGTCCGGCAACGACATAACCAGAAGGGACGAGGTCATGGTCAAGTTCGACACATCGCGACGCGCGCTCATCGCCGGAGCTGCCGCCACCGCCGGAAGTCTGTTCGCTCCGCGGGTCTCCATGGCCAATGGCGCGCAGGATACCCTTCGGATCGTCATGCAGTCTGATCTGCGCATCGTCGATCCCATCTGGGCGGCCGCCTATATCGTCCGCGACCATGGACACATGATCTACGAGACCCTGTTCGCGACCGACGCGAACGGCCAGGTCCACCCCCAGATGGTCGATACCTACGACGTAAGCGCGGATCAGCTGACCTATAGCTTCCAGCTTCGTGAAGGCCTCCTCTGGCACGATAACCAGCCGGTCACGACCGCCGACGTCATTCCCTCGATCAGGCGCTGGGCGGCGCGCGACGGTTTCGGCCAGATGGTCATGACCTTTGTGGAAAGCATGGAGTCGCGGGACGCGCGAACCTTCGTGATCAAGCTGAAGGAGCCTACCGCCCTCCTGATTCCGGCGCTCGGCAAGCCGTCGTCAAACGTGCCCTTCATCATGCCCAGGCGGGTTGCCATGACGGATCCGAATATCCAGATCTCGGAATTTGTCGGTTCCGGTCCCTTCATGTTCGTCCGTGAGGAATGGCGGCCGGGAGACAAGGCCGTCTATGTGAAATTTGACGGCTACAAGCCGCGATCCGAGGCTCCGTCAGGCCATGCCGGCGGCAAGATCGCCAGGGTTCGCCGAGTCGAATGGCGTGTCCTTGCGGACCAGCAGCAGGCCGTGAACGCGCTTCTCGCGGGCGAAGTCGACATCATCACCCAGCCGAGCCACGATCTTCTGCCGCTCCTGAAGGCGGACCCTTCGGCCAAGCTCGTCAACTGGAACAAGACGGGGTACCAGTATTTCTTCCGTTTCAACCATGCAGTGAAGCCCTTCGATAACCCGAAGGTGCGGCAGGCGGCATTATACGCTTTCAATCAGGAGGACTTCCTGAAGGCGGCTGTTGGCGATCCGGATTACTATCGCACTTGCAAAGCCATCTTCGTGTGCAACACGCCCCTCGCCACGCTGGCGGGCATGGAAGACAAGCTGGAATCCAACTTTGCGAAGTCGCGTCAGCTTCTGAAGGAGGCCGGCTATGATGGCGAACCGCTGGTTCTGCTGAGCTCCACCGATGTTCAGCAACTCGTGAATCTGGGGCCGGTCGCCAAGGCTTTGCTCGAGCGGGGCGGCTTCAAGGTCGATATGCAGACGATGGACTGGCAGACGCTCGTCGCACGGCGGGTCCGGAAGGATCCCGCGTCTCGCGGGGGTTGGAACGCCTACATGTCGTCGCTGGTGGCCGCGGATGTGGTCAACCCCATCGTCACCTCGTTCCTGAACGCCTCGGGCGATCAGGCGGCGGTCGGCTGGCCCAATGATCCCGAGATGGAGGCTCTGCGCGCCAGGTTTGCCCGCGCGACCACGATCGATCAGCAAAAGGCGATCGCCGAACAAATCCAGCGCCGGGCCTCGGAAAACCCGACGCATATCGTGCTTGGAGAACTTCTGCTGCCGGCGGCGGTTCGTTCGAACATCCATGGTTGGGTGCCGGCCGACACACCGGTGTTCTGGAACATCGAAAAGCGGGGCTAGGGCAATCTGGGACGGCCTCCCGCTCGGAACCCAAGGCCGCCCGCCGCCTCTGGCCGGTCCGCTCGCGGATATCGCGCGGGCGGGCCGGCGGTCGCCGCTCCTCTCCACATAAGGTTTGCCGGAAATGACAATGAACGGGGCCGAAAGCCTGGTACGGACGCTGGTCAACTGCGATGTGACGGTGTCGTTCGCCAACCCTGGCACCTCGGAAATGCATTTCGTCTCGGCGCTCGACCGGGTCGACGGCATGCGATGCGTGCCTTGCCTGTTTGAAGGCGTCGCGACGGGAGCGGCGGATGGCTATGGGCGCATGCTGGACCGTCCTGCATCAACGCTGCTGCATCTGGGGCCCGGCCTCGCGAACGGGATCGCCAATCTCCACAATGCACGACGGGCTCGCTCGCCGATCCTGAACATTGTCGGCGAGCACGCGACCTATCATCGCGGATACGATTCACCGCTGACGTCCGATATCGAGAGCCTGGCCCGGACATTCTCGAGCTGGGTGCGAACCTCCGAGAACTCGGCCAACATTGCGTCCGACGGCGCCGCCGCAGTCGTCGCGGCCCATCAGCCGCCAGGCGGTATCGCGACGCTCATCCTGCCCGCGGACACCGCTTGGCGCCCCGGCGGCCAGGTTGTCCCGGGATTTCAGAACCCTGCGCGCCGCTCTGTCGAGGCTGCTCGGGTGGACGATATCGCGCGAAGGCTCAGGAAGGCCGGCAACCCCGTTCTCTATGTCGGCGATCGATGCCTGCGCGGCAAGGGCGCCGCGCTGGCCAAGGTGATCGCCAGCAGCGTCGATGGACGCGTCCTGGCGCCTTATGCAAGTGCCCGGCTCGAGCGCGGCGGCGGCATTCCTTACATCGAGCGCATCCCCTATCCGGTGGAAGCCGCCGTCAAGGCCCTCGACGGTGTGGACCTCATCGTTCTCGTCGGGACCACACAGCCGGTTGCGTTCTTTGCGTATCCGGACAAACCGAGCCTGCCGCATCATCCCGAATGCGAACTGATTGAACTCGCTTCCGCCGCCGAGGATCAGCTGCGGGCGCTGGAGAGCCTCGCCGAGGCTTTGAACGCCAAACCGCCGTCAAACTTGGCGGAAGGCATGGAGCGCCCTTCGGTGCCGACGGGCGCTCTCAATCCTGCGTCTATCGGCACCATTCTTGGCGCCCATCTGCCCGAAGGTGCGATAGTCTGCGATGAATCGATCTCCACCGGCCGCAACTTTTTCGCCGCGACCCGGGGGGCTCCTCGGCACGATTGGCTACAAATGACAGGCGGTTCGATTGGCATCGGAATGCCGCTTGCGACGGGGGCCGCGGTTGCCTGCCCCGATCGGAAGGTCATTACGCTACAGGCCGACGGTAGCGGACTTTATACTTCGCAGGCCCTGTGGACACAGGCTCGCGAAAACCTGGATGTCCTGACACTCGTATGGGCGAACCGATCCTATGCGACGCTCCACAACGAGCTTGCGAATGTCGGTGCGGTGGCAGGCCCCAAAGCGCGTGACATGCTGACGCTGGACCGACCAGCCATCGACTGGACGAGCCTGGCCAAAGGCTATGGCGTCGAGTCGGTTCGCGCCTCGACCACCGAACAGCTTTCCGACCTGCTGGCTTCGGCTTTGAGGCGGAAGGGGCCTTTTCTCGTGGAGGTATTGTTCTAGGACACGACCTGAATTGGCGAAGAGCTGCTGGGAGCTCAGAACGGCAAAGACGGGGCTGACGCCACACGTCGATCCCGACTAGCGCTCGTGATCATCCCCATCGGGCGCTGCCGCGCCATCCCCGTCCTCGTCGTCATCCTCGCTTGCCGGAATCACGTAGCTGCCGCTCAGCCAGCGGTGCAGGTCGACTTCGGCGCAGCGCTTCGAGCAGAACGGCTTGAACCGGACGAGCGCCGGCTTGCCGCAGATCGGGCAGGCGCGCGGCGGGTCGACGGGCTGGTCGTTGTCGTTCACCGGGTTCACGCTCGCGTCCCTCAAGCCTGGTTGATCCAGCCGAACGTGACGGGATAGCCGGTGCCGGCGATCAGGCCGACGGCTTCCGTCAGCGGCAGGCCGACGACATTGGTATAGGAGCCGATCAGCGACACCACGAAGGCGCCGGCAATGCCCTGGATGGCATAGCCGCCGGCCTTGCCGCGCCACTCGCCGGAAGCGAGATAGGCGTCGATCTCCTCGCGGCCGAGCCGCTTGAAGCGCACGCGGGTCTCGACCAGCCGCGCGCGGATGCGTTCGTGCTGGTCGACCAGGCAAAGGCCGGTATAGACGCGGTGCGACCGGCCAGAGAGCAGGCGGATGCAGCCGGCGGCCTCGTCGACCGTTTCGGCCTTGGGCAGGATGCGCCGGCCGACACAGACCACCGTATCGGCGGACAGCAGCACGGCGCCTTTCCAGGCATCGTCGTCCCGGATGCGCCTGACCGCCTCCGAGGCCTTCTCGCGCGCCAGCCTGAGCGCCAGCTTGCGCGGGCTCTCGCGCGGGATCGGCGTCTCGTCGATTTCGGCGGGGATCAGGGTGTCGGGTTCGATGCCGGCCTGCTGCAGCAAGGCCAGCCTGCGCGGCGAGCCGGAGGCCAGGATCAGTTTCGGCCGGCCGGGGATGGAGGTCGCAGCCATGGGCACCTTTTCTGGCATCGGCCGATCGGATGAGCCCGACGCGTTGTCGCGCTGCGGCGACGGCGGCGCGATCATTACCTAAGCCCCGCGGGTTTGTGAACATGGAGATGGCCGGCCGCTGCCGGATCACCCGCCTTTCGTCCGGTTGGATTTCGCGGCGCAGCACGGCATAACCGGGGAAGCTGTGGGGAACCAGTCATGCCGAAGACCAATCCGGGCCGCTTTTTCGAAGATTTCCGTCTGGGCGACAAGCTGCGCCATGCCACGCCACGCACCGTGACGACGGGCGACGTCGCCCTCTACACCGCGCTTTATGGCTCCCGTTTCGCCGTCCAGTCATCAGACACTTTCGCGCGCGAGATCGGCTATCCCAGGAGCCCGCTCGACGATTTCCTGGTTTTCCACGTGGTGTTCGGCAAGACCGTGCCGGATGTCTCGCTGAACGCGGTGGCCAATCTTGGTTATGCCGGCTGCCGGTTCCTCAGCCCGGTCTATCCCGGCGACACCTTGTCGACCGTCTCCGAGGTCATCGGCCTGAAGGAGAATTCCAACCGCAAGACCGGCGTCGTCTATGTCCGCTCCATCGGCGTCAACCAGCATGGGGTCGAGGTGCTCGACTATGTCCGCTGGGTGATGGTGCGCAAGCGTGCCGAGGACGCCCCGTCGCCGCCCGAGCTGATCCCGGCGCTGCCAAAGGCGCTGGATCCGGACGCCATTGGCGATGCCTGCCCGATCATCGACCCGGAGGCCTATGACACCGGCCTCGCCGGCCAGCGCCATCGCTTCCGCGACTATGCCATCGGCGAAAAGATCGACCATGCCGACGGCATGACGGTCGAGGAAGCCGAGCACATGATGGCGACCCGGCTCTACCAGAACACCGCCAAGGTCCATTTCAACCAGTTCACCGAGGGCCAGGGCCGGTTCGGCCGCCGGTTGATCTATGGCGGCCACGTCATTTCGATCGCCCGCGCCCTGTCCTTCAACGGCCTGGCCAATGCCTTCCATGTCGCGGCGATCAATGGCGGGCGCCATGTCGCGCCGCTGTTCGCCGGCCATACCGTCTTCGCCTGGTCGGAGATCCTGGACGTGCAGGAGCTGCCCGGTCGCGACGATGTCGGGGCGCTGCGCATCCGCACCATCGCCACCAAGGACCAGCCCTGCGCCGCCTATCCGCTCCGGGCCGGCGAGGACTATGATCCCTCGGTGATCCTCGATCTCGACTATTGGGCGCTGATTCCGGTCTGAGCGGGTATTCCATCCGGTCCCGCGCGGGCCTCCTTGCAGGGCGCGCGGTTGACCTCGCCTCCCGTTCGGTCATGTTACGCGTGGCCTTCGCTGATCGGCACGGATAGATTCTTCAACATGGCCTTTGAACCTTTTCATTCCTCGCCGCGACTGATCATGCGAGCCCACCGGCTCGGGACCGATGATGCAGTCTGACAGCGACCAGGACCTCATAAGCCGGGTCGCCAAGGGCGATCGTCTCGCCTTCAGGGCCCTCTACGCCCGCCACCATGTCCGTGTGTTCCGGTTCATCCTCCGGTTCATCAAGGACGAGGGGCTTGCCGAGGACCTCATTGGCGAAGTGTTTCTCGACGTGTGGCGGCAGGCTGACAGGTTCGAGGGGCGTTCCAGCGTCTCGACCTGGATCCTCGGAATGGCGCGCTTCAAGGCTTTGTCGAGTTTGCGACGGCCGAAAGAGGCAGCCCTCGACGAGGAACAGGCCGGCGCCATCGCCGACGACGCGGATACGCCCGAAACGGTGGCTCAGAAAGTGGACAAGGCGCAGGCGATCCGTCGCTGCATCGAGGCCCTTTCCAACGAGCACCGGGAGATCGTCGATCTCGTCTACTACCAGGAGAAATCCATCTCCGAAGTGGCCGAGATCGTCGGGATACCGGAAAACACCGTCAAGACGCGCATGTTCTATGCGCGTAAAAGACTCCAGGAGCTGATGCAAAGCGCCGGAGTCGATCGAGGTTGGCCATGACGACGCGCGATCCTTCCGTGAATGCATCCGAACGGCGAGCCCTTTCCGAGCTGCTGCCCTGGTACGTTTCAGGCAAGCTCGAGGCCGCCGACAAGGCGCGCGTCGAGGCGGCTCTCGCGACCGATCCGTCGCTGCGCGACGAATTGGAGATCGTCCGGGAAGACCAGGACGCGACGCTGGCGCTGGTCGACCGGATGCCGATGCCGTCGCCCCGGGTGCTCGACGCGCTGATGAAGCGCGTCGAGGCGGAGCCCGCCAAGGCGGCCCATGTCGCCGCCCGCGCCAAAGCCGGCCTCGTCGACTGGCTCGGCGCCAAGCTTGCCCTGCTGTCGCCCCGCACGCTGGCCTATGCCGCGGGTGCCGCCGCCATTGCCCTGGTGGTCCAGGCCGGCGTGATCGGCTCGGGCCTGATCGACGGCGGTGCGATCTTCCAGACCGCGTCCTATTCCACCGGCGCGCAGGTTCGCACCGACGGCACCTTCGTCCTGATCGGCTTCACCGCCCAGGCGAGCGCCGCCGACATGACCGAGCTTCTCGAGCAGGTTCGTGCTAGCATTGTCGACGGCCCGCGTCCGGGTGGCTTCTACCGTGTCCGGGTCGGCGCGCGCGGCATGCCGCAAGCTGAGGTCGACCAGGTTCTGTCGACCCTCAAGGCGCGGACCAACGTGGTGCGCTTTGCCGGCCCGTCGACCTGATCGTCCGTGTGACAATCGGTCGCTCGCCGCCGCATCGCATCGGAAACATCTGCGCATTCAAACAGAAACATTCGCGGCCTACTGCCTCGGTCCGAATGTTGGTTGAGAGGACGCAGCCATGACGGTCCAAGGCTCCGATCGGACAAGAGCGACGCAGCGCGGCGGCAAGGCTCTCGCCGGGCTCGTCGCCCTGTTCCTGGGCACGACCAGCCTCGTCGTCGCCGACACGCGTCCGGCGGCGGCCCAGTTCGGCATCGGCCTCGGCGGTCTCAGCATTCCCGGCGTCGGCAATCTCAATCGCCGGCCGAGCATCGCCAGGCCTGGCCGGGTGCCCAATGTGAACATGCCCAACCGCATGCCGAACATGCGCGGCATGACGCAGGGCCAGCGGATGCCCGGAGGCATGGAGCGCTTCGGCCGCAATCCCGACATGGCGATCGGCCGGGACGGGCGCATTCCCGGCCAGGGCCGGATGACCGAATTTCCCGGCCGGGGCGGCCGGATGAGCGAGCTTCCCGGCCGTGGCGGCCGCGTCGGCGAGTTTCCAGGCCGCGGTGGCCGCGTCGGTGAAATCCCGGGTCGTGGCGGTCATGTCGGCGAGATTCCCGGCCGCGGCGGTCGCGTCACCGAAATCCCCGGACGGCCCGGCGGCCGTATCGATGTCCCCGGCCGCGTTCCCGGCCGCGGCCCGAACATCAGCGTCGGCGGCCGCACCGGCGGTCCCCTGCCGCCCGGCGGCGGTGGCGGCGGAGGTGGTGGCGGTCTGCCGCCGGGTGGTGGTGGTTTCGGCGGCGGTGGCGGCGCCGGTTTCGCGGCGGCCGCGGCCGCGGCGGTGATCGTGCCGGCGGCGGTCGCCTTGATCCAGGCCGCGCGCGCTGGCGACCGTGCGGTGGTGGACGACAGCCCGCCCGGCCTGCCGCCGCCGACCGAGCGGCGCTACATGGCCGGCGAGGTGCTGTTCGTCATGCGCCCGAATGCGCCCGAGGCCGATATCCAGCGTGTGGTCCGGCGCTTCAATCTGCGGCTGATCAGCGAGGAGCGTTCCGAACTCATCGGCACGTCGGTGCATCGCTACCGGGTGCCGAACGGCCAGGATGTACCGGCCGCCATCCGCGCCATGACGCGCGACGCTCGCGTCGCCTATGTCCAGCCGAACTACCTGTTCGAGCGGCCGAACTATGTCTACCGGCTGCAGAGTTCGACGACCACGGCTGCCGGCGGTGCCGCGCTGCAATATGTGGTGGATACGCTGCGCCTGCCGGAGGCCCATCTGCTGTCCAACGGGGCACACATCCCCATCGCGGTGATCGATTCCGGTATCGACGCCAATCATCCCGAGATCGTCGGCCGGATCACCAAGCGTTTCGACGCGGTCGGCGGGCCGTTCCAGGCCCATGAGCACGGCACCGGCATGGCCGGCGCGATCATTGCCCATGCCCAGCTGATCGGCGTGTCGCCGAGGGCCGATATCCTCGCCGCGCGCGCCTTCGCGCCGGGCCAGGCCGCAGGCGCCTCCGGCACCAGTTTCCATATTCTCAAGGCGATGGACTGGTCGATCCGCGAGGGCGCCCGCGTCATCAATATGAGCTTCGCCGGGCCACGCGACCCGATGATGACCCGCGCCATCCAGGTGGCGGCCGAACGGCGCATCGCGATGATCGCGGCCATGGGCAATGAGGGGCCGAATGCGCCGATCTCGTTCCCGGCCGCCGATCCCAACGTGATCGCCGTCACCGCGGTCGACCAGGGCGGCCGCATCTTCGACCAGGCGACACGCGGCGATCACGTGGCGGTCGCCGCCCCCGGCGTCGAGGTGCTGCTGCCGGCGCCGCAGGGCGGTTATCAGATTTCGTCGGGAACCTCGGTTGCCGCGGCCCATGTCAGCGGCATCGCCGCGCTGATCCTCGAGCGTTCGCCCAATCTCGATCCGGCGGCGCTGCGCCAGATCCTGCGCGAGACCGCGCGGCGCACCGCCACGCCGGATCCGCAACTGGGCGCCGGTCTTGCTGACCCGGTGCCGGCGATCAATGCCGCGCAGAACCCGCCGCAGCCCGAGGCCCCCGCGCCGATGGCGGTCGCGCCTGCCCCTGTGCCCGAAACGGCGGCCGCGGCTCCGCCGCAGGCGGCCGCGCCGCGCCAAGCCACGGTGGATCCGAAGCCCGGCAAGGAGTGAGCCGCGGGCCTCGGTCCGGTTCGCCCTTCGGGCCCGTGCGAAGAAATGTCGCGCGGGTTCGAACCTTTTCCGGTCCCGGCGCGACCCATGGCCATCAGGGCGAACGAGCCGCCCGGCAGCCTCCTGGAGACCCGCCATGACCCGCCTCAAGACCTTCGCTCTTGCCGCCGCCGCTGCCGCCGCCCTTTTGCTTGCGGCGGCCCCGAAGGCGGAGGCCCGCTACTTCCCCTGGGGGGCGGTTGCCGCCGGAGCGATCGTCGGCGGTGCTGCGCTGGCCATTGCCGGTTCGCAGGCCCGCGCCGCGCCGGCCTACGACTATGGCGACTGCTTCACGGTTCGCCGCTGGGTCGACACCCCCTATGGGCCGGCGCTGCGCCGGATTCGCGTCTGCGAATAAGCGCGACCGATTGCCATCCTCTGTCCTGACAGGCCTGGAACCCTGGTTTGCGCCGGGGTTTTCGGGCGTCAGGACACGTCCTGCCGCCAGGCGCCGGCGCCGACGATCCCGCGATATTCTTCCAGGAACAGTTCGGCCGGCCGCGACAGCGCCCGCCCGGGCATGCGCAGGATGCGCGAACGGAACGACAGGGGAGCACTGAGCGGCCGGACCGTCAGGTGCTCGCGCGAGCGGGCATTCAAGGCCGCCTCTTCGATCAGGCCGACGCCGACGCCGGCTTCGACCGCTTCGATCAGGGTCGGCGAGGCGGTGATCTCGACATCCACCTTGATGTCGGTGCCGGCCCGGGTGAAGGCGGCGCTGAGCCAGCGTCCGAACGTCGTATTGGGGCCGTAGGAGACGAATGTCTCGCCGGTGAAGTCGTCGCGGCCGATCGAGGCCAGAGCCGCGAAACGATGGCCGCGGGGCGCGATGCACAGCACCCGCTGCTCGCCGAGATCCTCGGTCTTCAGCTCGGGCGTGACGGCGATCGAATGAACGAGGCCGAAATCCGCGCGCCCCGAGGTGACCGCGTCGATGATCGGCTGATTGGCGACCACATCGAGCTTGATCCGGATGTCGGGATGCGCGGCGCGCAGGGCCTTGATGGCCGGAACGGCGAAGCGCGTCGCCTGCGTCGGGATGGCCGCGATCGCAATCGTCAGGCCGGTCTCGCCGCGCAACGAGGCGGCGAGCCGCTGGATCGAGTCATAGGTGCCGAACAGCCTTTCCACCTCCCATTGCAGGAGCTCGGCCTCGCGCGTCACCGTGACGCGGTTGCCGTCGCGCTGCAGCAGCGCCAGGCCGAGACTGCGCTCGACCTGCCGCAGCAGCTTGCTGACCGCCGGTTGCGAGACGTTCAGGAGCCGGGCCGCCTCGCTGACGCCTCGCGTCGAGACGACCGCGCGCAGGGCGTCGAGCTGCGCCAGGGTCAGCCGGTGATTGATCGGGGCGTCATCGGGCTCTGTCATAATCAAAGGATATCGCTATTGCATCAAATCGACAAAAGGTTATCGTGATGAAAATTCATGCATGCGAGCCAGGTGATGGACGACACGAGTTTTCTCCGCGATGCGATTGAATCGGCCCTGGATCGTACCGCGAACCGGCCGTTGCAGCGACGCCAGCTTCTCGGCCTGCTCGCCGCGATGGGCCTGGCGGGCGCCGCACCGGCGGCCGCGCAAACCCGCCGCCTGGTCGTCTGCAACTGGGGTGGCGATGCGCTTCGCCACCAGCCGACCGCCTGGGGCATTCCGTTCGAACGCCAGACGGGGATCAAGGTCGAATTCGATGGCGGCGGCCCGAGCTTCGGCAAGATCCGCACCATGGTCGAGAGCCGCAACGTCGTCTGGGACGTCTGCGACGCCAATCTGGCCGCGGCCCTCAATCTCGGCCGGCGGGGTTATCTCGAACCGATCGACTGGTCGCGTGTCGACAAGGCCAAGGTCCGGCCCGGCTTCTACAACGAATGGGGCGTGTCGCACTTCCTGTACAGCTTCGTGCTGACCTATGACCGGCGCCGCTACGGCGACAATCCGCCCAAGACCTGGGCCGATTTCTGGAACATCAAGGATTTCCCGGGCACGCGGACCTTGCCGGATCGCATCCTGGGCGCGCTCGAAGGCGCACTGATGGCCGACGGGGTCGCCGCCGACCGGGCCAGCATCTATCCGATCGACGAACGCCGGGCGCTCGAGAAGATCCGCGAGATCAAGGCCAATACGGTGTTCTGGAAATCGGGCGCCGAGAGCCAGCAGTTGATGCGCCAGGGCGAGGCGTCGATGGGCATGATCTGGCATACCCGCTCGGTCGTGCTGCGCCGCGAACGCAACAGCCGCATCGATTTCACCTGGAACCAGGGCCTGCTGATCCCGGCGGGCTGGCTGGTGCCCAAAGGCAATCCGGCCGGCAAGGCGGCGTTCGATTTCATCGCGGCGACCCAGTCGCCGGAATCGCAGGTCGAGCTGTTGCGCCTGATGGGCAACGGCCCGGCCAACCCGGCCGCCGCGGCTCTCGTCCCGGCCGATCTGAAACCCGACAATCCGACCGACGACGCCAACATGGCGGTGCAGATCCTCGCCGATGCCGACTGGCACGCCGAGAACCAGGATCGCGTCTACAACGACTATATCAAGGTCATCACCGGCTGATGGCGCACTCCGTCGATCTCGTCCTGCACGGCGGGCGCATCGCGACTTTCGACGATGCCCGTCCGTTCGCCCAGGCGATCGCCATGGGCGGCGGTCGCATCCTGGCCGTCGGCTCCGATGCCGAACTTGCTCCCTATGCCGCGCGGGCCCGGCAGGTTGCCGATCTCGCGGGCCGTTTCGCCCTGCCGGGCCTCGTCGACAGCCATTGCCACCCGGACGGTGAGGCGGCGAAGCGCGGCCGCTGGCAGAACCTCGCCGATCTCAGCGGCGATCTCGATACGCTGCTCGGCGAGGTCAGGCGCTTCGACCGGAGCGCTCCGCGCGGCCGCTGGTTCCTCGGCTATCGCTACGACGAAAGCGCGCTCGGCGGCAGCCATCCGAGCCGGGCCATGCTCGACGCGGCGGCGCCCGGCCGCCCGGTCTTCCTGCTCCGGCGCGACGCCCATGTCGGCGTGGCCGGCACGGCCGCCTTCGCCGCGGCCGGTATCGATCCGGTTTCCGGTCATGACGGCTCCGATCAGGTTGATACCGATGCCACGGGCCGGGCGACCGGCGTGGTGCGCGGCCGGACGACCCAGCATTTCGTCCGGATCGCCAACGCCGACCAGGGCGTGGACGATTTCCTCGCCGGCTTCCCGGCCGTCATGGCCGACATTGCCGCGAACGGCATCACCGGCGTCCACAATGCCTTGACCGCCGGCGACGCCATCACGGCCTATCGCCGGCTGCATGCCGAGGGCGCCCTGCCGCTGCGGGTCGCCATCATGGCCGATGGCCGCGACGAACAGCTCCTGGACCGTCTGCTGGCATCCGGCGAGCGCTTCGGTTCGGGCGACGACCACTTGCGTCTGCTCGGCGTCGAATTCGGCTTCGACGGCAGCACCGGCGGCCGGACGGCCGCCTATCACCAGCCCTATCGGCCGCTCGCCGGCGAGACCGGCGAGATCAGCGGCTTCGTCAATTACACCGCCGCCGACATCGCCGACCGGGCACGTGCCGTGCGCGCCGCCGGCCTGCAATTCTGCCTCACCGGCAATGGCGACCGCGGCATCGACCTGGCGCTCGACGCCATCGACGCGAGCGACGCGGCCGGTGCCGATGGGCCGCCCGCGCGGATCGAACATTGCTGCTGCATGCCGCCGGCGACCCAGGACCGCTTTGCCCGCAGCGGGACGATCGTCTCTTCGGCGGCGGCCTTCCTGCACGACCTCGGCGACAGCTATCTGCGCCAGCGGCCGGCAAGCGACGTCGCCTGGCTCTGGCCGCACCGTTCGATGATGGCGCGCGGCGCGCTGGTCTGCGCCCATAGCGATGCGCCGGTCTGCGGCCGCAATCCCTTCACCACCCTGGCGGCGCTGGTGACGCGCCGGACCGCCTCCGGCGCGATCATCGCCGCCGACCAGGCCCTTGGCCGGGTCGACGCGCTGCGCACCTACACCGTCAATCCCGCCATTGCCGCCGGGCTCGGCGATGTCCTCGGCACGCTCGCGCCGGGCCGGCTGGCCGATGTGACCGTCGTCGACACCGACCTCCTGTCCTGCCCGGACGAGGCCATCGGCACGGCGCGCGCCGAGATGACCATTGTCGCCGGCCGGATCGTGTTCGACCGCCAGGGCCGCGCGCGCGAAGCGGCTTCGGTGTCCCATGGGTGAAAACCGTTTCGCCACCTCATGGGCACTGGTCCTGCCGGCGCTGATCGCCATTGCCCTGTGCTTCGCCCTGCCGGTCGCGAATGTGCTGCGGCTGTCCTTCGTCGAACCCGTCCCGGGTTTCGGCAATTATGTCGAACTGGTCACCGAGCCGCTGTTCCGGTCGATCGCCGCCACCACCTTGCGCATGGCGGCGACCACGACACTGATCAGCATCCTGCTCGGCTATCTCGTTGCCTATGTCATTGCCCATTCGCCGCCGAAGCTCCGCAAATGGCTGCTCCTGGCGGTGCTGATGCCGTTCTGGCTGTCGGTGCTGGTCCGCGCCTTCGCCTGGGTCGTGCTGCTGCAGCGCGAGGGCATGGTCAATTCGGCCCTGATGGCGCTCGGACTGATCGACCGGCCGCTGGCGCTGCTGCGCAACGAGATCGGCGTGCTCATCGGCATGGTGCACTACATGGTGCCCTATGCGGTGCTGCCGATGCTTTCGACCATGCTCGGCATCGACGGCCGGCTCGGCCCGGCCGCGCGTGCCTGCGGCGCCGGACCGGTCCGCACCTTCCTGCGCGTTTTCCTGCCGCTGTCGGTGCCCGGCATCATCGGCGCGACCATCCTGGTCTTCATCCTCTCGCTCGGCTTCCTGGTGACGCCGGCCCTGCTCGGCGGCGGCAAGGTGGTGATGGTCGCGCAATATATCGAGTTCGGCATCAGCGAGACGCTGAACTGGGGCATCGCGACGGCGCTCGCCACCAGCCTTCTGGTCCTGGTGATCCTGTCGCTCGCCATCGTCTCGCGGCTGGTGCCGGCCGAAAAGCTGTTCGGTGTGAAATGACCGTTTCACCCTCCGTCTGGTTCCAGCTGAGCCGCATCCTCGCCATTGGCGTGCTGGCCTTCCTGGTGCTGCCGGCCCTGATCGTCGTGCCGGTGTCGCTGACCGACACCACCTGGCTGGCGCTGCCGCAGGAGCGCCTGTCCTTCGATCACTGGCGGACGCTGTTCAGTGAACCGGTCTGGCGCGACAGCATGCTGCGCAGCCTCGCCGTCGCCATCGCCTCGACGGCCTGTTCGGTGGTGATCGGAACACTTGCCGCCATCGGCTGCCGAAACCTGCTGCCCGGGATCGCCGGCCGCCTGCGGCTGCTGCTTCTGCTGCCGATGATCGTGCCGGGCGTGGTCGCCGGCCTTGCCTGGTACCGGGTGTTCATTCCGCTCGGGCTGATCGACACCTATGCCGGCGTCATCCTGGCCCATGGCGTCAGCGGCATCCCGCTGGTCTTCGTCACCGTCTCGTCGGCGCTGGCCGCTTTCGACGCCAGGCTCGAACAGGCGGCACGTTCGCTCGGCGCCGGCACCGGCATGGTGCTGCGCCGCGTCCTGTTCCCCGCCGCCTTGCCCGGCGTGCTGTCCGGCGCGGTCTTCGCCTTCATCGCGTCCTGGGACGAGGTGGTGGTGCTTCTCTTCATTACCCGCCGGAACGTCTATCTGCTGCCGCGCGCCATCTGGGACGGCATCAACGAGAACGTCGATCCGGCCATTGCTGCCGCGGCGACGCTGATGATCGTCGTGACCGTCGCCGGATTGCTGTTCGTCCAGCTGTTCGGCCGTGACGGCGAAAAGGGCTGAACCCATGTCTGACCGGGATGATCTCGATATTGTCGACCTCAGCAAGCGCTACGGTCCGGTGGTAGCCCTCGACAAGGTCGGCTTCAAGCTGGCCGCGGGCGAATTCCTGACGCTGCTCGGTCCGTCCGGCTCGGGCAAGACCACCACCTTGATGGCCATCGCCGGGTTCGTCCGGGCCGATTCCGGCGCCATTCGCATGGGCGGCGTCGATATTGCCGGGCAGCCGCCGGAGCGGCGCGGTTTCGGCGTCGTGTTTCAGGGCTACGCGCTGTTTCCGCATATGAGCGTCGCCGAGAATGTCGCCTTTCCCCTGGAGGCGCGCGGCATCGGGCGGGCCGAGCGCGACGAGAGGGTCAAGGCTGCGCTCGATCGCGTGCAGCTGCTGCCCTATGCCGATCGCAAGCCGCGCGCGCTTTCCGGCGGGCAGCAGCAGCGTGTCGCCCTTGCCCGCGCCCTCGTCTACAAGCCGAAGGTGCTTTTGCTCGACGAGCCGCTGAGCGCGCTCGACCGCAAGCTTCGCTCCGAGCTGCAATGGGAGCTGCGCCGGCTGCATCGCGACCTCGGCGTGTCGTTTCTCTATGTGACGCATGACCAGGAAGAGGCGCTGACCATGTCGGACAGCGTCGCGATCTTCGAGCGCGGGCGCATCGTCCAGCACGGCACGCCGGAAACGCTGTTCGAGAGCCCGGTGAGCCACTTCGTCGCCGACTTCTTCGGCCGCAGCAATTTCTTCCCCGGCATGGCGGGAGCGGTCGACGCCGGGACGGTCAAAGTGACCTGGGAGGGTGGCGAGGACGGGGTACGCGCCACCGCCGCCATCGCCTCCGGCCAGGCCGTCCACGTCGCGATCCGGCCGCACCATATCCGCCTGGCGGATCCTGGATCGGCGAAATTGTCCGGCAGCGTGATCGAGCGATCCTATGTCGGCAACCTGTTGCATTGCCTGGTGCGGACAGCGCGCGGGACGGTCGTCCTGGTCGAGCTTCCCGCCGTCAGCGGCTTCGGCGGCGCGCCCGACGTCGGCGCGCTGGTCGGCCTTGCCTTCGACGCCCAGGCCGCGGTCGCGGTCCCGCGTGACGACCGCGCCGGCAATGCCGGCGGCGCCAAGGCCCGCGACCTTCTGGCCCTCGCAGGACAACACCCATGAAAATCGTCGCCGCGGTCATCGCCCACGAAACCAATACGTTTTCGCCGTTGCCCACCGGGTTGAAACATTTCGGCCCGCAAGGCCCGCGCTTCGGCGACGAGGCCTATCGATGGGTCAAGGCCGGGCGCCGCTCGATGACCGGCATGCTCGCCGTCGCCGAACAGGCCGGCGCCGAGGTGGTCATGGCGGTGACCGGCAATGCGCAGCCCTCCCGGGCGGTCGATGCCGAAGCCTTCGAGGTCATGGCGGATGCGCTCTGCGACGCCGTCCGGCAAGGCTGCGACGCGGTGTTCCTGGAACTGCACGGCGCCATGGTCACCAGCCATCTCGGCGACGGCGAGGGAGAATTGCTGGCGCGTGTGCGGGCCATCGCGCCCGGCGTGCCGATCGCGGTCGCGCTGGACCTGCACGGCAATATCTCGGCCCGCACGATCGAGAATTGCACGACCCTGGTCGGCTACAAGACCTACCCGCATGTCGACATCGTCGAAACCGGCCGCCGGGCGGCCGAGACGCTGTTCGCGGCGATGCGCGGCGAGATCCGTCCGACGCTTGCCTATGCGCATTGCCGGATGATGCCGAACATGCTGCGCATGGCGACCGATGACGGCGCCATGGCCGAGCTGATGGCGATCGCCAGGCAGGCCGAGCAGGCCGGCGCGCTGGCGGTCAGCGTGTTCGGCGGATTTCCGCTGGCCGATTGCCCGGATACAGGCATGTCGGTGATCGCCATGACCGACGGCGACATGGCCCTGGCGCAGGCGATCTGCGAGCGGATCCGTGCGGTGGCCTGGGCGCGCCGGGATGATTTCCAGGTCACCTTCGAGCCGCTGCCGGCGACGATCGCCCGGGCCGCCGCGATCGCGCAAGGTCCGGTCCTGCTCGTCGACCATGCCGACAACTGCAATTCCGGCGGCACGCAGGACGGCATGGATGTCATTGCCGAGGCGCTCGCCCAGGGGCTCGACGGCATCGCCGCCGGCCCGATCGCCGATCCCGAGGCCGTGGCCGCGATGATCGCCGCCGGCGTCGGCGCCACCGTCGAGCTGGCCGTGGGCGGCAAGACCGATTTCTCGGCCATTGGCGGCTCCTCCGGACCCCTGCTGCTCAAGGGCATCGTGCGCATCGTCTCGGACGGCCAGTTCACGGTGCGCGGCCCGGTCTTCACCGGCTCGGTGATCAATCTCGGACGGACGGTGGTGCTCGATACCGGCCGGATGAAGCTCGTCGTCAGCGAGGGGCGCTGCGAGCCGCTCGACCTGGCCATGTTCCGTTTCGTCGGCATCGAACCGACCGCCGAGCGCTACCTGATCATCAAATCGAAGATTCAGTACCGGCCGACCTTCGGTGCGATCGCCAAGGCGGTGCTCGAATGCAACGGCAGCGGCTTTGCCAGCCTCGACTACGGCAAGTTCGATTTTCGACGGGTCACCCGTCCGATCCACCCGCTCGATGCCATGTGAACGGTGCGGCGGCAACCGAAGGAGCCAGGAATGAAGCGAAGGGACCTTCTTGTGGGCGCGGCCGCCGGCGGCGCCCTGTCGCTCATGTCGCGGCCGGCGCTGGTGCAGCCGGCCGCGGCCCGCACCCTGCGCTTCGTGCCGCAGGCCAACCTCGCCCACCCGGATCCCGTGTGGAGCACGGCGACCATGGCGACGATCAACGGCTTCATGATCTGGGACACGCTTTATGGCGTCGACAAGACCCTGACGCCGCGTCCGCAGATGTGCGCCGGCAGCGAACTGTCCAGCGACGAGCTGACCTGGACCTTCACCTTGCGCGACGGCTTGAAGTTCCACGACAACACGCCGGTGCGGGCCGCCGACTGCGTGATGTCGATCAAGCGCTGGGCCGAACGCAATCCGTTCGGGCAGTTGCTGTGGGCGCGGCTCGACGACATCAGCGCGCTGGACGACCGTCGTTTTCAATTGCGGCTGAAGCGTCCGTTCCCGCCGCTGCTCTATGCGCTCGCCGGTACCTCGGCCTGCTTCATGATGCCCGAGCGCATGGCGGCGACCCCCTCGAACCGGGCGATCACGGAATTCGTCGGCAGCGGCCCCTATCGGTTCCTGCCGGATCAATGGGTCTCGGGCGTGAAGGCGGAATATGCCCGCTTCGAGGGATATAATCCCCGCCAGGAAGCGCCCGATTGTTATGCCGGCGGCAAGGTTGCCCATTTCGACCGTGTGCTCTGGTCGATCCAGCCGGACCCGGCCACCGCCGCCGCGGCGCTCCGGACCGGCGAGGTCGATTGGGTCGAGCAGCCGCTGCTCGACCTGGTTCCGTCGCTGAAACGGGCGCGCGGCGTCAAGGTCGACAATTTCGATCCGATGGGCACGGTCTATATGCTGATCTTCAATCAGCTGCAGGCGCCCTTCAACAATGAGAAGCTGCGCCGGGCCCTGCTGCCGGCGGTCGACCAAGCCGATTTCGTCCAGGCCATCGTCGGTGACCAGAAGGAGCTCGGCCGCAGCGGCGTCGGCTATTTCCCGCTCGGCTCGCCTTCGGCGACGACGGCGGGAATGGAGGCCTTGACCGGTCCGCGCGATCTCGCGCGTGCCAGGCAGCTGGTCAGCGAGTCCGGTTATGCCGGCGAGCCGGTGGTCGTGATGGAGCCGAGCGATGTCGCGCCGTTGAGCGCGATTTCGCAGCTTGCGGCGGACCTGTTCAAGCGGGTCGGGCTCAACGTGCGCGCCGAGACCATGGATCTCGCCACGATGATCGCCCGGCGCAACAAGCAGGAGCCGGTGGGGCAGGGCGGCTGGAGCTGCTTTCCGGTCCAGTGGAGCGGCCTGCCGGTGGCCACGCCGCTCAGCAATCCCCTGTCGGCCAACGGCCGCGCCGGCTGGATCGGCTGGCCGACGTCGACGGATCGCGAGGCCCTGCGCGGGCGCTGGCTGGAGGCCCGTTCGGAGGCCGAGCGCCGGGAGATCAGCGACGCGATCCAGCGCGAAGCCTTCAGCTCCGTGCCCTTCATTCCCGCCTGTCAATATTATCAGCCGGCGGCCTATCGGGAGGATCTGACCGACTTCGTCCGGTCGCCGTTCTCGGTGTTCTGGGGCGTCCGGCGGGTCTAGAAAACGAACGAGCGGCGGGTCGCCCCGCCGCTCGCGATCCTGGGCCGGATGGATCGATGTTAGCGCCGGCCGCGCTCGCAGATCGCACCCCAATAGGGATGGTAATAGACGACGCAGCCTTCGGCGGTCGCGGCCGTCTGCCCGCTGGCGCCGCGCGAGCCACGGCCCGGCGGGATGACGACTTCGCTGGTCGTCGGGTTCGGCGCGACGAAGCCGGCATTGCCGTCGCCGCCACCGCCACCGCCACCTCCGCCGCCACGGGCTTCGGCGAGGCCTGAGAAGGACGCGGCGAGCCCGAGAGCGAGCGCAGCGGCGAGAGCAAGAGACGTCGAGCGTGATTTCAGCATATTGGCAACTCCTTGGGAGGGGCGGTCACCGCCGCGGGGTCGCGGACCGGTCCGATAGCCATGGGTCGCGGGGCGCGCGGGAATGGTTCAATGGCGGTCGCTGGACCTGGTCGCAGAGGCATCGCGGCGGCTTGCAGGTGGGACACGGAGAAAGGCGATCGCAAAAGGAAGAGGCGGCGAGTGTCCTCGCCGCCCCTGAAATGTCCGGCTTGGTCCGGTCAACGACGTCCGACGCGCTCGCAGCGATAGGCGACGCCATGGACATTGTAGTGGCAGGCCATTTCGGTCGCCGCCGGAGCGGCGGCCCCGCCGCGGCCGCGCTGAGGCTGGTTCGGCGCCGGCGTGGCGGTTTCGACGGCGAAGCCGGCATTGCCGTCGCCGCCGCCACCGCCACCGGCTCCGCCGCCCCCGCCATTCTGCGCCTGGGCAAGGCCGGACAGCGCGATACTGAAGCCGACGGCGAGGATGCCCACCAGCGCGCGTGACGAGACATGAGATTTCGACATGATGCGTTCCCTTCCTGGTTGAGGCGACGTCCGGCATGGATCGCCGGAGAGAGCCATGATCTTTCGTCGCCTTGGACCCGGGATGGGTTCATCGCCGCAAAGGATGAGGCGGCCGGGCATGCCGAGACGCCCTTCGCGGCCGTCGTGATGGCGAAAAGCAAAATCTTCGACGAGAGGTCGAACCTTTTTCCAGCCAGCGGCAACCCATGGATAACCGGGGCGGTTGAGCGCTCCGCAACCTCTCAAGGAGACCGATCCATGACCCGCTTCAAGATCCTCGCCCTCGCCGCCGTCGCCGCCGCCACCCTCTCGGTCGCCACCGCACCCAAGGCCGAGGCCCGCTACTTCCCCTGGGGCGCGGTCGCCGCCGGCGCCGTGGTCGGAGGCGCCGCTCTCGCCATCGCCGGATCCCGCGCCTATGCCGAGCCGGCCTACGGTTATGGCGACTGCTACACGGCCCGCCGCTGGGTCGACACGCCCTACGGCCCGGCTCTGCGCCGCGTCCGCGTCTGCGAGTGATCGCCTGCCCAGCTCCGGATAGACCTTGGACCCCGGCAGGCGCCGGGGTTCTCGGCGTCAGGGGGGCGGCATCTGGCACCGGCCGACAAAAAAGCCCCGGTCCGAGGACCGGGGCTTTTGCCGTCGGGCTGGTATCAGCCGTCACATGTGAATGGCGCGCTTGTCGACGGCGAGCGCCGCTTCCTTGATCGCTTCCGACATGGTCGGGTGGGCATGGGTGGACCGGGCGAGGTCTTCCGACGAGCCGCCGAATTCCATCAGGACAACCGCTTCGTGGATCATCTCGCCGGCACCGGCGCCGACGATATGCACGCCCAGCACCTTGTCGGTCGCGGCATCGGCCAGCACCTTGACGAAACCGTCGGTCGAGCGGTTCGCCCGCGCGCGGCCATTGGCGGTGAACGGGAACTTGCCGACATTGTAGGCGATGCCCGCGGCCTTCAGGTCCTCTTCGGACTTGCCGACGGTCGCGACCTCCGGCCACGTATAGACCACGCCGGGGATGGCGTCGTAATTCACGTGACCGGCCTTGCCGGCGAGGATCTCGGCCACCGCGATGCCCTCGTCCTCGGCCTTGTGCGCCAGCATCGGACCGCGCACGACATCGCCGATGGCGTAGATGCCGGGCACATTGGTGGCGAAATGGTTGTCGATGACCACCCGGCCACGCTCGAGCGCGACGCCGACGGCCTCCAGGCCGAGATTTTCGGTGAACGGCCGCCGGCCGATCGCCACCAGCACGATATCGGCCTCGATGGTCTGGGCCTCGCCGCCGGCCGCCGGCTCGACGGTGAGCGTGACGCCCTTTTTCGTCGCCTTGGCGCCCGTGACCTTCGAGGACAGCTGGAAGGTGATGCCCTGCTTGCCCATGATGCGCTGGAACTGCTTGGCGACCTCGGCATCGGTGCCGGGCAGGACGCGGTCGAGATATTCGACGACATGGACCTCGGCACCGAGACGGCGCCAGACCGAGCCGAGCTCGAGGCCGATGACGCCGGCGCCGATCACCACCAGCTTGCCCGGCACCTTGTCGAGCTCGAGCGCACCCTCCGACGAGACGATCTGCTTTTCGTCAATGGCGACGCCCGGCAGCGGGGTGACCTCGGAGCCGGTGGCGATGACGATGTTCCTGGTCTCCAGCACCTGGGTCGTGCCATCGGCGGCCGCGACCTGCACCTTGCCGGCGCCGAGGATGGTACCGGTGCCGGTGAAGCTCTCGATCTTGTTCTTCTTGAACAGGAAAGCGACGCCGTTGACGTTCGAATCGACCGTCTCCTGCTTGTGCGCCATCATCTGCTTCAGGTTCAGCTTGGGCTGCGGCACCTCGATGCCGAAGGCCGCGAAACCATGGCCGGCCTCATTGAACAGTTCGGAGGCATGCAGCAGGGCCTTCGAGGGAATGCAGCCGATGTTCAGGCAGGTGCCGCCATGGGTCTTGCGCTTCTCGACCACCGCGACCTTGAAGCCGAGCTGGGCGGCCCGGATGGCGCAGACATAGCCGCCGGGGCCGGTGCCGATGACGACGAGATCGTAGGACATGAAGTTCAGTCTCCGGTTGAGGGTGAGGCGGCGCGTCAGCGGCCGCCCGACACCGTGATGATGGTTCCGGTGATGTAGGAGGCCTCCTCCGACATGAGCCAGAGCACGGCCTGGGCGACCTCGTCGGCCGTGCCGCCGCGCTTCATCGGAATGACGTCCTGAAACCGGGCGACCCGGTCGGGCACGCCGGCGCTGGCATGGATTTCGGTATCGATCATGCCCGGCCGTACGGCATTGACCCGAATGCCTTCGGTCGCGACTTCCTTGGCCAGCCCGACGGTGAAGCTGTCGATCGCGCCCTTGGAGGCGGCGTAGTCGGCAAATTCGTTGGGCGAGCCGAGCACCGCGGCGACCGAGCTCATATTGACGATGCCGCCGCCCTGGCCGCCATGGGCCGTCGACATCCGGCGCACCGCCTCGCGAGCGCACAGGATCGAGCCGACCACATTGATCGCCATCATGCGGGTCAGCCGCTCGAAGGAGAACTGGTCGACCCGCGATTTCAGGTCGACGACGCCGGCATTGTTGATCAGGCCCACGAGGCGGCCGAGCCGGTCGGCGGCGGCGAAGATCGCCAGCACGTCCGGCTCGCGCGCGACATCGCCCTTGACCGCCACGGCCTTGCCACCGGTCGCTGCGATCGCCGCGACCACCTCGTCGGCTGCTGCTTGGTTCGCCGTGTAATTGACCACGACGGCATGGCCGCGCGCGGCCGCCATCAGCGCGCAGGCGCGGCCGATGCCGCGGCTCGCTCCGGTGACGACGACAACTCCCTGGGACATCGGCTGTTCGCTTTCGGACATGGGGACGACGGGGCGGGCGGGCCTAGCCGCGCACCGAGATCGGTGGGTGAACCGGCTCGGTGGTACGGCAGTCGCGGGTGACGCGCGGGTTCGGGTAGTTGCGGGCCAGCGCGCAATAGTAGCCCTCGTGGATCCGCCTGACCGTGATCAGCCGGTGCCGGCCCGACACCTCCAGGATCTCGATATCGTCGGGACCGCGCTGGCCGACCGTCAGGCGCTGGGCGCCCGGCAGCCAGGACAGCTCGAACTGGCTGCAATTGCGGTCGAACATGAAGCCCGAGGAGGCGACCACCAGGCAGGCTCCCGGACCGCCGCGGAAATCGTCGTAAGGCGGGATCGCGCAGGCCGAAAGCGCCAGGGCCGCGCCGGCGACGGCGAGACCGGCCCGCGACAATCCAACTGCGTGTCCGATCGGTGACCTGGCCATGTTCCAACCTTCGCTTTGCCGCCTCATCGCTGCGTGAGGCGCCGTCTGATCTCAGCTTGCGGTGTGATGTAGCGAAATTGCAGGTAGCGCGTCAGCCAGTCGCCCACCGCCGCGCAATAGGCGCTGAGGGCTGCCGGTTCAGTGATGCCGGGTCTGACCTTGTCGAGCGAGAAGCGCGCCAGCAAGGCGGTCACATGACCCACGGAAAGGCCCTGCTCCAGCAGCAGCTTGCGGGTTTCGGCGATATCGAGCTCCCAGCCGCGGCGCAGGAGGCCCTGGGCCTCGGCTGCATCGGGGCCGGTGGCCGGACAGGCGGCGAAGGCGCCGCGCTCCAGCGCGGCGGTTCGCAGGACATCCTCGGCCATGCCGCCGAGCTGGGCGTCCCGGTTGTTTTGCGCGGCGGCCGGAGCCGCCGCGACAAGGGCGATGCAGGCAAGAGCTGGAACCAGACGCCGCATCGCCAATCTCCCGGGATCAGCTCGACCGCATCAGAGGTCCATCACCAAGCGGGCCGGATCTTCCAGGCTTTCCTTGATCCGGACCAGGAAGGTCACCGCTTCCTTGCCGTCGACGATACGGTGGTCATAGGACACCGCCAGATACATCATCGGCCGGATCTCGATCTTGCCGGCGACGACCACCGGCCGCTCCTGGATCTTGTGCATGCCGAGAATGCCGGACTGCGGTGCGTTGAGGATCGGCGTCGACATCAGCGAGCCATAGACGCCGCCATTCGAGATGGTGAAGGTGCCGCCCTGCATCTCGTCGATCTTCAGCTGGCCGTCGCGGGCGCGGCGGCCGAAATCGGCAATGGTCTTCTCGATCTGAGCGATGCCCATCTGGTCGGCGTCGCGGACCACCGGAACCACCAGGCCCTTGTCGGTGCCCACGGCAACACCGATGTGGCAGAAGTTCTTGTAGATGATGTCGGTGCCGTCGATCTCGGCATTGACCGCCGGGACGTCCTTCAGCGCCTGCACGCAGGCCCGCACGAAGAAGCCCATGAAGCCGAGCTTGGTGCCGTGCTTCTTCTCGAACAGGTCCTTGTACTGGCTGCGCAGCGCCATCAGCTGCGACATGTCGACCTCGTTGAACGTGGTCAGCATGGCGGCGTTGTTCTGCGCCTCCTTCAGGCGGCGCGCGATGGTCTGGCGCAGCTTGGTCATGCGCACCCGCTCTTCGCGCGGGGCGTCGGCGGCGGGCGAAGCCGGGCGCGCGGCGGCGGGCGCCGCTGCGGCCGGAGCCGGAACCGCGATGCCCGCGGCGATCGCGGCCAGCATGTCGCCCTTGGTCACCCGCCCGTCCTTGCCGGTGGCGGCGGCCGCCGCCGGGCTGACGCCGCTTTCGGCGGCCAGGCGTGCGACCGCCGGGCCGTTGTCGACGCTGCGCGCCGGCTGGGGCGCAGCGGCGGGAGCGGGAGCGGGGGCAGGAGCCGGGGCCGGAGCCGCGGCTTTCGGTGCCGCTGCCGGTGCGGCGGCACCTTCGGCGATCTGGCCGAGCAGGGCCTGGACGCCGACGGTCGTGCCGGAATCGGCGACGATTTCGGTGAGCGTGCCGGAGGCCGGCGCGTTCACCTCGAGGGTCACCTTGTCGGTTTCCAGCTCGACGAGCGGTTCATCCTGCTTCACGGCTTCGCCGGGCTTCTTGAACCACTTGGCGACGGTCGCCTCGGTGACCGATTCGCCGAGCGTCGGAACGCGGATTTCGGTGGCCATGGAATATCGTCCTCAACGAGAATGTTCAGACCCGGCCCGATGGCCGGGCGGGATCAGGAAAAGGCTTCGTCCAGGAAGGCCTGGAGCTGGGCGGCATGCCGGGACATCAGGCCGGTGGCGGTGGCCGCCGAGGCCGGGCGACCGACATAACGGGCGCGCTTGGATTTGGAGCCGGCGGTGCCGAGGACCCATTCCAGATAGGGCTCGACGAAGGTCCAGGAGCCCATGTTCTTGGGCTCCTCCTGGCACCAGATCACATCCGCGTTCTTGAAGCGGCCGATCTCGTGAGCCAGCGCCTTCAAGGGGAACGGATAGAGCTGTTCGACGCGCATCAGATAGACGTCGTCGATGCCGCGCTTGATGCGGTCTTCGTAGAGATCGTAATAGACCTTGCCCGAGCACAGCACGACGCGCCGGATCTTCTTGTCCTCGACGAGCTTGATCTCCTGGTTCGGCAGGACCTCCGCATCGTCCCACAAGACGCGGTGGAACGACGTGCCGGCCTCGAATTCGGAGAGCTTCGACACCGCGCGCTTGTGGCGCAGCAGCGATTTCGGCGTCATCAGGATCAGCGGCTTGCGGATGTCGCGCTTCAGCTGCCGGCGCAGGATGTGGAAATAGTTCGCCGGCGTCGAACAGTTGGCCACCTGCATATTGTCTTCCGCGCACATCTGCAGGAAGCGCTCGAGGCGGGCCGAGGAGTGCTCGGGTCCCTGGCCCTCATAGCCATGCGGCAGCAGGCAGACGAGGCCGGAGAGCCTCAGCCACTTGCGTTCGGCCGATGAGATGAACTGGTCGAAGACGACCTGGGCGCCATTGGCGAAATCGCCGAACTGGCCTTCCCAGGCGACCAGGGCATTCGGCTCGGCCAGCGTATAGCCGTATTCGTAGCCGAGCACGGCCTCTTCCGAGAGCATCGAGTTGATGACCTCGTATTTGGCCTGGCCGCCGCCGATATTGTTGAGCGGCGTGTAGCGGGCCTCGGTCTCCTGGTCGATCAGCACCGAATGGCGCTGCGAGAAGGTGCCGCGCTCGCTGTCCTGGCCGGACAGGCGCACGCGATGGCCGTCGGCCACCAGGGTGCCGAAGGCGAGCGCCTCGCCGGTCGCCCAGTCGATGCCTTCGCCGGTCTCGATCATCTTGCGGCGGTTGTCCATGAACCGGTGGATGGTCTTGTGCGCGGTGAACTTCTCCGGAATCTTGGTGATCGCCTTGCCGATCTCGACCAGGCGGGCGTGCTCGACGCCGCTCGCGCCGCGGCGCGGGTCGTCGTCGGTCGAGCCCGGTGCCTTCAGGCCCTGCCAGCGGCCGTCCAGCCAGTCGGCCTTGTTCGGCTTGTAGGACTGGCCGGCTTCGTATTCACCGTCGAGCCGGGTGCGCCAGTCGGCCTTCATGCCGTCGAATTCGGCCGCGGTCACCACGCCTTCGCTGACCAGCTTGGCGCCGTAGAGGTCGAGCGAGGATTTCAGGCCCCTGATCTTCTTGTACATCAAGGGCTGGGTGAAGGCCGGCTCGTCGCCTTCGTTATGACCGAAGCGGCGGTAGCACCACATGTCGATGACGACGGGCTTCTGGAACTTCTGCCGGAATTCGGTCGCGACCTTGGCGGCGAAGACCACCGCTTCCGGGTCGTCGCCGTTGACGTGGAAGATCGGCGCTTCGACCATCTTCGCGACGTCGGACGGATAGGGCGAGGACCGGCTGTAGCGGGGATAGGTGGTGAAGCCGATCTGGTTGTTGATGATGAAATGGATCGAGCCGCCGGTGCGGTGACCCTTCAGGCCGGACAGGCCGAAACATTCCGCCACGACGCCCTGGCCGGCAAAGGCGGCATCGCCATGGATGAGCAGAGGCAGCACCGCGGAACGGTCTTCCGGCGGGCAGCCGTGCTGGTCCTGCTTGGCGCGGACCTTGCCGAGCACCACCGGATTGACGATTTCCAGATGCGACGGGTTGGGGGTGAGCGACAGGTGCACCTTGTTGCCGTCGAACTCGCGGTCCGACGAGGCGCCGAGGTGATATTTCACGTCGCCCGAGCCCTCCACGTCGTCGGGGGCATAGGAGCCGCCCTTGAATTCGTGGAACAGTGCGCGGTGCGGCTTGGCCATCACCTGGGTCAGCGTGTTCAGGCGGCCGCGATGGGCCATGCCCAGCACGATTTCCTTCACGCCGAGATTGCCGCCGCGCTTGATGATCTGCTCGAGCGCGGGGATCATCGATTCGCCGCCGTCGAGGCCGAAGCGCTTGGTGCCGGTGTAGCGCAGGTCGAGGAATTTCTCGAAGCCCTCGGCTTCGACCAGCTTCTGCAGGATGGCGCGCTTGCCCTCCTTGGTGAAGGCGATTTCCTTGTCCGGACCTTCGATGCGCTCCTGGATCCAGGCCTTCTGGGCCGGATCGGTGATGTGCATGAACTCGACGCCGAGCGTCTGGCAATAGGTGCGCTCGAGAATGCCGACCATTTCGCGCAAGGTGGCGAATTCCAGGCCGAGCACCTTGTCGATGAAGATCTTGCGGTCGAAATCGGCCTCGGTGAAGCCATAGGAGCGCGGATCGAGTTCCTCATGGGTCTTGGGCGGATCCAGGCCGAGCGGATCGAGATTGGCGTGCAGGTGGCCGCGCGCCCGATAGGCGCGGATCAGCATCAGCGCGCGAACCGAATCGCGCGTCGCCTGCTGGATGTCGGTCTCGGCGACCGGCGCGCTCGCCGGCTGGGCCTTGTCGGCGGCTTTGGCCTTCAGCTTGTCGCCGATGACCTTCTCGATCGCCGCCCAATTGCCGTCGAGCGCCGAGATCAGCTCGCCATTGGCCTCGATCGGCCAGTTCGGCTTGGCCCAGGACGGCCCCTCGGCGTTCTTGGCGACGTCGGCGGCATCGTCGCCGAGCGTCTTGAAGAAGGCCTGCCACTCCGCGTCGACCGAAGCCGGATTGGCTTCGTAGCGGGCGTAGAGGTCCTCGATATAGGCGGCATTGCCGCCATAGAGGAAAGAGGTGAGCGCGATGGTCTCGTCTTGGCGTGCCATGATCGGTTCCTGCAGCGTTCTGGATCGCGGGCGGCGTGGGTTGTCCGCACTTCAATCGAACGCCTTATGGCGTCTTCTTCGGTGGTGGAAATCGGCCAGAAGCTGGCCGATTTCTTGTTCTTGCGAAGCGGCTCAGCGCTTCTTCTTCAAAAGTTCGACAAGTGTCGTGCCGAGCCGGGCCGGCGACGGCGACACGCGGATGCCCGCGGCCTCCATCGCGGCGATCTTGTCGTCGGCGCCGCCCTTGCCGCCCGAGATGATCGCGCCGGCATGGCCCATGCGGCGGCCGGGAGGGGCGGTGCGTCCGGCGATGAAGCCGACCATCGGCTTCTTGCGACCGCGCTTGGCCTCGTCGCGAATGAACTGGGCCGCATCCTCCTCGGCCGAACCGCCGATCTCGCCGATCATGATGATCGACTCGGTCTTGGCATCGGCCAGGAACATTTCCAGCATGTCGATGAATTCGGTGCCCTTGACCGGATCGCCGCCGATGCCGACGGCCGTCGTCTGGCCGAGGCCGGCCTGGGTGGTCTGGAACACCGCTTCATAGGTCAGCGTGCCCGAGCGCGACACGATGCCGACATTGCCCTTGCGGAAGATGTTGGCCGGCATGATGCCGATCTTCGACTCGCCGGCGGTCACGACCCCCGGGCAGTTCGGCCCGATGAGACGCGACTTGGAGCCTTCGAGCGCCCGCTTCACCTTGATCATGTCCTGCACCGGAATGCCCTCGGTGATGCAGATGATCAGCGGGATCTCGGCATCGACGGCCTCCAGGATCGCGTCGGCCGCACCCGGCGGCGGCACGTAGACGACGGAAGCGTCGGCGCCGGTCTTGTCGCGGGCTTCCGCCACCGTGTCGAACACCGGCAGGTTCAGGTGGGTCTGGCCGCCTTTGCCGGGCGCCACGCCACCGACCATCTTGGTGCCATAGGCGATCGCCTGCTCGGAATGGAAGGTGCCATTCTTGCCGGTGAAGCCCTGGGTGATGACCTTCGTCTTCTTAGTGATGAGAATCGACATCGAAGGTCCTCACTTCTTGCTTTTGGACTTCGCAGCGGCCGACTTCTTCGGCGATGCGCTGCCCGACTTGGTGGATGCGGTCTTGGTCGCGGCGGCGGCTTTCGCCGCGCCCTTGGCAGGGGCTGCGCCCTTGGCCGCCTGGGCCGCCGACTTGGTCGGCGAGGCGGGAACGGCGACCTTGGGGACGACGACCGAGGCTTTGGCGACGCCCTTCGCTGCGGCCTTGGCTGGTGCCTTGGCCGCGCTCTTGGCATCCGCCGGCTTGCCGGCCGAAGCTTTCGCTGCCGGAACCTTCTCGGCAGCGCCGTCCTTCTTGGCGGCGGCGGCTTTCGCCGGAGCAGCCTTGGCCGGAGCGGCCTTGGCGGTCGCCTTTGCCGGGGCGGGCTTGGCTGCCGCCTTCGCCGGAGCTGCCTTGGCCGGAGCGGCTTTTTTGGTCGGAGCCTTGGCGGCCTTGGCCGGAGCCTTGGCGCTCTGGCGCACGGCGGCGACGATCTTCTGGGCGGCGTCGTCGAGGTCGTCGGCCGGGATGACGTTCAGCCCGGAGCCGCGGATGATCGCCTTGCCCTCTTCGACATTGGTGCCTTCGAGACGCACGACCAGCGGCACTTCGAGGCCGACCGTCTTGACCGCGGCGATCACGCCGCGGGCGATGACGTCGCATTTCATGATGCCGCCGAAGATGTTGACCAGGATGCCCTTCACCTGCGGATCGGCGGTGATGATCTTGAAGGCCGCGGTGACCTTCTCTTCGCTGGCGCCGCCGCCGACATCCAGGAAGTTCGCCGGCTCCTCGCCGTAGAGCTTGATGATGTCGAGGGTGGCCATGGCGAGGCCGGCGCCATTGACCATGCAGCCGATCGTGCCGTCCAGCGCGATATAGGCGAGGTCGTATTTCGACGCTTCGATCTCTTTGGCGTCCTCTTCCGTCTCGTCGCGCAGCGCCACCACGTCGGGGTGACGGTAGAGCGCGTTCGAATCGAACGACACCTTGGCATCAAGCACCTTCAGCTTGCTGTCCTTGGTGACGATCAGCGGGTTGATCTCCAGCATCGCCATGTCCTTGGCGACGAAGGCCTTGTAGAGGATGCCCGCGACCGCCTCGGCCTGCTTGGCGAGGTCGCCGGTCAGGCCGAGCGCCTTGGCGATGGTGCGGCCGTGATGGGGCATGAAGCCGGTGGCCGGATCGACCGAGAAGGTCTTGATCTTTTCAGGCGTCGCGTGCGCGACCTCTTCGATGTCCATGCCGCCTTCGGTGGAAACCACGAAGGCGGTGCGGCCGGTCTCGCGGTCCACCAGCATGGACAGGTAGAATTCCTTGGCGATGTCGGAACCGTCCTCGATATAGAGGCGGTTGACCTGCTTGCCGGCCGGGCCGGTCTGAATGGTGACGAGCGTCGAGCCGAGCATCTGCTTGGCGAACTCGGCCACCTCGTCGATCGACTTGGCGAGCCGGACGCCGCCTTTTTCACCGGCCGACTTTTCCTTGAACTTGCCCTTGCCGCGTCCGCCGGCATGGATCTGGGACTTCACCACCCAGAGCGGACCGCCGAGCTTCTTCGCCGCGTCCTTGGCTTCCGATGGCTTGAAGATCGCAATGCCGTTGGAGACGGGCGCCCCGAACTCCTTCAGAAGCGCTTTCGCCTGATATTCGTGGATGTTCATCGCATCTCTCGCTTGGCGGTCTGGCCGCTTCAGGTTTCGAGGGGCCGAAGGCGGCAGCCGTCAGGGGCTGTCGCCTTCGCGCGTTCTGGAAGGGGCCGACGAGCGGGCCGGGTTATTTCGCCAGGTCGGGGGCGATGGTCTTGCAGGCGTCGACGAGGCCCTTCACCGAGGCGACCGACTTGGCGAACATGTCCTGCTCGGACTTGTCGAGATCGAATTCGATGATCTTTTCCACGCCGGTCGAGCCGATCAGCACGGGCACGCCGACATACATGTCCTTCACGCCATACTGGCCGGTGAGATAGGCCGCCGCCGGCAGGACGCGCTTCTTGTCCTTCAGGTAGCTCTCGGCCATGGCGATGGCGGAAGCCGCCGGGGCGTAGAAGGCCGAGCCGTTGCCGAGCAGGGCGACGATCTCGCCGCCACCCTTGCGGGTGCGCTCGACGATGGCGTCCAGCTTGTCCTGGTTCAGCCAGCCGGACTTGACCACCTGGTTCAGCGGCACGCCGCCGACGGTGGAGTGGCGCACCATCGGCACCATGTCGTCGCCGTGGCCGCCGAGGGTCCAGGCGTGAATGTCTTCGATCGAGACGCCGGTGGCTTCCGCCAGGAACAGGGCGAAGCGCGAGGAATCGAGCACGCCGGCCATGCCGACCACCTTGTTCGCCGGCAGGCCGGAGAACTTCTGCAGCGCCCAGACCATGGCGTCGAGCGGGTTGGTGATGCAGACGACGAAGGCGTTCGGGGCATATTTCTTGATGCCGGCGCCGACCTGTTCCATCACCTTCAGGTTGATGCCGAGGAGATCGTCGCGGCTCATGCCCGGCTTGCGCGGCACGCCGGCGGTGACGATGCAGACATCGGCGCCCTCGATCGCCTCATAGGTACCGGTGCCGGACAGCTTGGCATCGAAGCCTTCGACGGCGGAAGCCTGCGCGATGTCGAGGGCCTTGCCCTTGGCGGTGCCCTCGGCAATGTCGAACATGACGATGTCGCCGAGTTCCTTGATGCCGGCGAGGAGTGCCAGGGTGCCGCCGATCTGGCCGGAGCCGATCAGTGCGATTTTCTTGCGCGCCATGGGGAGGTCTTTCGGTGGAGCTGGTTACCGGGGCGGGAGATCCCGCATAGCCGCTTCGATATCCACAATCGCGGCCCGGTTTCAAGCTGTGCTTCAGGATGATTTGACGGTGGCCGGAACGGCCGGGAAGGTCTGCGCGGCGAGCCGCGCCCGCGATCAGAAAGGCCAAACATGGCAATGATTTGATGACGCCGGCCGGGCCGTGGTTCGATTTGTCGTCTCGGGCGTGATTTAACCTCCCGGTAACCATTGTCGGGCCGCCGCCGGCCGTGCCGCGGGCGAATGAGAAGTTACAAATTTCAAATTTTGTAAATTGTCACAAATCGGACCATGGCGCTGAGCCGAAAGGGGGCGTCCTTGTCGACGCCCCGGGTCTTGGCGGCGGCCCCCAGGCCGCCGCCGGTATCCTGATCCCGCTCAGGCAAAGAACTCAACCTCGCCACTGTCCAGGTCATAACGCGCGCCGACGATCCTGATCTTGCCCGCCCTGGCCATGTCCGCGACGACCGGTCCCGCCGCCTGCAGCCGGGCGACCGTGCGCCGGACATTCTCGCGGACGGTATTGTCGACGAAATCGCCGTCGCGGCCGCGCGCGGCGATCGCCGCCGGCAGGATCGGCTCGATCATCGGGCCGATCGAGCCGGGGAAGGTGGCATTCTTGGTGACCACGTCGCAGGCCGCCATGACCGCGCCGCAGCGCTCATGGCCGAGCACCACGATCAGCGGCGATTTCAGCACCGCGGCGCCATATTCCAGCGTGCCCATGGCCACGGTATCGACCGTGTTGCCGGCATTGCGGATGACGAACAATTCGCCGAGGCTCAGGCCGCCGAACACCAGTTCCGGCGGCACGCGGCTGTCGGCGCAGCTGACCAGGGTCGCCCAGGGCGCCTGGCCGGCGGCCACGTCGTGGCGGCGCTTGGCCATGTCGGAGACGCAGGCCTGCGGATTGGCGACGAAGCGCCGGTTGCCGGCCTTGAGCTGCTCCAGCGCCTGGTCCGGGGTCAAGGCTGTCGCAGGGCCGTCGCTTGCCGCGGCGGGCCGAAGGCCGGCGAAGCCGGCCAGTGCGCCGGAGGCGGCGAGCGTCAGCGCCTGCCGGCGGCTCGGCTCGAAGGTCTTGCAGGTCTCACACATGGATTGTCCCCCCGATCGCCGGTCGCGGCCCCCGGCCCGACAGCAAGGCGATCAAGCAGGCTATGGCCGGCGAAAGGCCGGGCGACTAGTGGTGGTTTTGCTTAGATCTGGGCTCTGGCGGGCCTATCGAGGCTCAAACCGCGCTCCGGCGGGTGGTCGCGACGGCCCGCCGCTCAGACCCCGCCCGAGACCAGCGTCCGGATGACGATGCGTGCCATGACCGAGATCCGCGCCTCGACCTGGGTACGCGTCAGGTCGCGGGTCTCCATGACCAAAGCCGGATGGACAAAGCGCTGCATCGCGTCGCCGACGAAGGCGACCGCCTTTTCCTCGTCCTTGATGCGGAACGGGCCGGGCTCCAGCCCTTCGTCGACAATGGCCGAGAGAAACGAGCGCAACCGCGCCCGATGGGCGGTGATGCTGTCGCGCCGGCCCTCCCAGAAGGTCGCATAGGCGCCGTAGATCGCGGGGTCACGGTCCAGGCCGTCGCGCTGGGCCTTGGCCCAGGCGGTGAGGAACCGCTCCAGCTTGTCGTCGGCGGGGTCAGGGGCACTGGCGATATCGCCGAGCGCCATTTCGACGGAGCGGGTCCAGGCGACCACCACCGCCTCCACCAGCCCCGCCTTGGACGGGAAGAAGCGGTAGACATTGGCGTGGCTCATGCCGGCCTCGCGCGCCACCGCCACCACGGTCACGCGCTCGGGCCCGTAACGGCGAATATGCTCGGCGGCGATCGCCACCAGGCGTGCCTGGACACGGTCCTCCTGGGGCTGGGCGGCCGGCGGCCGATAGGTTTCAGCGCGTCGGGCCACGGCCTGCCTTCGGGTTCTGGATCGGTTCGGCCGGACCGGCAGGTTTCGCCGGCCGTGCGCCGCCTCGCGCGCCGCGGTTCATGGACCGTCTCGCTGTTCACCTTGCATCGGCAGACCTTATCCGAACCTGCGCCGGGCGATATGCCGTCGGTCAGGTTTCGACGATGTCCATCGTCAGGCTTCGATGATGTCCATCGTCACGTTTCGACGATGTCCATCGTCACGTTTCGACGATGCCGCCGGTATCGGCCGAAGGGGCGACACGGCGTTCATGCGGCGCGGCGAGATATTCGTCCGAGCGCATCTCGATCAACCGCGAGGCGGTCCGGTTGAACTCGAAGACCTCGAAGCCCTCGTCGGACAGGTAGAGCCCGGTCGGTTCGGCGCCGGCGCTCGCCACCAGCTTCACCTGGTTGTCATAGAGCGCGTCGATCAGGGTGATGAAGCGCTTGGCCTCGTTGCGCATGCCGAGGCCGCGCATCACCGGCACGCGGTCGATCAAAACGGTGTGATAGGAATGGGCGATCGCCAGGTAGTCGGAGGCTCCCAGCGGCTTTTCGCAGAGATCGGCGAAGCTGAAGCGGGCGACACCGCGCGCCTGCCTGGGCACCGGGACGTGGCGGCCCTTGACCACCAGGTCGCCGGGTTCGCCCCCCGCCCCGCCGGTCAGCCGCGCCCAGGCCTCGTCCATCGCCTGGTCGGCGCGGTCGTCGAGCGGCACGGTCCAGACCGGCTGGCCGGCGAGCTTCTCCAGGCGGAAGTCGGTGCGTGATTCGAGCTTCACCACCGCCATGCGTTCCTGCAGCAGCTTGATGAAGGGCAGGAACAGCGCGCGGTTGAGCCCGTCATTATAAAGCAGGTCCGGCACCACGTTGGAGGTGGCGACCACCACGACGCCTTCCTCGAACAGCTTGGCGAACAGCCGCCCCAGGATCATCGCGTCGGCGATGTCGGTGACCGCGAATTCGTCGAAACACAGGAGCCAGGCCTCTTCGGCCAGCTCCAGCGCCACCGGTCCGATCGGGTCGTCGCCCTTGACCTCGCCGGTTTTCAGCTTCTGGCGATAGTGATGGATGCGTTCGTGCACATCGGCCATGAATTCATGGAAATGGGCCCGGCGCTTGCGCTTCACCGGGCTCGCCGCCATGAACAGGTCCATCAGCATGGTCTTGCCGCGGCCGACCTCGCCCCAGATATAGAGGCCGGTCACCGGTGCGCGTTTCTCGCCGCGCGAAAACAGCCAGGCGAGCGCCGAGGATTTGCGCCGCGACAGGCGGTAGTCGGCGAGTTCCTCGTTCAGGCGGTTGAGCCGCTTCGCCACCGCGGCCTGCGCCGGGTCGAAGGAGATCTCACCGGCATCGACGAGCGCCTGGTAGCGGGACAGCGTATCGGCCATGGGCCCGAGGCATTAGCGGCCGGCGGAAATGCCCGCAAGTGATTGTGCCGCAGGGGCGCTTTGATTATTTAAGAATGGTTCTACCCCCTTTGTCGGACAAGGCCTCCGTTGCGCCGGGCCTCGCGGTTTCGTAAACAGGCGCGTGATTTCCGGCGGCCGATCCATTCCGGCCAGCCATGAGGACCTGCCGACAATGGCCGATGTGAAGCCGATGCCCGAGCGCCCGCTCTCCCCGCACCTGCAGATTTACCGGCCGATGCTGACGATGATGATGTCCATCGTCCATCGCATCACCGGCTGCGCGCTGTTTTTCGGCACGCTTCTCCTGGTCTGGTGGCTGGTGGCCGCCGCTTCGGGGCCGAGCGCCTATGCCACCTTCCAGTGGTTCGCCGGCTCGTTCATCGGCCGCCTCGTGCTGTTCGGCTATACCTGGGCCCTGTTCCACCACATGCTCGGCGGCATCAGGCATTTCATCTGGGACACCGGCCGCGGTTTCGGCCCGCAGGAGCGCGAATGGCTGGTTCGCGCCAATCTCATCGGCTCGGTGGCTTTGACGATCCTGACCTGGATCGTCGCTTATGCCGTGCGCGGCGGCGTCTGAGGACCAGGATCATGTCGGAATCGAAAGCCTCCATGCGCACCCCGCTCGGCCGTGTCCGCGGCCTTGGTTCGGCCAGGTCAGGCACCGAGCATTTCTGGCTGCAGCGGGTGACCGCGGTCGCCAATATCCCGCTGTCGCTGTTCGTCGTCGGCCTCATCATCTCGACCGCCGGCAGCAATTATTCGGCGGTGAAGGCGACGCTGGGCTCGCCGATCGTGGCGATCCCGCTGATCCTCTTCGTCATGTCGGCGGTCTATCACATGCGCCTCGGCATGCAGATGGTCATCGAGGACTATGTCCCGGCCGAGGGCGCCCGCATCGTCCTGCTGCTGCTCAACACCTTCTTTTCGGCGGTCGTGGCGCTCGCCTCGATCTTCGCGATCCTGAAATTGTCGTTCGGCGTCTGACGCCGCGCGTTCTCAATCGATATCCCGCGTCTTCGGGCCCGGGACAGCTGACTACCAGGAGCACCGTGCCATGGCTCAAGCCGCCGGACCCGCCGTCAATGGCCGCGCCTATGATATCACCGACCACACCTATGACGTCGTCATCGTCGGCGCCGGCGGTGCGGGCTTGCGCGCCGTCGTCGGCTGCGCCCAGGCCGGCCTGAAGACCGCCTGCATCTCCAAGGTGTTCCCGACCCGCTCGCACACGGTCGCCGCCCAGGGCGGCATTTCGGCCTCGCTCGGCAATATGGGCGAGGACGACTGGCGCTGGCACATGTACGACACGGTCAAGGGCTCCGACTGGCTCGGCGACCAGGACGCCATCGAATATCTGGTGCGCAACGCGCCGGCGGCGGTCTATGAGCTCGAGCACTGGGGCGTGCCGTTCTCGCGCACCGAGGCCGGCAAGATCTACCAGCGGCCGTTCGGCGGCATGACCACCCATTACGGCAAGGGCACCGCCCAGCGCACCTGCGCGGCGGCCGACCGCACCGGCCATGCCATTCTGCACACGCTTTACGGCCAGGCGCTGCGCAACAATGCCGAGTTCTTCATCGAATATTTCGCCATCGATCTGATGATGTCGGAGGACGGCCGCTGCCTCGGCGTGGTCGCGCTGAAGATGGACGACGGCACGCTGCATCGCTTCCGCGGCCGCCAGACCATCCTGGCCACCGGCGGTTATGGCCGCGCCTATTTCTCGGCCACCTCGGCTCACACCTGCACCGGCGACGGCAATGCCATGGTGCTGCGCGCCGGCCTGCCGCTGCAGGACATGGAATTCGTCCAGTTCCATCCGACCGGCATCTACGGCTCCGGCTGCCTGATCACCGAAGGGTCGCGCGGCGAGGGCGGTTATCTCACCAATTCCGAGGGTGAGCGCTTCATGGAGCGTTATGCGCCCTCGGCCAAGGATCTTGCCTCGCGCGACGTCGTCTCGCGCTCCATGACCATGGAGATCCGCGAGGGCAGGGGTGTCGGCAAGAACAAGGACCACATCTACCTGCACCTCGACCATCTCGATCCGAAGATCTTGCACGAACGCCTGCCGGGCATTTCCGAGAGCGCCAAGATCTTCGCCGGCGTCGATGTCACCAAGGAGCCGATCCCGGTCATTCCGACGGTGCACTACAATATGGGCGGCATCCCCACGAACTATCACGGCGAGGTCTATACCAAGAAGGGTGGCGACCCAGACGCCATCGTCCCCGGCCTGATGGCGATCGGCGAGGCGGCCTGCGTCTCCGTGCATGGCGCCAACCGGCTCGGCTCCAACTCGCTCATCGATCTCGTGGTGTTCGGCCGAGCCGCCGGCCTGCGCGCCGCCGAGACGGTGGTGGCCGGCGAGAAGCACGAGGACCTGCCGAAGGAAGCCTCCGAGCTCGCGCTGTCGCGGCTCGACAAGTTCCGCAACGCCTCCGGCGGCACCCCGACCGCCCAGCTGCGCGCCAAGATGCAGGGCATCATGCAGTCGAACTGCGCGGTGTTCCGCACCGGCGAAGTGCTGGAAGAGGGCCAGAAGCTGATCCACGAGGTCTGGCAGGGCTCGACCGACATCAAGACCACCGATCGCTCGCTGATCTGGAATTCCGACCTGATCGAAACGCTCGAGTTCGACAACCTGATCAGCCAGGCCGTGGTCACCATGGACTCGGCTTCGAACCGCCAGGAAAGCCGTGGCGCTCATGCCCGCGAGGATTTCGCCGACCGCAACGACAAGGACTGGATGAAGCACACGCTGGCCTTCGCCGACGACCACAAGAAGTCGGTGACCATCGATTATCGCCCGGTCCACACCTATACGATGACCAACGACATTCAGTATATCGAGCCGAAGGCCCGCGTGTATTGAGGCGGGCCCATTGACGGGATTGTCCTTCCGGCCCGGCGCGCCTGACGGTGCGCCGGGCCGGAATGTGGCCATGGCCGACGCCTTCGCCGTCGGGAAACGGATTGCCGCGTGATCATTCTAGGCTTCTACCAGTCGCATGATGCCTGCGCGGCGCTCTATGACGACTACAAGGTCATCGCCTCCGTTGCGCTGGAACGGGTCACCCGGATCAAGACCGACGGCTATCGTTTTCCAGCCGAAGCGGTGGCCGAGTGCCTGGCCCAGGCCGGCCTGACCGCAGATGCCATCGACGTCGTCTGCTATCCGCGCATGCGCTATCCGGCCGGCGAGGTACATCGGACCTTTCACCCGTTCGGCGGCTTGCTGCGCCAGCGCAAGGTCGATCCGATCGCGCCCCTGCGCGCCGGCAAGGCGGCGTCCCTCGCCGAGATCGTCGATGTCGACCGGTTCGGCCGCAACCACGGCCTGCCGGCGAAAGCCAGGCCGTTCTTCTACAACCATCACATGGCCCATGCGCTGGCCACCCTCAGCCACATGCCGGTGGACGAGGCGCTGATCTATTCGTCCGATGGCGGCGGCGACGACGTGTTCTATTCGGCGCGCCTGCTGAAGGACGGCAAGCTGACCGACCTGTTCGGCGGCGAGGCCGACACGCTGAAAAAGCCGGTGCCGCAGCGGCCCGGCGACAGCCTCGGCAAGCTCTACGCCTATGTCACCGAGGCGCTCGGCTTCAAGGCGCTGCGCCACGAGGGCAAGGTCCTGGGGCTCGCCGCCTATGGCAAGCCGGTGCACGCCGAGCGGCTGACCGCGCTCTATCAGGTTGCCGACGACGGCCAGATCCATTGCCGCCTGCCGCGCTGGCGCGTGCGCATGCTGGTCCGCTCACTCGCCGGCAAAGCCTCGCGCGAGGACATGGCGGCGAGCGTCCAGCAAACGCTCGAAACCGTCTGCCTCGATGCTCTCGCCAAGATGCTGAAGCGCCATCCGGTGCGCCATCTCGGGCTGTCGGGCGGCGTCTTCGCCAATGTGAAGCTGACCCAGCGCATCGCCGAACGCTTCGACCTCGACGAGATCTTCGTCTATCCGGCCATGTCCGACCAGGGCGAGGCCGATGGCGGCGTGCTCGAATATCTGCTCGCGCGCGACGGCCTGGAAACCTGGCTGAAACAGCGCCAGCGGCTCGCCACCGTCTATCGCGGCCGCGACTACGAGGCGGCCGTCGAAGCGAGCTTCACCGCCGGCGGCGCGGCCCGCCGGCCGGTCGCCGATCCGATCGAGGAGGCGGCATCCCTGATCGCCGCGGGCCAGATCGTCGGCACCTATCTCGGCCGGATGGAATATGGTCCGCGCGCGCTCGGCGCCCGTTCGATCATGGCGAGCCCGGTCGACCGCTCGATCAATGACTGGCTGAACAAGCGGCTCGACCGCACCGACTTCATGCCTTTCGCGCCGGTGGTCCGGGCGGAACGGGCGCGCGACCTGTTCCTCCTGCCGGAATCGCTGATCTACACCGCCAATTTCATGACGGTGACCTGCGACGTGAAGCCGGAATGGCGCGACCGCATCCCGGCCTGCGTCCATGTCGACGGCACCGCGCGGCCACAGATCATCCATCGCGAGCAGAACCCGGTCTATTACGACGTGCTGCACGCCTATGAGCGCAAGACCGGCATCCCGGCTTTGATCAACACCTCGTTCAACGTCCATGAGGAGCCGATCATCAACCGGCCCGAAGAGGCACTGCGGGCCTTGAAGGAGGGGCGTGTCGACCACCTCCTGTCGACCAACGGAATCTGGTCTCCCGCCTGAAATATTCGGCGCGCGGGCACCATTTCCGCGCCGTCATCCAGACACATTGGCCATGCGAAATAAGGTGGTTGCCTCGCTGGGGAGCGTTCATGCGCCGCCTTGTCCGCCCGTTCATCGTCATTGCCGCGATCATCATCCTGGTCGAAACCTGGCTGTGGGAACGCATCGGCCCGCAGATCCGGCGGGTCATCGACGCCCTGCCTTTCGCCAGGCTGAAACAGGCGATCCATGACGGGCTCGAGCGGCTGCCGCCCTATGTCACGCTCGGCGTCTTCATCATTCCGGTGCTGCTGCTGATCCCGTTCAAGCTCGCCGGCCTGTCGCTGATCGGCCATGGCCACGTCATTCTCGGCTGCGGCGTGTTCCTGCTCGCCAAGGTGGTCGGGGTCGGCCTCGAGGCCTTCCTGTTCGAGGCGTGCAAGCCGAAGCTCCTGCAGATCGGCTGGTTCGTGCGCGTCTACGACACCTGGAACCGCTGGGTCGTCTGGGCGCATGGCTATATCGACCCGGTGAAGAAGCGGCTGCAGGCCTATACCCGCCTGGTCCGCGGCGGCCGGTCGGGCCGCGCCTTCAAGCTGCTGATGCGGTTCCGCCGCATCCAGCGCGAGCGGGCCGCCGAAATGGCGGGGGCCGCCGGCGCCTGAGTTCGACCCTCCCGTCAGACCGGGCGTTCGCAAACATCTCGGAAGTCCGCGGTTTTTCAGTGTGTTGTGCGACGGCTTGCCAGCCCGCGATGCTCGCGCCGGAACCACCATCCTCACCTCTCCCCAGCGGGGAGAGGTCGGCCGAAGGCCGGGAGAGGGGGAGAGGCGCTCAACGAAAATGCACCATGCGAAACGCTTAAAGCCTTGTTCTGAAGCCTTAAATCCCCCTCTCCCGGCGCCATAGCATCGAGCGAAGGCGAGATGCGTTCGCACTCGCTATTCGCGCCGACCTCTCCCCGCCGGGGAGAGGTGAGAATGGTGGTTCCTGCGCGAGATCTCGAAGGGCGATGCGAACGCGAACCGGTCACGCCGAAACGCGGGATTGGCTGGCGGTGGCCGGCAGTGGCCCATCATCCTGCGCCTTGAGGCGCGAGTCGGAAAGCTCGCCGGCCGCTTCGAGAATGGGATAGGCGGTCGAGGCCAGGTGCCCGTGGATGCGCTTCAGGTCGCGCACGACATCGAGATGGATCGTGCTGGTTTCGATCGATTCGGGCCGTCCGGCCCGCAGCCTGGCATAGTGGTTCTCGGTTGCATTGCGCTCGGCGATGCGAATGGCCGATTTCTCGGCGACCAGGCGGCGCGCCATGTCGACGTCGCGGGTCGCGAACACGTTCAGCGCCAGCGCCATATTGGTCATGACGAGGGCATGGAAGGCCAGGAGCTCCTCGCGCCCTTCATCCGAGAAGACCAGGCCCTTGCGGGCACGCTTGGCGGCGAGCTCCATCAGGTTCTTGTCGATGATGTCGCCGATATGCTCGAGATGGGTGGCGAAGCTGACGATCTCCATCGCGCGCCGGCTTTCCTCCTCGGTCATCTCGGCCTGCGAAACCTTGACCAGATAGAGCTTCAGGCTCTCGAACAGCCGGTCGGCGACGTCGTCGAGCTTTTCGATCTCGCGCACCACCCTGATGTCGCTGGCGGTCATCGCCTCCGGAATGCGGCGGACCATGGCGCTGACGTGATGGCCGAGCTCCAGCGCTTCGCGCATGGCGCAGGCGAGCGCTTCCGGCGGCGACGTGACGAGGTTCGGATCGAGATGCCGCGCGACGCCCGGGTCGGCGGCAGCCGGAGGCTCGGGCAGGAGGCGCTCCACGAGACCGGCGACCGGCCCGCAGAGCGGCAGGAAGATCGCGGCGAGCGCGACGTTGAACAGGGTATGGACATGGGCCACCAGCCGCGCCGGATCGGCGCCGCCGAGCCACTCGGCCAGGCCCGAGGCGGCGCCGAGCCAGGGCAGCACCGCCGCCACCGCGATGGCGCGCATGAGAAGATTGCCGAGCGGCACCCGCCGCGCCGCGGCCGGCGAACCGGACAAGGCGAGGAAGGGGGCCGCCGCGCCGCCGAGATTGGCGCCGAGCACCAAGGCAAGCGCGAGCACGGGCGGCACCGCGCCCGAATGCGCAAGTGACATCGTGAACAGGATCATCGCCAGGCTGGAATGCACGGCCCAGGTGGCGAGCGCCATCACGGCGACCGCCAGCGCCGGCGCGCCGGCAAGCGCCCCGAGCACGCCGCGGAACAGCTCCGAATGCTGCAGGACGGCGGCGGCGCCCCCAATCTCGCGCAGTGACAGCAACATCACGCCGATCCCGAACGAGATCCGCGCCAGCCCGCGCGTCCGGCCCGTGTCGGTCGCCATGGCAAGGCCGACGCCGGTGGCGACCAGAACCGCCCAGAGCGCCTTGACGTCGAAGGCGAGAAGCTGCGCGGCGAGCGTCGAACCGACGTCGGCGCCGAGCATCATGGTCAGGGCGAGCGGCAGGGCGACCAGCTTCTGGCCGGCAAAGGCGCCGACGAGCAGCGCGGTCGCGGTTGCCGATTGCAGCAGCCCGCTGACGAGGCCGCCCATCAGGAACGCGCGCCAGCGGCGGCTCGCGGCCGCGGCGAGCAGCCGGCGCAGTTCGCTGCCGAAGGCGCCGGTGACGCCGACACGCACCTGCCGGACGCCCCAGAGCAGCAGCGCGACGCTGCCCACCAGCGCCATCACCAGCTCCGTCGGGCCTGACGCCATGAGACCGCCTCCTGCAACCGGACGCGCTGCGGACACGTCGCATGCGGAGGCTAGGGTCGGCGTTTCATAGGGACAAGCTGCGGTCCGCTATGGAACCTATCGAGATCATCTATGGTTCGCGGCCGGCCCGTGGCGGCGGCGCCGGCTCGTCCAGCCAATTGTTGTCGCTGGCGAGCTTGGCGGCCGTGTCGAAGAACAGGGCGACGAGCGACAGCGGCCGCCGCTCGACCAGGGTGACCGCATATTCCGCGACGCCAAGTCCCGGCCCCTCGACGAACAGTGCGCGAAACCGCGGGTCGACGCCGAATTCGCTCAGGAAAACGACGCCGATGCCGAAATTCGACGCGACCGCCTCGCGCACGGCTTCGCGGGTCTGCACCTCGAACAGCGCCCGTGGCCGGACGCCGGCTTGCGCGAGCCGCGCCTCGAACACCTCGCGGGTGATCGATCCGCGCTCGCGGACGACGAGGTCGCAGCCGGCGAGATCCTCGATCTCCAGCGCGCCACGATCCGCCCAGGCATGGTCCTTGGGTACGAAGACGACCAGCCGGTCGCGGCGCAAGGGGCTCGCCGCAAGCCGCGGGTCGGAGACCGGATGGGCGGTAACCGCGACGTCGACCTCGAAGCCGAGCAGCAGGTTCAGGACATCCGCGGAGTTGCCGATGCGAAGCTGAAAGCTCAGGCCGCGATGCCGGTCGCGCATGGCGGCCAGCACCGGCATGACGTGATAGGCACTGTCCGCCGCCACACGCAAATGGCCGCGCACCGCCCATTTGGTGCCGGCGAGCAGGATGCGGGCCTCTTCTTCCAGCCCGAAGAGCTGCGCGGTGATGCGGTGGAGGGACTGGCCGACCGGGGTCAGGCGCGCGCCGCGCCCCTTCCGGTCGAACAGGTTGACGCCATAGGCCTGTTCCAGCCCGCGCACCTGGCTCGACAGGGTCGGCTGGGAAACGCCGGCCGTGCGCGCGGCCAGCGTGAAGCTGCCGGCGGCGGCGACCAGGTGAAAGGCACGAAGCTGTGTCAGGTTCATTGCGCTCTCATAGAGAGGATCAATAGTCGCCATTCAAACGATAGACTAGCTAATCTGGCCGCCGCGTCATTACCGTTCTTCGACATCGATGCGAAGCGCGGGAGGATGGAAATGCCGGACGAGATGACGGTGGCCAGATCCGAGACGGGCGACCCGCTGCTGCTGACCCCGGGGCCGCTCACGACGTCGAAAAGCGTCAAGGCCGCCATGGTCCATGACTGGGGTTCGCGCGATGCGACATTCGTGCGGATCAACCGTGAAGTGCTCGAACGGCTGCCGACCATCGTCAATGGCGGCGCGGATTACGTCACGGTGCCGGTGCAGGGCTCGGGCACCTTTGCGGTCGAGGCCATGCTGACGACATTCGTACCCGCCGGCGGCTGCTGCCTGCTCGTCGTCAACGGTGCCTACGGCCAGCGCGCCAGGCGCATCCTGGAGATCGCCAGACGGCGCACGGTCGTCTGCGAGACGGCGGAGGACACGCCGCCGGATCTCGACCGGATCGAGCAGGTGCTGAAGGCCGATCCCGGCATCAGCCACATCTTCGTGGTTCACTGCGAGACCACCTCGGGCATTCTCAACCCGGTCCACGAGATCGGCGCGCTCGCGGCGAAATATTCAAAGGGGTACCTCGTCGACTCCATGTCGGCCTTCGGCGCCCTGCCGCTCGACGCGCCGGCCGCCCATGCCGATGCCGTGGCGGCCTCCTCCAACAAATGTATCGAGGGCGTGCCGGGCCTGGGTTTCGTGATCTGCCGCCGGGCGGCGCTGGCGGCGACCGAAGGCAATGCCACCACCTTGACGCTCGATCTGCTCGACCAGTCGCGCGTGCTCGAGAAGACCGGACAATACCGTTTCACGCCGCCGATCCACGTCATCGTCGCCTTCCACCAGGCGCTGACCGAGTTCTTCGCCGAAGGTGGGCAGCCGGGCCGTGGCGGCCGCTACGCGGCGAACTGCCGGGAACTGATCGACGGCATGCGCGCCATGGGCTTCGAGACCTTGCTGCCCGACACGCTGCAGGCGCCGATCATCGTCACTTTCCGGATGCCCGCCGATCGCCGCTTCGTCTTCCAGACTTTCTACGACAAGCTGAAGGACCGTGGCTTCGTGATCTATCCGGGCAAGCTGACGGTGGCCGATTCCTTCCGCATCGGCTGCATCGGGCGGCTCGACCGAAGCCATATGCGGCTGGCCTTGGACGCCATTCGCGAGGTCCTGCATGAACTCGGCGTCGCATCGGTTGCCGCCCACAAGGCCGCGTGAGGAGCCCGTCATGAACATGCAAACACCGGTGACCGTCGACTGCAACGGCCGCACCTACCGGTTTCCGCCGACGCCGACGGTGGTCGTCTGCATCGACGGATCCGAGCCCGGTTATATCGAGGCGGCGATCGCCGCGGGCCTCGCGCCGAATTTCGACCGGCTCATGCGCAGCGGCGCCCACCTGACCGCGAAATCGGTGATCCCGAGCTTCACCAATCCGAACAACATGTCGATCATCACCGGCCGGCCGCCGGCGGTGCACGGCATCGCCGGCAATTATTTCTACGACCGCGACGCGGGCGTCGAGGTAATGATGAACGAGGCGCGTTTCCTGCGCGCGCCGACCATCATGAAGGCCTTTCATGATGCCGGCGCCAAGGTCGCGGTGGTCACCGCCAAGGACAAGCTGCGCGCTCTGCTCGCCAAGGACCTCGACATGGCGAGCGGCCGGGCCATCGGCTTCTCCTCCGAAAAGGCCGACAAGGCGGCGCTGGCCGAGAACGGCATCACCGATGTGCTCGGGCTGGTCGGCATGCCGCTGCCGGATGTCTATTCGTCCGACCTGTCCGAATTCGTCATGGCCGCCGGCGTCAAGCTGATGGAAAGCTTCCGGCCCGACGTGATGTATCTGTCGACCACCGACTATGTGCAGCACAAGGCGGCTCCCGGCTCGGCCTTCGCCAATGGCTTCTATGCCATGATGGACCGCTATGTCGGCGCCCTCGATGCCGCCGGCGCGGTCGTGGTGCTGACCGCCGATCACGGCATGAACGACAAGCACCGTGCCGGCGGCGAGCCCGACGTCGTCTACCTGCAGGAGCACCTGGACGTTTGGCTCGGTGCCGGTGCCGCCCGGGTCATCCTGCCGATCACCGATCCCTATGTCGTGCACCATGGCGCGCTCGGCTCGTTTGCCACCGTCTATATCCATGGCGATGTCGACGTGCCGGACCTGATCGGCCGCATTGCCGGGCTCGAAGGCGTCGACCTCGTGATGGCCGCCGACGAGGCCTGCCGGACCTTCGAACTGCCGGCCGACCGGATCGGCGACCTCGTGGTGATTTCCGGGCGGCACAAGGTGATCGGCACGTCGCGCGAGCGCCACGACCTGTCGGGGCTGACCGAACCGCTGCGCTCCCATGGCGGCATCACCGAGCAGACGGTTCCGATGATCGCCAACCGCAAGGTCGAACTGCCGGCCGGCCACGCATTGCGCAATTTCGACGTGTTCGACGTCGCGCTCAACCGCGTCACCCCCTGAGAGGCCGTCATGGACGCTTCCGTCAAACCGTCACCGCGCCAAGATCTGCCGTGCCAGGATGCGCCGCGTCGCGAGACGATGCGCATCGCCGGCCGTCTTGCCGAAACCGGCGAGACCATCGAGGTGCGCAATCCCTATACCGGCGGGCTCGTCGGCACGGTGCCGGCGGCCCGGCCTGAACACGTGCGCGAAGCCTTCGTCAAGGCGAAGGCGTTCCGATCCACGCTCTCGCGTTTCGAGCGTCAGCGCATCCTGCAGCGCACCGCCGAATTGTTGCGCGACCGTAAGCAGGACTTCGCCCGGCTGATCAGCGCGGAAACCGGCCTGTGCTGGAAGGACGCGCTCTACGAGGCGAGCCGCGCCTATGACGTCTGGTCGTTTGCCGGCCAGCTCACCATCAAGGACGATGGCGAGGCCTTTGCCTGCGACATCAGCCCGAACGGCAAGGCGCGGCGCATCTTCACCATGCGCACGCCGCTCATCGGGGTGATCTCGGCGATCACGCCGTTCAACCACCCGCTCAACATGGTCAGCCACAAGCTCGCGCCGGCGATCGCCACCAATAACCGCGTGGTGCTGAAGCCGACCGAGCTGACCCCGCTGACCGCGCTGGCGCTGGCCGATGTGCTCTACGAGGCCGGCCTGCCGCCGGAGATGCTGTCGGTCGTGACCGGCAATCCGTCGACCATGGGCGATGCGATGATCACCGATCCGGATGCCGACCTGGTGACGTTTACCGGCTCGGTGCGGGTCGGCAAGCACATCGCGGCGACCGCCGGCTACAAGCGCATCGTGCTCGAACTCGGCGGCAACGATCCCCTGATCGTCATGGAGGATGCCGATCTCGACAAGGCGGCCGAGCTCGCCGTCCAGGGCGCGACCAAGAATTCCGGCCAGCGCTGCACCGCGGTGAAGCGCATCCTGGTGGTCGACAGCGTCGCCGACGCCTTCTCCGAGCGGGTGCTCGCCAAGGCCCGCAAGCTGAAATGCGGCGATCCGGCCGACCCGGATGTCGATGTCGGCACGGTGATCAACGAGCGCTCGGCCAAGCTGTTCGAGGCGCGCGTGACCGACGCGGTGGCGAAGGGCGCCAGGCTCCTGCACGGCAATGACCGCCAGGGCGCCCTCTATCCGCCGACCGTGGTCGACCATGTCCCCTATGACTGCGAACTCGTCCGCGAGGAAACCTTCGGTCCGGTGATCCCGATGATCCGCTGCCCCGACGATATCGGCGCGGTGATCAGGATTTCCAATTCGACCGCCTACGGGCTGTCCTCGGGCGTCTGCACCAACCGGCTCGACTATGTCACACGCTTCGTGACCGAGCTGGAGGTTGGCACGGTTAATGTATGGGAAGTGCCGGGCTACCGGACCGAAATGTCGCCTTTCGGCGGCATCAAGGATTCCGGGCTCGGTGACAAGGAAGGCGTCGTCGAGGCCATGAAAGGCTTCACCAACGTCCGGACTTATTCACTGCCCTGGCCAGTCTGACAGCCTGTCCGTTTCACCCCGCCCGGATCTCAAGAGAGGTGGGGGGCCAGAGGGGACGTGCATGAGCGGCAAGTCGTCGATATCGGGAGGGGAACGGTCATGAGAGTTCTGTTGGCTGCGGGCCTCGCGCTCGCCATGGTGTTTGGGGCCGCTGCGCCGGCAGTGGCCCAGAAGACGCGGGTCACCATCTATACCGCACTGGAAAATGAACAGCTCGCGCCGTTCAAGCAGGCGATCGAAGCGGCCGTACCCGGCGTCGACGTCGCCTGGCTGCGCGACTCGACCGGCGTCATCACCGCGCGTTTTCTCGCCGAGCGCGACCGGCCCCAGGCCGACATGGTCATTGGTCTCGCCGCCTCCAGCTTGCTGATGTTCGAGCAGGCCAACCTGCTTGAAACCTATGCGCCGCGCGGCGCCGAGGCCCTGAAGCCGGTGTTCCGCGACCAGGCCGCGCCGGTCACCTGGACCGGCATGGACGCCTTTCTCGGCGTCATCTGCTTCAACACCGTCGAGGCCGGCAAAGCCAATGTGCCGGTGCCGGCGACCTGGCGCGACCTGACCGTGCCAGCCTTGCGCGGCCAGATCGTCATGCCGCATCCGGCTTCGTCCGGCACCGGCTATCTGATGGTCGCCATGTGGTTGCAATTGATGGGCGAAGAGGCCGGCTGGCGCTTCATGGACCAGCTGCATGAGAATGTCGCGACCTATACCCATTCCGGCTCGGCGCCCTGCGTCCAGGCGGCGCGCGGCGAACGCATCGCCGGCATCTCGCTCGACATGCGGGGCGCCAGGGAGCGCACCCAGGGCGCGCCGATCGAGGTCGTGGTTCCCGCCGAGGGCACCGGCTGGGACATGGAGGCGGCGGCGATCGTGCGCGGCCGGCCCCAGGCGCAGACGGACGCCGCGCGCCGCATCATGGATTGGGTCGCGACCAAGAGCGCCAGCGAACTCTATTCGCGGTTCTATGCGGTCGTCGCCTATCCCGGCGTGACCAGCGCGCCACCGAACTATCCGGCCAATGCGGAAGCCCGCATGTTCGCCAATGATTTCGGCTGGATGGCTTCGAACCGTGCGCGCATCCTCACCGAGTGGGCGCGCCGCTACGAGGCTAAGGCGGCGCCGCGCAACTGAGCAAAGCCCGGTTCGGCGGGCCGCGGCTTGCGGCACGCCGAACCGCTCCGTGACACGCCGAGCGTGAGGTGCGCCGATGCTTCGTGATGATCCCTCGCCGATGTCGGCCGCGCCGGAGCCGGCCGGGGCCGCGCCCTTCCTCGCCATCCGCGGGCTGGTCAAGCGTTTCGGCGCCTTCACCGCGCTCGACACCGTCGACCTCGACGTCGCGCGTGGCGAGTTCGTCTGCTTTCTCGGGCCCTCCGGTTGCGGCAAGACCACCTTGCTGCGGGCCATTGCCGGGCTCGAACGGCAGAATGCCGGTTCGATCACCCTGGCCGGCAGGGACGTGTCGCAGGCGCCGCCGTCTGAGCGCGACTTCGGCATCGTCTTCCAGTCCTACGCTCTGTTTCCCAACCTGACCATTGCCGACAATATCGGCTACGGGCTGGTCAACCGGCGGCAGGCGAAAGCCCAGATCGCGGCACGGGTCGCCGAACTCCTGGCGCTTGTCGGCCTGCCCGACCAGGGGCTCAAATATCCGGTGCAGCTCTCCGGCGGCCAGCAGCAGCGCGTCGCGCTCGCCCGCGCGCTCGCCACCGTGCCGAGCCTGCTGCTGCTCGACGAGCCGCTCTCCGCGCTCGACGCCAGGGTGCGGATGCGCCTGCGCGACGAGATCCGCGGCATCCAGCGCCAGCTCGGCGTCACCACCATCATGGTGACCCACGATCAGGAAGAGGCGCTCACCATGGCCGATCGCATCGTGGTGATGAACCAGGGGGTCATCGAGCAGATCGGCACGCCCTTCGAGATCTATTGCCGGCCGGCCACCGCCTTCGTCGCCGATTTCGTCGGCCACATGACCTTCCTCGAGGCCACTGTCACCGGGCCCGGCAAGGTGACGGTCGGCGCGCTCGAACTCGACGTGGCGGATTGCCGGGATTATCGCCCGGGCACGGCCGTGCGCCTGGCGATGCGTCCCGAGGATGTGCGCACCCGCAGCATCGATGCCGGCACGCCGAACCGGTTCGAGGCGAGGATCGAGCAGCTCGCCTTCCTGGGTGCGTTTTGCCGCGCCGAACTGGCGCCGCTGGTTTCGCCCGACATCCCGATCTCGGCCGATTTCTCCACCAACGCCATGCGCGATCTCGGCATCGCCGCCGGCCAGACCCGCTACGTCGCTTTTCCGCCCGAGACGTTGCGGGTGTTTCCGCGCGAGGATGCGGGAGGCCGGGCATGAACGCCGTCGCCGCGATACGACGCGCCGTTGCGCCGGCCCGGCCAAGGACCGTGCCGGTGCGCGAGGGTCTGGTCGCGGCCGTGCTGGTCTGGGGCCTTTGCGCGATCCTTGCCGTCATCATCGCGCTGCCTTTATGGGCGCTATTGTCCAAGAGCTTCCAGAACGCCGATGGCGGCTTTGTCGGCTTGGCGAATTACCTGCGCTATGTCTCGACGCCGACGCTGTTCGTCTCGCTGCTGAACAGCGTCATGATCGCGGCGTTGACGACCGTCATCGTGGTGCCGCTGGGCTTTGTCTATGCCTATGCACTGACCCGCAGCTGCATGCGGCTGAAGCCGCTGTTCTATGCGCTCGCGCTCTTGCCGATCTTCGCGCCGTCGCTGCTCTCGGCCCTGGCGCTGGTCTATGTGTTCGGCAATCAGGGCCTGCTGAAGGGCTGGCTGCTCGGCGGCTCGATCTACGGGCCGATCGGCATCGTCGCCGGCCAGGTCTTCTACTGCCTGCCTTATTCCGTTCTGATCATGGTGACGGCCCTGTCGATCGCCGACGGGCGGCTCTATGAAGCCGCCGAGGCGCTGGGCACCTCGCGCGCCAGGGTGTTTCGCACGGTGACCTTGCCCGGCGCGCGCTACGGACTGATCTCGGCGCTGTTCGTGGTGTTCACCCTCTCGGTCACCGATTTCGGCATCGCCAAGGTGATCGGCGGCAATTTCGCCGTGCTCGCCACCGATGCCTACAAGCAGGTCGTCGGCCAGCAGGACTTCGAGATGGGCGCCGTCGTCGGCATGATCCTGCTGATCCCGGCGGTGATCGCCTTCCTGGTCGAGCGGGCGGCGCAGAAGCGGCAGGTGGCGCTCCTGTCGGCGCGCGCCGTCCCCTACGAACCGCGCAGCCGCTTCGGCCGCGATACCCTGCTCACGCTCTATTGCCTCGTCGTCGGCGGGCTCGTGCTGGCGCTCTACGGTGTCGCGGTCTGGGCGTCGTTCATCCGCTACTGGCCCTACAACCTGTCGCTCACCACGGCCAATTACGATTTCGCCAATTTCGAACCGACCGGCTGGCAGCCTTATTTCAACTCGCTCCTGATGGCGGCCGCTGTGGCGGTGATCGGCACCATTCTCGTCTTCACCGGCGCCTATGTCATCGAGAAGCTGAAGGTCGCGCCGGTCGGCCGCCAGATCGCCAGCTTCCTGGCGCTGCTGCCCATGGCGGTTCCCGGCCTGGTCCTGGGCCTGGGTTATGTCTTCTTCTTCAACGCCACCTGGAACCCGCTCAACATTCTCTATGGAACGCTGACCATCCTGGTGATCAACTGCGTCGCGCATTTCTATACGACCGGCCATATCACCGCGACCACGGCGCTGAAGCAGATCGATCCGGAATTCGAGGCGGTCTCGGCGGCGCTGAAAGTGCCGTTCTGGGTGACCTTCCGGCGGGTGATGGTGCCGATTTCCATGCCGGCCATTCTCGACATCGCGGTGTTCATGTTCGTCAACGCGCTGACCACGGTCTCGGCGGTCATCTTTCTGTATGGCGGCGACAGCAAGCTCGCTTCGGTCGCGATCGTGCACATGGACGAGGCCGGCGCCATCGCCGCCGCCGCGGCCATGGCGACCTGCATTCTGTTCACGGCCATTCTCGTGCGTGGGCTGCACATTCTGGTCGAAAGGACGCTGCTCGCGCGCCTTCAGATCTGGAGGCGACGCTGATGGTCCCCCATCATGGTTTCGGCGCGGCCTCGGTCGCCCAATCGGAAAGTGACACCAATCTCACCGACCGGCGCCTCGCCTGGCAGAGCCGGTCGCTCGATGCCCCGACGCGGCGGATCCTCGCCGACGATGCCCGCCATTTCCTGCACCAATCGGTGTCGACGCCCTGCCTGAATGCCATTGCCAAGGCGGAGGGGCTGTACATCCAGGACGTCGCCGGGCGGCGCTACATGGATTTCCACGGCAACAACGTCCACCACATCGGCTACGGCCATCCGCGCCTGAAGGCGGCCATCGCGAAACAGATGGACGAACTGCCCTTCGCGCCGCGGCGCTATGCCTGCGAGCCGGCCGTGCTGCTGGCGGAAAAGCTCGCCGCCGTCGCACCTGGCGGCCTGTCCAAGGTGCTGTTCACCACCGGCGGGTCGGATGCCGTCGAGGTCGCCGTCAAGGTTGCCCGTGCCGCGACCGGACGGTTCAAGACCCTGTCGTTCTGGGATGCCTTTCATGGCGCCGGCTTCGGCGCCGCCAGCCTGTCGGGCGAGGCGCTGTTCCGCTCCGGCCCGGCCGCGCCGCTGCTCGCCGGCGCGCAGCATGTGGCGCCGTTTGGCTGCTATCGCTGCCCTTACGGTCATCCCGTCGACGGCGATGGTCAGCCCGATCTCGATCGGTGCCGCATGGCCTGCGCGGCGATGGTCGACTATGTGCTGTCGCGCGAGGGCGACGTCGCGGCCGTCATCGCCGAGCCGGCGCGCGCGGTGCCTTATTTGCCGCCACCGGGTTATTGGCGGGCCGTGCGCGAGGCCTGTGACCGGCACGGCGTGCTGCTCATCTTCGACGAGATCCCGACCGGCCTCGGCAAGACCGGCCGCATGTTCGCCTGCGAGCATGACGATGTCGTCCCCGACATTCTGGTGCTCGGCAAGGGCCTGGGCGGTGGCATTCTGCCGATCGCCGCGGTCGTCACCCGGTCCGAGCTCGATGTCGGCGGCGCCTATGCCTTCGGCCACTATACCCACGAGAAGAACCCGGTCACGGCCCGCGCGGCGCTCACCACGATCGAGATCATCGAAGAGGAAGGGCTGGTGGATAACGCGGCGCGTGTCGGCGCGCTGGCGCTCGCGCGCCTGCACGACATGAAGCGGCGCCTGCCCGCCATTGGCGACGTGCGCGGCCGCGGCCTGCTGCTCGGCATCGAATTGGTCAAGAGCCGGGCGGGCAAGGAGCCGGATTTCGATCTCGCGGAAGCCGTGATGTATCGCGCGCTCGATCGCGGCCTGTCGTTCAAGACGACCATGGGCAATGTGCTGACGCTGACGCCGCCGCTGATCGTCACCGAGACCGAGATGCATCGCGCCCTCGATATCCTGGAGGAAGCAATCGCGGGGTAGGGGTGGATGGGCTTGGGTTGAATCGAAACTCCTCGCGCTTCGATTCAGCACGAGGCGATCACGTATTGGCCTGGGCGAATCCGACCATGGTCGCGAAAGGGCGGTGCCGTTTCCGGGCCCTCACGCCCGCGGATGCGCGCTCTCATAAACCCTGAGCAGCGCCGCGGTATCGACCTCGGTATAGATCTGGGTCGTCGACAGCGAGGCATGGCCCAGCAGTTCCTGGATCGAGCGCAGGTCGCCGCCGCGGCCGAGCAGGTGGGTGGCGAAGGAATGGCGCAGGGCGTGCGGCGTCGCGCTGTCGGGCAGGCCGAGCGCACCGCGCAGCCGCTCCATGGTCAGCTGGATGATGCGCGGCGACAGGGGGCCGCCTTTGACCCCGACGAACAGCGGATCGCTCGCGCCGAGGCTCCAGGGGCAGATCTTGCGATAATCCGCGATGGCATCGGCGACCTTGGCGATAACGGGCACCTGGCGCACCTTCTCGCCCTTGCCGGTCACCGTGACCTGGCCGTTGGCGCCCGGCGGCGGCGCGTCGGCCTGCTTCAGCCCGAGTGCCTCCGAGATGCGCAGGCCCGAGCCGTAGAGCAGGCCGAGCACGGCGGCATCGCGCGCGATCACCCAGGGCGCGGCATCGTCATGCTCGCGGGCGGCGGGCGAGGCGACATGGCGCGCCGCGCCGATCGCCAGCGGCCGTGGCAGCCGGCGCCCGACCTTGGGCGAACGGATCGCCGCGAAGGCCGCCATGCGGCCCTGGCCGTCACGTTCGAGAAAGCGGGTGAAGGAGCGGATCGCCGCGAGCGCCCGGCCGATCGAGCTCGGATCGAGCTTGTCGGCGCGCCGCCGCGCCATGAAGGCGCGCACGTCGCGCGGCGCGATCGCGCCGAGCGCGGTCAGCGAGACGGCTTCGCCGAGATGGCCCGAAAGGAAGCCAAGGAACACCCTGAGGTCGCGGCCATAAGCCTCCAGAGTCTTCGGCGACAGGCGCTTCTCGGTGCCGAGATAGCGGAGCCAGCGCCCGACCGCCGCGACCGTATCGGCCGCGGCGCCGGGCATCAGCAGGTCAACGGGCGCATCGAAGTCGGACATGGGCCGACCATGCCATGGACCGGTTCATGCGCGGTGAACGCCGCCGGGCGCTCAGTGGTCGAGTTCGCCAATATGCTTCTGGGCGTAGAGCTGGATGCCGACGGTCTTGATCACGTCGAGCTGGGTCTCCAGGAAATCGATATGGCCTTCCTCATCGGTCATCAGCTGGATGAACAGGTCGCGCGAGGGATAATCCTTCACCGTCTCGCAATAGGCGGCGGCTTCCTGATAGAGCTTGCGGGCGCCGATTTCGGCCTTGAGGTCGCAGGAAATGACCTCTTTGATGTCCTGGCCGATTTCCAGGGGGTCGAGCACCTGCAGGTTCGGATGGCCTTCCAGGAACAGGATCCGGTCGATGAACTTGTCGGCGTGAACCATCTCCTCGATGGATTCCTTACGCCAGGTCTTGGCCAGCTCCTTGAAGCCCCAATTGTCGAGCATGCGATAGTGCAGCCAGTACTGGCTGACGGCGGTCAGCTCGCTGCGCAGGCCCTTGTTGAGATATTCGATGACCTTCTTGTCGCCCTTCATGAGCCTCGTCCTTTTGCTGATTGCGCCAGCCATGCTTGATTGCCGCGCTAGTTTATAATCATTCCAGACAAGAGCGCAAGGCGGCAACCGACCGCAGGCGGCGCGGATTGGCGTCGCCGTCGCGCGGGCATGAGGCATCGCCCGAATCGATCGGGTGAACGCACGTGGTCGGGCGGCAGGGGAAAGGAGGAAGGGCCTATTCGGCGGCGAGGAGCTGCGGGGCCTCGTGGTGGGCGCATTGACCGATGGGGCAGGTGGAGCAGCCCTGCTCGGCGCCGGCCTCACGCATGATCGCCAGGATGGTGCGCGCGCAGCGCCCGCAATTCGGGCTGCAGCCGAGGCAGGTATAGACCTCGCCGACCGCGCGCGGGCATTCCGGGCCATCGCCGAGACACGCTCTCACGTCGTGGTCGCTGAACACATTGCAATGGCAAACGATCACTGCGTGTCTCCGCCCCATCCGCGAAAAAAGCCGCAAGACTGCCGGGGCGCTCGATTCCTAGCGCGAAAAGCTCATGATTTCAATGACTTGATATGAATTTAGAGTCGTTCGAAAGAATCCTGCAAGTGGCAGAAGTGCTGACGTTTTTCGACAAGTCCCGAATCATTCCAAACTGAAGACACGCACTTGTGGGCCTCGTCCGCGGCCACAATGTGCCTGTCGCGATCAGGTCCTTCGCGCGCCGCAGCACTGCAGGCCATAGCCCCTGCACGAAATCCGGGCTAGGCCTTTGCGATGTCCGCGCCGCGCTATGCCGATGTCCTGATTCCTGTCGCCGTCGACCGTCCCTACAGCTACCGCATCCCCGCGGACCTTGCCGTCGGGCCGGGCGACCTCGTCGCCGTGCCGCTCGGCAATCGCACGGCGGTCGGCGCCATCTGGCGCCTGCGCGACGAACCGGGCGGGGTTTCGCATAACCGCCTGAAGGATATCGCGGAGCGCCACGACGTGGCGCCCGTGCCGCATGAAATCCGCCGCCTGGTCGACTGGATCGCCGATTATACGCTGGCGCCGCGCGGCATGGTGCTGCGCATGGCGATGCGCGATCCCGAGGCTCTCGCGCCGCCGCGGCCGCGCATCGGCGTGCGTGCGACCGGCGCCGCGCCGAGCCGCCCGACGCCGTCGCGCGCCAAGGCCATGGCGCTGATGGCCGATGGCCTGGCGCGCGGCAAGAGCGAGGCGGCGCGCGAGGCCGGCGTCTCGGTCGGCGTCATTGACGGCTTGGTCGACGACGGCGCCCTGGAAGCCATCACGCTGCCGCCCGAGGCGGTCGCCCTGCCGCTCGATCCGGCTTATGCGACACCGAGCCTCAATGTCGCTCAGAAGGACGCCGCGCTCGCCATCGAGGATGCGGTAGCGGCCGGCGGCTTCCAGGTCTTCCTGCTGGATGGCGTCACCGGCTCGGGCAAGACCGAGGTCTATTTCGAGGCGGTCGCCGAGGCGCTCCGGCAGGACAAACAGACGCTGATCCTGGTGCCCGAAATCGCTCTGACGACGCAGTTCCTCGACCGTTTCGCCCAGCGTTTCGGCCATCGTCCGGCGGCCTGGCATTCCGGCGTCGGCGCGACGAGGCGGGCCCGGGTCTGGACCGGCGTGGCGAGCGGCGAGGTCAAGGTCGTCATTGGCGCGCGCTCGGCGCTGTTCCTGCCGTTCCAGGCGCTCGGCCTGGTCATCGTCGACGAGGAACACGAGCAGGCCTACAAGCAGGATGACGGCGTTCACTACCATGCCCGCGACATGGCGGTGGTGCGCGCCCGCCTGCATGACGCGCCGGTGGTGCTCGCTTCCGCCACCCCTTCCGTCGAATCCAGAGTCAATGCCGACAAGGGGCGTTACCGGCGGCTGATCCTGCCCGAGCGGTTCGGTGGCCGGGAAATGCCGAAGATCGCCACTGTCGACCTGAAGACGAGGGGCGCGCCGCACGGCCGCTGGATCTCGCCGGCGCTGGAACTGGCCATTCGCGACACCTTTGCCGCCAAGGAGCAGTCGCTCTTGTTCCTCAACCGGCGCGGCTATGCGCCGTTGACGCTCTGCCGGACCTGCGGCGAACGGGTGCAATGCCCGAACTGCACAGCCTGGCTGGTCGATCATAGGTTCCGCAGGCGGCTCGTCTGCCACCATTGCGGTTTCTCCATGCCGCCCTTGCAGCATTGCCCCAAATGCGAGGCGGTCGACAGCTTCGTCGCCTGCGGTCCGGGCGTCGAGCGGTTGGCCGAGGAATGCGCCACCTTGTTCCCGGAGGCCCGCCTCCTGGTGCTCTCCTCCGACATGGCCGGCGGCATCGAGCGGATCCGCCAGGAAATCGAGGCGGTGGCCAAGGGTGAAGCCGACATCGTCATCGGCACCCAGCTGGTCGCCAAGGGCCATAACTTTCCGCACCTCGCTCTGGTCGGGGTGATCGACGCCGATCTCGGCCTGTCCAATGGCGATCCGCGGGCCGGCGAGCGGACCTTCCAGTTGCTGCAGCAGGTGGTCGGCCGCGCCGGCCGCGCCAAGGACGGTTCACGCGCGCTGATCCAGACCCACCAGCCGGCGCATCCGATCATCGACGCCATCGTCAAGGGCGACCGCGAGGCCTTCTACGCGGCCGAGATCGCCATGCGCGAGGAGGCGCAGTTGCCGCCTTATGGGCGCCTGGCGGCGCTGGTCATTTCGGCCGAGGCCCAGGCCGACGCTTTCGCTTATGCCCGCGCCATCATGCGGGGTGCGCCCGCGGGCCCGGATGTGCGGCTGCTCGGCCCGGCCGAAGCGCCGCTCGCCTTGGTGCGCGGCCGCCACCGGGTGCGCCTGCTGGCGCGTTCGGCGCGCGCCTTCGACCTCTCGGGCTGGCTGCGCGCCTGGCTCTCTTCGGTGGAAGCGCCACGCGGCAATGTCCGGCTCGAGATCGACGTCGATCCGCAGAGCTTCTTGTGAGCTTCAGGCCGGCGCCGTCTCGCCCGGCCAGGCGAAGCGCGCCCAGTCCGGCTTGACCGGGGTCAGTGTTGTGCCGCCGGCGGTGATGGCCTGGCCGGCGGCCAGCGCATCCTCGATCCGGTCGAGCCGGAGCTTGGCGAGACCATGGCCATCGGCCGCCGAACCCATCTGGCCGACCAGCTTGTCGCCGGCGGTGACCTCGAGGCCGACCTCCGGCGCCGGGCCGTCGAAGCGGACCGGCACGACACGGGTGCGCGCCGTGCCGCGATGCTGCATCCGGCTCACCACCTCCTGGCCGATGAAGCAGCCCTTGTCGAAGGCCACGCCTGCGAGCTGATCCATGTCGACCTCGTGGGGGAAGGCATCGCCATAGGCGAAATCCCTGCCGCCCTCGGGAATGCCGAGGCCGATGCGATGGGTCTCATAGGCCGCCGCGCTGGCCTCGTCGGCGCCGCCGGCCGGCAACGGGCCGATGATCCGCCAGCCGAGTGCCGGATGGCGCGGGTCACGTGCGACGAGCTCGCCTTCCGGCGTCGTGTCGGCAGTCCACGCCGCGGTGACGCCGAGGCCCACCGAGAGGTCTTCGATCGCCACCTTGGCGCGCAGCTTGTAGAAGCCGAGCTTCTTGACCAGATCGGCCGTCAGCGTCTTGGGCACATCGAGGAACAGCCCGCCGCCTTTGCTTACCGGCGCCTTGATGATCAGGAAGTCGGCGATGATCTTGCCTTGCGGGGTCAGCAGGGCGCCGAAACCGGCCGTCTCGGGTCCAATGGTCTCGACATCGCAGGTCACCAGCCCCTGCAGGAACTTGGCCGCATCCTCGCCGGTCAGCTTCACCACGCCCCGCCCGGGCAAAAAGGCCGATTGCATTCGCGTCGCTCCTTGCGGCCAATGCCAAGCCAAGTTTTCGCGCGATGTTTTCGCCTGACTTGGCACCTTGTCCGATCTCCGACATAAGCGTGTCGGCACACCGCTCCAAGGGTGCCGTCGTCACGATGCCGGAGATAGCAGCCATGTCCCAGACCTTCGACGTGATCTACCGCAACGGCACGGTGGTCAATCAGGACGGCCGCGGCCAGCGCGATATCGGCGTCACCGGCGGCCGGATCGCCGCGATCGGCGACCTCTCTCGCGCCTCCGCCGGCGAGGTGGTCGACTGCACCGGCCTGCACATCCTGCCCGGCGTCATCGACAGCCAGGTGCATTTCCGCGAGCCGGGGCCGAGCCACAAGGAAGACCTGGAGACCGGCTCGCGCGCCGCCGTCATGGGCGGGGTCACGACCGTGTTCGAAATGCCCAATACCGATCCGCAGACCACCACCGAGGCGGCGCTGGCCGACAAGGTGGCGCGCGGCACGGCGCGCATGCATTGCGACTTCGCCTTCTGGGTCGGCGCCACCCATGGCAATGCCGGCGAGGTCGCCGAGTTGGAGCGCCTGCCGGGGGCTGCCGGCATCAAGGTGTTCATGGGCTCCTCCACCGGCTCGCTGCTGGTCGAGGACGACGAGGGCGTCGCCTCGATCCTCAAGCACACGCGCCGCCGGGCCGCCTTCCACTCCGAGGACGAATACCGCCTGCGCGAGCGCAAGGACCTGCGCATCGAGGGCGACGCCCGGTCCCATCCGGTCTGGCGCGACGAGATCGCCGCGCTCACCTGCACCGAGCGTCTCGTTGGCATCGCCAGGCGCTTCAACGCCAAGATCCATGTGCTGCATATCTCGACGGCGGAGGAGATCGACTATCTCCAGGGCCACAAGGATGTCGCGACCTGCGAGGCGACGCCGCATCACCTCACCCTGGTCGCGCCCGACTGCTACGAGCGGCTCGGCACGCTCGCCCAGATGAACCCGCCGGTGCGCGAGGCGCGCCACCGCGACGGCATCTGGCACGGCATCGGCCAGGGCATCATCGACGTGCTCGGCTCCGACCATGCGCCGCACACGCTGGAAGAGAAGGCCAAGACCTATCCGAACTCGCCCTCCGGCATGACCGGCGTGCAGACGCTGGTGCCGATCATGCTCGACCATGTGAATGCCGGGCGGCTGACGCTGGAGCGCTTCGTCGACCTGTCGAGCCACGGACCGGCGCGCATTTTCGCGATCGCCGGCAAGGGCCGGATCGCCGCCGGCTACGATGCCGACCTGACCATTGTCGATCTGAAGCGCAAGGCCACCATCACCAATTCCTGGATCGCCTCGAAGAGCCAGTGGACGCCCTATGACGGTCTCGAAGTGACCGGCTGGCCGGTCGGTACCGTCATTCGCGGCCGCCGCGTGATGTGGGAAGGCCAACTGGTGACGCCGTCGGGCGGCGAGGCGGTCCGGTTCCAGGATGCCGGCGGGCCGACGCGTTGAGCGAGGGCAGGCGCTCGACCGATGGTTACGCCGAGAATGCCGCGGCGCTGACCGTCCAGTATGAGAGCATCACCTTCGACGACGTGCACCGCGACATCCTGCATCTCGTCCCGGCAGCGCCGCTTCGCGCCATCGATATCGGCGCCGGCACCGGCCGCGACGCGGCGGCGCTCGCCGCCCGCGGCCACCAGGTGCTGGCGGTGGAACCCACCGCCGAACTGCTGGCCGAAGCCCGGCGCCTGCATGCGAGCCCTCTGATCGAATGGCTGGATGACGGCCTGCCGGAACTGGCGCGCGTCCGGGCGCGCGGCGAGCGTTACGACCTCGCCTTCTTGACCGCTGTGTGGATGCATCTCGACGCCGCCGAGCGCGGGGCCGCGATGGCGGCGCTCGCGGGTCTGGTGGCGCCGGGCGGCCTGGTCTTCATGACGCTGCGCCACGGGCCGGTGCCGCCGGGCCGTCGCATGTTCGACGTTTCGGCCGATGAGACCGCGGCACTCGCCGGTGCCAATGGCCTGGCCGAGATCCATAGGGGCTCACGCGAAGACATGCTCAGCCGTGGCGCCGTCACCTGGAGCGTTCTGGCGTTGCGGCGGGGCGGGGTCTAGGGCTGCTGCCCGGTGCTTTGATTTCGATGCGGACAAGTCGTGCAAGGCCGGACGAGAGGATGCGTCGGGCTCACGCCATCCTTTGCCAGGACACGCCTCGTGCGAGGATCGATTGCGCAGCCGTCGCCCCAAGGTCGTTCTCGTCTTGCCCGGGCTTGTCCCGGGCATCCACGAATTGATGATCGCGACCGGATGAATGCGTGGATGCCCGGGACAAGCCCGGGCAAGACGACGCGGTGCGAATACGGGGAAGTGGTGCCTGGCCGCCGGATGCTCGTCACCGAAACAAGCATGCGGAGAGCTTCACCGGAGCTATCCCGTCAAAGGACCGCGATCACCGAGCGGCGGTCCTGATTCCACTCACTCGCCCGCGAGAAAATAGTGCAGCGTGCCGTCCGGCCCGATGCCCAGCCGCCAGAACACCCAGGCGTTCAGCACCCGCATGTCGCGCACGTCCTGGGCGGTCATCAGCCGGTAGAGATCGACTGATTGCTGAGCGGTCAGCCGGTCGAGCGGCACGTGGGCGAGATAGGGCCAGACCGTCATCTCCTGCGGCGTGCCCTTGTTGATGACAGCGGCGGGCAGGTCGAGGATGTTCAGGAGGATGCCCAGGATCTCATAACCCTGGCCGTCGCCCGAGGCCTGTTTCCAGAACGCCACCGGGTCGCGCTCTGGCCCACGGCTGAACACGGGCATGGTTTCGTTCATCTGAAACACCACGGCCAGGCGCTCGATATTGCCGGAGCGGGCGGCGAGAATCAGCTTCTCGCGGGTATGGCCGACGCGCTCGCGCAGGTCCTCGTTGTCGGGCAGTAATTCGATCGACACGGGCTGCGCGGTCCGGCGGGGCGTGGGTGCGACGGGCGCCGGTGTCGCGGCCGCTGGCGGAGCTGCGGGAGCAGCCGGCGCTGCCGGAGCAGGTGCCGGGGATTGGGGATCACCGGCACGTGGCGTTACGTCGCGAATCGTCGGGCGAAGCGCAGGCGCGGTACCGGTCGGGTTTGGTGGTTGCACTGCAGCCGGCAGCCGCGCCCGGTCGGTCGGCATGACCTGGGCGACCGCGACGCCGAGCGCCGTGACCGAAACGACCGTCCCGAGGATCGCAATGGTCCGTGGGTTCAACAGAGAAGCCCTCGCAGCCGTTTGACCGGTCAGTGCGCCGAGCGGTCCACGGTGAATTCGCCGCCGCGCACCCGTTCGGCCAATCGTTCGGCGAAGACGGCCGCGGCTTCCTCGCCATAGGTCGCGACCATCTCGACGAAAGACGCGAACACCGCGGCCTGGGCGATGCAATCGACATCGAGGCCGTCGAGGCGTGCCTCGGCGAAGGCCTCCGACACATAGCCCATGGCCGCCTGACGCTGGTCTTCGGCCTCGGCTGCACGTGCGGATATCGCGGGAGCAAACTGCATCTTCATGTCCTGAAGGGGGATCAGCGAACCTGATTTGCCCCATGACGAGACACTAGCATGGGCTTCTCCCGAGGGCAGCCAATTCTCACCGGAAGGTTAACATCGGTGAATAAATCCAAGCTGATCCCAAAATGACACGCCCGAGCCCCTATTTTTCGCGCCCGCGCATCGCTTTTTGGCCCAGGCGCAGCGGGAAACGCTCTAATTCACGAACCTGCTGGTGATATCGGCGACGATGCGCTGCCCCTCGTCGAGATAGCGCCGCGTGGCGACCTGGGCGGCCGGCGTGCAACTGCGGTGGGTCTGTTCGAAACCGGCATAACCGCGGTTGAACCGGAGTGTCAGCCGCTCGCGCCGCTCGGCGCTGCCGGCTTCGGCGTCGAGCAGGGCCTGCATCTCGCGCCGCCAGGCGCCGGTTTCCGGACCGGTGCACAGCATGCGCAAATAGTGCAGCGCCCCCATGATCTCGGCCAGCCGCAGCAATTGCGGCTCATAGGGCGCCTGCAGCAGCGCTTCCGGCACAGCTGGTTGGGGCGGCGGCGGCGCGGCCGCGCGCTGCGGCCATGCCGCCGACGGCAATGCGAGACCCAGCATCAGGGCGAGAGCGGCGCGGCGGACCATGGCGAAGATATGCGCCAGCCCGCCGGTCTCCGCAATATCGGGCGCGAATCAGGGTTGATGACGGCCGGCAACGAGGGCGAAAGCGGCACGCGCCACCTCGCCGAGCCCCTCGGTGGTGGCCAGGTGATCGAGCGCATCGAGGCCGATCCAGCTGACATCGCTGGCTTCCGGCGAGCGCTCGCCTTCGCCCGATACCCACAGCGCGGCGTAGCTGACGACGACGAAATGCCGCTCCACTTGGCCGGCGACGTCGCGCATGATGATGTCGCGGGCGCCGCACAGGCCGATCGGCTCGGCCACCACCGCGACCTCCTCCATCAATTCGCGGGCGGCTGCTTCGGCCAGCGTCTCGCCGATTTCGACCAGTCCGCCCGGCAGGCTGTAGAGGCCGCGCCCCGGCGGGTTGGCACGCTGGGCGAGCAGGATCCGGTCGCCGCGAATCACCGCGGTCGAGACGGCCAGGATCGGGCGGGGCGGATAGGAGCGGTCGGTCATGGTCTGGGGTCCGGACCGCCTGAAGGGCGGCGGCGCGGGACGCTATCAGCGTGTCATCAGGGCGTCGATGGCATCCTGGGCCGAGGCCGGCGCCGTCAGATCCTCGTCCTCGTCGATCACCGCGTTCATCACGCCGACGGCGCGCGCGGCGAGCGGCTTCAGGATGAAGCCGGCTTCCTCGGCGATGATTGCCGCCTCGGGGCCGGGGCCGACCGTCTTCAGGCCCTCGATCGCCGTGGTCATGAGCTGCTCCATCTGGTCGATGACCGCATGAAAGCGGCGCAGCACGCCGGCGGGGGCGTGCTGGTAGGCGCTCAGCACCAGTTCCTTGTCGCGATAGCTCGACCGAAGGAAATGTTCTTCATAGGTCAACGGCGTCCAGCCGATCACGTCGTCGATGCAGTCGGGCATGGACGGGACCAGTTCGAGCAGCATGATCACTTCGTTGAAGTGGTTCAGGTAGTCGGTTGCCAGCCGGGTCTCGGGATGGATATTGGCCGCGCGCAGGCGCTCGGGCGTCAACAAGATGTGCGCGTCCTGGAGATCGTCTGCGATCATCGGCTAATGTGTGTCCTTCTGGGCCCCCCTATCAGCCATGGCCATGGTGAAAGAAGGCTTAAGCAGATGCCTGGCGCGCGCTTCCACAACGCCATGATCTCCCGAATGTCACACAAGGCCGGCCGAGGCCGGGCGCCGTCGCTCGATCCGGCGCGGGATTAGAGACATGTGCGGACGTTTCGCCATCGCCACCATGCCGGAGCTGCTCCGGGAACAGTTCGGTTATGTCGACCAGCCGAACTTCCCGCCGCGCTACAATATCGCGCCGACCCAGCCAGTGCCCGTGGTCACCATCATCGAGGGGCGGCGGCGCTTCGTGCTGATGCGCTGGGGCTTCCTGCCGGGCTGGGTGAAGGATCCCAACGAATTTCCGCTGGTCATCAACATCCGCGCCGAGACGGCCCGCGAGAAGCCGTCCTTTCGCGCCGCCTTTCAGCGCCGGCGCGGGCTGATGCCGGTCGACGGCTTCTACGAATGGCGGCGCGACGGCCGTGCCTCCACGCCGTTTCTGATCCGCCGGCGGGACGGCGGGCCCTTCGCCTTTCCGGCGCTGTGGGAAACCTGGGCCTCGCCCGACGGGTCGGAGATCGATACGGCGGCGCTGATGACCACCGAGGCGACCGGGGCCCTGCAGACGATCCACCCGCGCGCGCCGATCATCCTCGATCCGAAGTCCTGGGAGGAGTGGCTGGATCCGGCGACCACCCCCGACCGGGCCGAGGCGCTGCTTGAGGCGCCGCTGCAAGGCGAACTGGAACTGCGCCGCATCGGCTTGGGCGTCAACAAGGTGAGCAATGACGGGCCGGAAATCCAGGCCGAGGCGGGCGAGGAGGACCTTGCTCCGCCGCCCAAGGCGCCGAGGCCGCCGAAACCCGCCGCCAAGCCGCCGAGGACGGGTGGCGGGGGCGAGCAGGGCAGCCTGTTCTAGCCGGCGGCGCAGGCCGGCGCTCATGGAGTGCCGCCTTCCTCCGCGGGCAGGCGAGATCGCGACCGCCAATTTGTGCCGGTGAAGACGGGCATTTCTCGTAAGGCCGTCGCTCGTCGCTCGTCGCTTGTCGCTCGTCGCTCGTCGCTCGTCGGCGCGGGCGAAGGGCGCGATCGTTCCGATGGGACCAGGCGAAGCGCGCAGGCGGGCAATCGCGGCCTCGACCGCTCCGTTGGGGATGCCCTGCGAAAAACCTCAATCGGCGACGGCGAGGGGTTCCGGGATCGCGGCGGTCGCACTCGGCGTTGATTTATTGATATATCGTATCGTATTTCAATACGAAAATAAGCTCATTATATCAATGGCCTGTGATGCCTCGCCCAAAGCGTCGGGGTCACCGTGTCGTATTCACATCACGGTATCGAAAAAAATGACCTTGCGTATCGATATGGAGGTCGCATAGTCTTTTCATGAACCGAGGGGGAGTGGCCGGGATGAAGCATGCGAACAAGATAGCCATCGTGACCGGCGCGGCGCAGGGCATTGGCCTGGCCTGCGCGCAGCGGCTGCATGAGGAGGGGGCCGTCGTCTGGCTGTCGGATCAGAATGCCGAGAAGGTGAGCGCGGCGGCCGCCACGCTCGACCCCAGCGGCACCACGGCTTTCGCCTTCACCTGCGACGTCTCCAAGCGCGCCGACGTCGCGGCTCTGGTGGCCAAGGTCGTCGAGCAGTGCGGCCGGCTCGACATCATGGTCAACAATGCCGGGATCACGGTCTCGAAATCGGTGCTGGAGCTCACCGACGAGGACTATTCCCGCGTCATCGGCGTCAACCTCAACGGGACCTTTTACGGCACCCAGGAAGCCGCGCGGGTCATGGTCAAGCAGGGTGGCGGCGCCATCGTCAACATGTCCTCGATGCAGGCTATCCTGACGATTCCCACCAATGTCCCCTATGGCATCTCCAAGGCCGGCATCAATCAGATGAGCCGCATCTTCGCCGTCGCGCTGGCCAAGGAGAATGTTCGGGTCAACGCCGTCGGCCCCGGCACCATTCTCACCGACCTGACGCGCAATGGCGTTCTGTCGAACGAGGAATCCTATCGCCGCATTCTCTCCCGCACGCCCATGGGGCGTTGCGGCGAGCCCGAGGAGGTGGCCAGCGTGGTGTCGTTCCTGGCCAGCGATGACGCGTCCTATGTCACCGGCCAGGTGCTTTACATCGACGGCGGGCGGATGCCGCTGAACTACACCGTTCCCGTGGATGCGCTGCCCGCGCCGAAATCCTGAGCCGAGGGGAAATTCATGCAGATCGAACGTATCGGCGTCGGCCCGCGGATGAGCAAAGCCGTCTGCACCGACGCTATGGTCTTCACCTGCGGTGAAGTCGCGACCGACAAGACCAAGGATGCATTTGGCCAGACCCAGGAGATCCTGGACGCCCTGGACGCGAGCCTCCGTCAGGCCGGGACGCACAAGGAGCGAATTCTCAGCGCCACCGTATGGCTCGCCGACATCAAGGATTTCGCCGAGATGAACCGGGCCTGGGACGCCTGGGTGCCCCAGGGCCACACCCCCGCGCGGGCGACCGTCGAGGCGAGGCTCGTTTCCGCGACCGCCAAGGTGGAAATCGCGATCATCGCCCTGCGCTGAAGCGCCGGGCGCTCGCTTGATGCACGGCCCGGCCAATCCTCCCCCTACGCGTGGGCCGAAACGCCTCGCGTCGTCGGCGCCGGGCGAAGGATGGGGCCGGCCGGTCGCCTGAAGCGGCGCTCGGGAGCCGCCGCGCCGTCCGGCTCAGGCAAGTGGCCTGCGCCTGCGATGCGGCAGGCCCGAGGCTGCGAACGGCCACCTGTCCGGGCCGCGCGCAGCCGAGGCCTTCAATGGCCGAATGATCACGCGGTGTCGCGCAGTGATGCCGGACGTCCTCGAGGAACCATGACATGGCAATCCAATCCGATATCGCGCAGCCGCGGACGATGACCACGGCGGAGGCCGTCGTCGATCAACTCGCGCGCAACCAGGTGTCCACGGTGTTCGCTCTTCCAGGGGTGCAGAACGACCACCTGTTCGATGCCTTTGCCGGGGCCGCGGACCGGATCAAGTTGATCCATACGCGTCACGAACAGGGCGCCGCCTATATGGCGCTCGGCGCGGCGCTCGCGACCGGCAAGCCTTCGGTCTTCACCGTCGTGCCCGGCCCGGGCATCCTCAATGCCTCCGGAGCGCTCTGCACCGCCTATGCCTTGAACGCTCCGGTGCTGGCCTTGACCGGGCAGATCGCCAATGCGGCCATTGGCAGGGGTCTTGGCCTTCTGCACGAGATTCCGGATCAGCTCGGGATCCTGCGCTCGCTGACCAAATGGGCCGACAGGATCCATGCGCCGCACGAGGCGCCGCTGAAGGTCAACGAGGCTTTCGCCCAGATGCGCAGCGATCGGCCGCGCCCGGCGGCGCTCGAATGTGCCATCGACGTCTGGCCCCGGCGCGCGCCGGTCGCTTCCCTCGATGGCGCGGCGCCGCGCGCCATTCCGGTCGACGACGACGCGGTAAAGGCCGCGGCCCGGCTTCTGAGCGCGGCGGCCAGGCCGCTGATCATCGTCGGCGGTGGCGCGCTCGACGCCGGCGAGGCGGTGAGGGAGGTGGCCGAAATCCTGCAGGCGCCGGTCTCCAGCCACCGCACCGGCCGGGGTGTCCTGGACAGCCGCCATCCCCTGAGCGTCAACAGCGCCGTCGGCCACAGGCTGTGGCGCGATGCCGATGTGGTGCTGGCTGTCGGCACGCGATTGCAGCTGCAGCAGCTGCAATGGGGGCTCGACGACAAGATCAAGATCGTGCGCATCGACGCGGATGCCGACGAGCTGGATCGGGTTCGGCCGGCCAGTATCGGCATTGTCGGCGATGCCGGTCCGGTCATGGCCGCCCTGGCGCGCGAACTGGCGCGCCAGGCCGGTTCGCGGCCCTCCAGGACCGATGAATTGCAGCAGCTCAGGGCGCTGTCCGATGCCGACTGGGCGCAATGCCGGCCGCAGATCGATTTCCTGGAGGCGATCCGATCGGAGCTGCCCGAGGACGGCATCTTCGTCGACGAACTGACCCAGCTCGGTTACGTCAGCAGGCTGTCATTTCCGATCTACAAGCCGCGGACCTTCATCACGCCCGGCTATCAGGGAACGCTGGGCTGGGGGCTGGCCACCGCGCTCGGCGTCAAGGCGGCCATGCCGGACAAGGCCGTCGTGGCGGTCAGTGGCGACGGCGGCTTCATGTTCAATGTCCAGGAGCTCGCGACAGCCGTGCAGCACCGCATTCCCATTGTCGTCGTGCTGATGAACGATGGCGCATTCGGCAATGTGATGCGGACGCAGACCGAGGATTTCGGCAATCGCCGGATCGCCAGCAATCTGACCAATCCCGACTTCGTGAAGCTGGCGGAAAGCTTCGGTGCCCTCGGGCTGCGGGCGAAAACGCCGGCGGAGCTGAAGCAGGCGCTGCGGCAGGCCTTTCAGTCCGGTTTGCCCGCCGTCATCGATGTTCCCGTCGGGCCGATGCCGAGCCCGTGGAACGTGCTGCGTTTCGCCCGCTCGCGCCCGTGACAGCGGGCGCCGCGCGACCCGAGGCGCGGCCGCGGCGGTGAGTGCGACAATCTGCTCCAGCCCGTAGTCCTGACGCGCCTTGCTGGTCCGCCGGGGCGTTTGCCGCTCCGAGGCGGCTTGCACTTCGCTTGAAACGGCCTTGGGGGCGGCACTTCGCCGCTTCCACGCTCTGTCGCGTTTGTTTTGCGTTTCGTATCGTATATTGATACAGAATATTTCATATAGACCTGCTATATTTATTGTGTATCGTTCCCTCTGGGTGACCTGAACGTATTCAAAGACAATGAGAGGGGCGTCGGGCATGAAACTCAATATCGCTTTGATCTGCGGCTTGTTATTCGCAAGTTCTATTCAGGAAGCGTCGGCGCAGGGCCCGACGCTCGACGCCATCAAGCAGCGCGGCAGCCTGCAGTGCAGCACCATCGCCGGCGGCTCGCCCGGCTTTTTCGAGCTCGACGACAAGGGCCGCTGGAACGGCTTCGACTCGGAAATTTGCCGCGCGGTGGCGACGGCGATCCTGGGCGCGCCGGACAAGGCGGTCTTCGTGCCGCTGAGCTGGCCCCAGCGTTTCCCGGCGCTCCAGTCCGGCAGCGTCGACATCGTCGTCAACCACACGAGCTGGACCCTTCAGCGCAACTCCGTGCTCGGCTTTCAGTTCACGCTGCCCTATTTCTTCGGCGGCACCCAGTTCATGATCAAGAAGCGGGCCGGCGTCACCAGCGCGGCGCAGCTCGACGGCGTCACCGTCTGCGTGCCCGCGGGCACGACGACGGAGCGGCTCGCGGCGGATTATCTCGCGTCGAAGAAGCTCAATTTCAGGATGCTTCCCTTCGAGAAGACAGAGGATGCGCGCGCCGCCTATCTGGCCGATCGCTGCGATACCATTGCCGGCTGGGGGCCGACGCTGGCGGTCTTCGGGGTCCGCCGCTCGCGCGACGCCGCGGAAAACATCGTGCTGCCGGAGGTGCTGACCAACGAACCGGTCTCGGCGGTTGTTCGCCAGGGCGACGAGAAGTTCCTCATCCTGGTCAACTGGGTGATCGCCGCGCTCATCGAGGCCGAAGAACTCGGCATCACCAGCGCCAATGTCGATGCCATGAAGAGCCACTCCGATCCTAGGGTCGCGCGGCTCCTGGGCTCCCAGCCCGGGCTGGGCAAGGGGCTGGGCCTGCGCGACAGCTGGGCCTATGACGTGATCAAGCAGATCGGCAATTACAGCGAGATCTTCGGACGCAATCTCGGCGCCGGATCGGCATATAACCTGCCGCGTGGGCTGACCCGGCTCTGGCGTGATGGCGGCGTGCTCTACGCGCCGGTCTTCGACTGAGGCCCGGTCATGCGCGCTATCGGCTCGGAGCGCTCTCCCTGGCTTGTGGTACGCGGGCTCTGGTTTCACCGGCAACTGCGCAGATATGTGGTCCAGGGCCTGTTTCTCGGCGCGGTCGTGCTGGCCCTGGCGACCACCGTCAGCAATGTGCACGCCAACCTGGTTCGCCAGGGCATGGCTTATGGCTGGGACTTTCTCTGGCGGAACACAGGGTGGAGGTTGTCCACCTCCATCCTGAGCCAGGACCTGGGTGACCCCTACTGGTGGACGATATCCATGGGCGTGCTCAACACGCTCGTTCTCGGCCTGCTCTGCATCGTCTTCGCGACCATCGTCGGCTGCTGCATCGGGCTTTTCCGCCTGTCGTCCAACGCGGCGCTGCGGGCCTTTAGCACCGTCTATGTCGACCTGCTGCGAAACGTGCCCGTGATCATGCAGATCTATTTCTGGTACGAGGTCTTCAAGCACGCTCCGACCGAGCGCCAGGCGCTGGCTTTTGGCGGCGGGTTTTTCCTGAGCAGCCGGGGCTTCTACTTTCCAGCCGTGTGGGTCGAGCCCGGCGCGGGCCTGCTGCTGTTCGGCCTGATGGTGCTGGTTGGCGCCACCGCCTACATGGCGATGAAGGGCCGATCCTTCTATCCCTTGCTGGCGACCCTTGCGGCGAGCGCGCTTGTCCTGGGATGGCCCGGGGGAGCACTCCAGGTGCAGCTGCCGGTCCTGCAGGGCTTCAGCTTCCGGGGCGGCAACCGGATGCCGGTCGAATTCGTGGTCCTGCTCGTGGCGATCACGCTCTATTCGGCCAGCTATATCGCCGAGATCGTGCGCGGCGGCCTGCTCGCGGTCGACAACGGCCAGATCGAAGCGGGACGCGCGCTCGGCCTGAAGGAGCGGAACATCAACTGGCTCATTCGCTTTCCGCTGGCGATGCGAAGCGCCCTGCCGCCGTTGAGCAACCAGTATCTCATCACGATGAAGGTCACGTCACTCGGCGCGGCCATCGGCTTCGCGGATCTGTTTTCCGTGACATCCAGCAGCATCAACCACGCCGGCCAGACGATCGAGATGCTGATCGTCATGATGGGCTCCTACCTGCTGATCAACTATGTCCTGGCGAGCGTCATGCAGCGGGTGAACCAGCGCATCGCCTTGAAGCGCCACGATACGTCGACGCTCCAGTCGCCGATCCGCGCGCGGAGGTCATGGTTCAAGGGCCGCGCCGCCAGGCCGGAGCCCGTCAGCCCATGAGGTCCCCGGTCACCCTGCGCGCACAGCTGTTCGGCACCAAGGCCAATATGCTGCTCACCCTGGCGCTGGCGGCCGTCGGGTTGTTCATCCTGGGCTCGGTCATTCGCTGGGCCTTCATCGACAGCCTCTGGAAGGAAACCTACGAGGGGCAATGCGCCACCGTGCCGGGGGCGTGCTGGGCGGTCATCCATGCGCGCTACCGGCTCATTCTCTTCGGGCTTTATCCCTATGAGGAACACTGGCGTTCCGCCCTGGCTTGCGTCGTGGCCCTGTCGATCGTGGTGCTGAGCTGCATGCCGCGGTTCTGGAGCCTCCGCCGCCTGGTCGCGATCTGGCTGTGCGGGGCCGGCATCTTCGTGCTGCTGATGCGCGGCGGCATCCCGGGCCTGCCCCTGGTGACCACCGACAAGTGGGGCGGTCTGGCGCTGACCCTCTACGTCTATCTCTCCACCATCATCATCGGCGTTCCCCTGGGCATCATTCTCGCCCTGGGTCGTCAGTCGGACCTCCCGGCGATCCGCATCGTCGTCACCATGGTGGTCGATTTCGTCCGATCGATCCCGATCCTGGCGGTGGTGTTCTGCGCGGCCCTGTTCGCGCCCTTCATCCTGCCGGGCTGGCTCAATCCCGATACGCTCTATCGCGTCATCGCCGCCTTCGCCTTCTTCTTCTCCTGCTACTACGCGATGATCGTGACGGGCGGCATTCAGGCGGTGGCGCCGGGGCAGTATGACGCCGCCGCCGCTCTCGGGCTGGGATATTGGCGCTGTCGCCTGCTGATCGTCATGCCGCAGGCGCTGCGCACGGCGCTGCCGGCAACGGTCAATCACATGGTGATCACGCTCAAGGAAACCTCCGTGCTGATCATCATCGGCATGTTCGAGCTGACGGCTTCCGGCAACGCGGCGCTGCAGAGCGGCGCATGGCAGCAGTATTACGTTGAAGTCTACATCTTCGTTTCGCTGATCTACTTCACGCTCTCGTTCTCCTTGTCGCGCTACGGCGCGTATCTGGAGCGGAAGATGCGGGTCGGCTCCATCACCCGGTGACGTTCCGGCTCCAGCCTCGAGAGGTTTCCATGTCCGACCAGAAGACCGTCATCGTCACCGCCGCCAGCCGCGGCATCGGGGCCGCGTGCGCGCGCACACTTGCCGCCAAGGGGTGGCGCGTGGTGCTCATGTCCACCTCCGAAGGCTGCGAAACCCTGGCCGCGGAACTCGGCGGCTACGCCCTGCGCGGTTCGGTCACCGAACCGGCCGATCTGGCGGCGCTGGTGGCGCTGGCCATGGAGAAGACCGGCCGCATCGACGCTCTCGTCGCCAATACCGGGCATGGCCCGGGGCTTTCCGAGGTAAAGGCCGGGCCGGCCTATGGTCCCGATTCCGCCGGCCATCTTCTGGATATCGACGATGCCGACTGGCATGCCGCGCTCGACATGTACGTGATGAATGTCATCCGGCTGGCGCGGCTGATCACGCCGATCATGATGCGGCAGGGGAGCGGCGCGATCGTCGCCATCTCGTCGAAGATCGCGGTGGAGCCGAAGCCGACCTATCCGACCAGCGCCTTGCGGCTGGCGCTGCATGCCTTCGCCAAACTCTATGCCGATCGCTACGGCCGCGCCGGCATCCGCTTCAATTGCGTGCTGCCCGGCCTGATCGAAAACTGGCCGGTGCCGGAACAGTCCTTGCAGCAGCTGCCGCTTGGCCGTGCCGTGAAGCTGGACGAGCTCGCCGAAACCGTCGCCTTCCTGGTTTCGGAGGCGGCCGGCGGCGTCACCGGCCAGAGCATCCTGGTCGACGGCGGTTCCGCGCGCGGCGTGCGCTAGGGCAGGGCGCTACGGGGCGTCGCCCGCCGTGACGGGATAGCTTCCGCCGAGGACGCGCGTCGCCTGTTCGGCGACCGAAATGGCCAGAGCTCCGACACGGTCGAAGTCGGAATGGGGCAAAGTGACGGAATCGCTGGTCAGCACGACCGAGCCGACCGGCGTCGGTCCGCTGCCCCAGACCGGGGCGGCGACGCTGCTGATGCGCGCCGTGGAGCCTCGCTCCGAACAGGCATAGAGACGCTGGCGGATGAGCTTGATCTCCTTGCGCAGGTCAGCCGCCGCGTCACCGGTCGCCGCGGCGTCCTTGGCCAGCTTCCCGGCGATCTCTTCGATCGAGGCTTCGTCGAGAAACGCAAGGATGGCGCGTCCGGAGGCGGCGACATGCATGGGAATGCGCTGTCCGGGATCGGAGGAATTGGCCCGTCCCTTCTCGCCATCGATCTTGTCGAGATAGATGATGTCGGGAAAATCCGCCCAGGCGAAATAGGTGGTCAGTTCGGAGTTCTTGGCGGCATAGCGCAGGATCGGATGGACCAGGCGCCGAGCCTCGTTCTGGGCGATGACGCGCGATCCCAGCTCCCATATTCGAAGCGTCGGCCGGTAGCGGCTCGAATCGGCGGTCTTCTCGATATAGCCCTCTTCCAGCAGGGTCTGGAAAATGCGCTGGACCGCGCTCTTGTTGAGCTTGATCGCGCGCGCCAGCTCCGAAATGCCGCGGGGCGTGTCGGAGAGCGCGAGGGATTCCAGGATCCGGAGGCTCTTGCGAAGGGTCGTGCTCATTGTTCGTCGATCGTCTCGGTCCGAAGGCGGCGGCTGGGAAGGCCACGGAAACCAGTTGAGCGGTAGGTGAGAACATCGTTGCCGTCAATTGACGCATTGCATCGCAATACGACACGGGTGCTCGATGTCGGGGTGGCATGATCCACGATTGCGTGACCGCTCCTGCCAATAGTCGCAATCCGGGCCGGATGTCCAAGCCGGCCCGACGCCCGCCTCATGCATGGTCTCCCGTCGGTTGATGCCATCTGAGCGGCGGCGATGGTTGTAATATTTCGTATCAAAATACGATACATTCAACCCGCGCTGGCCGCAAGTCAGAATAATTCGCCAATTTTGGGCTATTAAGCGCGAAATATTGCCGTACTGGATGAATTTGAAGCCGTCGCCCCGTTGGTGATCGCTGCCGGTTTGGCGCTTGACAACCCGGCTTTGACACATTCAAGTACGTCGTATTGTATTTTGATCCGAAGTACCGAAAAATGCTGATGCGCCCCGCAGAGGACATGCATCACGCCGACGGGGGACCCGCATGACGTCCGATACGTTTTCGCTGCCCTCCGGAGCCTGGGAGCTGCCCGACGAACTTGCGTTGCTGCGGGACACGGTGGCCCAGTTCATGCGCAACGAGGTGCGGCCGGCCGAGGATCGCCAGCCTCATGACTGCTACGAATTGCCGGAGGCCGACCTCGCCAGCCTGCAGGCCAAGGCCCGGGCGCTCGGACTGTGGTGCCTGGCGTCGCCGCATCAGCATGGCGGCGGTGGCATCGGGCTCCTGGCCCAGGTCCTGGTCGCGGAGGAAGCCGCCAAGTGCAAGATGGGCGCCTATGTCCCCGCTTGCGGCGCTTTCGGCATCGATCCGCCGAGCGTCATCTGGCTCGGCAATGACGATCAGGTCAAACGCTACGGCGTGGCCGGCATTCAGAACGGCAAGAAGAGCTTTGTCGCCATCTCCGAGGCGGATGGCGGCGCCGATCCGGCGCGTTCGATCAAGACGCGCGCCGAGCGGGTCGGTGACCACTATGTCATCAACGGCACGAAGATGTGGATCACGGCCGCGGGCAAGGCGGACTGGGGGCTGGTCTTCGCGCGCACCGGCGAGGCCGGCGACCGCGGCGGCATCAGTTGCTTCATCGTCGATCGCGACATGCCCGGCATCAGTGTCCGCGAGATCCCGGTGATCCGCTCCTACGCGCCCTTCGAGGTGCATTTCGAGAATGTCAAAGTCCCCGTCGAAAATCGTCTCGGCGCGGAAGGCGAGGGTTTCGCGGTCTGTCAGAAATGGCTGGTGCACGCCCGCGTTCCCTACGCCGCCGGGGTCATCGGCATCGCGCAGGAAGCCCTCGGCATGGCGACCGCCTGGGTCCGGCAGCGCAAGGCCTTCAAGTCCGCGCTGGCGGACAAGCAGGCGATCCAGTGGATGATCGCCGATTCGGAAATGGAGCTGCGCGCGGCGCGGCTGCTGACCTATCAGGCGGCATGGCGGGCGGACCTCGGGCACGACATCAAGATCGATGCCTCGATCGCCAAGGTGACGGCCACCGAGACGGCGGGGCGCGTGATCGACCGCTGCGTCCAGATGTTCGGCGCGCTCGGCGTCGCCAAGGAATTGCCGATCGAGCGCTGGTACCGCGAATTGCGCATCAAGCGCATCGGCGAGGGCCCGTCCGAGGTCCAGCGCATGGTGGTGGCGCGCCACCTCATCAACGGCGGCAGGTGAGGCGGCGATGGCTATCGACTTCTCGACCGAAGACGGCGTCGCCGTCATCACCATCAACCGCCCCGAACGGCGCAACGCCCTCGACGCCGAGCACTACGACGCCCTGTCCAAGGCCTGGCAGCGCGTGCGCGACGACGACGCCATCCGCGTCGCGGTGATCACCGGAGCCGGCGACAAGTCGTTCTGCGCCGGGGCCGACATCAAATCCTTCGTCGGGCGCGATGTCGAACTGTCCGAACTCTGGCTGACCCAGAAAGGCCAGTTGCTGAACCGGGGGCTCGAGATCTGGAAGCCGGTCATCGCCGCGGTGAACGGCGCCTGTGTCGGCGGCGGCATGACCTTGCTCCTGGCGACCGACATCCGCGTCGCGGTGGCGGGGGCCGTCTTCAGCGTCTCCGAGGTCAAGCGCGGGATCATCGCCGCCAATGGCGGGACGCAGCGGATCATGCAGCAACTTCCCTATGCCGTGGCGATGGAGATGCTTCTGACCGGGGAAGCCATCGACGCCGAGACGGCCCTGCGCTGGGGCCTGATCAACAAGGTGGTCGAGCCGGCGGACCTGCTCGACGCAGCCCTCGATTACGCGCGGCGGATCGCCGCCAACGCGCCGCTGGCATTGCAGGCGGCGAAGGAACTGGCGGTCCGATCCCGCGACATGGACCTGGCGACTGGCCTGCGCATGGAGCAGCTGGTCAACCGCATCCTGCACCATTCCGAAGACACCAAGGCGGCCAAGGCGGCCTTCGCCGAGAAACGCCAGCCCGAATTCAAGGGACGGTGACGGCCATGGCGAACGCAGCCTCCGGGACGACCGACCAGGCCCTGCCGCTCGCGGGCCTGCGCGTTCTCGATCTCACGCAGATCTATAACGGCCCCTATGCGACCTTCCTGATGGCCATGGCGGGCGCCGAGGTCATCAAGGTCGAGCCCCCGGGCGGTGAATTCCTGCGCAGGCGCGACGCCCGCAGCGGGGCCGGCGTGCCCTTCGCGATGCTGAACGCCAACAAGCGTTCCGTCTCGCTCAATCTGAAATCGCCGCGCGGCCGCGACATGCTGCTCGACCTGGTTCGCCAGGCGGATGTCCTGGCGGAGAATTTCGCCCCTGGCGTGATGGACCGTCTCGGCCTCGGCTATGACGCGCTCCGGGCCGTCAATCCGCGCATCATCTACGCCGCCAGCAGCGGCTATGGTGGTGCCGGCCCCTATCGCGACTATCCGGCCATGGACCTCACCGTGCAGGCCATGTCGGGGGTCATGAGCATTACCGGCTTCTCCCACAACGCTCCGGTCAAGTCCGGCGCCGCCTTGTGCGACTTCTTCGGCGGCGTCCATCTCTATGGTGCGATCACGACGGCGCTCTTTGGTCGCGAGCGCAGCGGCAAGGGGTGCCGGATCGAGGTCGCCATGCTCGAGGCGGTCTATCCCTCGCTCGCCTCGAGCATCGGCATGACCTATGGCGAGCGCGGCGACATTCCGCTGCGCACGGGCAACCGGCACGGCGGCCTGTCGCTCTGTCCCTACAATGTCTATCCGGCAAGCGACGGCTTCGTCGCCATCATCTGCAACAACGACAAGCACTGGCTCTGCCTGGTCGATGCGATGGAGCGGCCCGACCTGAAGGCCGATCCGCGGATGGCGACGATGCGCGACCGCGTCGCCCATATGGACCTGATCGACGGCATCATCTCGCAATGGACCTCGCCGCAGTCGCGCGACGACCTGTTCGGCAGGCTCGCCGCCTTTCGCGTGCCGTCGGCGCCGGTGCGCGACCTTCCTGAAGTCATCGCCGATCCGCACATGCATGAGCGCGGCATGCTGCTGGAGGTCGACCATCCGCAATATGGCCCGATCACCGTCTGCCGCAGCCCGATCAACTATTCCGGCGTGGCGCAGCCGGACTATCGGGTCAGCCCGGCCTATGCGGCCGACAACGAGGCGGTCTACGGGGGCATGCTCGGCATCGCCGCCGCCGATCTCGCGGCCCTGCGCGCCGAGGGAGTGGTCTGATGCGCGGGCGCGCCGTCATCGCCGGCATCGGCCATACCGCTTATGGCAAGCATCCCGGCCGGGATCGGGTTTCGCTCATCGTCGAAGCGAGCCGCAAGGCACTGGCCGATGCCGGCATCGCCAAGGACATGGTCGATGGCGTGCTGGTCAAGATGGCCAATGCCGAGCCCTCGATCCTCTATGGGCAGAAGGTCGCCGAGGCCCTGGGCATGCGGCCGAAAATCGGCTGCGCCCTGGATCAGGGCGGAGCCGCCAACATCGCGCTGATCAGCTACGCGGCGATGGCGATCGAGGCGGGCCTGATGGACATCGCCATCATCTGCTACGGCGATACGCCGCGCACCGGCAGCCGCAAGGTCTATGGCCGGCCGCGCGGCGACGACGCCGTCTATGGCTGGTATTCGACCGCCGCCGGATACGCCCTTCTGCACCAGCGCTACAGGCAGCAATACGCCATTCCCGACGCGCATTTCGGCGCCGTCGCCGTCACCTGCCGGGATCATGGCGCCCGCAATCCCAACGCCCACCTCCAGAAGGCGATAACCCTCGACGAATACATGGCGTCGCCCTTCGTGGTCGAGCCGCTGCGGCGGGACGATTGCTGTTTGCTGTCCGATGGCGCGGCGGCGGTCATCGTGATGTCGGCCAGGCGCGCGGCCGAGCTTCAGATCGCCAAGGCCGTCCCGATCCTGGGGTTCGGCCAGGCGCAGGAATCCTGGGATGTGCATCTTCGTCCGGATCTGACCCGAACGATATCGGGCGTGGCCGGCGAGACCGCGCTCAAAATGGCCGGCCTCGACCGGCGCGATATCGCGGTGGCCCAGCTCTACGACTGCTTCACCGTGACGCCGCTGATCACGCTCGAGGACTACGGCTTCTGCAAGCCGGGCCAGGCGGCGCGTTTCGCCGCGGAAGGCGGCATCGCGCTCGACGGCCGGTTGCCGCTGAACACCAGCGGCGGCCTGCTGTCGGAAAGCGGTACGCCCGGACTTCAACTGGTGATCGAGGGCGTCCGCCAGATGCGCGGCGACGCCAACCTTCAGGTTCGGGGCGATGGCGCCTGCATCGTCAGCAATCAGGGCGGCACCATGCACACACATGCGACCTTGGTCCTGGGGAGAGCGGCATGAGCTTTCCCCAGCCCGACGTGACGCCCCTGAACAAGCCGCATTGGGACGGCCTGAAGCAGGGCCGGCTGATGTTCCAGCAGTGCCGCAGGTGCGGACACGCATGGCTGCCGGCGCGCGAGGCCTGTCCGGAATGCCTCGCGCCGGAGCCGGAATGGCGAGAGGCCGCGGGCGAGGGCACGGTGGTGAGCTGGGTCGTCTACCACGTCGCCTATGACGAGGCATTCAGCGGCCGCCTGCCCTACGACGTCACCTGCGTCGAACTCGACGAGGGCCCGCGCCTCCTCACCAATATCGTCGACAGCGACGCGGGCGCGCGGCTTCGCATCGGCCTCCGCGTCAGCCTCTGCATCGAACATGAAGGCGACCTGGCACTCGCGCGCTTCAAGCTGGCCGAGCCCGGTTGACCCCAAATCCACGACATCGCTCCAGGAGCATCGAAACACCGTGTCCAAGTCCGCGCCTCAGTTCATCGTCCTGAACGGCAACCTGATCCCCTATGAGGAGGCGACGGTCCATGTGATGTCGCCCGCGCTCAAATATGGCCTGTCGGTGTTCGAGGGCTTGCGGGCCTATTGGAGCGACGCGCACCAGGATCTCTACGTCTTCCGCCTCCAGGACCATACGGACCGGCTGCTGCAGTCGATGAAGCTCCTGCGATTCAGGCACGATTTCGACGGTGCCGAGATCAACAGGATGACGATCGATCTCCTGCGCCGGAACAATGTCAGGGCGGCAGCCCATATCCGCACGACCGCCTATCTCGATGGCCAGGGCGAGCAGCAGGTCAAGGGGCCGGTGAGCTACGCGATCTCGGCGCTCGAAAAGCCGCGCACGGCCAAGATCGACGCCGGCATTCGCTGCCAGGTCAGTTCCTGGATGCGCATGGCGGACAATGTCATGCCGCCGCGCATCAAATGCGGCGGCAATTATGTCAACGGACGCCTTGCGCGCTATCAGGCGATCCAGGACGGCTATGACGAGGCCATTCTGCTCAATACGCTCGGCAAGGTCGCCGAGGGACCGGGAACCTGCATCTTCTTCGTCCGCAAGGGCGAGCTCGTCACACCGGACATGGCCAGCGGCATCCTGGAAAGCCTGACGCGCGATACGGTGCTGACGCTTGCGCGCGAGCGTGGAATTGCCGTTTCGGAACGCACCGTCGACCGTACCGAGCTCTATGCCGCCGACGAGGTGTTCATGGTGGGCTCGGCGGCCGAGCTGGTTCCCGTCGTCGATATCGATGGCATCGCCATCGGATCCGGCCTGCGCGGGCCGCTGACGACCCAATTGCAGCAGGCCTATTTCGAAACGGTCACCGGCGCGATAAAGGCCCCCGCGGGCTGGCTTACCTCCGTCCACAAGAGCTGACGATGCAAAGCCTGCCCGATTGGGTCGAGATGCTGGAGGAGGGCGGCCGCATCGGCCGCTCCGAACTCGTCGATCGAAGCGCCGATATCCTCGCCGCGGCGGGCGTCCCCGTTTTGGCCGCCGCCCGCGCGTCCGAATTGCTGGTGGAGTGCCAGGTCCGGGGCATCGACAGCCACGGCCTCGCGCATCTGCCGGCCTATCTCCAGAGGATCCGGATCGGCGCGATCGATCCGAAGGCGGTCCCCGCCATTGTCGACACCGGCGCGGCCACCGCTGTCGTCGACGGTCGCAATGGACTGGGCGTGCTGGTCGGGCTGGCGGCCATGGACGAAGCGTGCCGCAGGGCGAAAGCCGCCGGCATGGGGGCTTGTGCCGTGCGCGACAGCAATCACTTCGGCGCCGCCGCACCCCTAGTGGACCGTGCCGCGCGCCAAGGGCTGATCGCGCTGGCGCTCTCCAATGCGGGACCGACCATGGCCCCGACCGGTGGACGCGAGGCGATCCTGGGCACCAACCCGCTCGCCGCCGGCTTTCCGCGCGCGGGGCGGCCTCCTCTCGTCATCGACATGGCGACGAGCGCGGTGGCACGTGGCCGCCTGCGGCAGGCCGCGCTCAAGAAACAGGTCATTCCCGCCGCATGGGCACTCGATGCCGACGGCCAGCCGACCACCGATGCCGAGGCGGCGCTCGCCGGAACCGTCCAGCCCCTGGGCGGCGCGAAGGGCTACGCGCTGACCTTGATGGTCGAGCTGCTCTGCACCACGCTGTCAGGCGGACGGCCCGGCTACGAGGTGCTCACGCCGCATGATCCGGCCGCGGCCGGGGCGGGGGTCAGCCATCTCTTCATCGCCTTCGATCCCCAGCGGTTCGCGGGGCTGGACGAGGCCCGCTCCGCGGTCGCGCGGCTTGGCGCCCGCATCGAGGCGAGCCCGCCGGGTGCGGCGGGCGAAGCCCCGCGCCTGCCGGGCGCGCGGGCCGAGACCACGGCCGCCGCGCGCGAGCGCGATGGCATTCCCCTGACGGCCGATCTTGTGGCTCATCTGCGCAAGGCGGTTCGGCTCGTCGCCGAGATGCCGGCGCACCCTTAAGTTTCAGGAGCGATCCTTGGCCTACCAGATTGCAGTCGATGTCGGCGGAACGTTCACGGACGGGGTCCTTCTGGATGAGGCGGCCAATACGATCTGGGTGGCGAAGTCGCTGACCACGCCCACGGATCCCGGAGAGGGCATTGCGCGGGTCGTCGAAATGCTGCTGGCCAAGAAGCCGGAAGCGGCGGGCCGTGGCGCCGGCGACATCGAGCGCGTGGTGCATGGCACCACGCTGATCACCAACACGCTGCTGGAACGCAAGGGTGTCAGGACCGCTCTGGTGGTGACCCGTGGGGTCGAGGATACCTTGGATATCCGCCGCGAGATGCGGTACGACACCTACGATCTCGCCGCGACCTTCCCCGAGCCGCTGGTGCCACCGGCCTCGCGATTCCCTGTTGGCGAAAGGATCGGCCCCGCCGGCGACATTTGGCGGCCCCTCGACCCGAAGGAAGTGGAAGCGCTCGGCGAGCGCCTCGCGAGGGAAGATTTTTCCGCGGTCGCGATCTGCTTTCTGCATGCCTGCGTGAACGGCGCACATGAGCGCCAGGCCGCCGACATCCTACGCCTGAAATCACCGGAGCGCAGCTATTCCCTGTCGTCGGAAGTCGCCAGCGAGGTCGGCGAATACGAGCGCATGTCGACCGTCGTCGCCAACGCCTATGTCCAGCCGATCGTCGACCACTACATGGGCGTGCTGGGCAAGCGACTGACCGGGCTCGGCATCACCGGCCGGCTGGATATCATGGTTTCGCATGGCGGTTTCACGGAAGCCGAGGTCGCGGCGCGGTTTCCGATCCGCCTGCTCGAATCCGGTCCGGCGGGCGGCGTCCTCAGCGCCATCAATTGCGGCAGCGCGGAAGGCATGGATCGCATCCTCGCCTTTGACATGGGCGGCACGACCGCCAAATCCTGCGTGTCGATCGGTGGCGTCCCGGCGATCACCAACGTCTTCGAATTCGCGCGCGTCCGGCGTTTCAAGCGCGGCAGCGGCCTGCCGGCGGTATCGCCCAGCATCGACCTGATCGAGATCGGTGCGGGCGGCGGCAGCATCGCGCGGCTGAGCGCCCTCGGCCTCCTGCAGGTCGGCCCGGACAGCGCGGGCTCCGAGCCTGGTCCCGCCTGCTACGCGCTCGGCGGAATCCAGCCGACGGTCACCGACGCGGATCTCGTCCTTGGTTATCTCGACGCCGACGACTTCCTGGGCGGGGCCATGAAGCTCGACGTTGCGAAAGCCACGGAAGCCCTCGGCGCGCTCGGGGCACAGCTCGGGCTTTCGGCCGAGGAGACCGCCTGGGGCATTCACGACATCGTCAACGAGAACATGGCGGCCGCGGCCCGCACCCATATCGCCGAACATGGCCATGACGCCCGAAGCTTTACCTTCGTCTCCACCGGCGGGGCGGGGCCGGTTCACGCGATCGATGTGGCGCGCAGGCTGCGTATCCCCCGGGTTCTCTGTCCGATCGCCTCCGGTGTCGGGTCATGCCTGGGTTTCCTCGCCGCGCCGGCGCGCGCCGACCGCTCCTGGTCGCGGCTCGAGCCGGTCGGCGATGTCGATCGCGCTGGCCTGGCCCGCCGGATCGAGGCGGCGCGCGCCGAGATCGCCGGCGAGCTCGCCAAGGCGCATGTGGCGCGGGCCGACATCGTCTGGCGAACCGCCGCCGAAATTCGCTATCGCGGCCAGGGTGCCAGCATTGAAATCGACTTCGGCGCGGCCGCGATCGCCGATCTCGAGGCGGAGCGGCTGCTCACCGGCTTCGAGGCGGAATACAAGCGGCTCTACACGCGCATCGTGCCCGACGGCGTTCCGGAGATCGTCACGTGGCGGATTTCCGGCCAGTCGCCGCGGGCCCAGCGGCGCTACGCCTTTCCGGCATCGGACGAGGCGCGTTTCTCCACCGCGCCCAAGGGCCGCCGACATATCTATCTGCCCGGCGAAAAGCGCTACGCGACCGTGCCGGTCTATGACCGCTACCGGTTGCCGGCAGGCGCGGTGATCGCCGCGCCGGCTATCATCGTCGAGCCGGAATCGACGCTGGTGATTGGCCATTCGGCCAGCATCCGCGTGCTTCCGACCGGCACGATCCAAGTCGATCTGGAGTATGCACGATGAGCGGGACCAGGCAGGCGATCGATCCGATCACCCTGGAGATTCTCTGGACGCGGCTGGTCAGTGCCGTGGACGAGGCGGCCGCGACTTTCGTGCGCACGTCCTTTTCGACCCTGGTCCGTGAGGCGAACGACTATGCGGTGGTGCTGACCGACCGGAAGGGGCGCAACATCGCGCAATCCTCGCAGAGCATTCCCTCCTTCATCTCGACCATGCCGGTGACGATCCGGCATTTCATCGAGACGTTCGGCATCGAGAGCATGCGTGAAGGCGACGCCTTCATCACCAATGATCCCTGGATCGGCACCGGCCATCTCAACGATGCCAGTCTCGCCGCTCCGATCTTCCGGAACGGCGAGGTCATCGGTTTCGCCGGCGTCGTCAGCCATTTGCCCGATATCGGCGGACGGCTGCGCAACGCCGCCAATCGGGAGCTGTTCGAAGAGGGATTGCAGATCCCGCCGATGCGCATCCTCACCGCGGGAAAGCCCGAAGCGCTGCTGATCCAGATGATCCGCGCGAACGTGCGGGTGCCGGACGAGACGATGGGCGACATCTGGGCGCAGATTTCCTGCTGCGGCACGCTGGCCGAGCGGATCAATATGCTGATCGAGGAAACCTCCATCGATTTCGACGCATTCTCGGACGAGATCATCCAGCGCACCGGCAAGGCCATGCGCGATGCCATCACCGCGGTCCCCGACGGCACCTATCACTATGTCGTCGAGAACGACGGACCTGCCGAGATGCCCGGCGGGGTCATCCGCATCGCCTGCGCGGTGACCGTGGCGGGCGACCGGATCGCCGTCGACTATAGCGGGTCGAGCCCCCAGGTCAGCCTGGCGATCAACACGGTCGCGAACTACACCTTCGCCTACAGTGCCTATGCGCTGAAAGCGCTGCTGGCGCCCTGGATCCCCAACAACGAAGGCAGTTTCCAGGCGATCTCGGTCTCCGCGCCGGAAGGCTCGATCCTCAATCCGACCAAGCCGGCTCCCTGCGGCGCGCGCGGAATGATCGGCCATCTCCTGCCGCCGGCGATCTTCGGGGCCCTCGCCGAAGCCTTGCCGGAGCGGATACAGGCATCGCCGGGCTCGCCTTCCAACAATGTCCAATTGGCCAGCCTGAGCGGCAAGGTGCGTTATGCGGTGAACGCCTTCATCGGCGCCGGCCAGGGCGCGGCGCGGGATCAGGATGGCATTTCGGCGATCAGCTTTCCGAGCAACCTGTCGAATACGCCCATCGAAGTCCTCGAATCCCAGGCGCCGATCGAGGTCAGGAGCCGGGCCATCCGCCGAGGCTCGGGCGGGCGCGGCCATCGCAGCGGCGGCGACGGCATCCGCTTTGAATTCGAGATGCTCGGCGACAGCCCGGCCATCGCGTCGTTCATGGTCAACCGGGTGCGGCGGCCGGCGGCCGGCCTCGCCGGGGGCGAACCTGGCGCGCCCGCCCGTTTCGAATTGAACGGAACCACGACCGAGCCATCGGGCCAGCATGTTCTGCGCAAAGGCGATGTCGTGCTGATCGAGACCGGCGGCGGCGGCGGCTTCGGCAAGCCTAGGGATTGAAGGCCCGTTCGTCGAAGCGGCTTCTGGGAGGAAAGAACAACCATGTCAGCTTGCATCATCACCATCGCGATGACCGGCTCCGTGCCGAGAAAGAAGGACACGCCGGCGGTTCCCGTCACGGTCGCCGAACAGATCGAATCGACCCACGAGGCCTTCGAGGCCGGGGCCTCGCTCGCGCATATCCATGTCCGGGACGACCAGGAGAATTCATCGTCCGATCCCGAACGTTTCGCCGCCGTCCAGGACGGCATCCGAAAGCACTGCCCCGGCATGATCATCCAGTTTTCCACCGGCGCGCGCGGGCGACAGCTCAGCGAGCGCGGCGGGATGCTCCATCTGCGCCCCGACATGGCGTCGCTGGCGACCGGCTCGGTCAATTTCCCGACCTTCGTCAACGAGAATCCGCCCGATTTCATCAGGGGTCTCGCCCAGACCATGCTCGACCACGACGTCAAGCCTGAATGCGAGATCTTCGATCTGGCCATGCTCTACAATGCCGCGGATCTCGTCCGGGAAGGCTTGCTGAAATCACCGCCGCACGTGCAATTCGTGCTCGGCGTCAAGAACGCGCTTCCCGCCCGCCGCGCCATACTCGAATTCGAAGTGGCCCAGTTGAAGTCGATCCTTCCGGATGCGACCTGGACGGCGGCGGGGCTTGGCCGTCATCAGTTCGAGGTCAACCACTGGGCGCTTGAAATGGGCGGCCATTGCCGGACCGGCCTCGAGGACAACATTCGCTTCGATCAGTCCCGGCTGGCCAAAAGCAACGCTGAGCTGGTCAGGCGGCTGGCCGAGCTCTGCGGCGAATACGGGCGCCGCCCCGCGACCGCCAGCGAAGCCCGGTCCATCCTGGGCCTGCGCGACGCCTGACGATTTTTCGATCGAGGCCCGAGGGCCGCTGGACGGCGCTTGCCCGGCTCGGTCCACGGGAGCGGGCCGGGCGTCGTCCGTTCGGCGTTGAGGGTTCGCGCGAGAAAGGCGGTATTGCGTACCCGCCTCTCGCGGATGCGCGGTCGGGATGACCCGAGATCAGGCCGAGGAGAGGGGCGCGCGGAGTGGTCGGGGGCCCTTGCGGCGGCAGGGCGCGCCGAAGCGGCCACAGGGCCTCGGGCCAGAGCTAGAGCACCTTGCCGGGGTTGAGGATGCCGTTCGGATCCAAAAGCGCCTTCAGGCTGCGCATCAGCTCCAGCTCCACCGGATCCTTCACGCCGGGCAGCAGGTAGCGCTTCATCCGGCCGATGCCGTGTTCGGCCGAGATCGAGCCGCCGAACTGGGCGACGATGCCGTGGACGACCTTGTTCACCGCCTGCCACTGGTCGAGGAAGGCCGCCTTGTCGGCGCCGATGGGCTGGCTGATGTTGAAATGGATATTGCCGTCGCCGAGATGGCCGAACGGCACAACGCGGCAGCCCGGGATCAGTTTTTCGCAGGCCGCCGTCGCTTCGGCGATGAAGGCGGGCACGGAGGCGACGGGCACCGAGACATCGTGTTTGATCGAACCGCCTTCGGGCTTCTGCATTTCGCTCATGCCCTCGCGGGCACGCCAGAACGCGTTGCGCTGGTCGACGCTTTCGGCGATCGCGGCGTCCTGCACGATGCCGTCTTCGTAGCCGGCGGCCAGCACATCCTCCAGCGTGTCGCGCAGGCCAGCGGCGGCGGCCGAGGACAATTCGACCAGGCAATACCAGGGGGCCGGCTCGGCCAGCGGATCGCGGGCGCCGGGCATGTGCCTCAGCACGAATTGGAACAGGTTGCGCGGCATCAGCTCGAAGCCGCTGACCGCCGGGCCGGCGCGCTCCTGTGCCCGCGCCAGCAGTTCGAGGGCGGCGGCGGGCGAGGCGACACCGACCCAGGCCGCCTCGATCGAGCGCGGCGCGGCGACGAGCTTCAGCACCGCCGCCGTGATGATGCCGAGCGTGCCCTCCGCGCCGACGAACAGATGCTTCAGGTCGTAGCCGGTATTGTCCTTCTTCAGGGTGCGCAGGCCGTGCCAGATCCGGCCGTCGGCGAGCACGACTTCGAGGCCCAGCACCAGGTCGCGTGCCAGGCCATAGGCGACCGCCTGGGTGCCGCCGGCATTGGTCGCCAGGTTGCCGCCGATGGTGCACGAGCCTTTCGAGCCGATATTGAGCGGGAACAGGCGGTTCACGGCCGATGCCGCGTCCTGCGCCTCCTGCAGCGTCACGCCGGCCTCGACGATCAGCGTATTGCCGGCCGGGTCGACCGCCCGGATCGCCTTCATGCGGTTGAGCGAGACGATGATCTCGGCGCCGTCCTCGTGCGGCAGGTGGCCGCCGACAAGCCCGGTGCCGCCGCCCTGCGGCACGACCTTGGTGCCGGTCTCATTGGCGAGCTTCAGGATCGCCGCGACCTCGTCGGTCGAGCCGGGCCGGAGCACCAGCGGCGTGCGCGCCACGTAGAGTTCACGCCAATCCTTGAGATAGGGCACCTGGTCGTCCGCCGCGGTGATCGCATAGCGCGGTCCGACGATCGCGGCGAAGCGCTCGATCAGTCCGGACGCGAGCGGCGGGGCGGGGGCGGCGGCAGGCTCGGGAAGCGGCATGGCGGGTTCGATCTGGCTGCGGGTCAATGACAGGTTTTCCACTAGGGCCGGGCTTTGCCGCGCGGTCAACCGATGGTGCGGGATAGCAGCAGCGAATGGTCGACAAGGCCCTTCCGCTTAGGCGCGCGAGAGCCTATCTTCGTGACAGAGCTGCGACGCCCGTCAGGACCACAATTCCCCGGGGCCTTATCGATCTCAACGGGAGCTGTCCCTGACCCGGTCCCTGGACTGGGATATATGGCGCCCACCTACTTAGGTAGGTTCCCGGGATCGAGCGTCCAACGACGAAGCGGCTCTACCTGTTTTCTCTCTCCTCGCGTCGCGGGACGATGCCGCATTTGTCCAAATCCGCCTTGCGCGAGGTGGCGCTCGGCCGCCGCGATGCACTCGGGCCCGAGGCCCGCATCGAGGCGGCGCTGGCGATCGCCGAACTGTTTCCGTTCGACCGCATCGCCGTTGCCGGCAAAACGGTTTCAGGCTTCCTGCCGATCCAGTCGGAAATCGACGTCAGGCCGCTGATGGACCGGCTGCGCGTGGCCGGTGCGCGCCTGGCGCTGCCGGCTTTCGACACGCGCACCACGCCGATGACCTTCCGGCTCCTGGAGCGCGGCGCGCCGCTGGTGCCGATGGGTTTCGGCACCTATGGCCCCGGCCTCGACGCGCCGGAGGTCGAGCCGGACATCCTGCTCACCCCGCTTTCGGCCTTCGACCGGAGCTTTCACCGCATCGGTTATGGCAAGGGGCACTATGACAAGGCGCTCGCGCGGCTGGATAAGACCGGCAGCCGATTGGCGATCGGGGTTGCATTTTCCACCCAGGAAGTCGAAGTGGTGCCTGCCGAGCCGCATGACCGCAGGCTCGACGCCATTTTGACCGAGACCGGATTCAGGGCCCCGTGATGCGCCTTCTGTTCCTCGGCGACGTTGTCGGCAAGTCCGGCCGGGTCGCCGTCACCGAAAAACTGCCGGGCCTCGTCGCCGACCTGAAGGTCGACTGCGTCGTCATCAATGGCGAGAACGCCGCCCACGGCTTCGGCATTACCGAGGCGATCTACCAGGAACTGCTGGATGCCGGCGCCGACTGCGTGACGCTCGGCAACCATTCCTGGGACCAGCGCGAGGCGCTGGTCTTCATCGACCGGGCACCGCGGCTGGTGCGGCCGGTCAATTATCCCGCAGGCACGCCCGGGCGCGGCGCGGCGCTGGTCGAAACCCGCAAGGGCGCGCAGGTGCTGGTGGTCAATGCCATGGGCCGGGTGTTCATGGACGCCATGGACGACCCCTTCGCGGCGGTCGAGCGCGAGATCGAGGCAGCCCCTCTCGGTCGCGTCGCCGATGCCGTGGTCATCGACATCCATGCCGAGGCGACCAGCGAGAAACAGGCCTTCGGCCATATTTTCGATGGCCGGGCTTCGCTGGTCGTCGGCACCCACACCCATGTGCCCACCGCCGATCACCGCATCCTGCCCGGCGGTACCGCCTTCATGACCGATGTCGGCATGTGCGGCGACTATGATTCGGTCATCGGCATGGACAAGGCCGAGCCGTTGCGCCGCATGCGCGAGAAGACCCCCGGCGGCAAGTTCGAGCCGGCGAGCGGCCCCGCCACCCTGTCCGGCATCCTGGTCGATCTCGGCGCCAACGGCCTGGCGACCAAGGTCGCGCCGCTGCGCATCGGCGGCCGGCTGGAAACCAGCATTCCCACCTGATCGCCGATCGGCAATGGCGGCCCCATCACGCATTGGTGTTGGGCCGCCCGGGATATCTCGGCTTCGGCGCGCGTCCAATCGGTTCCGCGCCGGTTTCTCCACAGGTCCAGGCACTCGACTTGGTCGGCCGGCCCGCCAGGCGCGGGACCTTGATCCGTGGAGATTATCATGAAGACGTTCGAACGCCGTGAGGTGACGACCCTTCTTGCCGCCGCCGCCCTGGGCCTTCTTGCCGGCGGGCTGCCCGCTGCCGCCCAGATGTCGCAGATGAGCCCCATGGGCCAGCGCCAGCGCGTGCCGATGGTCGGCGGCGCGCCGATGTATCCGACCAAGACCATCGTCGAGAATGCCGTCAACTCGCGCGATCATACGACCCTGGTCGCCGCGGTGAAGGCCGCCGGCCTCGTCGATACGCTCTCCGGTCCCGGACCCTTCACGGTGTTCGCGCCGACCAATTCGGCCTTCGCCAAGCTGCCGCGCGGCACGGTCCAGACGCTGGTGCGTCCGGAGAACAAGCAGACCCTGACCTCCATCCTGACCTACCATGTCGTCGCGGGCCGGTTCTCGGCGAACGACCTGATGGCCCAGGCCATGGCCAATGGCGGGCGCACGACATTGCGCACGGTCAATGGCGGAACCCTGACCGTCCGCACGCGGCGCAATGGCCGCGGGCTGGATGTCGTCGATGCCAAGGGCAATGTCTCCCGCATCACGATCGCCGATGTCGGCCAGTCCAATGGCGTCATCCATGTCGTCAACACGGTGCTGATGCCCTGATGCGGCAGGCTCGATCGCGGCCGCCCGGGGTGATCGAGGCCGGGCCCGTCGACGTCATGTCGCCGGGCCCGGTCGCCGCGGCACGGGCTTCCGGCCGCGACGCGGCTTGACCCTTCGCGACATCGCGCCTAACCAACCGCCATGTCGCACAACACCTTTGGCCACCTGTTCCGCGTCACCACCTTCGGCGAGAGCCACGGGGTGGCGCTCGGCTGCGTCGTCGACGGCTGCCCGCCGCGCATCCCGATCACCGCGGAGGAGATCCAGGCCGATCTCGACCGGCGCCGTCCGGGCCAGTCGCGCTTCACCACGCAGCGCCGCGAGCCGGACGAGGTGAAGATCCTGTCCGGCGTGATGGTCGATGACGATGGCGTCCAGGTGACCACGGGCACGCCGATCGCGTTGCTGATCGAGAACACCGACCAGCGCTCGAAGGATTATTCCGAGATCAAGGACAAGTTCCGTCCGGGTCATGCCGATTTCAGCTACGAGATGAAATACGGCATCCGCGACTATCGCGGCGGCGGCCGGTCCTCGGCGCGCGAGACGGCGGCGCGGGTCGCCGCCGGCGCCATCGCCCGCAAGATCGTGCCCGGCCTCGATGTCCGCGGCGCCCTGGTCCAGATGGGGCCGCATGCCATCGACCGCGACAAGTGGGACTGGGACGAGATCGGCAACAACCCGTTCTTCTGCCCGGACAAGGACAAGGCGGCTTTCTACGAGAGCTATCTCGACGGCATCCGCAAATCCGGCTCGTCGATCGGCGCCGTGCTGGAGATCGTCGCCGAGGGCGTGCCGGCGGGCCTCGGCGCGCCGATCTACGCCAAGCTCGACGCCGAGATCGCGGCCGCCCTGATGGGCATCAATGCGGTGAAGGGCGTCGAGATCGGCGCGGGTTTCGGTGCGGCCTCCCTTTCGGGCGAAGAGAATGCCGACGAGATGCGCATGGGCAATGACGGCAAGCCCCTGTTCCTCGCCAACAATGCCGGCGGCATCCTGGGCGGCATTTCCACGGGCCAGCCGATCGTCGCCCGTTTCGCGGTCAAGCCGACCTCGTCGATCCTGACCCCCAGGCTGACCATCGACAAGCAGGGCGCCGAGGCCGACATCCTGACCAAGGGCCGCCACGACCCCTGCGTCGGCATTCGTGCCGTGCCGGTGGGCGAGGCCATGGTCGCCTGCGTCATCGCCGACCACTATTTGCGCCATCGCGGTCAGAACGGCTGACATTCAGCTCTGTCGAATTGCAGGGCTGATATCTGGGATTTTCAGTTTGACTGAAAGTCCCGCCGCGCCCATCTTCCTGTCATGAAGCTCGACATCTGGCTCACCCGTGCCGGCATCACCCGGCTTGCCTTCGCGAAACGGCTCGGCGTCTCGCCGGGCACGATCACCGCGCTGTGCAACGGCGAGGCGCCCTGGATGTCGCGCGACACGGCCGAGCGCATTGCCGAACTGACCGGCGGCGCCGTGACCCCCAATGATTTCATCGGCCTGAAAGGGCCGCGCGATGAGGAGAGAGCCATGCTGGAAGCCACCGAGCGGGTCAAGGCGGCCCTCGATGCCTTCGCCAAGGGCCAGATCGTGGTGGTCACCGACGACGACGACCGCGAGAACGAAGGCGACCTGATCGTCGCGGCCTCGCTCTGCACGCCCGAGCAGATGGCCTTCATCGTCCGCCACACCTCCGGCATCGTCTGCACGCCCTTGTCGGTCGAGGAGGCGCGCCGCCTCCGGCTCGATCCCATGGTGTCGTCGAACGACAGTCCGCACGGCACCGCCTTCACCGTGTCGGTCGACTATCGCCACGGCACGACCACCGGCATTTCCGCCGATGACCGCACGGCGACCGTGCGCGGCCTCGCCAATCCCAATGCCGGCGCCGTCGATTTCGTCCGTCCCGGCCATATCTTCCCGCTGATCGCAAAGGATGGCGGCGTGCTCATGCGCTCCGGCCATACCGAGGCCGCGGTCGATCTCTGCAAGCTCGCCGGCCTGCCGCCGGTCGGCGTCATCTGCGAACTGGTCAATGACGACGGCACGGTCACGCGCGGCCCGCAGGTGGCGGCCTTCGCCGAGAAGCACGGCCTCGTCACCGTCTCGGTGGCCGACCTCATCAAATACCGCCAGGCGCGCGACCGGCTGGTCGAGCGGGCCGGCGAGTTCCCGGTCGAGACGCCTTATGGGCCGGCGCGTGGCATTGCCTATCGCACGCCCTATGACAAGGTCGAGCATCTCGCCATCGTGTTCGGCGAGGTCGAGGACAATGGCCCGACGCTGGTCCGCCTGCATCGCGAGACCGTGCTGCGCGACGTCTTCGGCAAGAACCCGGTGATCGACTGCGCGGTGAAGCGGCTCGCTGAAAAGGGCGGCGTGCTGATCTATCTGCGCGACGGCACGGCCGGCGTGCCGAGCCAGTCGCTGGCCGCGTCCGCGCCGCAGCCCGACGTCCATGAAAGCCACGGCTCGGCCAAGATGCGTGACGAGCAATGGCGCGAGATCGGCCTCGGTGCGCAGATCCTGCGCGACCTCGGCGTCCACACGATTTCGCTGCTGGCCTTCCGCAACCGCCACTATGTCGGCCTCGGCGGCTTCGGCATCGAGATCAAGTCGACCGAGATGCTCGACGCCTGAGGACGGCGCGGGCGGCGTCCGCCGCCCGCGACAGTCCGCCGGAGACTGCGCGGATCAGCGTTTCAGCGGACCGTAGCTCGCGCTCTCGGGCGGCTTGATCGCCTCGGGGACGAAGAAGTCGGGCGCCAGGGCCTGGCTCGGGTCGACCCGGTAGTGATCGAAATCGGTCACTCCCTCGCCGGCGAGGAAGGTGTCGTCGATCAGGAAGTGGCCGGAGAAATTGGCCGGCTTGTTGAAGATGAGATAGGCCGCGTCGGCCAGGATCTCGGGCGAGCGGCTCATGCTCATCAGGTTGTCGCCGCCGAGCAGGTTCTTGACCGCCGAGGTGGCGATCGTCGTGCGCGGCCACAACGCGTTGACGCCGACCTGGCCTTTCAGTTCGCCCGACAGGCCGAGCATCACCAGGCTCATGCCGAACTTGGCCATGGAATAGCCGGTCGATCCGGCAAACCATTTGACGTTCATGTCGAGCGGCGGCGACAGCGCCAGGATATGCGGGTTGCGACCGGCTTCCGCGCTCTTCTTCAGGTGCGGAATGGCATATTTCGACACGAGATAGGTGCCGCGGGCATTGACCTGGTGCATCAGGTCGAAACGCTTCATGTCGAGCTTCTCGACCGGCGCGAGATTGATTGCCGAGGCATTGTTGACGACGATGTCGAGGCCGCCGAAATGTTCGACGGTCTTGGCCATGGCGCCCGCCACGCTCTCCTCGTCGCGGACGTCGACCACCAGCGGCAAGGCGTCGCCGCCGGCGGCCTTCAGTTCTTCGGCCGCCGAATAGATCGTGCCGGGCAGTTTCGGGTGTGCCGTCTCGGTCTTGGCGGCAACCACGATATTGGCGCCGTCGCGTGCCGCGCGTAGCGCGATGGCGAGGCCGATGCCGCGCGATGCGCCGGTGATGAAAAGCGTCTTGCCCTTGAGGGTCATGGTGTCCTCCCGTTGCGTTGATGCCGGTTACGGCCGGTTGGCTGGTCTCCGCCGCCCGTCTGGCTTCTCCGACGTCATCCCCGGCCGCGCCCAAGCAGAAGCCCTTGCTTCTGCGGAGGCGAGGGGAAGGGGATCCAGGGGTTGCAGGGCGCATCCCTCAACGCGGAAAAATCCTCGACCAGTATGCACTGAGAGCGCGGATGAAGCGGCTCCTGGACCCCCTTCCCCTCCTTCGCTTTGCTCAGTCGGCCGGGGGTGACGTCAGAGCGATCGAAGTGCGCATGTCGAAACCTCCCAGGTAACGCAGCCCCCGGTCTTGCGCTGAGTGGCTCACTTGCGTGTCATGAACGCCATGAATGCCTGCTTGGCCTCGTCCGACATCAGTTGCTGGCCGAACAGCCGGCCTTCCTCATCCATGCGTTCGCGCAGCGCCGCCGCGCCACCGCGCAGCAGGCGGCGCGTATGGGCCAGGGCCTGGGGCGGCTTGGAGGCGAGTCTGGCGGCGGCCTCCAGCGCCTTCGTCTCAACTTCGGCCTCGGGCAGTTCGGCATTGATCATGCCCATGCGCACGGCTTCCGCGGCGCCGAAACCTTCGGCCAGCATCAGGTATTCGGTCGCCTTCTTCAGGCCGGCGAGCTGCGGCAGCAGCAGCGACGAGGCCGCTTCCGGCACCAGGCCGAGATCGACGAAGGGCATGCGGAACAGGGCGCGCGGGCTCGCATAGGCAAGGTCCATATGCAGCACCATGGTGGTGCCGACGCCGATGGCGAGGCCGTCGATCGCGGCGATCATCGGCACTTCGACAGTGGCCAGCGCCTTGATGAACTGGAAGGCCGGCGACGCGCCGCCGCCTGAGCGGGCGATGAAATCGCCGATGTCATTGCCCGAGGTGAACACGCCGGGGCCGCCGGCAAACACCACCGCGCGGGTGCCTTGTGCTCCGGCATTCTCGATCACGCCGCGCATGGCGTCATACATGTCGCCGGTCAGCGCGTTCTTCTTGTCGAGCCGGTTCATGCGAACCAGCACGACACCCTTGTCATGCCTGGTGATGCTGATGTGGTCGGTCATTTCAAGGGTCCTTGGGCGATCCTCGGGGCGTTGTTCTTGGTTTGCGGCGAGCCTTGGTTCCCGCCGGTCCGGTCAACCGGCGAGCTGCAGCGCGATGTCGTTGATGCTGTCGGCGCCGGAGGTCACGCTGAGCTCCAGGCCGGGGGCGGCGGTGGCGAGGTTCTCGGCAAAGAAGCGGGCGGTGCCGGTTGCTTCCGCGCGCAATGTCTCCGCCGTGCCATTGTCACGCTGGGCCAGCGCCTTTTCGGCGAGCGCGGTGCCGCCGAGAGCCAGGCCAAACAGCCGCGCATAGGGCGTGGCGCCGGCCAGCGCATCGGCCGGATTGGATTTCAGCGCCGCCAGCAGATGGCCGGTCGCCCGCTCCAGGCTGTCGATCGCGTCCGTCAGCCGCGCCGCCGTGCGGCCGAAATCGGCGGCATTGGTGCCGGCCACCTTGGCCGCCACGGCGCGCATCCGGCTGATCTCGCCGGCGACCAGGGCGCCGCCTTCGAGCGGGATCTTGCGGGTGACGAGATCGATCGCCTGAATGCCGTTGGTGCCCTCGTAGATCGCGAAAATGCGCGCGTCACGCATATGCTGGGCGGCTCCCGTCTCCTCGACGAAACCCATGCCGCCATGGACCTGGACGCCGAGGGAGGCCACCTCGTTGCCGATATCGGTCGAGAAAGCCTTGGCGATCGGGGTCAGCAACGAGGCGCGCGCCTGTCCGGCCTGGCGCTCGGCCTCGGTCTTGCCGAGATGGGCGCGGTCGATCTCGGCCGCCAGCATGTAGCAAATGGCGCGGGCGCCTTGGGTATAGCCGCGCATGGTGAGCAGCATGCGCCTGACATCCGGGTGCAGGATGATCGGGCTCATGCCTTCGCCGGCATAACCGGGCGCGCGGCCCTGGCGCCGCTCGGCGGCATAAGCGATCGCCTGCTGGGTCGCCCGCTCGGCGATGGCCACGCCCTGCAGCGCCACGGCGAGGCGGGCGTTGTTCATCATGGTGAACATGGCGGCGAGGCCACGGTTCTCCTCGCCGACGAGGTAACCGACGGCGCCGCCGTCGTCGCCATAGACCATGGTGCAGGTCGGCGAGCCGTGGACGCCGAGCTTGTGCTCGATCGAATGGCAGCGCACGTCGTTGCGGGCGCCGATCGAGCCATCGGCATTGACCAGGAATTTCGGCACGATGAACAGCGAGATGCCCTTCGTCCCGGCAGGCGCATCGGGCAGCCGCGCCAGCACGAGATGCACGATGTTCTCGGTCAGGTCGTGCTCGCCATAGGTGATGAAGATCTTGTTGCCGGTGATCCGGTAGGTGCCGTCGCCGGCACGCTCGGCCTTGCTGCGCAGCGCCGCGAGATCGGAACCCGCCGAAGGCTCGGTCAGGTTCATCGTGCCGGTCCATTCGCCCGAGATCATCTTCGGCAAATAGATGGCCTTGAGCTGATCGGAAGCATGGGCGGCGATCGCTTCGATCGCGCCTTGGGTCAGAAGCGGGCCGAGCCCGAAGGAGCTGCAGGCGGCGTTCCACATTTCGAGGCAGGCGGCGTTGATCACGCAGGGCAGGGCCTGGCCGCCGAATTCGGCATCGGCCATCAGGCCGTTCCAGCCGGCCGCCGCCCAGTCGGAATAGGTGTCCTTCCAGCCCGGCGGCATGGTCACGCGGCCGTCCTTGAACGGCGTGCCGAGCTTGTCGCCGACCGTGTTGAGCGGCGCGATCCGTTCGGCGGCGAACTTGCCGGCCTCCTCCAGCACCGCGTCGACCAGATCGGCGGTCAGGTCGCCATAAAGGCCGTCGGCCAGAGCCCGATCCAGGCCGGCGACGTGTTTCAGGGTGTTGGCGATGTCGGTGACGGGCGCGCGATAGCTCATGATCTTCCTCCGCACGGCCGATCCAAGGTCCAGACGCCTCCGGCCGAGAGAATGCCCGCACCATGGCGGAGCACCCACGGTCGTGCAACGGCACGATGGCGAGGCTGGCCGAACGAGGGATAGGAGTGTTTGACGTTTACGTCAACGGAATGGGTGCGTTCGCCGAATGAGCTGGGCTGCGTCGTTTTGGCGCCGGGCCGTGGCTGTGCTAAGCGCCGCGCCATGATCCATCGCCCGACCCGCCGCCTGTCCGCAGATGCCGCCGGCCTTGCCGAAGCGGGGGCCATTCTGCGCGCTGGCGGCCTCGTCGCCTTCCCGACCGAGACGGTCTATGGCCTCGGTGCCGATGCGACCGACGGCCGCGCGGTGGCCGGCATCTATGAGGCCAAGGGTCGGCCGAGCTTCAATCCGCTGATCGCCCACGTCGCGGAGACGGCCGACGCGCTGGCGCTCGGCCGCTTCGATGCCCATGCCGAAAGACTCGCCCGGGCCTTCTGGCCGGGGCCGCTGACTTTGGTGGTGCCGGTTGCCGCCGGTTGCCCGGTGTCCGATCTCGCCCGCGCGGGCCTCGATACGGTCGGCCTGCGGGTGCCCGATCACCCGGCGGCCCACGCCTTGCTGCGGGTGGCCGGCCGGCCGGTCGCCGGTCCCTCGGCCAACCGGTCCGGCCATGTCAGCCCGACCGATGCCGATCACGTGCTCGCCGATCTCGACGGCCGGATCGACGCGGTGGTCGATGCCGGGCCGACCGCGGTGGGCGTGGAATCGACCATTGTCGCCTGCCTCGATGGCGGCCCGGCTCTGCTTCGTCCGGGCGGCGTGTCGCGTGCCGCGATCGAGGCGGCGATAGGACGGCGGCTCACCGTCCGCGCCCAGGACAAGACCATCGCGCCGGGCATGCTCGCCTCCCATTATGCACCCAGGGCCGGCGTCCGGCTCGACGCCACGCGCCTGGAGGCCGGCGAGGCACTGCTTGCCTTCGGTCCGGAGGTCCTCGAGGGCGCGGCCGTCATGCTGAACCTGTCGGCGTCAGGCGATCTCGCCGAGGCCGCCAGCAATCTTTTCGGTCATTTGCGTGCGCTGGATGGCGCCGGCGCCGGTCGTATCGCGGTCATGCCGATCCCCCATGACGGCCTGGGCGAAGCCATCCGCGACCGGCTGGTGCGTGCCGCGGCACCGCGCGGCTGAGCAGGCGTTCTCAGGTGCCCCCCGAGGCCTCCGGTGGATGTTGCGCCTCGCGCAGGAGCCAGGCGCTGAAGGCCGCGACGACCGGCCGGTCGGCAACCTCTGGCAAGCTCACGATGTAATAGGCGAATTGGGCCGGCCATGACCGGTCGAGCACCAGCGCCAGGCGGCCGGCGGCGATTTCCTCATAGGCATAGATGTCGCGGACCAGCGCCAGGCCCTGGCCGGCCTCGGCGGCGCGAACGAGCAGGAACCCGTCGTCGAAACTCGGTCCCCGCTCGGCGCGCGGGTCGCCCTCGACACCGAGCGCCTTCAGCCAGAGTGGCCAGTCGGCGCGATCATGATCCTGCAGCAGCGGATAGGCGAGGCAATCCACCGGCTCGCGGATGGGCGGGCCGGCGGCCAGCAGCCGCGGACTGCCGACCGGGATCAGCACGGGCGCCATCAGCGGCGTCGTCCTGAGGCCGGGATAATTGCCGAGCCCGTGCCGGATCGCCACGTCGACCCGGCCGTCGCGCAGGTCGACCACGCGGTTCGTCGCCTCGACGCGGACTTCGAATTCCGGGTGTTCATCGCTGAAGCGGCCGAGCCGCGGCACCAGCCACGATGCGGCGAAGGACGGGGCCGTGGTGACGGTGAGCGTCTGGCGGGTCTTGCTGGTCTCAAGCGACCCCAATGTCAGGGCAATCTGGTCAAACGCCATGAGCAGCTGCGGATGGACCTTGGCTCCTGCCTCGGTGAGCCGCATGCCGTAGCGGGTCCGGTTGAACAGCGAGACGCCAATGCGTTCTTCGAGCTGTCTGATCTGCTGGCTCACCGCGCCCGAGGTGACCCCCATCGCGTCGGCGGCGAGCTTGATGCTGCCGTGCCTGCCGGCTTCGGCGAAGGCGCGCAGCGCCAGCAATGGCAGAACCGATCCCATAAGAGTTTAGCCTGTCTATAGTTTGAAAGCAGAATGGATCGCTTCTATCGCGCGACCACAAGCGATATTCATGCGTGAGACAGAGTTTAGCATTTCTCCTGCCTGATAGCGAGACGAACCGATGCACTCTAACCTTCGCCCAAATCCTTCCGCCGAAATCCCCGTCGCTGGCCCCTGGCTTCTGGTCCTGGTCGGATTCGCGGCGCTGGCCGTGTCGTTTTCGGTGCGCGCGGTGCTCGGGCTGGCCATGCCGGTGATCGAAGCCGAGCTCGGCTGGTCGCGTTCGGTGCTGTCGGGCGTCGGCGCGTTGGCCTTGCTGATCATGGCCTGCGCAGCCCCCTTTGCCGGCAGGATCATCGACGACAGCGGGCCGCGCATGCTCCTGGCGGGCGGCCTCGTCGCCATCGCCCTTGGCGCCGGCCTGGTGTCGCTGGCGTCTTCGCTGGTGGTGTTCGCCCTTGGTTTCGGCCTGTTCGCGGCCGTCGGCTTTACCGCGGTCGGCACCAATATCGTCGCGGCCGCCATTGCCAAGAGCTTCGAGGCGGGTCGAGGTCTCGCGACCGGTATCGGCACGTCGGGCGCAACCGCCGGCCAGCTTCTGGTCGTGCCGGCCGTCGCCATCCTCATGCAGACGGCGAGCTGGCGTTACGGTTTCGCGGCACTTGCCATCCTCGCGCTTATCCTGGCCGCCTGCGCCTTCGTCCTGCTGCCCGGGCAGCGGCCGGTATCCGATGCGGGGCCACTGGCGCCGCGGCGCGGATCCTTGCTCGCCGAAATGGGCGCGCTCGCGCGCTTGCCGGCCTTCCATGTCCTGTTCTGGAGCTTCCTGATCTGCGGCTTCACCACCACTGGCGTGATCGAGACCCATCTCCTGCCCTATGCCGCGTTCTGCGGATTTCCGCCCCTGCCGAGCGCCACCGCCTATGGGGTTCTGTCGGCGGTCAACCTGGGCGGCATGGTACTGGCCGGCTTCCTGACCGACCGCCTGCACCGGCCGACGCTGCTCGGCGCGATCTATCTGATCCGCGCGCTCAGTTTCATCCTTCTCGCCTTTATCGGCCCGGATATCCGGCTGCTCTATGTCTTTGCGGTGCTGTTCGGCCTGGTCGACTATTCGACCATACCGGTGACGGTCGGGCTGGCGGCGAGCCATTTCGGCGTCAAGCGGCTCGGCCTCGCCATGGGCCTCATTTCCAGCGGCCACGCGCTCGGCGGCGCGCTCGGTGCGCTCGCCGGCGGATTGCTGTTCGATGCCGGCGGCTCCTATGGCCTGCTCTGGTTCGGTGCCTTCGGCCTGTCGACGCTCGCCGGCCTCGTCGTCTTCCTGCTGCGCGACCAGCCGTCGGAACCGGCCGGCACCGGCGAACCCACGCTCACCGCCCGAACCAGCGAGGCCATGTCATGATCGGGCTCTACACCGACTCCTCCCCGAACGGCTTCAAGGCGACCATCGCGCTGGAGGAACTGGGCCTGCCCTACACGCTCCACCACGTCCGGATTGAGGCCGGCGAACATCGCCATCCGGCCTTTCTGGCGCTCAATCCGCACGGCCGCATCCCGGTCATCACGGATGCGGAGACCGGCATCACCCTGTTCGAATCCGCGGCGATCCTGCTCTACCTCGCCGAGAAAGCCGGCCGTCTACTGCCAGGGGAGCCGAAGGCCCGCTGGGAAGCGATCCAGTGGCTGCAGTTCCATGCCGCCAGCGTCGGGCCGATCCTGGGCCAGCGGGTCCATTTCGAGCTGTTCGCCAAGACCGCCATGCCGCCGGCGATCGAGCGTTATCAACGGCTCACCGACGAAGCTTTCGCGACGCTCGACGGGCGGCTGTCGGACCGGCCCTATCTCGCCGGAAGCGATTATTCGATCGCCGACATCGCGACGTTCGGCTGGACCCATATCGCCGACATCTGCGGCTTCAGCTTCGGCCGGCACGCCAACCTGAGCCGATGGCACGAGCGCGTTGCCGCGCGCCCGGCCGTGCAACGCGGCATCGCACTGCCGGCGCCGGCAACCGGGCCTTAACGCGAAAAGGTCGCCACCAGCTCGATATGGGCCGACCAGCGGAACTGGTCGACCGGCGTCACGGTCCGCAGTGTCCAGCCGCCCGCGATCAAGGTCGCCGCGTCGCGTGCGAAGGTGCCGGGATTGCAGGAGACCGCGACGATGCGGCCGATATCGGCCTTAGCCAGGATCTTGGCCTGGGTCTCGGCGCCGGCGCGCGGCGGATCGAACACCACGGCGTCCAGGCCCTTCAGGTCGGCCGCCATCATCGGCCGGCGAAACAGGTCGCGCGTCTCGGCGGTGATCGGTTTCAGGCCGGAGGCGCCGCGCACGGCGGAAGCAAGCGCCGCGACCGCCAGGGCGTCGGCGTCGACGGCGTGAACGCGGGTCTGCGCCGCGAGCCTCAGCGCGAAGGGGCCGACGCCGCAGAACAGGTCGGCGGCCTTCTTGGCCTTGCCGACGCCGTCGAGCACCAGGCGCGACAGGATTTCTTCGCCCGCGGTCGTCGCCTGCAGGAAGGCGCCGGGCGGCAATTGCACGCGGATGGCGCCGACATGGATCGACGGCGGCTCGCGCTGCATGACCAGGTCGCCGTGATTGGTCAGGCGCGCCAGGCCCTGGGCGTTGCCGGCCGCCAGCAGATCGAGGCGCTGGCGCTCGCTCAGCTTGCCGGCGCCGCGCAATTCGACGTCGAGCCCGCTGTCGGTGGCGGTCACCTGGATGTCGAGCGGCTTGGCCGCGCCGTCCAGCACCCGGGCGATGGCGCGCGCGGCGGCGAGCGCCCGGTCGAGCTTCGGGTCGAGGATCGGGCAGGCGTCGATCGCCACGATGGCATGGCTGCGCGCCGCGGCGAAGCCGACGACGAGATCGCGGCCCTGGCCGCGCCGGGCATGGAAGGTCACGCGCCGGCGGCCGGCGCCATGGGCGTCGATGGTGTCGGCAATGTCGGCCTGCAGCCCGTGCTGGCGCAGCGCGACGGCCACCAGATCGCGTTTCCAGGCGAGATAGGACGGCGGCGCCCAGTGTTGCAGGGCGCAACCGCCGCACGAGCCGAAATAGCGGCATTCCGGCTGGATCCGCTCCGGGCTCGGCACCAGGATCGCCGAAGGCGCGGCGCGTTCGTCGCGGCCTTCAACCTCCACCACCTCGCCAGCCAGCGTGAACGGCACGAAGCGGCCGCCGGCGATGCCGTCGCCGCGATGGCCGACATGGGAAATGGTCAGGCGCTCGGTGGTCATTATGGGGCTCTGCGCCGTGCGAACATGAGGAATTCCCGGTTGCCCTCGCCACCGGCGATCGGGCTGTCGACGACGTCGACGACCATCCAGCCGAGCGCGCTGGTCGCGGCCCTGACCTTCTCGACGGCGCTGTCGCGCGCGGCGGCATCGCGCACGAGGCCGTTCTTGCCGATCAGGGCACGGCCGACCTCGAATTGCGGCTTGATCAGCGCGACGAGGTCCGCCGAGGGCGCCAGCGCGGCGGTGACGGCAGGCAGGACCAGGGTGAGCGAGATGAAGCTGACATCGATGACGCCGAAATCCGGAACCGGATCGAGCCGCGCCAGATTGCGGATATCGGTCGCTTCCAGCACCGTCACGTCCGGCCGGCCGCGCAGGCTCCTGTGCAACTGGTCGCGGCCGGTATCGACCGCGGTGACGTGGCGCGCGCCGCGATCCAGCAGCACTTCTGTGAAGCCGCCGGTCGAAGCACCGACATCCAGGCACATGCGTCCCTCGGGGCTCAGCTCAAACCGGTCGAGCGCATGGGCGAGCTTGACGCCGCCGCGCGACACCCAGGGATGCTCGGCGCTCGCTGAAATTTCGGCGTCGACCCCGATCTCGTCGGAGGCCTTCTTCACCGGTCGGCCGGCGGCGCTGACCAGGCCGGCGGCGATGGCCGCTTGCGCCTTGGCACGGCTTTCGAACAACCCGCGTTCGACCAGCAGGACGTCGGCGCGGCGTTTGGCGTCCTGGCGCGGGCGCGTCGATGGTGAAGCGTTTGTCGCTTCGCCGGATGTGGCTTTGCCGGCCGCGTTCACGCGCTGAGCGCGCCCGGCGCCGCCTGGAGATCCAGCGCGTCGCGGCCGAGCGCCTCGAACACCTTGGTCACGATGCCCTTGGCGTCGAGCCCGGCACGGGCATACATGGCCTCCGGCTTGTCATGGTCGAGATAGACGTCCGGCAGCACCATGGGGCGGACTTTGCAGCCGCCGTCGAGCAGCCCGGCATCGGCCAGCGCGTGCAGCACATAGGAGCCGAAACCGCCGACCGAGCCCTCCTCGACGGTGATCAGCACCTCGTGATTGCGGGCAAGCCGGGTCACCAGGTCGATGTCGAGCGGCTTGGCGAAACGGGCATCGGCCACCGTCGTCGACAGGCCGAGCGCGCCGAGCTCCTCGGCCGCCTTCAGGCATTCGCCGAGCCGCGTGCCGAAGGACAGCAGCGCCACGCGCGTGCCCTCCTTGACGATCCGGCCCTTGCCGATGTCGAGCGGCACGCCCTCGCTCGGCATGTCGACGCCCATGCCCTCGCCACGCGGATAACGGAAGGCGATCGGGCCTTCGTCGTAAGCCGCGGCGGTGGCCACCATATGCACCAGTTCGGCCTCGTCGCCGGCCGCCATCACCACCATGCCCGGCAGGCAGCCGAGATAGGCGACGTCGAAGGCGCCCGCATGGGTCGCGCCGTCGGCACCGACCAGGCCGGCCCGATCGATCGGGAAGCGCACCGGCAGGCCCTGGATCGCAACGTCATGGACGACCTGGTCATAGGCGCGCTGCAGGAAGGTCGAATAGATCGCGCAGAACGGCTTGAAGCCTTCCGTCGCAAGGCCCGCGGCGAAGGTCACCGCATGCTGTTCGGCGATGCCGACGTCGAAGGTCCGGGTGGGGAAGGCCTTCTCGAACAGGTCGACGCCGGTGCCTGACGGCATGGCGGCGGTGATCGCGACGATCTTGTCGTCCTTGGCGGCTTCCTTGATCAGGCTTTCGCCGAACACCTTCGTATAGGACGGGGCATTGGCCTTGGCCTTCACCTGCGCGCCGGTGATCACGTCGAACTTGGCGACCGCGTGCAGCTTGTCGGCGGTGGCTTCCGCCGGGGCGTAGCCCTTGCCCTTCTGGGTGACGACATGGACCAGGATCGGGCCGAAATCGGCGTCGCGGACATTCTTCAGCACGGGCAGCAGGTGATCGAGATTATGCCCGTCGATCGGCCCGACATAGTAGAAGCCGAGTTCCTCGAACAAGGTGCCGCCGGTGACGAAGCCGCGGGCGTGTTCGACGGCGCGGGTGACCGTGCGGTCGATCGTGGCGCCGAGCCGCTTCGACAGCTGCTTGCCGATATCGCGCAGCTTCAGATAGGTCTTGCCGGAGCCGAGCCGCGCCAGATAGGCCGACATGGCGCCGACCGGCGGCGCGATCGACATGTCGTTGTCGTTCAGGATGACGATCAGCCGCTCGCCGCGCGCGCCGGCATTGTTCATGGCCTCATAGGCCATGCCGGCCGACATGGCGCCGTCGCCGATGACCGCGATGACGTGGTTCTTGTCGCCCTTCAGGTCGCGCGCCACCGCCATGCCGAGGCCGGCCGAGATCGAGGTCGACGAATGCGCCGCGCCGAACGGGTCATATTCGCTTTCCGTCCGCTTGGTGAAGCCCGACAGCCCATTGGCCTGGCGCAGCGTGCGGATCCGATCGCGCCGGCCGGTCAGGATCTTGTGCGGATAGGCCTGGTGGCCGACGTCCCAGATCAGCCGGTCGCGCGGCGTGTCGAACACATAGTGCAGCGCGGCGGTCAGCTCGACCACGCCGAGGCCGGCGCCGAGATGGCCGCCGGTGACCGAAACCGCCGCGATCGTCTCCGCTCGCAACTCATCGGCGACCTGCCTGACCTGATGCTCGGGAATCTTGCGCAGATCTGCGGGGATCCGGATGGTGTCGAGGAGAGGCGTTGCGGGGCGATCTGTCACGATTTCACCGGCTGGCGCATGGTCCGGAAAGGTCGGAAGCAGTTTTCCGAGGCGACCATGCGAGGACGAGGATGATCCAACACAGCGCGGACTATAGCCCACGCCAAGGGTCGAGGGTTACACCACCGACCTAAGGCGTGCAATGCAGTCGGGCCAGGGCGACCGATTGGCGCAGGCGTGGCCAAATCGTGGGAGAGGCCCGTTCGGGCGCCTCGCGCAGCCGCCGGCACTCCTTCCGCGCCGCTTCAGCCCTTACTCCGGCAGGGGAATGTAATCCTGTTCGTCACCGGGCACGATATCGAAGCGGCGCTGGCGCCAGTTGTCCTTGGCCTGCTCGATGCGCTCCTTCGACGAGGACACGAAATTCCACCAGATGAAGCGCGGGCCGTCCATCGTCGCGCCGCCGCACAGAATCAGCCGCGCGGCCGAAACCGCGGTCAGGGTGATGCGGTCGGCCGGCCGCAGCACCAGCATCTTGCCTTCGCCGAAAATGTCGCCCTGCACGTCGATCTCGCCGGAGACCACATAGATCGCCCGTTCCTCGGCCTCCGGATCGACCGGTAGCCGGGCGCCCGGTTCCAGCACGATATCGGCATAAACCGTATCCCAGGCGGTCCGCACCGGCGCGGTCTTGCCGTAGAGCGAGCCGAGCACGACGCGGATGGACTTGCCTTCGGCCTCGATCACCGGTAGCGCCGCGCGATCGACATGGTCGAAGCCGGGCGTGCCTTCTTCCTGGTCCTTGGGCAAGGCGAGCCAGCTCTGGATGCCGTGCAGGTCGTGGCCCTTGGCCTTCAGGGCCGGATCGGTGCGTTCGGAATGAACGATGCCGCGTCCGGCGGTCATCAGGTTCACCTCGCCCGGATTGATCGGCACATAGGTGCCGAGGCTGTCGCGATGCTGGATCTGGCCGGCGAACAGATAGGTGACGGTGGCAAGCCCGATATGCGGGTGCGGCCTGACGTCGATGCCGCCGCCGTCGCGGAACACCGCCGGCCCCATATGGTCGAAGAAGATGAACGGGCCCACCATGCGGCGCTTGGCGAAGGGCAGCGCGCGCCGCACGGTGAAGCCGCCGAGGTCGTGGGTGCGCGGCACGATCACCATTTCGATGGCGTCGCAGGCGAGCTTGTCGCCGAGCTCCGGGTCGGGCGTGGGGGAAAACGACATGGCGAGGCCTCCTCTTGATCGTCGGTGACAACGATGCCGAGCCGGCCTCGCTGCCGTCGTCCCACGCGCCGGTCTCCGCCCGCGCGGTTCCCTGGGGGTCAGACGTTGCGGGTGGCGCCGCCGTCGACGCGGATCTTCGATCCGGTAATATAGCTTGCCTGTTCGGAGCAGAGGAAAGCGGCGGTGGCGCCGAACTCTTCCGCCGAGCCCAGCCGGCCAGCCGGAATGGTGGCGATCGAGGCCGCCTCGATATCGGCCAGCGACTTGCCCGAACGCTGCGAATTGGCCGCGTCGAGTTCCTTGATCCGGTCGGTGGCGATGCGGCCGGGCAGGATCATGTTGACCGTCACGCCGTCCTTGGCGACCTCGCTCGACAGGGTCTTCGACCAGCCGACGATCGACGCGCGCAGCGCGTTCGACAGGGCGAGGTTGGGAATCGGCTGCTCGACGCCCGAGGAGGCGACGGTCAGGACCCGGCCCCATTTGCGCTGGCGCATGCCGGGCAAGAGCTTGGCGGTGATGGCGAAGACCGGCTCGACCATGGTCTTGAAATATTTGACCCACTCGTCATCAGCCACTTCGGTGGCGGGCTTGGCCGGCGGCCCGCCGGTATTGTTGACGAGAATGTCGATCTGGCCGAGCGTCTTTTCGGCGATCGCCACGATTTCCTCGACGGCGCCGGGGGTGCCGAGATCGGCGGCGATGCCATAGGCCTTGCCCTTGCCGCGCGCCGTGATCTGTTCGGCATTGGCCTTGATGCGCTCGGCGGTACGGCCGACCAGCATGACGGTCACGCCTTCGGCGGCGAGCGCCTCGGCAATGCCGAGGCCGAGGCCCCGGCTCGACGCCAGCACCAGGGCTTTCTTGTTCGAAAGGCCGAAATCCATTCTGTCCTCCTCAATTCGGGGGCGAACACAAGCCCGAAGCCGCAGCCGGCGCAAGAGGACGGCATGCGGGACAGCCCAGCAAATTCCCTCAGCGCGCCCGCGACACCGCGAGCCAGACACCGCCGCCGATCAGGACGCCGCCGCTGACCCGCGACATCAACCGGATGCGGGCCTGCGTCAGGCTACGGCTGGTTCGCCCGCAGAAAATCGCATAGGCGCTGTCGGTCACCGCGGCGCAGGCCATGGCGGTGAGGCCCATGACCGCGATCTGCAGGCCGTGCGGGCGCGCCGGATCGATGAATTGCGGAAAGAAGGCGCCGAAAAAAACCAGCGTCTTCGGATTGGACAAGGCGACCAGCAGGCCCTGCAGGAAGAAGCCGCCGCGTGGCGCCACCGGCACGGCTCCCGCCGCGCTCTCGGCATTTGCCGAGCGGATCATCTTCCAGCCGAGCCAGATCAGATAGGCGGCGCCGACCAGCCTGACCCATTCGAACCAGTGGCCCATGGCGGCGATGACCGAATTCAGCCCGATGCCGACCACCGCGATCATGATGGCGAGACCGAGCTGCGTGCCGGCGACATTGGCGAGCCCGGCGCGGGTGCCGTGTTTCAGGCCATTGGCGATGATCAGCGTGACGGTCGGGCCCGGCACCAGGACGATGACGAGACAGGCGACAAGATAGGCCGAGTAGAGTTCGAGCGACATGCGTATCCGTCTCCGGTCCGTGCTGCGCGGCCTTGGCCGCAGGCTATCCTAGTTGCGATCCCATCGTTCGCGCCACATGCGTTCGCCGATCAGGCAATCGACCCGCTCGCTCTGCGCCGGCGCGATCGCCGCCTCGCCTGGCGCGATCCATGACGGCGGCAGGCCGGCGACTTCCAGGATCAGCTTGCGCCGGGTGGCGGGCACGAATTCCTCGGGGCTCTTGATCGGGATGACGAAGGCGCCGGGACCGCCGACCACGCAATCCTGGTAATAGGCATCGAGATTGTCGATATCCATGGTGCGGGCGTCCGGCCGCTTCAGCATGATCGGCAGACCGTTGATGGTGATGCCGCGGGCAAGCGCGGCGTCGCGGGCCGGTTCGACCTGCGGACCGTTATTGTTGGCGCCGTCGCCGGAGACGTCGATGACCCGGCGCTGCGAACGCAGGCCCGAGGTTTCGAACAGCGCCGCGCCGGCACCGAGCGCCCCGGAAATGGACGTGCGGAAGGCGCGCCGGATCGGCTTGGACTGCAGTTCGGCCGCGAAGGCCTCGGCGCTCGCGGGGCTGTCGATGATGCGCCAGCCGACCACGACCTGCTGGTCGAAGGCGCCGGCCCATTCGAGATAGGTGACCGCGATCTTGCCGACCAGGCCGCGCTTGATCGCGTCCATCACCTCGGGTGCGACGATCGCCTGGATATAGCCGTCGCGTTGCAGGCGCTGTTCTTCCGGGTCCATGGAATAGGAGATGTCGACGGCGAGCACGAGCTGCAGGTCGACTTCTTCGGCCGTGGACCGCGCCTGCGGGTTGGCCGCGGCCGTCATGGCCAAGGTGACAGCGGCAGCGAAGATCAGGGCGCGGATCATGACAATCCCCTGGGACGGCGGTCCGGACGATCCGAAACCTGACATAGCGCCGGGCCTCGCGAAATAGCCATTTCCCCCGCGGTCCAGAATAATGACCGGCTTTGTGATCACGGTCGTGGCATTGGGGTGCCAAGAGCGAAACCTTGCGATATTCATGGTTGGCAAGGATCGCCCGTTGGAGCCACCCGCGGTGCCGGTCGAGGCAGGGAAGGAACAGCTTCAATTGACCACGCTCGTCCTATCGCATCCCAAATGCCTCGATCACCTGACCCCCTATGGCCATCCCGAGCGCCCGGACCGGCTGCGCATGGTCACGCACGTTCTCGAGCATGAGCGTTTCGCCGATCTCGCGCGGGATGAAGCGCCGCTGGCGAGCATCGAGGCGCTGGCCCGGGTCCATCCTCATGAATTCATCGAGCGGATCGAAAATGCCACGCCGCTGGTCGATTTCGTTCATATCGACGGCGACACGACCTTGTCGCCAGGCTCCTACGAGGCGGCGCTGCGGGCTGCCGGCGGCGGCGTCTTCGCCGTCGACGAGGTGATGGCCGGCAAGGCGTCGAACGCCTTCGTCGCGACGCGCCCGCCCGGCCATCATGCCGAGACGGCGACCGCGATGGGCTTCTGCCTGTTCAACAATGTCGCGGTCGCTGCCCGTCACGCCCGCGCGGTCCATGGCGTCGAGCGCGTCGCGATCGTCGATTTCGACGTCCATCACGGCAATGGCACGCAGGACATCTTCTGGTCCGACCCGAGCGTGATGTATCTGTCGACCCACGAAATGCCGCTTTATCCCGGCACCGGCGCCGCCCGCGAAACCGGCGCCTATGACCAGGTCGTCAATGCGCCGCTCTCGGCGGGCGACGGCAGCCACGAATTCCGCGAGGCTTTCGAGCATGCGATCCTGCCGCGCATGCGCATTTTCAGCCCTGATCTGGTGATCATTTCCGCCGGCTTCGACGCCCATCAGCGTGACCCCCTGGCCAATCTCAACCTGACCGAGGTCGATTTCGGCTGGGCGACCAAGGAGATCATGGCGGTGGCCGACAAGAGCGCGGGTGGCCGCGTGGTCTCCATGCTCGAGGGGGGCTACGATCTCGAGGGGCTCGGCCGGTCGGTCGCGGCCCATGTCATGGCGCTGATGCGCGGCTGACCGGCCGGCGCGCCGATCGCGCCTGTGCACCGCGCTTGCGGATGCCGGGCATTCGGGCGGCGAATGCGCTAAGAGGGGCTTGGCGCCGATTCCCTGGAAGGCGGCGCAGCCTGTGCATCGCGACCCGTGGCCGGAGGGCATTCCATGGCTGAGAAACATGCCGACGTGGCGGCTCTCCCGTTCGAGAAGGCGCTGGCGGAGCTGGAATCGATCGTCCAGAAGCTCGAAGGCGGCAATGTGCCGCTCGAGGATTCGATTGCCATCTACGAGCGCGGCGAGGCCCTGAAGAAGCGCTGCGAGATGCTGCTGCGTGATGCCGAGGCGCGGGTGCAGAAGATCACGCTGGCGGCCGACGGCACGCCCTCGGGCACGACGCCGCTCGATCCGCAATAGCGCGGGCCCGGCCGGCGGCTTCAGGCCGGAAACCGTCGGGCGAAGGGCTCGGGCGCGAGGCGGAGCGCATTGGTGAGATAGCTCACCATCCGGTAGAAGCCGGCGAGCATCAGGATTTCCAGGATCGCCTCGTCCGAAAAGCCTGCGGCGAGCCGCTGCCAGGTGACGTCGTCGATGTCGCAACCCTGATGCAACTGGTCGGCGACGCCGATCAGCAGCCGGTCGTCCTCGGCCCAGACCGGATCGTCGGGGCCTGACCTGGCCAGCGCATCGATCTCCGCCTCCGACAGCCCCGCGCGGGCCGCGAACAGCGCCACATGCACGCCCCACTCATATTCCGAGCCGCAGAGCGCGGTGACCCGGTCGATGACGATCTCGCGCTGGCGCAGGCTCAGATGGCCACGGTCGAGCAGGCTCGCGCCCATGAACCGGTCGAACAGCCGCGGGTCGCGGGCCAGCGTGGTGAACAGGGCAAGCGGCGGCATGCCTTCGGGCATGATCCTGGTGAGCCGGGCCTGGATATCCGCGGGGTAGGGTGGGCGGGCCGGTGACATGCGCGACATCATGGTGCTCTCCGTGCTATGGATTAAATAGCACTAGCGCATCTCTGCTGCTATGGAAAGTATAGCATGATGAGTCCTGTCCCCGGTCGACCCGTGCGCGGTTCGCGTTCCGGCCGCCCGATCATGGTGTTGCTCGACCTCCTGGGCCGGCGCATGGCGCTCAGGGTCCTGTGGGAGCTGTCGCTGGCCGGCGATCCGCTGACGTTTCGCGCACTGCAGGCGGCCGCCGAGACCAATCCGAACGTGCTGAACGCGCGCCTGAAGGAGCTGCGCGCCGCCGGCATCGTCGACCATGGCGCCGACGGCTATCGGCTCAGTGTCGAAGGCACGGCGCTGCTGGCGGTGGTGCTGCCGCTGCACCAGTGGGCCGACGGCTGGGCGGCGGCGAGAGAATTTTCAGCGGCCTTGCCCGAGGGCGGCTGACCGCGCGGCAAACGATTGCCTGGAATCGGCGGGATACAATCGTTTCAGGATGGCTTTCTGGCCGGTTTTTCCCGATCTTGCCTGACGCCTGGGCAAGCTCAGGCTTTGATCACAAGGCCTCTTCCCCGAGCGGTGATGTCCTGTCTAAGGTAGCGCCCGGCCGGCCAGGGAAATCCTTCAAGTCAACAAACCTGGCCGTGGGATACCTCGACAGAGGGGAGACATGATGAAACTGAAGCTTGCGCTTTTCGCCGGCGCATTGGCCTTGGCTTTGGGGGCCGCCAGTGCGAGTGCCCAGACGCTGCGCTATGCGTTCCAGGGCAACCTGAACACGCTCGACCCTTACGGCATCAACGAAACCACGACACTTGCCCTGCAGGGCAATGTCTATGAAGGCCTGACCAAGCGCGATCGCGACCTGAAGATCATTCCCGGGCTCGCCGAGCGCTGGGAGACCCTCGACAACGGCCTGACCTGGCGTTTCCATTTGCGTCGCGGCGTGAAATTCCACAACGGCGAGGATTTCACCGCCGACGACGTGGTGTTCTCCGCCAATCGCGTTCGCGCCGAGACCTCGGATCTGCGCTCGCGCATCGATGCCGGCGTCCAGGTGGTCGCGGTCGACCCCTACACCGTCGATTTCAAGCTGAAGTCGCCGAACCCGATCCTGCATTATGAGTGGGATACCTGGTACATCATGTCGAAGAAGTGGGCCGAGGCGAACAACGCCGTGGCTCCCAGCGCGCCGGCCGCGACCACGCCGGGCTACGCCGTGCTCAACGCCAATGGCACCGGTCCGTTCCGGATCACCCAGCACCAGATCGGCGTCCGCACGCTGTTCGTGAAAAACCCGGCCTGGTGGGGCAAGGTCGAGCATAACCTCCAGGAGGTCGTGTTCACGCCGATCACCTCGGCGCCGACCCGCGTCGCGGCGCTCCTCTCCGGCGAGGTCGACGTCATCGACCCGGTACCGCTGCAGGATATTCCGCGCATCAATGCAAGCCCCAACGCGCGCGTCATGGAAGGTCCGGAACTGCGGACGATCTTCATGCAGCTGGACCAGCGGCGCGACGAACTGCTCGAATCCTCGGTCAAGGGCAAGAACCCGTTCAAGGACGTCCGGGTGCGCAAGGCCTTCTACCAGGCGATCGATATCGAGGCGATCCGCCGCCAGGTGATGCGCGGCGCGGCGGCACCGACGCCGCTCCTGATCTCGCCGCTGCTGTTCGAACGTGCCGGCGAGTTCCAGCGCCACCCGTTCGATCTGGCCGCCGCCAACCGGCTGCTGGACGAAGCCGGCTATCCGCGCGGTGCCGACAATACCCGCTTCGAAGTGACCCTCGATTGCCCGAACGACCGCTACGTCAATGACGGCGCGATCTGCCAGGCGGTGGTTGCCATGCTCGCCCGCGTCGGCGTGAAGATCAACCTGCAGGCCGTGCCGCGCGCCCAGTTCTTCGCCAAGGTCCTGGCCTCGGGCGGGTACCGGACCTCGTTCTACCTGCTCGGCTGGACACCGGGTTCGTTCGACTCGTGGAACGTGCTGCAGAACCTGGTGCGCTGTCGTGACGACGCCGGTTCGGGTGGTGCGGGCGCCACCAATCTCGGCGGCTACTGCAACCCGCGCGTCGATGCCCTGACCGACCAGATCCTGGTCGAGACGGATATCGCCAAGCGCACCGCGATGATCGCCGAGGCCTATCGGATCATCACCGATGAGGTCAGCCATATTCCGCTGCATCAGCAGACGCTGGCCTGGGGTGTCGCCAAGAATGTCGAACTCGTGCAGCGCGCCGACAACCAGTTTCTGTTTCACTGGGTGACCAAGCGCTGATCCCGTCCGGCCGGACGTTCCCTCGCCCGGCCAGCCTGGACCTTCAGGGGAGCGGCATCAGCCGCTCCCCATGACTCTCGAGGGACATTATGCTCGCCTTCATCCTGCGCCGGCTCGCCCAGGCCGTCGTCGTCCTGCTCACCGTTGCGTTGATCGCCTTTTCGCTGTTCCGCTTCGTCGGCGATCCGGTGAACCAGATGGTCGGCCAGGACACGACCATCGAGCAGCGCGCCGAGATCCGCCGCCAGCTCGGTCTCGACGATCCCGTGCCCGTGCAATTCATCCGCTTCGTCTGGAATGCCGCGAAGTTCGATTTCGGCACCAGCTACCAGAACAAGCAGAAGGTCTCCAAGCTGATCGGCGAGCGGTTTCCCGCGACCATGGAACTGGCGCTGGTCTCGGCCTTGTTCGCCCTGTTCGCCGGCATTCCCATGGGGGTCTATTCCGGCCTGAGGCCGCATTCCTGGCTGTCGAAGCTGTTCCAGACGGTGTCGCTGATCGGCATTTCCTTGCCGACCTTTCTGATCGGCATCCTGCTCATCTTCATTTTCCCGGTGACCCTCGGCGTGCTGAAATCCTTCGGCCGGCAAGGCGTGGTCGATCTCGGCTGGTGGACCACCGGCTTCCTCACCGTCCAGGGCTGGAGCTCGCTGGTGCTGCCGGCGATCACGCTCGGCTTGTTCCAGATGACGCTGATCATGCGCCTGGTCCGCTCGGAAATGATGGAAGTGCTGCGCACCGACTACATCAAATTCGCCCGCGCCCGCGGCCTGACCAACCGGGCCGTCAATTTCGGCCACGCGCTGAAGAACACGCTGATCCCGGTCATCACCATCACCGGCCTGCAGATCGGTTCGATCATCGCCTTCGCCATCATCACCGAGACGGTGTTCCAATGGCCGGGCATGGGACTGATGTTCCTGCAGGCCGTGCAGAACGTCGATATCCCCATCATGTCGGCCTATCTCCTGCTGGTCGCCACCTTGTTCGTCATGATCAACCTGATCGTCGATCTCCTTTATGTCGCCGTCGATCCGCGTATCCGGATCGCCGGGCGGGCGTCGTGAGGCTGGGCCATGTCCGTCATTCCTGAAGACGCCAAATCAGCCAGCGGCCTGCCTCGCGCCGCGGCAAGGCGCTCGCTCATCGCGCGCTTCGTCGATTCCGACATCTTTTTTTCCTTCACCCGCTCCTGGGTGACCATGCTCGCCGCGGTTATCGCTCTGCTGCTGATCGTCACCGCGCTGCTCGCGCCCTGGATCGCGCCGAACGACCCGTTCAATCCCGAGACGCTCAGCCTGCTCGATGGCTCCAAGCCGCCGGTCTGGGCCGCCGACGGCGAATGGCGTTTCCCGCTCGGTACCGATCAGCAGGGCCGCTGCGTGTTCTCGTCCGTGCTGTTCGGCATGCGCGTGTCGATCATCATCGGCTTCCTCGGGGTGCTGCTGGCGGCCACCATCGGCATCGTGCTGGGGCTGATCGCCGGTTATTTCGGCGGCACCGCCGACAGTATCATCATGCGCATCGCCGATGTGCAGCTGACCTTTCCGGCGATCCTCACCGCGCTTTTGATCGACGGCACCATGCATGCCCTTGTCGGCGGCCGGCGCTCCGACGTGCTGATCTTCTGGGTGCTCGTTATTTCCATCGGCCTGTCGTTCTGGGTCCAATATGCCCGCACCGTGCGCGGTTCGACCCTGGTCGAGCGCAACAAGGAATATGTCCAGGCCGCGCGCCTGATCGGCCTGTCCAAGCCGACCATCCTGTTCCGCCACGTCTTGCCCAATGTCACCGGCCCGGTCCTGGTCATCGCCACCATCAATCTGGCGCTCGCCGTCATCACCGAGGCGACGCTGTCCTTCCTCGGCGTGGGCCTGCCGCCGACCACACCCTCGCTCGGCACGCTGATCCAGATCGGCAACGAGTTCCTGTTCTCGGGCGAATGGTGGGTGGTGATCTTCCCGGGCATCGCGCTTGCCGCCCTGGTGCTGTCGGTCAATCTGCTCGGCGACTGGCTCAGGGACGCGCTGAATCCGCGACTGAGGTGAGAGTGCGTTGCCCGGTGCCGGCAATCGGGTCGCGACGGGCGATATGTTGTGCGGCGATCGTCGTGTTGCTGGCGCTTCCGCTGGCGGGCATCGCACGGGCTTCAGGCGCTTGCGATGTTCGGCTCGAACGCGGATCCGGACCACTGATCATTGCTGTCGATCGAAATGGCGCGCGCGAAACAAGGCGCCTCGTTGTTCGGGATCTTCAATGTCAGGTCGGAACCGATGGGCACCACTTGGACAGGGTTTTTGTATGCTCGATCGAACATTCTGAAGGTTTTTTGTCGGGAGCCTGGTATCTGCCCTCCCTTTTGGCGGGGGAGCCCTTCTTAGGAGAAGTGAGGGCGATCGAGGCAAGATCGCGAGTACCGTTGCCGCGGCATGGGTTCCTTGCCCGGCAATGGCTGCCCCGGGTGCTCGCCGGAGCGCTGGAAACGAGGGAAGGGGGCACGGAAGCGGCCTATCTTGCTGACTATCCCAAACGTTTCGTGCGAATTGGCCCGAGAACGACGCTGTCAAATTCGGCCGTTCCCGCGTCCGTTCAGACGCTGAGCTATGTGACAATGGCCGGCCGCAGCAATGTTGCGGTGGTTGGTGAAGTGGCCCTGGATTGCTTGAAGGTAGCGTTCGTGGCGCGGCCCAGCCCCGCCTCGGTGGCCCAAATGGAAGGCATGATGCGAAGCTTCCTCCGGGCCCTTAGACTGGAGCCCGGACAGGCTCGATAATGGCGGAATATCCACTGCGTCGTTCGCGGGCGGTTGTTCTCGTGCATCGACGATCCGGGCGCCGCCGATTTTCCGCCCATGCGCGCGCCGATCGGGTCTGCAGGAGTCACACGATCCGTGTGATGAAATCGATGAAGGCGCGCAGCTTGGCCGTGGGCAGGCCTTGGGCGCGATGGAAAAAATAGGCCGGAAAGGTCTCGTCGGCCCAGTCGGGCATGAGTTGCACCAGCCGGCCGTCGGCCAGCTTGTCCCGCACCATGAAGTCGAGCGGCTGAGCGATGCCCTGGCCGCCGAGGCAGGAGGCGATCAGGCTCTCGCTGTCATTGACCATCAGGCGTCCTCGCACGGCGACCGGAACGGTGGCCTTGCCCCGGTGCAATTCCCAGGCGAAGGGGCGGCCGGTGGCCGGGTCGCGGATCAGCAGGCATTCATGGTCGAGGAGTTCGAGCGGATGGTCGGGCGCACCGTTGCGGGCGATGTAGCCCGGCGCGGCGCAGGTCAGCACTTTCGCGCGCATCAGCAGCCGGCAGGTCAGGCCTGACGGCTCCGGCTCGCCGAAACGGACCGCGATGTCGAAACCCTCGCCGATGAAATCGCCGAGATGATCGCGCACGAACAGGTCGACCGACAGCTCGGGATAGCGCGCGAGAAATTCCGGCAGCCTCGGGGTCAGCAGGTAATGGCCGAAGGGCGGGTCGACATTGACGCGCAGCCGCCCGCGCACCTCGGCGCCGGCGCCCGCCGCGGTCGTCGCCGCGCTCTCGATGCCCTGCAGGAGTGGCGCGACCTCCTCATGGAAGCGGCGGCCTTCGTCGGTAAGTGAAACGGCGCGGGCCGTGCGGTGGAGCAGGCGGACGCCGATCCGTTGCTCAAGCCGGGCGATCGCCCGGCTGACGCCCGACTGCGTCAGGCCCAGCGTCTCGGCAGCACGCACGAAGCTGCCGGCCTCGACCACGGCGGCGAGGACCCCAATGCCGCTGAGCAGTCGCCCGTCGAAACTCATCAATGATCTCATGTCATTCTTTATGTGACATCTATGCGTTCGTGTCCTTCTCGGTCAAGGCCTAGGGTCCGCGGCGTCGGCGAGGCCGCTCGCCGCGACAATCCCGGGCAGGCCGCCGGTTCGGCCCCGCCGCAAACGCCATCGAACGAGGTTCCGATGACCCGCACAACCCAACGCTTCAACACCCTGGTCGCGGCGAGCGTCGCGAGCCTGATGACCGCCGGTCCCGAACCGGCATTCGCCCAGAACGAGCCGGCCGCGCGCAGCAACACGACCGCGGCGCAGCCCGTGGTCGGCCTGTGGGTGACCGCCAACGGCTTCATCCGGCTCGAGCTTCTGCCCGACGGGCGTTATGACGAGGCGCGCGGCGCGCGCCGCAGCGCCTATCGCGGCCGCTACGAGGTGCGCGGGCCGCAACTGCATTTCATCGATGATTCCGGCTTCACCGCCACGGGTGTCATCACCGGCGGCGTGCTCAGCGTCGGCGGCGACGATTTCCGCCGCGAGTGAGGCGCGCCACCGCGCGGACGCCGACAAACCTCAGTCGTCCCCAAGCCTCAGTTTTGTCCAAGAGAACGGATCTTCGTCATGCAGGACATGAACGGAAAAGTCGTGGCCGTGACCGGCGCCTCCAGCGGCATCGGCGAGGCCATTGCCCGGCGGCTCGCCGCCCAGGGTGCCCGCGTGGTGCTCGGCGCCCGCCGCACCGATCGGCTGGAAAAGCTGGCCGCCGAGATTGCCGCCGCCGGCGGCAGCGCGGCATTCACTTCCCTCGACGTGACCTCGCGCGAGGCGATGCGAGCCTTTGTCGATTTTGCCGGCGAGCGCTTCGGGCGGCTCGATGTGCTGGTCAACAATGCCGGCCTGATGCCGCTGTCGCTGATCAGCGATCTCAAGGTCGCGGAATGGGACCGGATGATCGACGTCAACCTGAAGGGTGTGCTCTACGGGATCGCGGCGGCCCTGCCGGTGTTCTCGGCGCAGGGATGCGGCCATTTCGTCAATATCACTTCGGTGGCCGATCGCCGCATCGTCTCGACCGCCGCGGTCTATTCCGGCACCAAATATGCGGTCAGGGCGATCTCCGACGGGTTGCGCCAGGAGATCGGCCCGGCGATCCGCGTCACCCTGGTGGCGCCGGGCGCAACCGAATCCGAACTCGCCCACACGATCTCCGATCCCGAACTCCGGCGCGCGGCGATCGAGGATTATCGCCGGGATCTGCTGCCGGCCGATGCCATCGCGCGCGCGGTCGCCTATGCCATTGCCGAGCCCGGCGACGTTGATGTCAACGAAATCGTGATCCGGCCGACCGCTCAGGTCTATTGAGGCCAGGGTCGAAATTGCGCGCCGCCCGGGGCCCCTTCCCGGGCGGCGGCGCGAGGAGTGCCAAGGAGGCACTCCCGGTCGGCCCGGAAATCCGCTATATCGCGCCTCTTAATCGCAAGAGCATGTGATGAGCGAGACGACGCCGAACCCAGTTGACGAGATGACCGAAGCCGCCGTCCGGCCCACCGGCCAGAAGGCGGTTTTCGTCAAATCCTATGGCTGTCAGATGAATGTCTATGACAGCCAGCGCATGGCCGACGTCATGGGCGCGGAGGGTTATCGCGAGGTGGCGACGCCCGAGGCCGCCGACCTCATCCTGCTCAACACCTGCCACATCCGCGAGAAGGCGGCCGAAAAGGTCTATTCCGAGCTCGGCCGCATGCGCGCCCTGAAGGAAGAGGCCAAGGCCCAGGGCCGGCAGGTGCTGATCGGGGTTGCCGGCTGTGTCGCCCAGGCCGAGGGTGAGGAAATCGTCCGGCGAGCCCGCACCGTCGACCTGGTGGTCGGTCCGCAGAGCTATCACCGGCTGGCCGATCTCGTCGCGCGTGCCGGTGTCACGCCGGGCGTGGTCGACACCGAATTTCCGGTCGAGGACAAGTTCCGCCACTTGCCCGATGCGGCCAAGGCCAGGACGCGAGCCCGCGGCATCTCGGCCTTCGTCACCGTGCAGGAGGGCTGCGACAAGTTCTGCACCTTCTGCGTGGTGCCCTATACGCGCGGCGCCGAGGTGTCGCGGCCGGTCGCCCAGGTGATCGCCGAGGTCGAGAAGCTGGCGCTCGCCGGCGTGCGCGAGGTCTCGCTGCTCGGGCAGAACGTCAATGCCTATCACGGCGAGGGTCCCGAGGGTTCGGAGTGGAGCCTGCCGCGGCTGCTGCGCCGCCTGGCCGAAGTGCCGGGGATCGCGCGGCTGCGCTACACCACCAGCCACCCGCGCGAAATGACCGAGGAACTGATCGCGGCCCATCGCGATTTGCCGGAACTGATGCCCTATTTGCACCTGCCGGTGCAGTCCGGCTCGGATCGCGTGCTGGCCGCGATGAACCGCAAGCATACCCGTGACGACTATTTCCGCATTGTCGACAAGGTGCGTGCCGCTCGTTCCGATGTCGTGCTCTCGTCCGATTTCATCGTCGGTTTCCCCGGCGAGACCGATGCCGATTTCGCCGACACCATGGACCTGATCCGGCAGGTCGGCTTCGCCGCGGCCTATTCGTTCAAATATTCGCCGAGGCCCGGCACGCCGGCCGCCGGTATCGACGGCCATCTCCCCGACGCGGTGATGACCGAACGGCTGCACGCCCTGCAGGCGCTGGTCACGGCGCAGCAGCGGGCCTTCCAGGACAGCCTCGTCGGGCAGGTCGTCGATGTTCTTCTCGAGAAGCCGGGGCGCAATCCCGGCCAGATGGTCGGGCGCTCGCCTTATCTGTCGCCGGTGCAGGTCATCGCACCGTCGTCTCTTGCCGGGACAATCGCAGCTGTCCGAATCATCGGCACCCAGACAAACTCTCTCAATGGCGTTCTCGAACACGCTCTCCATATGAATGCAGTGCAGGCGGCGGAGTGAACCTTTCAAAGGAAGGATCGACGGTTTGAAAAATCCTGGTGCGGGTGGCTTCGGGCCGGACAGCGGCCAAAATATTCCCTGGCTCTCGACACATGATTCCCGAGACGAAGCTGAACTCACGCTCGCCTTCGACGACAACCGCCTCGCGAGCCGCCTGTTCGGCCAATATGACCAGAACCTCGCCTTCATCGAGAAGCGCCTGAGGATCCAGGCCACCGCGCGCGGCAATCACGTCACCCTGGCCGGCCCGCCCGAACTGTGCGAGCAGGCCAAAAGCGTGCTCGAGAGCCTCTATGGCCGGCTCAAGACCGGTCATGACGTCACCCTCGGCGATGTCGACGGCGCCATTCGCATGACCACCTCGCAGGGCTCGCTGTTCGAGGCCGATGGCGAACCGAGGGTCGGGCATGAGGAAATCGTCACGCGCAAGCGCACGGTGAGGGCGCGCACGCCGGCACAGGACGCCTATATCCGCGCTTTGAAGCGCAACGAGCTGGTTTTCGGCATCGGTCCGGCCGGCACCGGCAAGACCTGGCTGGCGGTCGCCCAGGCGGTCGCCCTTCTCGACAAGGGGCTGGTCGACCGGCTGATCCTGACCCGGCCGGCGGTCGAGGCGGGCGAACGGCTCGGCTTTCTGCCCGGCGACATGAAGGAGAAGGTCGATCCCTATCTGAGGCCGATCTACGACGCGCTCTACGACCTGATGGACGCGCCCAGGGTCGAGCGCGGCATCCAGTCGACCATGATCGAGATCGCGCCGCTGGCCTTCATGCGCGGCCGCACCCTGACCAATGCGGTGGTGATCCTGGACGAGGCCCAGAACACCACGTCCATGCAGATGAAGATGTTCCTGACCCGGCTCGGCGAGAATTCGCGTATGATCATCACCGGCGATCCGACCCAGGTCGATCTGCCGCCGGGCATGAAGTCCGGCCTGACCGAGGCGCTCGACCTGCTCGATGGCGTCCCGGGCATCGCCCAGGCCTATTTCTCGGAGGATGACGTGGTGCGCCACGAACTGGTCGGCCGGATCGTCAAGGCCTATGAGGCGGCGACCCGCGCCGGCGACCACAAGGCGCCGCATACGCCCAGGCGAATGCGCCAGGAATGAGCTACGATCCGCTCCAGGAGGTGCCGGTCCAGACCGACATCGCCATGCTCTCCGACCTGTGGGACGGCCTGCCCGACGCCGAAGAGATCGTGCGCCGGGCGGTCGCGGCCGCCGCCGCCCATCCCGAGGTCAAGCCGCCCGCGGACGCGGAACTGTCGGTGGCGCTCGCCGATGACGCCGAAGTGCAGAAGCTCAACCGGGACTATCGCGGCAAGGACAAGCCGACCAATGTGCTGTCCTTCCCGGCGACCCACGGACCGATGCTCGGCGACGTGATCATCGCCTATGAGACGCTGGTCAAGGAAGCCGCCGAGGAAGGGATTGCGGTTGCCGATCACCTGACCCACTTGACGGTCCATGGGCTGTTGCATCTTCTTGGCCATGATCACGAGACCGAAGCCGAAGCCGTGACGATGGAACGCCTCGAGACCGAAGTCCTTGCCAGCCTCGGCGTCAAGGACCCCCACGCGACCGGGCGCACCATGCCCGATGGACCCCATGCCTGACCCCAGCGACAGTCGATACCGAACCACCGCGGCGGAAGCCGCAAGCCCGCCCCTGCCGACCGCCGCCGAGACCGAAAGGTCGGCCGAGCGTCATGAACGCTGGATCGACCGGCTGCGCCACCGGCTCGGGCTCAAGCAGAACACCTCGATACGGCAGAACCTCGAGGAAGTGCTCGAGGAGAACGCCCCTGCCTCGGCCGGCTTCACGCCGGAAGAGCGCTCGATGCTCAAGAACATCCTGGAGCTGCGCGAGAGCGGCGTCGGCGACCTGGCGCAGCCGCGGGCCGACATCATCGCGGTCCAGAAGGATATTTCGCTCGGCAGCCTGATGCAGGCCTTCGAGGATGCCGGTCATACCAGGCTGGTGGTGTTCGACGACACGCTCGACGATCCCGTCGGCATGGTCCACATCAAGGATCTGGTGACCCATCTGTTCAACGAGGCCAAGAAAGCCTCGCGCAAGCGCAGGTCCGGCACCAGGGGCCAGGCCAAGGCCGAGACCAAGTCGGAAGCCAAATCCGAAACCAGATCGGACCAGAAGCCGGACGCCAAGAACGGTGTCCTCGACCTCGGCGCGGTCGATCTCGCGGCGGCGCTGTCGTCGAGCCGGCTGATCCGGCCGATCCTGTTCGTGCCGCCGTCCATGCCGGCCATCGACCTGCTCGCGCGCATGCAGGCGACCCGCATCCAGCTGGCGCTGGTGGTCGACGAATATGGCGGCACCGACGGGCTGATCGCCATGGAGGATATCGTCGAGAGCATTGTCGGCGATATCGAGGACGAACACGACGTCGACGACGGCAAGACCATCGCCGTCATCGCCGACGGCAGCTATATCGCCGACGCGCGGGCGACGCTCGAAGAGGTGCGCGACAGCCTCGGTCCGGATTTCGATCCGGGCGAGGAGGTCAGTGACGAGGTCGATACGCTGGGCGGCTATCTCACCGTGCTGGCCGGCCATGTGCCGGTGCGCGGCGAAGTGGTCGCCGGGCGCGGCGACTTCGAGTTCGAGGTGGTCGATGCCGATCCCCGCCGGGTCAAACGCGTCAAGATCACCCGGGGCAGGGGCCTGATCGCCAAGCCGGCCCGCGCCAGCAGGCGCAAGGACGAAGAGGAAGAGGTGGCGCCGCTGGTCGAGGGACCGGCGCCGAAACAGGCCGACGAGATGCTGCCGGCGCAGGCGACACAGCCGGCGGCCCCCCCGCCGCCGGCCGGCGAACCGCCGCCCGCCGGCGCCGAGAAGGCATCCTGACCGGAGGTGTCCGGATAAGCGCGGTGCTTGACCGCCGCGCCCGGCTGGCCGACACGGGTGACATGCTCTCGCGTCCTGCCGAATCGTCCCCGTCATCGCCCGGCAGCTCGCCCGGATGATTCCACGCGTCGCTCGCTCGATCATCCTGGCCTGGGGCTGGCGGCGCGCGGCGCTCGCCTTCGGTGCCGGCGCGCTCGGCGCGCTGGCCATGCCGCCCTTCGGGATTTTCCCGGTCCTGGCGATCAGCTTTCCGGTGCTCGTCTGGCTGCTCGACGGCGCCTCCGCGGCCGGTGGCCGCTGGCGCACGCTGCTTGCCGCCGCCCGCACCGGCTGGTGGTTCGGTTTTGGTTACCATCTCGCCGGTTTGTGGTGGATCGGCTCGGCCTTTCTGGTCGAGGCCGATCGCTTCGCCTGGCTCATGCCGGCGGCTGTCATGGCGCTGCCTGCCGGGCTCGCGCTGTTCACGGCGCTGGGCGCGGCTTTTGCGCGCCTGGTCTGGCGGCCGGGGGCCGGGCGCATCCTGGCGCTGGCGCTCGGTCTGTCGACCGCCGAATATCTGCGCGGCACGGTGCTGACGGGTTTTCCCTGGAACCCCTATGGCTCGGCGCTGACCCAATATCTCTGGCTCGCCCAGGCGGCAGCCCTTGTCGGGGTCCACGGCCTGACCCTGGTCGCCGTCCTGGTCTTTTCGAGCTTCTGCGTGCTGGGCGACGACCCGCGGGCAGGCTCGCGGCGTGTCGCGGTGCCTGCCGGCGCCGTGCTGGCGCTGATGTGCATGGCGCTCTATGGCGGCTGGCGGATCTCGACGACGCCGGTCGGCATCGTCGAAGGGGTCAGGCTGCGCATCGTCCAGCCCGACATTCCGCAGGACGACCGCTTCCGCGCCGAGTCGCGTGACTGGATCCTGGCCCGTTATGCCGAACTTTCGGACAAGGCCTCCTCGCCCGAACGCATGGGGATCAAGGATGTCACCCATCTGATCTGGCCGGAATCGGCCTTTCCGTTCTTCCTGATGTACGATCGCGAGGCGCTGACCCGCATCGCCAATCTGATCCCCGAGGGCACGACCCTGATCACCGGCGCCGCGCGGGCCGATACGCCGTTGCCCGGCCGGCGCCTGCCGCGCGTGTTCAACTCGGCTTATGTCATCGACCATCAAGGTGCGATCACCAATACCTATGACAAGGTCCACCTGGTCCCGTTCGGCGAATATCTGCCGTTTCATGACCGGCTGGAGGCCATGGGGCTGGAGGCGATCACGCGCGTGCAGGGAGGGTTCTCATCCGGCGATCGTCGCCACACGATCGACCTGCCCGGCGCGCCGCCGGTCGGTATCCTCATTTGCTACGAGATCATCTTCCCCGGCGAGGTGACGGCGCCCGATCGGCGCCCCGGCTGGCTGCTCAATATCACCAATGACGCATGGTTCGGCTTCACGCCGGGTCCCTATCAGCACATGCACCAGACCGTGGTTCGCGCCATCGAGGAGGGGCTGCCGGTGGTGCGTGCGGCCAATAACGGCATATCGGCCGTCATCGACCCGCTCGGCCGGGTGGTCCGGTCGCTGCCGCTCGGCGCGCGCGACGCGCTGGACGCGGAATTGCCCGCCGCCTTGCCGCAAACCGTGTTCGCGCGGGCGGGTCACGTGCCGCTGGGTGTCGCCTGGGTCGGGTTGTTGCTGGTTGTACTACGTCGACGGGGAAAAAATCGGCAAATTTGATCGTTTACTACCTCTGAAGAATGTTTTGAGTGCCTTGTACGGTGATGCATTATTGGCCATAACGCGATTGTGGATAGCGGAGGTTGTGATTGGTCACTACCGGGGCAGGTGGTACCATCATCCCTCTCGCGTCTAATCCGCGCGCATGCAATCCACGCCGGGGATCGGCGGCGTGTCCAGCAGTGGGTGGTGGGGGTACGGAGTAAATCGTATGATCAAAAAGGCACCGAACCCGATCGACAAACATGTCGGCAGCCGTGTTCGCATGCGTCGCATGATGCTGGGGATGAGTCAGGAAAAGCTCGGTGAGCGTCTCAGTCTGACATTTCAGCAAGTTCAGAAATACGAGAAGGGGACCAATCGCATCGGCGCGAGCCGGCTGCAGCAGATCTCGGCGATTCTGTCGGTCCCGGTGTCGTTCTTCTTCGAGGGAGCACCGTCCGGTGAGCCCGGTCCCGACGGCGGCTTCCAGGAGACCACCGGCGGCGCGTCCTATGTCGCCGATTTCCTGTCGACCAGCGAAGGCCTGGCGCTCAACCGCGCCTTCATCCGGATCAAGGATGCCAAGGTTCGCCGCAAGGTCGTCGATCTCGTCAATGCCATTGCAGGCGAGGACCCCGTCACGCCCTGACGCTGGGAACGCCTTCCCGATTCGTAAGGCCGCATGGTTCGCTGAAGGTCGCGCTCGCGCGCCTTCCGTTCTTTTTTGCGAACGAATCGGCCTTTTTGACGTTTTCGGGCTTGACCGTCGGACAACCTATTGCCAGAACCTCGCCCGCTCGGGATTTGTTGCCATGTGCATCATCCTGGGCGGCGGCGCCTCGCTGAGGGTGCGGTCAAGGATCCCGGTTCACGGCGCCACCGACGCGACGGCGCCTCGTTTCGCTTAAACCGCGAGACATTGCCTCTGGAGGACGTTTCGTGTCCCGCAGTTCCTATCTCTTCACGTCGGAGTCCGTGTCCGAAGGTCATCCGGACAAGGTTTGCGACCGCATCTCCGACGAGATCGTCGATCTGTTCTTCAAGGAGGCCGCCAAGGCCGGCCTGCCGGCGTCCCAGGTCCGTGTCGCGGCGGAAACGCTGGCCACCACCAATCGCGTCGTCATCGCCGGCGAGGTGCGCACCAACCTGACCGAGAAGCAGATCAAGTCGAAGGTCAAATCGGCGGCCCGCAAGGCGATCAAGAACATCGGCTACGAGCAGGACGGCTTCCACTGGAAGAAGGCCAAGATTGACGTTCTCCTGCATCCGCAGTCGGCCGATATCGCCCAGGGCGTCGATGAGACTGGCAACAAGGATGTCGGCGCCGGCGACCAGGGCATCATGTTCGGCTATGCCAGCCGCGAGACCCCGGAACTGCTGCCCGCCCCGATCTATTACGCCCACAAGATTCTCGAAGACCTGACGATCGCCCGCAAGAAGGGCGAAGGCCCGGCCGCCAAGCTCGGCCCGGACGCCAAGAGCCAGGTCACCATTCAGTATGAGGACGGCAAGCCGGTCGGCGTCACCCAGATCGTGCTGTCGACTCAGCATCTCGACGAGACGCTGACCTCGGCCGACGTGCGCAAGATCGTCGAGCCCTATATCCGCGCGACCCTGCCGGAAGGCTGGATCTCCAAGGACACCGTCTGGCACGTCAACCCGACCGGCAAGTTCGTCATCGGCGGCCCGGACGGCGACGCCGGCCTCACCGGCCGCAAGATCATCGTCGACACCTATGGCGGCGCGGCCCCCCATGGCGGCGGTGCCTTCTCCGGCAAGGATCCGACCAAGGTCGACCGCTCGGCCGCCTATGCCGCGCGCTACCTCGCCAAGAACGTCGTCGCGGCGAAGATCGCCGACCGCTGCACGATCCAGCTGTCCTATGCCATCGGCGTCGCCAAGCCGCTGTCGATCTATGTCGACCTGCACGGCACCGGCCGCAACGGCGTCGACGAAGCCAGGCTCGAGAAGGTGCTCGGCGAGGTTCTCGACCTGTCGCCGCGCGGCATCCGCGAGCATCTCGGCCTCAACAAGCCGATCTATGCCAAGACCTCGGCCTATGGCCATTTCGGCCGCAAGCCCGGCCGCGACGGTTCCTTCTCCTGGGAGAAGACCGATCTCGTCGCCAAGCTGAAGGAAGCGCTGGCCTGATCGGGCCGCACCTCCGCGTTCTCTGCGAAGGGGGCCCTCGGCCCCCTTCGTCATATCCAGGGTCCGGATCGTCGGACCGCCCGGACCACCGATGATGAGCGACGAGATAAGACTGGCGGGGCAGGGCTCGTTCTTCGGACGGCGCAAGGGCAAGGGCCTGCGCGCGCATCAGACCGACCTGATCGAGACGCTGCTGCCGCGCCTGGTTGTCGACCTCTCCGCGCCGTCCAGGCCCGAGACCCTGTTTGCCGGGGCCATCGACGGCGTCGTGCTGGAGATCGGCTTCGGCGGCGGCGAGCACCTGGTGCGGGAGGCGCTGGCTTTTCCGCGGCTCGGCTTCATCGGCGTCGAGCCCTTCGTCAACGGCATGGCCAAGATGCTCGCCGAGATCGAGCGCAAGGCGATCGGCAACGTCCGCCTCCATACCGGCGACGGTGCCGATGTCCTGGCCTGGCTGCCGGAGGCGAGCCTCGATCTGGTCTACCTGCTCTATCCCGATCCCTGGCCGAAGACCCGTCATCACAAGCGCCGCTTCGTCTCCGACAAGACGGTCGCCGCGATCGCGCGGCTGCTGAAGCCCGGCGGCGAATTCCGCTTCGCCACCGATATCGACCACTATGCCGCGTGGACGCTGGAGCGCCTGATGCGTTCGCCATCCTTCGTCTTCGCCGCCGAAAGGGCCAGCGACTGGACGACGCCCTGGGTCGGCTGGGAATCGACCCGCTACGAGGCCAAGGCGCTGCGCGAGGGCCGGAAGCCGTGCTATCTGACGTTCCGGCGCGTGTGAGCCGCCGCCGGAATCGCGCGTGACATCCATCCTCGTCCTGGTCTGCTTCGTCCTCGCCGGCCTGTCGCTCCTGGCGGGGCCGGTGGCGCTGTCGCCGCTCGACGTGGTCTCCGGCCTGTTCGGCGGCGACACGACCGCCGCCATCATCGTCACCGAGATCCGCCTGCCGCGCACCTTGCTGGCCCTGATGATCGGCGCGACCCTGGGCCTGGCCGGGGCGGCGTTGCAGGGCCTGGTGCGCAACCCGCTGGCCGAGCCGACCTTGTTCGGTGCGCCGTCGGCTGCGGCCTTCGCGTCGGCGGCCATGCTCGGCCTCGGCGGCGCGTCGGTCTTGTCCTATTGGCTGCCGGTCGCCGGCATGACCGGCGCCTTTGTTTCGGTGGCCGCCCTGCTGCTGGTCGCGGGCCCCCATGCCAGCCTCACCATCCTGCTGTTGGCCGGCATCGCGCTTGCCAGCCTGTTCGGCGCCGGCACCGCGCTCGTCCTCAACCTCGCGCCCAATCCCTTCGCGGCGCTGGAGATCGCCTTCTGGCTGCTGGGTTCGCTCGAAGACCGCTCCTTCGTCCATATCGCCCTGGCCGGTCCCTTCCTGGCGGCCGGCGCCGTGCTGCTGATCTCCCAGGCCAAGGCCTATCGGGCGCTGACGCTCGGCGAGGAGGTGGCGGCGAGCCTCGGCATCCATCTCGGGCGCGCCCGCATCGTGGTCGCTCTCGGCCTGGCCTTGGGGGTCGGCGCGGCGGTGTCGGTGACCGGTGCCATCGGCTTCGTCGGGCTGGTTGCACCCCATCTGGTCCGGCGCGCGGTCCATGCCGATCCGGCGCGCATCCTGCTGCCGGCGGCGCTTGCCGGCGCGGCGCTGCTGACCGCCGCCGATATTCTGGCACGGCTCATTCCGGCGACCACCGAGATCAAGACCGGCGTGATCACGGCGCTGATCGGCGTCCCCTTCCTGCTCTGGCGCATCTTCGGCGAGCGGCGGCTGGAGGCGGGGGCATGAAGGGACTGGCCTTGGACGGGGTCGGCGTCAGGCTCGGCCGCAAGTCGGTCGTCGAGGCGCTATCGCTCGACGTTGCCCCGGGGACCTTCCTGGCCATTATCGGCCCGAACGGGGTCGGCAAGACCAGCCTCGTCAGGGCGGTCGCCGGCCTCCTGCGCGCCGAGGGCACGATCAGGCTCGACGGCGTCGACCTGGCGCGTCTGCCGGCACCGGCGCGGGCGCGCCGCCTCGCCTACCTGCCGCAGCGCGCCGACGTCGCCTGGGCCCTGCCGGTGCGCGATGCCGTGGCGCTCGGCCGGCTGCCGCATGGCGACCCGTTCGGCCGGCCGAGCCTGGCCGACGGCGAGGCGGTGGCGCGTGCGCTCGACCGGCTCGATCTCGCCGGTTTCGCCGACCGGCCGGTCACCGAGCTCTCCGGCGGCGAAAGGGCGCGGGTCATGCTGGCCCGCGTTCTGGCGACCGAAGCCCAGGTCATCCTGGCCGACGAACCGACGGCGGCGCTCGATCCGGCGCAGCAGCTCGGCGTTCTCGCGCTGCTGCGCGAGCTCGCCGGGGCCGGCGGCATCGTCGTGGCGGTGCTGCACGACCTGGCGCTGGCGGCGCGATTCGCCGACCGCATCGCCGTGATGGATGCCGGCCGGCTGGTCGCCGAGGGGCCACCCGCCGCGGTGCTGACCGAGCGGCTGCTGGCCGACGTGTTCCGGCTCGACTGCACCTTCGTCGAGATCGACGGGCGTCGAGTGCCGGTGCCGACGGGCCGCACCTGACGCTGGTCACGCCGCCGCGCGCAGGTGGCATTCGCCGCGCGGGGATTGGCATTCGCCGGCCGGCGGACCAGACTTCGGCCGACATTTGCCGGAGCTGTCTCATGCCGAGCCTTGATGCCCTTGCCGCGCTGACACCTGAGATGACCGAGTGGCGCCGCGATTTCCATGCCCATCCCGAGATCGGCTTCCAGGAGGTGCGCACCAGCGGCATCGTCGCGGAGAAGCTCGAGGCCTGGGGCCTGGAGGTGCATCGCGGCATCGGCCGGACCGGGGTGGTCGGCGTGCTGCGCGGCCGGCCCGGCAATCGCAGCCTCGGCCTGCGCGCCGACATGGACGCCCTGCCGATGCCGGAGCTGAACGACTTCGCGCATCGCAGCACCCATGACGGCGTCATGCACGCCTGCGGCCATGACGGCCACACCACCATGCTGTTGGGGGCGGCCAAATATCTCGCCGAAACCCGCAATTTTTCCGGCACGGTCAATTTCATCTTCCAGCCCGCCGAGGAAGGGCTGACCGGCGCGGCCGAGATGGTCAAGGACGGCCTGTTCCGGCGCTTTCCATGCGATGCCGTCTACGGCATCCACAACCTGCCCGATCTGCCGCTCGGCACGGTGGCGGTGCGCGAAGGCACGGTGCTGGCGGCGGTCGACTATTTCAGCATCATCCTGCGCGGCAAAAGCAGCCATGGCGCGCAGCCCCATGCCGGCCTCGATCCGCTGCCCGGCGCCATGCAGCTCTACGGCGCCTTGCAGTCCTTGATCAGCCGGCGGGTCGACCCGCATGACACGGCGGTGCTCAGCGTGGCGCAGATTCATGCCGGCACGTCCGACATCGTCATCCCCGAGACCGTCGAGCTGCGCGGCACCATCCGCACGCTCAAGCCGGCGACGCGCAAACGCATGGACGAGCTGTTCCACCAGGTGGTGGAGGGCACCGCCGCCGCCCATGGTCTCGGCGTGACGCTCGACTACAAGCGTTCCTATCCGCCCACCATCAACACGTCGGAGGAGGCGGCGGCCGCGGCCGCGGCGGCCGTGGATGTCGTCGGGCCCGAGCTGATCCGGGGCGATTTCCCCTCGCTCACCGCCGGCGAGGACTTTTCCTACATGCTGCAGGAGGCGCCCGGCGCTTTCCTGCTGTTCGGCCAGGCCGATGGTGAGCGCGGCCGGGTGCCGGTGCACAATGGCCGCTACGACTTCAACGACGACCTGCTGCCGATCGGCGCGAGCTTCTTCGCGCGCCTGGTCGAGCGCGAACTGGCCGGCGCCTGACCGACCACGGCGGGCCCGACGACGGGTCGGGCCCGGCCGCGGCCGGCCGGTTTCAGGCCAGCATGTCGCGCACCAGCGGCATCACTTTGCTGCCGTAGAGCTCGACACTGCGCATGAGCTTTTCATGCGGCAGCGGACCGGCGCTGTATTTGAGGCTGAAGCGCTGGATGCCGAGCGCCTTGGCGGTCGCGGCGATCTTGGCGGCCACGGTCTCCGGCGAGCCGACATAAAGCGAGCCCTGGCTGGCCTCCTGCTCGAACTCGGCCCGTCCCATTGGCGGCCAGCCGCGCTCGGCGCCAATGCGGTCGCGCATGCGCTTGTAGTCGGGCCAGAGCTCCTCGCGCGCCTGCTCGTCGCTGTCGGCGATATAGCCGGGCGAGTGGACACCGACGGGCAGCACGGGCTTTTCGAGCTGGCCGAGCGCGCGATGGTAGAGCTCGACATAGGGTTTGAAGCGCTTGGGATCGCCGCCGATGATGGCGAGCATCAGCGGCATGCCGTAATGCGCCGCCCGGATCACCGATTCCGGACTGCCGCCGACACCAATCCACGTCTTGAGTGGTCCGGCTTCCACCGGGGGGAAGACGCTCTGGTTGGTCAGCGGCGGCCGGATCGTGCCGCTCCAGGTGACCGGCTCCTGCGCGATCAGGGCCGCGAAGAGGTCCAGCTTTTCCTCGAACAGCGTCTCGTATTGGTCGAGCTGGTAGCCGAACAAGGGGAAGGACTCGGTAAACGAGCCGCGCCCGAGAATGACCTCGGCGCGCCCGTTCGCCGCGGCGTCAAGGGTCGCGAAGCGCTGGAACACCCGGATCGGATCATCCGAGCTCAGCACCGTGACCGCCGAGCCGAGCCGGATCCGGCTGGTGCGGCCGGCGATCGCCGCCAGCACGACTTCGGGCGCCGATACCGCGAAATCGGCGCGGTGGTGCTCGCCGACGCCGAAAAAGTCGACGCCCAGCTGATCGGCGAGGACGGCCTCGTCGATGACGTTGCGGATGACCTGGGCATGCGGCAGCAGGGCGCCGTCGGCCCCTGTGGTGACGTCGCCGAACGTGTCCAGCCCGAATTCGAGATGCTGTGCCATGCGGCTCCCTGTTTTTGTTGATCGCTGCCGCCGGTCCTGGCGAGGCAGGTTCGCCCGCGGCGTCCGCCGCAAATCCGCGACGCCGGGACTATCGGCATCGCTGGCGCAATATTGGGGGGCGCATGTCCTGGCGGAAGGGTGGGGCGCCGACGTCAACGGTGCCCCGCGTCCGGCGTTGCCGAGGCTGGCAAAGCGCCGAACGGATCGCCATATCGCCCGCCCGGCCGATATGGCGGTCGCGATCGGTGCGGACGGCGTGTGCCGCGGTCTTAGCGGAAGTGCTTGGACAGCTTCAGGCCCTGTGCCTGGTAGTTCGACCCCTGCTCGCCATAGAGGCTGCGCGGCGTCGCGGTCATCCGCTCATAGACCAGGCGCGCGACGATCTGGCCATGTTCCAGGATGAACGGCACTTCGCGCGAACGCACCTCGAGCACGGCGCGCGCGCCGCGTCCGCCGGCCGCGGCGTGGCCGAATCCGGGATCGAAGAAGCCTGCGTAATGGGCGCGGAATTCGCCGACCAGGGGATCGAACGGCACCATTTCGGCGGCATAGGCCGGTGGCACCACCACCGCCTCCTTGGAGGCGAGGATATAGAACTCGTCCGGGTCGAGGATCATCTCGCCCTTGCCGCGCGCCTGGATCGGCTCCCAGAAGTCGAGCACGTCGGCCGCCGCCTTCTTGTCGACGTCGATGACGCTGGAATGGCGCTTGGCGCGATAGCCGAGCAGGCCGCCCCAGGCTTCCCCCATCAGGTCGATCGACACCGCGATGCCGCCCGGTCCGACGACGGCCGCCTCCGTGTCGACCAGGCGCTCGGTTGCCTGCAGGGCATGGATCTCGTCGATCGAGAGCTCGGCCCGGCCGCGCCGGAAGCGGATCTGCGACAGCCGCGATCCCGTGCGCACCAGCACCGAAAAGGTCTGCGGCGACACCTCCAGATAGAGCGGGCCCTCATAGTCGGCGGGGATGGTGTCGAAGGCCTGTGCCCGGTCGAGGATGACGCGGGTGAACACGTCGAGCCGGCCGGTCGAGCTCTTCGGATTGGCGGTGGCCGAGATGCCGTTCTTGAGCGCGACCGCTTCCAGGAGTTCGACCAGGTAGACGCAGCCGGTCTCGAGCACGGCACCGCGGGTCAGGTCGATCTCGTGCAGGGCCAGCGATTGCAGGCGGTCGACCACCGTGGTGTTGGGGCCGGGCAGGAAGCTCGCGCGAATGCGATAGGCGCGCGTGCCGAGCCGAAGGTCGAGGGAGGCCGGCTGAACCTGATCGGCATCGAGCGGCCGGGCGATCCGGATCGCGCCGGATGCCACCAGGGCTTCGATGGTCTGGGCCGGCAGGATGCCCGCCGTCATGTCCTGATCCATGCATCAATCCCCGACGAACGAATCGTTCGTCAAAACGAACAAAATACTTGACGCGTTCACCCGCCCTGCTTACCACGCTTAGCACCGTGGAGATTTGGCCGGTCGGCTTGCGGACCACGTTAAACACTTCGCTAAAAGGCCGGGCGCGCGGGATCAACCCGGCCCTGGCTTTTGCTGGGCCGGGTTTTGTTTTTTAAGGGGACAAGTCCCCTTGGGGGCTCTCTCCCGGAGCCCCGGAGAAGGCGCCGAAGGAAGCCGTGATGAAAAAGCCGTTCGATCCCGCATCCGCCCGTCCCGCCACCCGCCTCGTCCACGGCGGCACGCTGCGCTCCGAATTCGGCGAGACGTCGGAAGCCCTGTTCCTGACCCAGGGCCACGTCTATGCCACCGCCGAGGAGGCCGAGGCCCGCTTCAAGGGCACCGAGCCCGGCTTCATCTATGCGCGCTTCTCCAATCCGACCGTCGGCATGTTCGAAGACCGCATGGCGCTGCTGGAAGGCGCGGAAGCCGCCAAGGCGACCGCCACCGGCATGGCGGCGGTCAATGCGGTGCTGTTCGGCCAGCTCTCAGCGGGCGACCACATGGTCGCGGCGAAGGCGCTGTTCGGCTCCAACCGCTTCATCATCGAGACCTTGCTGCCACGCTTCGGCGTCACCTCGACGCTGGTCGACGGTGCCGACCTCGCCCAGTGGCAGGCCGCGGTGAAGCCGAACACCAAGGTGTTCTTCCTGGAAAGCCCGACCAATCCGACGCTCGAGGTCTATGACATCGCCGCGATCTGCGCGATCGGCAAGAAGACCGGCATTCGCACGGTGGTCGACAATGTCTTCGCAACCCCGCTGCTGCAGAGCCCGCTCAAGCTCGGCGCCGACTGCGTGATCTATTCCACCACCAAACATGTCGACGGCCAGGGCCGCTGCATGGGCGGCGTCATCCTCGCCTCCAAGCAGTTCATCGCCGACCATGTCTACCAGTACCTGCGCCAGACCGGCCCGGCGATGAGCCCGTTCAACGCCTGGGTCATGCTGAAGGGCCTGGAAACGCTGCATGTGCGGGTCGAGCGCCAGACGCAGAACGCGGCCAAGGTCGCCGACGCCCTGGCCGAGCTGCCGGGCGTTTCCCGCGTGATCTATCCCGGCCGGCCCGACCACCCGCAATACGAGCTCGCCAAGCGCCAGATGCGCGGCGGTTCGACGCTCGTCGCCTTCGAGGTCGAGGGCGGCAAGCAGGGCGCCTTCCGGGTCGCCAATGCGCTGCAGATCATCCGCATCTCCAACAATCTCGGCGATGCCAAGAGCCTGATCACCCATCCGCCGACCACCACGCACGACCGGTTCACCCCGGCCGAGCGTGCCGAAATGGGCATTTCCGACGGCCTGCTGCGCCTGTCGGTCGGGCTCGAGGATCCCGACGATCTGATCGAGGATCTGACCCAGGCGGTGCATTCGCTGGTCTGGCCGAAAGAGGCCAAGCTCGTCCGGCTGTGAGATATTGACCGCTGGGGGCGCGCTGCGCATGCGCGCCCCTTGCGATCCGCCGGGCGGCAATGTCAAAGGAAGCGCATGACGCTGCTCTCCTTCGCCTCCCGCCTTGCCCAGCCGCTGCTGCTCGCGACCGATCCCGAAACCGGCCACCAATTGGCGGTGACGGCACTGAAGACCTTGCCGGTGCCGCGTTGCGGCGCCGATGACCGGCGGTTGGCGGTTTCCGCCTTCGGCTTCGATTTCCCCAACCCGGTCGGGCTCGCGGCAGGCTTCGACAAACATGCCGAAGTGCCCGATGCTTGCTTGCGGCTCGGCTTCGGTTTCGTCGAGGTCGGCGGCGTCACGCCGCTGCCGCAGGTGGGTAATCCCAAGCCGCGGCTGTTCCGCCTGGTGCCGGATCAGGCCGTGATCAACCGTTACGGACTGAACTCGGACGGTGTCGATGCGGTGGCCGCAAGGCTCAGGCGTCGCCAGGGTCGGCCCGGCATCGTCGGCGTCAATATCGGCCCGAACAAGGAAACGACCGACCGGATCGCCGATTACGGCCTGCTGGTGGAAAAGCTGGCGCCCCACGTCTCCTATCTCTCGGTCAACGTCTCCTCGCCCAATACGCCGGGCTTGCGCGACCTGCAGCAGGCCTCCTTCCTGGACGAGGTCCTGGCCCGTTCGATCGAAGCCCGCGACAAGGTCGCGCCGGGCCGGCCGGTGCTGGTCAAGATCGCGCCGGACCTGTCGCTTGCCGGTCTCGACGACATGGTCGCGGTTTGCCGCAAGCGCCGGGTCGACGGCATGATCGTGTCCAATACGACGATCGAGCGCGCGGCGAGCTTGCGCGACCAGGCGACGGCCAAGGAGGCCGGAGGCCTTTCGGGGGCGCCGCTGTTCGATCGCTCGACCCGCATGCTGGCCGAGACCTATCGCCGGGTCGAGGGCCAGTTCCCATTGGTCGGCGTCGGCGGCATCGCCTCGGCCGACGACGCCTTCGCCAAGATCGCCGCGGGCGCCACCGTCGTTCAGCTCTATTCGGCCATGGTGTTCAAAGGGCTGAGCCTGGTCGCGGATATCAAGGCCGGCCTGGTTCACCGGCTGAAACGCGAGGGCCTTGATTCCATCGCCGCGGCTGTCGGCACCAAGGCCGGCGAGTGGCAGCTTAGCTAGTATCGTTGCACTGTGATTTTGACCGGTTGATTCTGGTGCAATAATGCGTGGATATCAGGGACGAGCCCGGGCAAGACGATGTGTTGACCTCGCTGTGTGCAGGGCCACGGCGCCGCTTCTGCTCTCGGCCGATCCAGCTCCTGTCGCGCCAAGGACAATTCTCGTCTTGCTCGGGCATGTCCCTGATATCCACGAATTGTCGGCACCGAAATCAGCCCTGTCGCAGTGGTCCTAGCCGGGTGGCGCGCCGAAGGTCCGGCGCACCATGCCGGGATAGGCGAGCCACTGGTAGAGGCCACGGCAGGCCTGGAAGACCAGGAAGGCGATCCACAGGCCGCTATTGCCGTAACCGGACAGAAGCCACCAGGCGGCGATGAAGGTGGCGAAGGCCGCCACCATGCAATTGCGCATGGCGGTGGTCCAGGTCGCGCCGATGAACACGCCGTCGAACAGAAAGGCGATGACCCCGGTGAACGGCGTCAGCGCCGCGAAGATCAGGTAGTTCCGCGCTTCGGCGCGCACCGCCTCGGCGCTGGTGATGACGTCGATGGCCCAGGGGCCGCCGGTATAGAACAGCAGCGAGGCGCCGGTGCCGAAAGTGACGGCCCAGATCGCCGAGAGCGCGACGGCACGCCGGAACGCCGTCTCGTCCCTGGCACCGACCGCCTGGCCGCCGAGCTGTTCGGCGGCGGTGGCGAAACCGTCGAGGAAAAAGGCGACGACGCCGACCAGGTTCATCAGGATGGCATTGGCGGCCAGCACCGTGTCGCCGCCGACCGCGCCCTGGCGGGTGAAGAAGGCAAAGCCGGTGACCAGCGCCGCGGTGCGGATCATGATGTCGCGGTTGATCGCGATGGTGCGGATCAGCTTGGGCCTGTCGAACACGACGGCACGCGCCACGCCGAAACGGCCGCCGAGCAGTTTCAGCACCACGGCGAGCCCGACCAGGGCGCCCGAGGTCTCGGCCAGCGCATTGGCGGTCGCGGCACCGGTGACGCCGAACCCGAGCACGGTGACGAACAGCACGGTCAGCGCCATGTTGACCAGATTGATGGCGACCTGCAGCATCAGGCCGGTGACCGTGCGCGCCTGGCCGATCAGCCAGCCGAGCACCGCGTAATTGATGAAGACGGCGGGCGCCGACCAGATCCGCACCGAGAAATAGAGGTCGGCCGCCTCGTTGACGGCCGCCGAGGCACCCATCAGCCTGAATGCGGCGAACGAGATCGGCCGCTGCAGCAGGACCAGCGCGCCGCCGCAGACCAGCGCCATCACCAGGGCGCGGGCGATGACCGCGCGCCGCTCGGTATCGTCATGGGCGCCGAGCGCCTGGGCGGTCAGCCCGATCGTGCTCATGCGCAGGAAGACGAAGGCCCAGAACAGGAAGTCGAACACCACCGCGCCCAGCGCCACGGCGGCCAGCAGGCGGGTCTCGCCGAGCTGACCGATGGCGGTTGCGCTGACGATGCCGAGCAGCGGCGTCGTCACATGGGCGAAGATCATCGGCACCGCGATGGCGAGCACGCGCCGATGGGTGACGGTGGGGGCCGGCAGGGCCGGAGATGAGGAGGCGTCCATGCGCCCCTTCTAGATCAAGTTCACCGGCGCTGGATACCGGGCCGGGTGAAGATAATCCTATATAACAACAGGATAGCGTTATTCCGCGGGCACGCGATCAGCCGAAGCGGCCCTGCGTCAGCCCATCTTGCCGGCCTCCCAGCCGAGCATGGCCTGCTTGCGTGTCAGTCCCCAGTGATAGCCGGTCAGCGCACCCGAGCGGCCGAGCACCCGATGGCAGGGCACGACGAAGGAGATCGGGTTCTTGCCGACGGCGGCGCCGACGGCACGCGCCGCGCTCGGCTTGCCGATATGGCTGGCGATGGTCGAATAGGTGGTCGCCTTGCCCATAGGGATGCGCAGCAGCGTCTCCCAGACGCGCACCTCGAAATCGGTGCCGATCAAGACCACCCGCAGCGGCTGGTCGCCGGCCCAGGCGGCGGGATCGAAGATGCGCTCGGCGAAGGGCTCGGTGACGGCCGGGTCCTGGCGAAAGGTGGCGCGCGGCCAGCGGCTCGTCATGTCGGCGAGCGCCGAGGGCTCGCCGCCGGCGTCGCAGAAGCCGAGGCCGGCCAGGCCCCGGTCGGTGGCGAGGACGACGGCCCTCCCGAAGGGCGAGGGGTGGAAGCCATAGGCCATGGCGATGCCGGCGCCGCCGGACTTGTAGTCGCCCGGCGTCATCGCCTCGTGGGTGACGAACAGGTCGTGCAGCCGGCCCGGGCCGGAATAGCCGACCTCATAGGCGGCATCGAGCACGGTCGCCTCGTCGCGCAGCAGGGCGCGGGCGGCATCCAGCGTAATCGCCTGCAGGAAGTCCTTCGGCGTCAGGCCGGCCCAGCGCCGGAACAGGTGGTGCAGATGGCCGGCCGACAGGCCGACATGCTCGGCCATTTCCTCGACGCTCGGCTGGCGCCGCCAGTGATCGGTGATGAAGGCGAGCGTCCGGCGCACGATTTCATAGTCGTCGGCCGCCTCGGTGAGGCGAATCGGAATGCCGTGTTTTTCCAGTTGAACGACGTTGAGCATGATCGACTCCGCAATGTCTCGGGATCGCTATCCGTTTGGGACTCAATGTGGGGCCTGGCGCGCGATCAAACCACCCGTTTCCTCTTGTCGCTCCGATTTCGCCCGAGGCGTCCTGGGTCGTTTCGACCGGCCTCAGGCGTTCGGTGGAAAGGTCACGGCTTCGATCTTGTTGCGATCGAGATCCAGGATGAAGGCGCCGAAATAGCTGGTCATGGTGGCTTGTCTGGGACCCGGCAGGCCGGAATCGCTGCCGCCGAGGCTGGTCGCCGCGGCGTGGAAGGCGTGTACCGCCGCTTCGTCCGGCGCGCGCAGGCAGACATGAGCGCCAGGGTCGCCTTCCGCGGCCGCATGACCTTCGCGCAGGTTCAGCCACAGTTCCGGATAGCGCTTGCCGAAGCCGACCGATCGCTCGCGCGTCACCAGGCGGGTCAGCCCGAGCGGCGCCAGCACCCGATCGTAAAAGGCGGCCGCGCGGGCGAGATCATGCACGGCGATCGAGACGTGATCGATCATGGCGGGAATCTCCTTCGTCGCAACCCAAGGCGTAAGCCTGATGATGCCGATCGACCGGCACGCGGTGCAATCCGTCAGGCGGAGGACGTCTGGTTCCGCCATCCAGGCGGCGCAGCGATGAGCAAACATGGCTGGGCGGCGCCCGCGGAATGGGCGAGAATGGCGCTACAGGAGATCCGACATGACCAGCAAACTCGCTTTTCAACATGAAGCCGCCTATGTCGACGGCCGGTGGATCGGCGCCGACGACGCCAAGACCTTCGATGTGCGCGACCCCGCCACCGGCGAGAGGCTCGGCACGGTGCCGGCCTGCGGCAAGGCGGAGACCGCGCGCGCCATCGCGGCGGCCGAGGCGGCGCTGCCGGCCTGGCGTGCCAAGACCGCCAAGGAACGTGGCCAGATCCTGCACCGGCTCGCCAATATCATCGAGCAGAATGCCGAGGCGCTCGGCACGCTCCTGACCCGCGAGCAGGGCAAGTCGCTGGCGGAAGCCAAGGGCGAGGTCAATTTCTCCGCCGCCTATGTCCGCTGGTTCGCCGAGGAAGCCCAGCGTGTCTATGGCGACGTCATTCCCTCGCCCTGGCCCGGCCGTCGCATCCTGGTCACCAAGGAGCCGGTCGGCGTCGTCGGTGCGATCACGCCGTGGAATTTTCCGTCCTCGATGATCGCCCGCAAGCTCGGCCCGGCGCTTGCCGCCGGCTGTACCATCGTCATCAAGCCGGCCTCGCAGACGCCTTATTCGGGGCTTGCCTGGGGCGAGCTGTGCGAACAGGCCGGCATTCCCGCCGGTGTCGTCAACGTGCTGACCGGCTCGGCGAGCGCCATCGGCGGTGAATTGATGGACAATCCGCTGGTGCGCAAGATCACCTTCACCGGCTCGACGCCGATCGGCAAGAAACTGGTCGAGCAATCGGCCAAGACGCTGAAGAAGGTGTCGATGGAGCTCGGCGGCAATGCGCCCTTCATCGTCTTCGACGACGCCGATGTCGACCGCGCCGTCGAGGGTGCGATGATCGCCAAATACCGCAATTCCGGCCAGACCTGCGTTTGCACCAATCGCTTCCTGGTCCAGGCCGGCATCCATGACAGCTTCGTCGCCAAGCTCGCCGCCGCCTCCGAGGCGCTCAAGATCGGTAACGGCCTGGAGCCGGGCGTGCAGCAGGGGCCGCTGATCGACGAGAAGGCGGTCGAGAAGGTCGAGGAGCACATCAAGGACGCGCTCGGCAAAGGCGCGAAGGTCGTGACCGGCGGCCATCGTCACCGGCTCGGCGGATCGTTCTTCGAGCCGACCGTGCTCACCGGCGTGACGCCCGACATGGTGGTCGCCCGGGACGAGACCTTCGGTCCGCTGGCCCCGGTGTTCAAGTTCGACACCGAGGATCAGGCGGTCCGCATGGCCAATGACACCGAGTTCGGCCTTGCCTCCTATTTCTACACCCGCGACCTCGCCCGGGCCTTCCGGGTCGCCGAAAATCTCAAATACGGCATGGTTGGCATCAATGAAGGCCTGATCACCACCGAGGTGGCGCCCTTCGGCGGCGTCAAGGAATCCGGAATGGGCAAGGAAGGCTCGAAATACGGCATCGAAGACTATCTCGACGTCAAATATCTCTGCGTCGGCGGCCTCGGCTGAGCCAGGCTTCGGGATGAGGTCCGGGGGCGTCGTCATCGCCTCCGGACGATTTGCTCAAGCGGAAGGGAGGGGCCGCCGCAATGATGACGGGCGGAGCGGCTCCGGCTCACGCTCTACGTCATCCCCGGCGAGCCCGAAGGGCGAGGGAAGGGGATCCAGGGGCGGCTCGGACGTACGATGGCGCTGCAATATTCCCGGTCCAAACGAAGCTGAGAGCGCAGGTGCCGCTGCCCCTGGACCCCCTTGCCCTCGCTTCGCTCGGCCCCGGCAAAGCAATTGCTTTGCCTGGGGGTGACGTAGGCGATTCACTGGCAGGCGTTCTGCCGCCTGTGGCTGCCCGACCGCACCAGACCCGACCGCTCAGCTCATTCCTTGACGTCCTCGATCCGGCCCTTGCTGACCCGGACGAGGTCGGTGAAGCTCGTCCGGAACACCTCGTTGGGCGATCCGGCCGCCGCCCAGATCGGGTCGAGGGCCGCGAGATCCCGGTCGATCAGCACCAGGGGTTCGGTCAGGTGGCCGAGCGGCGCGACGCCGCCAATGGCAAAACCCGTCACCATGCGCACCCAGTCGGCGTCGGCCCGTTTGATCGGGCCGCCGACAAGGGTTGCGACCTTCGCCTGATCCACCCGGTTGACGCCCGAGGCGACCACCAGCACCGGCTGCTCTCCGGTCCTGAGCACGATCGACTTGGCGATCTGGGCCACCGTGCAGCCGATCGCGGCCGCGGCTTCCGCCGCGGTGCGCGTGCTTTCCGGGAAGCGGAGCAGGTCGCCGTCATGACCATGGCTCGCCAGGGCGGCCTTCACCCGTTCAACCGAACTCGACATGCTGGGGATCCTTCATGAGATCAGGGCCACGCGTTCTAGGCGAAGGTGGTGCGTGTCGGGCCGCGCTTGGCCTCGGCCAGCGCTATCCGCAGCGCCTTGCCGAAACCCTCGCGCTCGACCGGCGGCAGGAAGGTGGCGATGTCGAGCTTGTGCCGGCCGGAATCGAGCGTCAGGCTCATCACCTGGCCATCGTCCTCGTCGACGACCTGGGTCAGCCGGGTCCAGGCCGTGTTGAAGCGCCATTCACGTGCGCGGCCGTGATAGCTCACCTTGCGCACGCGGATCTCGACCGGTGTCACGATCACCTCCTCGAAGGCGCGCGCCTGGCGGAAATTGGTCCGGAAGGCGACATAGACCAGCGCCACGTCGATGCCGAGGAAGGGCAGGACCGGCCAGGCGCCGACCAGCGAAAACACCAGGGCGGCGGCCAGATTGAGGCCGGTCACGGCCGCCATCACGGCCATGAAGCCGCCCTGGCCGAGCGAGCGGTGCGGCGTCAGGATCGCGGCGAACAGCGGCGGCTCGTCGTCCGCCGGCCTGTAACCGATCGAATTGCCGGATGTCGGGTTGCCGGTTGTCATGAGGCCGCATTATAGGACGGCCATGGCCAAGCGTTCCACTCACAGTTCCGAACCGGCTGGATTGCCCGCGGCGCGCAAGCGTCCGGCCAAGGCCATCGCCAACATGGCCGCCGCCAAGGCCGCCGCCAAGCGTCGCAAGCGCGACGGCCTGACGCCGGCGGAGATCCAGGCGATCTTCTTCCGCTTCCATGCCATCGATCCGGAGCCGAAGGGCGAGCTCGAAAGCGTCAATGCCTATACGCTGCTGGTGGCCGTGGCGCTGTCGGCGCAGGCGACCGACGTCGGCGTCAACAAGGCGACGCGCGCGCTGTTCCAGATCGCCGATACGCCGGAAAAGATGGTGGCGCTCGGCGAAGAGAAGCTGATCTCGCACATCAAGACGATCGGCCTCTATCGCAACAAGGCGAAGAACGTCATCGCGCTGTCGGAGAAACTGATCGCCGAGCATGGTGGCGAAGTGCCGGCCGACCGGGACGCCCTCGAGACGCTGCCCGGTGTCGGGCGCAAGACCGCCAATGTCGTGCTCAACATGGCTTTCGGCATTCCCACCATTGCCGTCGACACCCATCTGTTCCGGGTCGCCAACCGCACCGGGCTCGCCCCCGGCAAGACGCCGCTCGCCGTCGAGCTCGGTCTCGAAAAGGTGGTGCCCGACGCCTATCGGCTGCATGCCCATCACTGGCTGATCCTGCATGGCCGCTACGTCTGCAAGGCGGCCAGGCCGCTCTGTCCGAAATGCGTCATCAAGGACATTTGCCGTTTCGAGCAGAAGACGGCCTGATTTGCGCCGCCGCCTCGCGGCCGGGCGCCGGTCTCCTGCGCCGAAACCGCTCTTGCTCGTTCGTCGCGGCTCTGCTGAGACTTGGCCGCAAGACAAAGAACAGTTTCGAGGAAGTCTGGGGATCATGACGGCAGTTTCAACGCTCAAAGCGGCGCGTGTCGATCAGGTCGGCTCGTTCTTGCGGCCGGAGGACCTGAAGGCGGCCTTCCTGCGCCATGCGCGCGGCCAGCTTTCGAAGGAACAGCTCGTCGCGGCCCAGGACGCGGCGGTCGCCGAGGTTCTGGCGCGGCAGCAGGCCCATGGCCTGCCTTTCGTCAGCGACGGCGAGTTTCGCCGGCTCAACTGGCAGGTGAGTTTCTCCGATGTTTCGGGCTGGGACCTCTGGTCCGGTTCCTGGGCCCAGTTCCTCAAAAGTCCCGACAATCTCGGCCAGGGCGAGCATCACAACGAGAAGGGTGCGGACGCGGTGCTGTCGTTCCGCACGCCGGCGACCTCGAAGCTGAAGCTGGAACGGAGCTTTCCGCGGAGCGAGCTCGACTTCATCCGGAGCGCGACCGAGACCCCGGCCAAGATCACCCTGATGGGACCGGACCGGGTCTGCCAGATGTGCGACATCGAGGGCTCGAAGCCGCATTACGCCGACGCCGACGCCTTCCTCGCCGATGTCGTGGCGATCCAGAAGGCCATGGTGGCCGACCTGGTCGAGGCAGGCGCCGCCTATGTCCAGATCGACGAGCCGAGTTTCACCGGCTATGTCGACCCGGCGACGCTCGAGCGCATGGCGGCGCGCGGCGAGGACCCCTTGAAGAACCTGCGCCGGGCGATCGAGGCCGACAACCAGGTCATTGCCGGCCTTGCCGGCCGGGCCGTGTTCGGCCTGCATATCTGCCGTGGCAACCGCGCCAGCATGTGGCACCGCGAGGGCAAATATGACGGCATCGCCGAGATGGTGTTCGGCGGCCTGAACTATGATCGGCTGCTGCTCGAATATGACAGCGAGCGGGCAGGCGGCTTCGAGCCGCTGCGCTTCGTCGCAAAGGGCACGGTGGCCGTGCTCGGCCTGATCACCACCAAGACCGGCAAGATCGAGACGGTGGATGAACTTCGCCGTCGACTCGACGAGGCCGCGCGCTATATCGATCTGGATCAGGTGGCGCTGTCGCCGCAATGCGGCTTCGCCTCGGGCATTGGCGGCAATGCGCTGTCCGAGACGGAGCAGTGGCGTAAGATCGACGTGATGATGGAAACGGCACGCCGGGTTTGGGGCTGATCAGGGCTGCGGCAAGTCGGTCCTGCAGCGACTATTGGGAGGATAGGGCCTATGAGTTCGAAGACGACTTTCACCCGCCGCACGGTTCTGGCCGGCGCCGGCGCGGTTCTGGCGGCGCCTGCGGTGGTCAAGGCGCAGGCGCAGACCCTCAAGATCGGCGTGCTGCTGCCGCGTTCGGGCTTTTTCGCCCAGGCCGGCCAGAGCATGCATCGCGGTGCGCTCGCCGCCCCGGCCGTGCTGGCCGAGCTCGGCTACAAGGTCGAGCTCGTCCATATCGACACCGAGTCGAATGCCGACGTCGCCCGCACCCAGGCCGAGCGCGCCATCAATGACGGCTGCCATGTGCTGACCGGTGCTTTCGATTCCGGCCACACCCTGGCGATCGCCCAGGTCACCGAGCAGCGCCAGGTGCCCTTCGTCATCAATATCGCGGCCGCTCCGCAGATCACCGAGCAGGGCTACAAATATCTGGTCCGCAACTTCCAGACCGGCGGCCAACTGGTCACCAACGGCCTGCGTCTGATCAAGGACGTGATGGACGCGAAGAACGTCAAGCTGGAGACCGCGGTCTTCCTGCACGCCAACGACACCTTCGGCACCGCCCAGCGCGGCGCCATGGACGCGATCTATCCGCGCGTCAATCTGCCGATCAAGCTGGTCGAATCCATCGCCTATGATCCGCGGGCCCAGGACCTGGCGGTCGAGGTCACCCGCATCCGCGCGCTCAACCCCGACCTGATCATGTGCGTCACCCGCGCCTCCGACGCGATCAAGCTGGTGCGCGACATGGTGCGCCAGCGCTTCGAGCCGAAGGCGATCATCTCGCCCGGCTCGCCCGGCTTCTACGACGAGGAGTTCTACCAGGCGCTGGGGCCGCTGTCCGACTTTGTCATGTTCGGCCTGCCCTGGGTCAATCCGAAGGCGGCGATGTCGCAGGCCTTCGAGAAGTCCTTCGCCAAGGCCAATCCGAACAATCGCTTCGCGGTCGACAGCTTCAATGCCGGTTTCACCTTCGAGGCCCTGCTGGTCGCCGCCGACGCCTTCAAGCGCGCCGGCACCACCGAGGGTGCCAAGCTGATGGAAGCGGTGCGTGCGACCAATATCGCCGAGCACGTGATGATCGGCGGCCCGATCCAGTTCGACGCCAAGGGCCAGAACCCGAATATCGGCTCGGCCCTGGTGCAGAACCAGAAGCGCGTGCCGACCGTGGTGCTGCCGAAGGACGTGGCGCTGGCCGAGCCGGTGCTGCCGATGCCCGGCTGGCAGGGCCGCAGCTGATCCGGACGGGGCGGGCCCATCGGGCCTGCCCCGGCCGCATTCCGGTGTCGCCGGCAGGCGCGTGAGCGCGGCAGGCCGCCGTGCCGCGCTTGTCCTTTCGTCGCACTGCCGTCCCGCGGGTTGCCGAAGCCGGCCGGGCGCGCTAGTTCCCTCGGCATCATCGGCCTTTCCGCCTCTTTCCCGCGTCCTCACCCCCGAACCCCAGCCCATGCTCTGGTCGCTTTATGGAAACGTGCTCGTCCAGGGCATCCTCACCGGCCTCGTCTATGGCCTGATGGCGCTTGGGCTGTCGGTCATCTTCGGTGTGGTGCGGGTGGTCAATTTCGCCCATGGCGAATTCGCCGTCGTCGCGATGTATGCGGCCTTCGTGCTGTTCCAGCGGTTCGGCCTCGACCCGTTCCTCAGCATGTTCCTGATCGCCGGGGGCTTCTTCGCGCTCGGCTATGGCCTGCAGCGCACCTTGATCAATCCCTTTGTCGGCCGCCCAGACCATGAGCAGTTCATCCTGCTGGTCGGTCTCGCCATCATCCTGGTCAATGGCCTCCTGATGATTTTCGGGCCGGACGCGCGCAACGCCAACCTGCCTTATTCCTTCGACAGCTGGCTGATCGGCCCGATCATCGTCGACAAGGTGCGCGCCTATGCGGCGGTCGCGGCGCTGGCCGTCTCGGGTTTGCTGTTCTGCTTCTTCCGCTTCACCACGACGGGCGTGGCCATTCGCGCCTGCGCCGACAACCTGGTGGGCGCCGCCGTCGTCGGCCTCGACGTCAAGAAGCTCTATGCGCTGACCTTCGGCCTGGGCCTTGCCTGCGTCGGCTGCGCCGGCGCGCTGATGGTGACGCTGACCGACGCCACCCCGATGATCGCGCCGGGCCTGACGCTGCTCGCCTTTACCATCGTCATCATTGGCGGCATGGGCTCGATGGTCGGTGCCCTGGTCGGCGGCCTGCTGATCGGCATCGTCGAGGCCCTGGCCTCCGTCGTCATCGCTCCCTCGATGAAGACCATGGTCTCCTTCGGCCTTCTGGTCCTGGTCCTGGCGCTGCGCCCGCAAGGGCTGATGGGCAAGACCCGATGAGATCAGGCGCATGAACCCCTTCACCTTGCTCACCCGCCTGGTCGATGAGACGCCGCGCCGCGCGCTGGTCCTGCTGATCGGCCTCGTCGTCGCGCTTGCCGTCGCGCCGGCCGTGCTCGACCGCTACCTGCTCTCGGTCTTCTTCCTGATCTTCTGGTTCGCCACGGTGGGGCAAGCCTGGAACATCATGATGGGCTTCTGCGGGCAATTGTCGCTCGGCCACGCGCTTTATGTCGGCCTCGGCGGCTATGTCGGCGCCATTCTCTGGGTCAAGTTCGGCATCTCGCCGGCCATCGCCATTGTTCCCGCCATGCTGGTGGCCGTGGTCTTCGGCATGGCCATCGGCTGGCTCGGCTTCCGCTTCGGCATCGAGGGCGTCTATTTCGCGCTTTTGACCATCGCCTTTGCCGAGGTGGCGCGCATCGGCTTCGACAACTGGAGCTTCGTCGGCGGCGCCGCCGGGTTCTTCATGCCGGTCACCGCCGGCGGCGGCTCGCCCTGGAACCTGCGCGGCGGCCCGCTGCTGTTCTATTATGTCGGGCTCGCCATGATGGCGCTCGCCTTCATCCTCTGCGCGCTGCTGCGCCGCTCCAAGCTCGGCCTGTCCTGGCTCGCCGTGCGCGAGGATGCGGAAGCGGCGCGTGCGCTCGGCATCGACGTGTTCCGCGCCAAGATGGCGGCGGTGGCCGTTTCCGCAGCCATGACCGCGGTTGCCGGCGTCTGCTACGCCTTCTACCAGAACAATCTTTTCCCCAGCCAGACCTTCGACATGGCCCGCTCGATCGAGGTGATCCTGGCGCCGATCATCGGCGGCCTCGGCACGCTGTTCGGCCCGATCCTCGGCGCCTTCATCCTGACCCCGCTCGGCCAGACCCTGATCGCGCTGGTCGAGAAGGTCGCCGGACGTTCGATCCCCGGCGTCAACCTGGTGTTCTACGGCGCCGCGCTGATGGCCATCATCTGGTTTTCGCCGAACGGCGTCTGGCCCTGGCTGAAGAAGAAGCTCGGCATTCCGGAGGAGCGGCAATGAGCGCGCTGCTCGAGGTCCAGGGGGTCACCAAGCGGTTTCGCGGGCTCACCGCCGTCGACAACGTCACGATGACGGTGGACGAGGGTGAGATCTTCGCGGTGATCGGCCCGAACGGCGCCGGCAAGACCACGCTGTTCAACCTGATCGCCGGCGTCATGAAACCGGATACGGGTTCGATCCGGTTTGCCGGCGAGCCTGCCGACGGCGTGCCGCCGCACGAGCTCTGTCGGCGCGGGCTTGCCCGCACGTTCCAGATCGTCCGGCCCTTCCCGGAACTGACGGTCATTGAGAACGCCACGATCGGCGCGATGATGCGGGCGCCCGATGTCGAGACCGCCCGTCGCCATGCCGACGACGTGCTGCGCAAGCTCGACCTGTTCGACAAGCGCGGGGCGAAGGCGAAGTCGCTGACCTTGCCGGACCGCAAGCGCCTGGAATGCGCGCGCGCGCTGGCGACGGGGCCGCGCCTGCTGCTGCTCGACGAGGTGATGGCGGGCCTGCGCCCGACCGAGGTCGACCGTATCGTCGCCATTCTCCGGGACATCAACCGTTCGGGCGTCACCATCGTGCTGATCGAGCATGTCATGCGCGCGGTCATGGCTCTGGCCGGCCGCATCCACGTGCTGCATCACGGCGCGACTATCGCGCAGGGCACGCCGGAGGAGGTGACCCGGCATCCCAAGGTGCTGGAAAGCTATCTCGGGGCGGAGGCGCTCTGATGTTGCAGGTTCACGACGTCGATGTCTTCTACGGCGATGCCCAGGCGCTCGACCGCGTCTCGCTCGAGGTGCCCGAGCGTGCCATCGTCGCCATCGTCGGCGCCAATGGCGCCGGCAAGACCTCGCTGATCCGCACCATTGCCGGCATGCTGCCGCCGGCCGCCGGCACGATCCGCTTCAAGGATCGCGACATCACCGCGCTGCCGAGCCACGAGGTGTGCAATCTCGGCATTGGCCAGGTCGCCGAGGGGCGCCAGGTGTTCCCGAGCCTGTCGGTCGCCGAGAATCTCGCCATGGGCGCCATGATCCCGCGCGCCCGTCCGCATCGCGCCCGCAATCTCGAGCGTGTCCTCACGATGTTCCCAAGGCTCAGGGAGCGTCACGGCCAGGCCGCCGGCACGCTGTCGGGCGGCGAGCAGCAGATGCTCGCCATTGGCCGCTGCCTGATGGGCGAGCCGGAACTGGTCATGTTCGACGAGCCCTCGCTCGGCCTTGCGCCCGCGGTGGTCCAGGAGGTGCTGCGCATCATCCGCGACCTCGCCGCCGGCGGGCTCACCTGTGTGCTGGTCGAGCAGAACGTCGCGGTGTCGCTGAAGCTCGCCAGCCGCGCCTACGTGCTGGAGAACGGCCGCGTGACGCTGTCCGGCACCGGCGCGGAACTGCTGGCCGACGACGGCGTCCGCAAGGCCTATCTGGGGCTGTGAGCTTAAGGCGAATAGGGAGTAGCGAATAGCGAATGGGGATGATGCTCCAGGCGCGGCGTTCGTCGGCCGACGCCGAGCCGGCCGGTCTTCCCATTCGCCATACCCCATTCGCCCCTCAAAACTGCCCCGCCACCGTGAGCCGCATCGCGCGCGGCTCTACGGGATGGAAATGCCGGTCGGCGACGCCGGTCGCCGGCTCGCCGGGCAGTCGCGACGTATAAAAATAATCGATCTGGCTCGCCGGCGTGTTGAGCAGGTTCAAGGCGTCGAGCTGCACCCGGACGCCATTGTCGAAGCGATAGCCGATGCGGGCATTCACCAGCGCCGTCGCGGGTGACCGGGCGCTGTTGTCCTCGATCAAGGGGCGTGGCCCGAAATAGCGCAAGGTCGCGCCGCCGAACCAGCCGGTCTGGTGGCCGATGGTGAAACCCGCCGAGGCGACCAGGGCCGGGGCGCCGGGCACATAGCGGCCGGCCGGATCGATGTCGGTGAAACGGGTGTGCGTATAGGCGACGTCGACATCCAGGGACAGCCAGGGCGCGGCTTTCCAGTGATTGGTCCATTCGACACCGACGCGCCGGCTCGGCCGGCTCGGCTCGGTGGTGCCGGCATCGCCGACGAACAGGTTCTCGGAGGCGAAATCCAGGACGAAGACGGTGAGCGTGGTTTCCAGCCCGTCGATCGGGCGGGTACGCAGGCCGACCTCCGCGCCCTTCGACTTGACCAGCAGCGGCACCCGGTCGACCGGCGTGATCCGGTCGTTCGGATCGACCCGGATGGTGGTGCCGCGGGCGTCGTTGGAGTGGAAGCCGTGGCCGGCATTAAAGAACAGTTCGGTACGCGCGAAGGGGCCGAGCACCAGGCCGAATTTCGGACTGGTGATGGAGGCCTGCGTCGCTCCCGAATTCAACGCGATGTCGCTGGCGACCGAGGCCGCATACCAGTCGGTGCGCAAGCCCAGCGTCGTGCGCAGCCAGGGCGTCCAGCGGACGGTGTTCTCGATATAGGCGGCCAGGCTCGTCTCGCGCACCCGGTCGTCGCGCACCACCGACAAGGGGGCGCGCGCCTCGGTGCGGGTCAGGCCGAGCCGGATATCGTCATGACGCCCCTGGGCGCCGACCTTGGTCTCCATCGGCAAGGTGCCGAGCCGGCCGAAAAAGGTATGGCTGGCGTTGAAGCCGAACAGCGTGCGCTGGTCGTTCTGGCGGAACTGGTCGCCATTGACCGGATTGTCGAGAAAATAGGTGAAGTTGTTCCAGAGGTTCAGCGAGGCGCGAATGCCGTAGAACTCGATGCGCGACGCGCTGGCCTCGTCGAACCGGCTCCAGCGGCCGGACAGGCTGAAGCGGCTTGCATTGCCGCCATCGGTCGGGTCGAGCGAGCCGTAGCGGTTGATCAATCCCGATTGCACGGCGCGCAGCGGCACCTGGTCGGTCGACGTCCAGGTGTTGGCATAGGCCATGGCGGTCAGCGCGAAGCCGTCGCGATCGGTGCCCTGGCTGTAGCGCAGGAAGCCCGAGAATTTGCGCAGGGCGTCGGGGACCTGCCAGGGGCCGCTGTAGAAGGTCATCTCGGCGGCGCCGAGCAGGTGGCCGTCGCCGACCGGCCGGGAGGCCGCGGCGAGCGACCGCCAGTGGCCGAAACTGCCCAGCGTCGTCTGGACCAGCGCCTTGTCGAGCCGGTCGACATAGTTGAGCCGCACCGAGCCGGCCGAGGAGAAATCACCTTCCTCGGCGAAATAGGGGCCCTTGCGATACCAGACGCCGCCGATCAGTTCGGGGATCATGAAATTGAGATCGGCATAACCCTGGCCGTGGCCGTGGCTGCGCATGTTGAGCGGCATGCCGTCGAGATGGATGGCGATGTCGGTGCCGTGGTCGAGATTGAAGCCGCGCAGGAAATACTGGTTGGCTTTGCCTTCGCCGCTATGCTGGGTGACGATCAGGCCGGGCACCGCCTCCAGCACTTCGCCGGGCCGGGTCACCGGGCGATTGTTGATCTCGGCGCCGGTCACCACGCCTTCGGAGGCCGAACCCGGCGCGCTCAGTTCCGACGAGGGCGCCGCGCCGGTGGGGCCACGTTCCGCCGTGACCGAGATTTCCGGCAGGACGATCTGCGCCTTGGCGCCGCAGGTCGATGCCGACAGCAAGACCATCCCGACGATGAAAGCGCGTGCTGCCCCGCACGTTGGCTCTCGCATGCCCATTCCCCCAGCCTCTGCGCCAGCATTGCAGCAGAAAATCGGGGGCGGGCGTATGCAGATTCTATGGGTTGTTCACACCAAGATTTGGGCAGCGGCTGCTCAGGCCTTGGCAGCCGTGGCGCGGGTCTTGCCGCGCACATAGCTCTCGACCGCGGCCTGATCGGCGGCCAGCAGGGTCATCTGCTCCGGCCGCTCCATCAGGTTGCCGACCCAGGCCGGCAGGGCCGGACGGACGCCCGAGGCCGCCTCGACCGCGTCGGGGAACTTGGCCGGGTGAGCCGTGGACAGCACGACGGTCGGAATGGCGGGATCATGCGCCGTCTTGCGGGCGGAGGCCACCGCGACCGCGGTGTGCGGGTCCATCAGGTAGCCGGTCTCGGCCAGCACCGTCTTGATGGTCGCCGAGACTTCGGTCTCGTCGGCACGTGCGGCCGAGAATTCGGTGCGGATGGCGGCGAGCGCGTCGGGGGCGAGGCCGAAGCTCTTTGACTGGGCAAGGCCCGCCATCAGCCGGCGCACGGTCGCGGCGTCGCGGCCATAGGCATCGAACAGCAGCCGCTCGAAATTCGAGGAGACCTGGATGTCCATCGACGGTGACGAGGTGGCGACCACGCCGGTCACCTCGTAGCGCCCGGTCCGGATGGTCCGTTCGAGGATGTCGTTGACATTGGTGGCGACCACCAGCTCGCTGATCGGCAGACCCATGCGCTTGGCGACATAGCCGGCGAAGACGTCGCCGAAATTGCCCGTCGGCACCACATAGCGGGCGGCGCGGTGCGGCGCGCCCAATGCCGCGCCGGCGACGAAATAATAGACCACCTGGGCGACGATGCGCGCCCAATTGATCGAATTGACGCCCGACAGTTTCACCTCGTCGCGGAAGCGGAGGTTGTTGAACATGCCCTTCACGATCGCCTGGCAGTCGTCGAACGTGCCTTCGATCGCCAGCGCATGGACGTTCGGCGCATTGACCGTGGTCATCATCCGCCGCTGCACGTCCGAGACCCGGCCGTCGGGGAACAGGATGACCACATCGACCTGGTCCAGCCCCTTGAAGGCCTCGACCGCGGCGCCACCGGTATCACCCGAGGTCGCGCCGACAATGGTGGCGCGCTGGCCGCGCGCCTTCAGCACGTGGTCCATCAGCCGGCCGAGCAGCTGCATGGCGCAGTCCTTGAACGCCAGGGTCGGGCCGTGGAACAGCTCCAGCACCCACTCGGACGAGCCGAGCTGCACCAGCGGCGTCACCGCCGGATGGCGGAAGGTCGCATAGGCCTCGTCGACCATCTGATGGAAGGCTTTGGTTTCGATCGCGCCGTCGACAAAGGGCGCCAGCACGATCTTGGCGACCTCGGCATAGGGCTGGCCTGACAGCCCCGCGATCACCTCGGGCGACAGCACCGGCCAGGTCTCCGGCACATAAAGCCCGCCGTCACGGGCAAGGCCCGCCAGCAGCGCATCGGGGAAGTTCAGGATCGGGGCTTCGCCCCGGGTCGAGATGTAGCGCATGGCCGCGGCTCCGTCCTTGACGCGGGGATTAAGCCCGCCGGCCGCCGGTGGCAAGTCCGGATGGTGCGGAGCGCCAGCCTGGACCTCAAGTCGCAGCCGTGTCACACGGCGCAGCTAGGGCCTGCGATCTTTGTCCGTGAAAGCCCCGAGAGACGTCATGACCCTGCGCGCCATTCTGTTCGACAAGGACGGGACCTTTGTCGATTTCGACAAGACCTGGGGTCCGGCGGCCTTCCGGGTCATGAGCCAGATGGCACGTGGCGACCGAGGCAAGCTCGAGCGGCTGATGGCGGTGAGCCATTACGACGAGACGATCATGCGTTTCCGGCCGAGCTCGCCGCTGGTCGCCGGTTCCTCCGCTGACTACGGGCCGCTCTGGGCCGAGGCGATCGGCGTGCCCTTCTCATCCGCCGTCACCGAGGAGATGGACCGCCTGTTCGTCCTGGAAGGCATCGCGGCGCTGGCGCCGATCGGCGATCCGCTGGCGGTCATGACCGACATGAAGGCACGCGGCTATGTGCTGGGCGTGGTCACCAACGATTCGGAAAACGGCGCACGCCACCAGACCGCCGCGCTGAAGATCGATCACCACTTCGACTATATCGTCGGCTGGGATTCCGGCCATGGCCGCAAGCCGGCGCCGGGCCAGATCACCGCCTTCCTCGATGCCTATGGGATGAAGCCTGAGGAGGTTGCCCTGGTCGGCGACAGCCTGCACGACATGCATGCCGCGCGTGCCGCCGGCATCGTCGCCGTCGGCGTCACCTCGGGACCGCTGGTGCCCGAGGGTTTCGCCGATCATGCCGACATCGTGCTGGGCTCGATCATGGAGCTCGGCGGCTGGCTGGACGGGCGCAAGGCGGCGTGACCGCCTGAGGTTCAGGCGAGCGTGGCGGCAAAGGTTTCGCCGTCGCGCAGGCCGAGCTCATAGGCCGATCGGATCGCTTCGGCATCGGTCACCGCGAAGCGACTGGTGATGATCGGCACGCTCGGCCGGACCACGGTCCGCCCGGGCACTTCCGGCAGCGGCTTGCCGGCACGTGTGGTCAGCACCAGGGTGCGGCCGCCATGGCGCTCGACCACGCTGATCCGCTCGATCGGCGGGTTGTCGACCAGGCCACCGTCGAGCGCCGGCCGGCCATTGACCGCGCCGATCGGCATGAAGGGCGGCACCGAGGCGGTGCCCATCAAGGCATCGACCAGTTCGGCCGGGGTCTCGACCGCGTGGGTGGAGATCCAGGTGGCGGTCAGCCCGACATGCCGGCCGGCCTTGGAATAGGCGGCGCCGGTCAGCGCTTTCTCGATCTGATAGGCGCCGATCGCCGCATAGGCCGCGACGATCGACGGCATCAGGCGCGGCGGATGGGTCACCTGGATCAGGATTTCCGGCGCCGCCTTCAGCGCCGCGAGCTCCAGCGCGCCGAAGGTCTGGGTCAGGAGATCGCGGTAAAGGCCGCCGACGATGAAGGGCGAGCGCCCGCGCGCCAATTGGCTCCACACCACTTCCTTGTCGATGCCGGCGCAGGCGTCGAAGACGATGCGGCGCACCCGCTCACCTTCGCCGATGAGCGAAAAGCAGGCCTGGAATGCACCGGCCGAGACCCCGACGACCATGCCGGGCTCTTGCGGGTGCACCGCGCTGAAGGCTTCCCAGAAGCCACCTTGCCAGTAGCAGCGGTTGCCGCCGCCGGCGAAGGCTATCGCGTCGAAACGGATCGAGCTCATCGGTCAGATTTAGCGGAGCCGGGGCACCGGCGTCGAGGGTGTGGAAACTCGTCAAGCGGGGTTGCGTCCCTCAACGGGCGTCGCTATACACCCAGCCTGTTCGCGAGGCGGAGTGTAGCGCAGTCTGGTAGCGCACCACGTTCGGGACGTGGGGGTCGCAGGTTCAAATCCTGCCACTCCGACCAGCGACCCCAAGGGGTTAGCCGGTCGGGCCGCTCGCAGAACAGAATTTCACGACAGCAATCAAGCCGATAACGGCCGGGCGGAAGCCCGCGGGCACGTTACGTCTTCGGCGCGTGCCGCTTCGCGGCGGCACATGGTCGCACTGCAGCTCACAACCTGCGCAGGCCCGGATTTTCCGGCGGCGGGACCTGCCGATATTCGCCGCACCAGTCGTTGCGGTTGACGCCCGGCCAGATCGCGCTGCCATCGGCCTGGGCGCGGGGCGGATGGGCCCGGCACAGGCCGGAGCCGGTGCCGCGCGATTCGTGGAACAACCGGCAATTGCCGCAAAATTCCGCCATGGCTATGCCCCCCGGACGATCCTGGTCCGAGGGGAAACTAGAATGGCCGGGGTTAGCGGAGGGTTTCCATCAGTCCGGCGAGCAGCCGCGCGCGCGGTATGATCGAGGAAATCAGCCCATATTCGTCGAGCGTATGGGCGCCGGCGCCGTCAATGCCGAGACCGTCGAGCGTGGGGATGCCGAGCGCCGCGGTGAAATTGCCGTCGGAACCGCCGCCCGTCATCGGGCAATCCTCCAGGTCGAAGCCGATCGCGCGGGCGACGCCCTGGGCGCGAACCAGAAGGTCGCTGGTCAGCGGCGTCTTCGGGTAGGGCGGCCGGTTCAGGTCGCCCTCGACATGAACCGTGACGTCGGGCGTGACCGGCTTGAGGCCGCGAATGCGCGCCACCATTTCCGCGCCGATCTCCGGGTCGGGGACACGCAGGTCGATCTCGGCGGTGCAGGTCTCGGGCGTGACATTGGCCGCCGAGCCGCCCTTGATCAGCCCGACCGTGGTGGTGATGCCGCGGGCGTAATCGGTCATGCCCTCGACGGCCAGGATCTGGTGGGCCATTTCCCGGATCGCGCTGCGGCCGTCCTGGTGGCGTGTGCCCGCGTGGGCGGGGCGGCCATGGGTGGTCAGCACGAAGCGGGCGACGCCCTTGCGCGCGGTGACGATGCGGCCGCCGTCGCGGGCCGGTTCGGTGACCAGCACGAAGGCGGCTTTGCGCGCCTCGTCCTCGATGATGCCGCGCGAGGTCGGGCTGCCGACCTCCTCGTCCGGGGTGAACAGGAAGGTGATGGGACGGGCGGTCGGCGCCCCGGCCCGGATCAGCGCGCGATAGCCGGCGACCGCCAGATAGGCGCCGCCCTTCATGTCGTAGAGACCCGGCCCATAGAGCTTGTCGCCGTCGCGCCGGAACGGCAGGCGGCCCGTCAGCGTGCCCTTGGGATGCACGGTGTCGACATGGGTCAGCACCAGGATCGGTTTCTCGTTCGACGGCTCGGCGGTCGAGACCTTCAGCACGCCGGCATAACCATCCTTGCCGGGACGGCGGTCGATGGTGACCGGCAGGCCCTCGAAATCCTTCTCGACCTCGTCGAGCACGGCCTCGACCCCGCCGGCGTCATGGGACGGGCTTTCGGTGACGACCCAGCGCCGGATGCCCTCGATCACTTCGTCCTCATGCAGCGGCACGGTCGCGGCCTTGAGCGTCATGGCAGTCTCACCTTCTTGCTATCTCTGGACGCGCCGGGCGGCGGCGCGCATTTCATCCAGCGCGGCGATGACGCGGCGCGCATTGACCCCGAAATCCTGTCGCCCGTAGCGGGCGGCCGATCGCATGTCGATCCGCGCCCGGCCGTTGACGGTGCGGACGCGAATGACGATGTCGTCGCGAAATCCCATGATCAGCGAGCGGGTGACCATTTCGATCCGTCCGTCGCGCGCCGCGCCGCGGTAATCCACCTGGTCGAGCACGCGCCATTTCTGGCCGTCGACCAGGTCGGACAGCAATTCATTGATATCGTCGGGCGCGAGATCGACCTCCAGCGGCCGGATCTCCGGATAGAGCTGGCGCTGCAGCGCGGCAAAGGCCGGAGGATAGGCCGACGGATTGGCGCCGGGCGGACGCGCCGAGGCGACGATGTCGAAGGCCGGCGGGCTTTCCGCATCGGTGGTGATATCGTTGATGGCCGGCTGGCGCAGGCCGATGACGCCGAGCATGGCCGGATAGGCGAGCAGCACGGCGCCGAGCACCACGGCAAGGGCTGCATAACGCCCGCCGCGATAACCGGTGAACCAGATCGCGGTGCCGGCGATGAGGGCCGCGACGACACCCAGCGCGACGATGCCGAGGCCGCCGGCGAGCGCCACCACCGCCTGGCCGCCGTCGAGCCAATCGGATCGCGCGGCCAGCACCGCCACCACGGCCACCGCCAGGCCCAGCACGACCAGGCGCAGGCTCCAGACGGCCAGACGTGAGGTGGGCTCGACAAAGGCGCGACGGCGCATGCGGTCCGATCCGGGTGACTAGTCAGTCTTCTGGCAGATCGCCCGCAAGGCTGTCCATTGTTCCGGCATCAGAGCCGGCCTGCTCGCCGCCGCTCCCTTCAGCGCATCGCGGATCGCCTGTTCGCGCTCGGCATTGGCGGGATGGCTGGCGATCCAGGACAGGTTGCCGGGATCGGCGATCGCCGCATTGGTGAAGAAGCGGGCAAGCCCCATCGGATCGCCGCCGGCCTTGAGCATCAGGTCGACGGCGAAGTGGTCGGCCTGCCGCTCGGAATCACGCGAGAAGGCGCTTTGCATCAGCGAGCGCGACGCCAGGATGATCGCGGTGCCGCCGGCGAAATCACCGAACACCGTGCCGAGCAGGAAACCGAGGCCGCCGGCCTGGATCACCGAGCGCAAGCCGTGGCGCAGCTTCACATGGCCGATCTCGTGCGCCAGCACGCCGGCGAATTCGTCGGGCGAGCGGGCATTCTGCAACAGCCCGTTGAACACATAGACATAACCGCCGGGCAGGGCGAAGGCGTTGACCAGGCCGTGGTTGAGCACCACCACCTTGAGCGGCAGATGCAGATCGGCCGCGCCTTGGAAGCGCTCGACCAGGCTGGCGAGGGCCTGCACGCCTTCCGGCGCGGTGCAGGTCTTGATGCCGCGCTCGCCGCCGAAAGTCCTGCGCACCTCGGGATCCATGGCGGCGCCCAGGCGGATCTCGGCGGCTGCCGGCACAAGCGGCGCGAGCCGGCCGGCGATCGCCGGCAGGCCGTAAAAGGCCAGCCCCATGAGCGAGATGACCGCGGCGATCGCCCAGAACACCACGGCCCGGCGTTCGCGTCGCTCGCTCACCCCTTTGGTCAGGGTCAGCGGCGCGCGGGTCGCGAGATCGGCCGAAAAGCCCGGATCCGGGATGTCCACCAGCGGCTCGGCGGTCGAGCCGGGCTGCGGCAGCAAGGTGACGGCGAGGCCTGCGCCGGTATGGCCTTCGATCCGCCGGATCGACTGATAGGGCCAGGTCGTCAACAGCCGGCCCTCGGCCGAAAAGATGGCGAGCCCGTCCGGGTGCAGCGACACCTCGACGGCATGCCGTTTTGCCGTCAGGCCGTCGTAATAGGTCGCGGGAACGCTCGGCATGGCTCAGAGACCGATGCCGAAATCGACCGCGTCGCCCAGACCCTCGCCCATGGCGGAAGCCTCGACATTGCGGGCATGGACGCCGTCGAGCGAGGCGAGATTGGCGACCGACAGCGAAGCCATCCTCGCGCGGTGGAGCGGCAGGTCGATGAGCAGCTTCTTGGCGATCCAGACCCCGGCGAACAGCAGAAGATAGCTGACGACGACCAGAGCCGCGGCGAGGAAGCCGCGGAAGGCGCTGTCGATGCCGGCCATGAAGGCGACGAACAGGCCGCCGACCAGTGCGACGACGACGAGACCGGCGACCATGCCGAGCGCGCTCATCGCCAGCGCGGCGATGACATAGACCCGGTAGGAGCTGCCGATGCGGAAATCGGAGGCGACCGCCGCGCCGCCGATGCGGGTTCCATTCATCCGCCAGCGGAAGGTGATGGCCTGGAAAGCGGGATAGAGCAGGACCGGAATGAACACCGAGGAGGAGACGGCGGTGAACACCGCGCTGACCGCCAGGCCTTCCGATCCGGTGATGGCACGGGGCTCCGACATGGCGCTGCGCAGCAGGCCGGCCCAGATCTCCCACGGGATCGATGCGATCGTCACACCGATGATCAGCAAGGGCAGTCCGAGGCCGATCGCCCAGACCACGGCGAGGCCGCGCGCAAGCTCGCCCGGCGTGCCGGTGAAGTCACCCTGGGCGTCGCCGTAGAAGGTCTCGCGCATCTTGATCCGCTCGAGCACGGTCGCCGCCCAGGGATAAGCGATGCCGAGAGTGACGATGGCGAGCAGCAGCAGGCCGAAGGCCTTGATCGCGTAACTCCAGGCCGAGCCGGTCATGCGCAGCCTCAGGCCGCGCCAGGCCGTGCGGGTCAGCCGATAGCGCCGGCTGGCATAGACGGCATATTGGCTGAGAAACAGCAGGATGACGGTCAGCCCGATCGAAACGACCCATCGCGCCGCGGGCAGGCCGAGCGCCAGGAAGAAGCCGCCGGCCTGCAGCGGCACCAGGATGGCCAGCGCGAACAGGAAGCCCTTGAGCAATTGCATGCCCCGCCCGGTATAGACGAAGGCTTCGGTGCCGACCGCGGTATGCGACCAGTAGAACCGCCTGATGTCGGTGAGCAGCCAGAACCGGTAGATGCCGAGCGTGATCAGCTGCAGGAAGAAGCCCTTCAGCAGCAGGGCGAACAATTCGCCGGCAAGACCCGAGAAACCGACCTTGACGAGCCCGCCGCCGGCCGGGCCGGCCGGGCGCGGCATGATCGGCACCCGGCCGCGCGCCGCGGTTTCGGCCGCGGCCATGGCGCCCGCGGTCGATCGCGGGCCCCAGGGGCCCTGCACGGCATCCGTCATGTCGTCCTCCCGTCACACGCTGGGATGGAAGCTTACAGCGCCTGTTGCCGCGCGCTACCGCGAGGATCTCTCATCCGGCTGGTGATCGCGTCAATCCGTCGGCAGCCTGTAGTCCTTGAACCGCTCGCGCAGCGTGGTCTTCTGGATCTTGCCGGTTGCGGTGTGCGGGATCTCGTCGACCAGCACCACGTCGTCGGGCAGCCACCACTTGGCGATCTTGCCCGACATATAGGCGAGCAGGCTGTCGCGTGTCGGCGAGCGGCCGGGCTTCGGCACGATCACCAGCAGCGGCCGCTCGTCCCATTTCGAATGGACGATGCCGATCACCGCGGCCTCGGCGACGTCGGGATGGCCGACCGCGAGGTTCTCCAGGTCGATCGAGGAGATCCATTCGCCGCCCGACTTGATCACGTCCTTCGAGCGGTCGACGATGCGCATATAGCCATAGGGATCGATCGACGAGACGTCGCCGGTATCGAAGAAGCCGTCCGCGTCGAGAATATTGCCGCCCTCGCCGCGGAAATATTCGCGCGCCACCGCCGGCCCGCGCACCACCAGGCGGCCGAAGACATGGCCGTCGCGGGCGAGCTCCTTGCCGCTGTCGTCGACGATCTTCATCTCGACGCCGAAGGGGGGATGGCCGGTGGTCTCCTTGACGTCGAGCCAGGCGTCGCCGGTCAGCCCGGCATATTCGGGCTTGAGCGAACAGACCGTGCCGAGCGGGCTCATTTCGGTCATGCCCCAGGCATGCAGCACCTCGACGCCATAGACGTCGCGGAATTTCTCGGTCACCGCGCGCGGACAGGCCGAACCGCCGATCACCACCTTGGTCAGGTGCGGCAGCTTCTGGTCATTGGCCTCGAGCTGCTGCAGCAGCATCAGCCAGACGGTCGGCACCGCCGCCGAATGGGTCACCTTATAGGTGTCGAGCAATTCGTAGATGCTGGCGCCGTCCATTTTCGGGCCGGGCATGACCATGGTGGTGCCCGACATCGGCGCGGTGAAGGCCAGCGACCAGCCATTGGCGTGGAACATCGGCACGACCGGCATCATCACGTCGCGCGAGGCCAGCCCAAACATGTCGGCATTGTTGACGCACATCGAGTGCAGCACGTTGGACCGATGGGAATAGACGACCCCCTTGGGGTTTCCCGTCGTGCCTGATGTGTAGCACATGCCGGCGGCGGTGTTTTCGTCGAACTCGGCCCAGGCGAAATCGGCATCGACCTCGGCGATCCAGCTCTCATAGGCGACCGCGTTGCGCAGCGTCGTCTCGGGCATGTGCTCGGCATCGGTCAGCACGATGAACTTCTCGACCAGCGGCAGGTGCTCCTGCAGCTTTTCCAGAAGCGGCACGAAGGTCAGGTCGGTCATGATCATCCGATCGCCGGCGTGATTGGCGATCCAGGCGATCTGTTCGGGGAACAGCCGCGGGTTGAGCGTATGATAGACCGCGCCGATGCCGGTGATGCCGTACCAGGCTTCCAGGTGCCGCCAGGTGTTCCAGGCGACCGTGCCGATGCGGTCGCCGATCTTGACCCCGTCCTTGGTCAGCCGCTTGGCGACGCGCAGCGCATTGGTGCGGATATCGCCATAGGTGGTCTCGACGATCGGGCCCTCGACCGAGCGCGAGATGACCTTGCGCCCTGCGTGGTAGCGCCCCGCATGATCGATGACCTTATGGATCAGAAGCGGCCAATCCTGCATCAGGCCCAGCATGAGCGTTTCTCCACTGCCATTCGCGGCGCCGTTTGCGCCTTATCGCTCAGGGAAGCTAGTGCAGGTTCGGCTGCGCAGTCCACCCTTTCGAAGGACGGGCAAGGCAATGTCGGAAAGCCGACATTTGGCCCAGCCGCGCTGGTTTCGCCGGATTTGGCGTTGCGCAACCCACAGGCAATCGCAAGAGGCCGTTGAACGAACCATCCGGCATCGCTATGGTCCGCGCCGCGAAGCCTGCTTCGCCCACTGGGTCGTCGTCTAATGGTAGGACTCGGGTTTTTGGTACCCGCTATCTAGGTTCGAATCCTAGCGACCCAGCCAAGGCTCTGCGAGGCATCGTGAGATGTCCGCCATGCCGCCGAAAAGATGAACCCTATCCAGGTTTCGAGCGGCAGCCTTGTCGTCCGCCTCCGCGCGACGGGGCGGGCTCGCCGGTTGCCCGCCCTCGCTCCCGCAGCTTGTCGTGCGTCGGGAGATCGTCCCGCCTTTGCCGTTCCGAGGAGAACCGCCGCCCGTCGATCGCGGCCGGCCGGTTGATCAGACGCCGCGGCCGACGGCCCCCAGCCGATCCCGCGCGACCGCCGCGATCGGTTCGATGACCCCCGCGGCTGCGCTGTCGAGATCGTCCTCGGACGGCAATGGCGTGCCGGCCAGCGCGGCATCGAGCCTGGCCTGGTCGAGTTCGCCCTCCCAGCGCGCCATGACGATGGTGGCGACGCCGTTGCCGATCATGTTCACCAGGGCACGGGCCTCGCTCATGAAGCGGTCGACGCCGAGAATGAGCGCCATGCCGGCGACCGGAATGGTGGGCACGACCGAGAGCGTGCCGACCAAGGCGATGAACGACGCGCCGGTGACGCCCGATGCTCCCTTGGAGGTCAGCATGGCGACCGCGAAGATGGCGAGCTGCTGGGTCAGGGTCAGGTCGGTATTGGTCGCCTGCGCGACGAACAGCGCGGCAAGCGTCATGTAGATGGAGGTGCCGTCGGTGTTGAAGACATAACCCGTCGGCACGACCAGGCCGACCACCGGTTTGGAAACGCCGGCACGTTCCAGTTTCGCCATCAGGCTCGGCAGGGCCGAGTCGGACGACGAGGTGCCGAGGACGATCAGCACCTCTTCCTTGATGTAGATGAGGAACTTGACGATGCTGAAGCCGGCCCACCAGGCGATCGCGCCCAGCACGCCGAACACGAAAATCAGGCTGGTGACGTAGAAGGTGCCGATCAGGAAGGCGAGGGGGCCGAGCGAGGCGACGCCGTATTTGCCGATGGTGAAGGCCATCGCGCCGAAGGCGCCGATGGGCGCGAGGCGCATCAGCACGTTGATCGCACCGAAGACGAGATGCGATCCGGCGTCGATCACGTCGCGCACCGGCTTGGCGCGATCGCCGAGGTGCGACAGGACATAACCGAACAGGATGGAGATCATCACCACCGGCAGGATGTCGCCCTTGGCGAAGGCGTCGACGACCGTGTTCGGGATGATGTTGATCAGGAATTCGGTGACCGATTGCTCGCTGGCCTTGCCGGCATAGGCTTGCACCGCGCGGGCGTCGAGCGCCGCCGGATTGGCGTTGAAGCCGGCACCGGGCCTGACCAGATTGGCGACGACCAGGCCGATGGCGAGAGCCGCGGTCGACACCACCTCGAAATAGAGGAGCGCCTTGCCGCCGACGCGGCCGACCTTCTTCAGGTCGTCCATGCCGGCAATGCCGGAGACCACGGTACAGAAGATGACCAGCGTGATGATCATCTTGATGAGCTTGATGAAGGCGTCGCCGAACGGTTTCATCTCGACGCCGATGGCCGGCCAGAAATGTCCGAGCGCGACCGCGAAGACGATGGCGATCAAGACCTGGACGTAGAGGATCTTGTACCAGGGCGTGCGGGCCCTGGACGTCTGGATGCTGGACATGGGGTATCCTCCCGGAGTTGACGGCAGTCACTGCGGCTTGCTGGGACGCTTGTCTTTTGCCTGATCCGGCCGTGCCGGCGCGCTCGCGCCTGCGGTCAGGGCGGGCGGATCAGTCGTGTCGCCAAGCGGGCGATGGGCATGGCGTCACCGCTCGGGCACGAGCACGACGCGGTCGCGCGAGGAGCTCATCACAGCCTGATAGGCGGCATGGGCGTCCTCGAACCGATAGGTCGCGCCGTCGACGATCGGGAACGGCCTCAGGCGGCCTTCGGCGAAGCCCGGGGCGAGAGCTCTCAGGATCGTGCCGGTCTCGACGGAGCCGAGCGCGATGGTATCGACACCGACATAGGTGTGCCGGCCCTTGTAGAAGGCCAGCATGTCGAAGGTGACGTAGCGGTCGACGACGGAGATGAAGATCGCCCGGCCGCCGACCGCCAGCGACTTCTGGCCGATCTCGTAGAAGGGATCGCCGACCGTGTTGAACACGATATCCGCGCCTTTGCCGGCGGTCAGTTCGCGGACGCGGGCGGCGACGTCGACGGCATTCGCGGCGATGACCTCCACCGGGGCGCTGGCGTGGCCGATATAGGGTTCGTCGCGGCGCACGACGCCGATGACGGTCGCGCCGCGCCAGCTGGCGATCTGTGCCGCGGCCTGGCCGACCTTGCCGTTGAGGCCGAGGATGAGCACGGTCTCGCCGGCTGAGGGCAGGCCGGCGCGGCGCAATCCTTCCCAGGCGGTGACGAAGGGCACGCCGATGCCGGCGGCCTCGCGCATGCCGATGCCGTCGGGTATTTCGACCACGGCATCGGCCTCGACAATCAGGTGGCTCGCATGCGAGCCGTCCTGCCGGATGCCGAGATCACCCGACGAGCCGAACACCGGCTTGCCGACCAAGGCTTCGGGGCCGAGCACGACCTTGCCGGCGAAATCACGCCCCGGCGTGCGCGGAAACACCGCATAGGGCATCAGGCCCGTGGCGGCCTTGGCGTCGGACGGATTGACCGCGGCGGCGTGAATCTCGACGACGACCTCATGTGGAGCAACCGCGCGCAGCGGATGCTCCTCGACCGGCAGCGCGATCGCTTCGTAGCGCGCGGCCTTCTGGTGGAGACGCAAGCCGCGGGCGGCGATCTGGAGAGGACGGGGACGTTCGCGGGCAAGAGGCATGGCTGTTCCCTTCGGATTGGTTCAGGCGACACGCGGGGCGCCGGCCGCCCGGCCGGGCAGCCCGACGAGGCCACGCGCTTCCTGTGCGTTGGCGATCTGGCCGCCGAGGTCCTCGACGATGCGCCGGGCTTTCTCGACCATTGCGGCGTTCGACGGCGCGAGCACGCCGTGGTCGAGGTAGACCGCGTCTTCGAGGCCGACACGGATATGGCCGCCGGCGAGATAGGACAGGGCGACGCTCTGGAAAGCCGACCTGCCGATGCCGATCGCGGTGAACGAGGCATCCGCCGGCAACAGGTTGCGGGCATAGAGCACGGTTTCCGGCGAAGGCTGAAGGCCGTAGCGCACACCCATGACGAAGGAGGTCAGCGCAGGCCCCTGCAACGTGCTGTCGGCGAGCAGGTCATGCAGCAGGGCGATGTCGCCGGTATCGAAGAGTTCGATCTCCGGCTTGACGCCGGCGGCGGCGATCACCCGGGCCATGCGGCGCACATTGCCGGGCGTGTTGATCACGACCTGGCCGCCGGAATTCATGGTGTTGAGATCGAGCGTGCAGATATCGGGCTTGAGGACGGCGATGTGCTCCGCGCGTCGCTCGGGCGCCATCAGCGTGGTGCCCGGGCCCGCGACGCTCGGATCCTGCTCCGATGGCACGAAGCGGCCGCCGGGACCGGTCGTCAGGTTGATGATCAGTTGCGGGTTTTTCGAACGGATGCGCTCGACGACGTCCTGATAGAGCGCGAGCTCCATCGACGGCTTGCCCGTCTGGGGATCGCGCACATGGATGTGCACGATCGCCGCACCCGCTTCGCCGGCGTCGAGCGCGGATCGGGCGATCTGTTCCGGTGTGATCGGCAGATGCGGCGTCTGGTCCGGGGTGGTGAGATTGCCGGTCACGGCACAGGTGATGAAGACCTTGGGGAGTGGCGAACGCATCGCTTTTTCCTTTAGAGCGCCCGGCCGCCATCGACCTGGATGATGTGTCCGGTCGAATAGCCGAGCATGGTGGCGCAGGCGGTGATCGCCGCGGCGATGTCCTCGGCCTCGCCGATGCGCCTGAGCGGGGTTGAGGCCTTCACGCGGTCGTTGAAATCGGCGCCGCGGCCGGGAACGAATTCGGTATCGACCACGCCCGGCGACACCGCCAGCACCCGCACTTCGGGGGCGAGAACCCGCGCCAAGGCCTTGGTCATGACGTCGATGCCGGCTTTGGCGGCGCAATAGACGATCGACGAGCCGACCCCGGTGAAGGCCGCGATCGAGGAGATCGACACGACGAGCCCGTCGCCGGATGCCTTCAGCATCGGCGTGAAGGTGCGGATGGTTGCGAATTGGCCGCGCCAGTTGACCTGCAGCATCCGGTCGATGAGGTCGTCGGTCAGCGCGTCGAGATCGGCATGCGGCACCGGTTTGGTGAAGCCCGCGGCATTGACCAGAATGTCGAGGCGGCCGTAGCGCTCCTGCAGCGCGGAGCGCAGCGCGTTCAGCGAGGCCGTGTCGGCGACATCGGCGCCATAGGCGGCGTGGCCGACGCCGAGTTCCGCGACGAGGGCCCGGGCCGCGGCGGTGTCGCGCTCGCTGTCGAGATGGGTGACCACCACCGTTGCGCCGGCCGCGGCGAGCATGCGGCTGGTCGCGGCTCCGATGGCGCCGGCACCGCCGGCGACAAGCGCGACCTTTCCGGCGAGCGAACGGGGATAGGCGGGACGCGCAGGCGCCGCCGGTGCTGCAAGGTTCGACATCGGTGAACTCGTTGGCCAGGGATGAAGGATAGGGGATGGTGGAGCGGCGGGCCGGTTAGCGGATCGGCGGGATCGGCAGCTTTGCCTCGCCCGGTTCCATCACGAAGCCGTAGTCGAACCGGAACCAGGGGCCGTCGACGTCGGAAGCCGGCGGTGTGCCCGTGCCTGCCCGGAAATCGCCGATCAGGTGCCGGGTCACGCCGAACACGACATCACTCTCCAGGTGCCCGTCATCGTCGACGAAGACCTGGGTGATCAGCGTCTTGAAACCGGGCCGGTAGCAGAGGAAATGCAGGTGCGCCGGCCGATAGGGATGCCTTTGCTGGGCCCGCAGCAGGTCGCCGACCGGCCCGTCGGTGGGGACCGGATAGCCGGCCGGCTTGACCGAGCGGAACCAGATGCGCCCGTCGTCATCGGTCCTGAACTTGCCGCGCAGGTTCATCTCGGCCTGCGACGGGTCCTGGTTCTCGTAGAGGCCGACCGGCGAGGCCTGCCAGACATCGACCTCGACGCCGGCCAGCGGCCGGCCCTCCGGATCGGTGATGCGGCAGCTGGCGAACAAGGCAGGGCCCGGCGTCGGTGAGCGAATGATCGATCCGCCATTCTCGGTCGTGGGCGAATGCATGCGCCAGAACGGGCCAAGCAGCGCCGCGGCGGTTTCGGTCGCGCCGTTCTGCCCGTTGTTCAGCAGACAGACGAGCGTCGAGAAGCCGACGGCGTCCGAAAACAGGATGCCCTCGTTGTGCGTGTCGTTGGTCGCTTGTCCGATCCGGTTCAGAAAGGCGATGCCGAGGTCGAACTCATCCTCGGTCAGCTGCACTTCGCGGGCGAAGGCGTGCGCGTGGCGCACCAGGGCCGCCATCACCTGGCGCAAGCGGGCGTTCGGTGCTCGCGACATCGCGTCCAGCACGATGTCGGTCACCGCGCTCTGATCCTCGATGATGTGGGAGCGGGAATTTATCTCCCCGGCCGCCGGTGCTGGCATCGCGCTCATTCTGGCCTCCTTGGCAAAATCGTCTTTGCAATCGTTTGTATTTCTTATGCGATCGATCGCATAGAGATGTGCGATCGATCGCATGTTGTCAAGAGGGCGGCAACGTGCTCTTTGGAAGGCGACCTGATTCTGGCGTATCGAGTGCGATGAAACCTGCTTCCTCACAGCCGCCGACCGCACATCGCGGAGCGACCTTGCTGTCGGTCGCCAAGGCCGCGGGCGTGCACCGTTCGACGGCGGCGCGTGCGCTCAATCCCGAGCAAAGCCACATGATCTCGGCCGAGGTGGTCGAGCGGGTGCGGGCGGAGGCGCACCGCCAGGAATATCGCCGCGACGCGATCGCCGCCTCGCTGCGCACCGGGCGCTCGCGTCTGGTCGGCGTCGTGGTGCCGGGCCTCGCCAATCCGGTCTTCGCGCCGATCCTCGATGGCATCGCCGCGCAACTCGCGAGCGAGGGTTATTCCATGCTGGTCGCCGACGGCGGCGCGGACGAGGCCGGCCAGGTCGCGATCGTGGAAGCGCTGATCGCGCGGCGTGTCGACGGACTGATGCTGGCGACCGTGAGGCGGGATGATCCCGTGCTGACGGTCTGTCTGAAGGCGAGGATTCCCACGGTTCTGGTCAACCGCCGCGAGGACGGGCTGCGCGCCTCCTCGATCGTCACGGACGACATTCGCGGCATGTGCCTGACGATCGAACACCTCGTTGCCATCGGCCATGGCAAGATCGGGCATCTGGCCGGCCCGAGCGGTTTCTCGACCGGCGTCTTGCGGCGGAAGGGATTTGAGGACGCGATGGCTGCCTCCGGCCTCGACGCCTCGGCCATCGTCGTCGCTTCCGAATATAGCCGGCCGGCCGGCCGGATTGCCGCGGCGACCCTGCTCGACGGCCGGCCCGAGATCACCGCGATCGCCGCGAGCAACGACCTGCTGGCGCTCGGCGCGCTCCAGGAGTTCAGGCGAAGAGGCCTGCGCTGCCCGGCCGATATCTCTGTCGTCGGGTACAATGAAATGCCGCTCGTCGACATGGTGGACCCGCCGCTCACGACCATCGATATCGGCCACGCGGCCATGGGGCAGCAGGCGGCGCGCAGCCTGCTCGCACAGATCTCGGACACGGATCGCAAGCCCGAGACGGTTCTCATTCCGGCACGCCTGGTCCTGCGCGAGTCGACAGCAGCGCCGCCGAGGCAAAGGCCGGGCGCTCGGGATTTCGGGCGGGCCGCCCCGAGCGCTCGAACGGCCTGACGTCTTGAACGCGGCCTAGGCCCGGCACCGTCGGCCGTCCCGGCGGCGACATGGCGGCGGCGTCGCGGGCCGGCCGGTCCCGGTTGCCTGTCGGCGAGCCCGCCAGCGGGAAGCCGCAATCCGGGTGTTGGCTCAGCCCCGCCCGGCATGGCATCACCGGGGAACGACGCTTGAGGAGAATCGCATGTCGCGCGAAGCCATTCCCGCCATCATTGCCGCCGAGATCGCTTGCCGGGCCGAACAGGTCACGGCCACGATCGCGCTGCTCGACGACGGCGCGACGGTTCCGTTCATCGCGCGCTACCGCAAGGAGGCGACCGGTGGTCTCGACGACATCCAGCTGCGCACGCTGGATGAGCGGCTGACCTATCTGCGCGATCTCGAGGCGCGCCGCGAGGCGGTCATCAAGTCCGTCTCCGAACAGGGCAAGCTCACGGCGGACCTGGAGACGAAATTCCTCAGGGTGACGACCAAGGCGGAGCTCGAGGACCTCTATTTGCCGTTCCGGCCGAAGCGCCGCACACGGGCGGAAATTGCCCGCGAGAACGGCCTCGGCCCGCTGGCCGAGCGCATCCTGGCCGACCGGCAGGTCGACCCGGCCGTGATCGCGGCGGCCTATGTCGGCGAGAAGGTTCCGGACGTGAAGGCGGCGCTGGACGGTGCCCGCGACATCGTCGCCGAGGGCTTCGCCGAGAATGCCGTCACCGTCGGCCGGCTGCGCGAGCACATGCGCAAGGTCGGCGTGCTGCGGGCCAAGGTCGTCGCCGGCAAGGAAGCGGAAGGCGCGAAGTTTTCCGATTATTTCGACCATGCGGAGGCCTGGTCCAAGGCGCCGAGCCATCGCGTCCTGGCCATGCTCAGGGCGCGTAACGAGGGGATCGTCACCGTCGACCTGGAGGTCGATGCCGACGATCCCGCGCCGGTGAAGCCGTCCGAGGCGATCGTCGCGGCCACCAATGGGGTCGTGCCGGGTGGCAAGGCGGCCGACTTCCTCGCGGCCGCCGCCCGTTGGGCCTGGCGCGTCAAGCTGTCGTCCCAGCTCAGCGGCGAACTGATGAACGACGCGCGCGAGCGCGCCGAGGAGGAGGCCATCCGGGTCTTCGCGCGCAATCTCAAGGACCTCCTGCTGGCAGCGCCTGCCGGCGCCCGGGCGACCATGGGCCTGGATCCCGGCATTCGCACCGGCGTCAAGGTCGCGGTGGTCGACGCGACCGGCCGCCTGCTCGAGACCGTCACGGTCTACCCATTCCAGCCGCGCAACGACGTGCACGGCGCGATCCACACGCTGCGCGCGCTGATCGCCAAGCACGGCGTCCAGCTCGTCGCCATCGGCAACGGCACGGCGAGCCGGGAGACCGACAAGCTGGCCGCCGACGTCATCGGCAACATGCCGGAGCCGCGGCCGATCAAGGTCGTCGTCAGCGAGGCCGGCGCCTCGATCTATTCGGCCTCGGCGGTCGCTTCCGCCGAGATGCCCGATGTCGACGTGTCGCTGCGCGGCGCGGTGTCGATCGCCCGGCGGCTTCAGGATCCGCTGGCTGAACTCGTGAAGATCGACCCGAAGTCGATCGGTGTTGGCCAGTACCAGCACGATGTCGATCAATACCGCCTGGCCAAGTCGCTCGACGCCGTGGTCGAGGATGCGGTGAACGCGGTAGGCGTCGACCTGAACACGGCCTCGGCCTCGCTGCTCGCCCGCGTCTCGGGCCTTGGCGCCCATATCGCGGAAGCCATCGTCGCCCACCGCGACGCCAATGGTCCGTTTGCCTCGCGCAAGCAGATCATGAAGGTGCCGCGCCTCGGCGAGAAGACCTTCCAGCTCTGCGCCGGCTTCCTCAGGGTGCCGAACGGCACCGAACCGCTGGACGCCTCGGCGGTCCATCCGGAGGCCTATCCGGTGGTCCGCCGGATCGTCGCGGCCTGCGGTCGCGACATACGCTCGCTGATCGGCGACAAGGTGGCGCTCAAGGGCCTGGACCCACGGAAATTCGTGGATGAATCCTTCGGCCTGCCGACGGTGAAAGACATCATCACCGAGCTCGAAAAGCCGGGGCGGGATCCACGCCCGGGCTTCAAGACGGCGACCTTCGCCGATGGCGTCAACGAAATCAGCGACCTGCGGCCGGGCATGATGCTGGAAGGCACGGTGACCAATGTCGCCGCCTTCGGTGCCTTCGTCGATGTCGGCGTGCACCAGGATGGCCTGGTCCACGTCTCCCAGATCGCCGACCGTTTCGTCAAAGACCCGTCGGATGTCGTCAAGGCGGGCGACGTGGTCCGGGTGCGCGTCATCGAGGTGGACGTGCCGCGCAAGCGCATTTCCCTGACCATGCGCAAGGATGGCGGCGAGGCACCGGTCCGGCAGTCCGACCCCAAGGCGCATGCGGGCGGCCCAAGACGCCCGCCGGCGCCGCCGCGCCAGGATGGCGGCGGAGCCTTCGGCGCGGCCTTGGCGGAGGCCATGCGCAAGCGCTAGGCGGTTGGTGACCGCGATGGTCGGACGCCGGCCGTGTCGGACATTTCCGGCATCGGCGCGCAATCGCGCCAGGGGCAATGTCAGATCGTCCGGCAGGTCTGGACGAGGTGTTCGATCAGCCATCGCATTGCAGGATGCGATGGCGCGCGGCGGCCGAGGACCATGTCGACGGTGAAGGCTGGCACGTCATAGGGCAAGGGGACGACCTCCACGCCGGCGGCGGCCGCGAAACGCATGGCGATGCGCTCGGCCATGGTGGCGACCAGGTCGCTGCCGGCGACCGCGAACGGCACTGCGACCACATGGGGAAGCGTAACGGCGATCCGGCGCTTGAGGCCATGCGCGGCCAGCATCGCGTCGACCGCGCCGGGCGCGCCGTCGCCGCCCGCCGATGAGAACAGCGCATGCGGCAGATCCACATAGTCGGCGGGCTCGAGCAGGCCGCTCGCGCCCCTGCTCCGGATGCAGACGAACCGCTCTTCGAACAAGGCCCGGCGCAGCGTCTGCGACGACTCCGGCAAATGGCCACCGATCAGGAGATCGATCTCGCCGCGCTCCAGCCGTGCGAGACTTTCGCCCGCATCGGTAATCGGCCGCACCGTGAGGTCGATACCCGGCGCCTCCCGCCGCAGCATCCCGATGATGGCGGGCAGGACGACGAGATCGCCATAATCGGTTGCCGCGATGGTGAAGCGATGCCGCGCGGTGCCGGGATCGAAGATCGTTTCCGGTGCCAGCACTCTCCGCATCTGGTTGAGCGCTTCTCTGACCGGCTGCTCCAGAGCCAGCGCGCGCGCCGTGGGCTGCATGCCGCGAGCCGTCCGGACGAACAGCTCGTCATCGAACAGCGCGCGCAGCCGGGTCAGCACGCTGCTCATCGACGGTTGCGCCAGGCCCACGCGCTGGCCCGCGCGCGTGACATGGCGCTCGTCCAGGAGCGCTTCGAACGCGACCAGCAGGTTCAGATCGACTGCAGCTAAATTCATTGAGGCAATTATGCTCATAGCAACAATCGATTTCCAAGATGATGTTTCGCCTTCCTATCGTGCGCCGTCGATGTCAGCGGGTGGTGCGCATGCCTTCATTTCTCCAGTTCCTGCCGCAAGGACCCACATTGCTGGCCTTCGGTGTCATGCTGGGGCTGGGTTTTCCGATACTGGCCGAATGGGCGGCCCCGCTCATGCCCGCCATGATCTTCCTCATCGTTCTCGGGACATTGCTTCGGGTCGATGTGTCGGCCATGGCCGCCGTGATCCGGCGCCCGTCACAAGCGGTGCTGTTGCCGGTCGTCGCCATGATCGCCTGCCCGATCCTGATCGGCACCCTCGCGTGTCTCGCCGGTCTCGATGGGGAGCTCGTGCTGGCGCTCGTTCTCGCCGTATCGGCTCCGCCATCGAGCGGTACGGCGGCGGTGGCGCGCATGCTCGGGCTGGATGGTGCCGTGCCGCTGGTCGTCACCTTCCTGTGCATGGTGCTCGCACCGCTGACCGTGCCGCTTCTGGCGGGCTGGTTCGGTGGCCTCGCGATCAGCCCGCTGGCATTGGCGCTCAAGCTGGCGCTGCTGATTGGCGGAGCCGAAGGCATCGCGCTCATCTTGAGGCGCTACGGCAGTGCGTTCCTGACGGCCCATGGCAAGGCCGTCGACGGCATCGTGGTGACCGCGCTGCTGGTCTTCGCGCTGGGGACCATGGCGGGTGTCCGTGCCCAGGTCGAAACCGAGATGTCGATGGCGCTCGCATGCCTGGTGCTGGCCTTCGTTTGCAATATCGCGCTGCAGTTCGGCGGGGTTCTGGTTCTGCCGGGCTCTCTGCGGGAGCGACTGACCGTCGGCCTTGTCCTCGGCAACCGCAATGTCGGCCTGGTCTGGTCCGCGCTCGGCTCGGCCGCCAGTCCGCGCATGGCGCTCTATTTCGCCGCGACCCAATTGCCGATCTATCTGCTGCCGCGCCTGCTGCAGGCGGCCGGACCCTGGCTGTCGGGGAAATCGCTGCTCCGGCCGGCCTCCGGCCATGATAGGAAATGACGATGGAACGACTGACCCTGACCTCCGATCTCGCCCAGCGCTTCGCCACCATCGCGCTCGGCCATGTCTGCCGCGAATATCCGAACAAGCCCGATCATGTGCTGGCGGGGCCGGCGGACGCCCGGACGCCGAGCGCGCTGCACCCGGTGTTCTACGGCAGCTATGACTGGCATTCCTGCGTGCACAGCTATTGGATGCTGGCGCATCTGCTCCGGCGCTTCCCGGCCATGCCCGCGGCAAGCGACATCCGCGCCCTGTTCGACGCCCAGTTCGTCGCCGACAAGGTCGCGGTCGAATGCGCCTATCTGGCGGCGCCGACGGCGCGGGGCTTCAAGCGGCCCTATGGCTGGGGCTGGCTGTTGAAGCTCGCCGAGGAGCTGAACCTGCATGACGACAAGCGCTGGGCGCATACGCTGGCGCCGCTCGCCGAGATCTTCGCGCAGCGGTTCCGCGACTTCCTGCCGCTCGCGACCTATCCGGTGCGTGTCGGCACCCATTTCAACACCGCCTTCGGCCTCAGGATGGCGGCCGACTATGCCGCCGTGACCGAGGATGAGCCGTTGGCGGAACTGCTGCGTGACACCGGCCGGCGCTGGTACGGCGCCGATGTCGACTGCCCGGCCTGGGGCGAGCCGAGCGGCGACGATTTCCAGTCCTCGGCCCTGATCGAAGCCGAATGCATGCGCCGCCTGTTGCCGGCGCAAGAGTTCCTGCCCTGGTTCGACCGGTTCCTGCCGCGGCTGGCGTGGAGCGAACCGGCGACCCTGTTCCGGCCGGCCTCGGTCAGCGACCGCTCGGACGGCAAGATCGCCCATCTCGACGGCTTGAACCTCAGCCGCGCCTGGTGCTGGCGCGCGATCGCCGCGGCTCTGCCGGAAGATGACCAGCGCCGCGTCATTGCCGGCACGGCCGCCGAAGGTCACCTGGCGAGCGGCCTGCCGCATATCGCCGGCGACTATATGGGCGAGCATTGGCTGGCGAGCTTCGCCGTGCTGGCGCTGGAGGCCTGATCCGGCGCCGGCCTCAGCGGCCGGCGAGCGAGCGGAACAATGCGTAGCGGCGCTCCAGCACCAGGCAGAGCAGCGCGGTCAGCATGATCACCGCCGCGCTGGCCGCCGCGGCGGAAGGTTCGGCGAGGTTTTCCATCCGGCTGAAGATGACCACCGGCAGCGGGTTGTCGCCCGGTTGGGCGAGGAAGGCCGAGACCACGATATTGTTGATCGAGGCGAGGAAGGCGAAGAGCCCGCCCGAGATCAGGCCTGGCCGCAGCAAGGGCAAGGTGACGTGCCAGATGACCTGCCAGGGCGCCGCGCCGTGGATCGCGGCCGAGCGCGGCAGCGATGGATCGGAGAGCGACATGCTGACCAGCGCCGATCGCAGCACATAGGGCACGGCGATGACGGTATGGCCGATCACCAGCCCGGTTTCGTTGAGCAGGCCGACCTGGGTGAAGAACACCAGAAGCGCGAAACCGGTCAGCACCAGCGGCACGCTCAGCGGCGCCGCGAAGACCGCGGTGAGCCAGGTCCGCAACATCGGGCTCAACCGGCTCAGCTGGATGGCGGCGAGAGCGCCGATCGGCACCGACAGCACCAAGGTGAGCAGGGCGACCCGAAAGCTGATCAGGAAGCCATTGGCCATGTCGGGATCGGCGACCATCACCCGCCACCAGCGCAGCGACAGGCCCTCCGGTGGAAAGGTCAGATAGCCGCCGGCGGTGAACGAGGCGCCGGTCACCAGCACGATGGGCAGCAGCAGCAGGCCATAGGTGAACCAGGCCGCGATACGAAAGACCATGTCCATCAGGGCCGCTCCCAGGGCATGAGGCGCTGCGCCAGCGCGGCGATCGCCCAGCTCGTGGCGAGCGTCAGGGCGAAGAGCAGGACGCCGAGCGCCGCCGCGCCGGGCCAGTCGAACAGTTGCAGGGTGAACTGGTAGATCATCAGCGGCACCACGCTGACCCGCCCGCCGCCGATCAGGAAGGGGATGACGAAAGCGGCCATGTTGAGAGCGAAGACGATCAGGCCGCCGGAGATCACGCCGGGCAGGCTGAGCGGCAGGATCACCCGGCCGAAGACCTGAGCCTCGTTCGCGCCATGGATGCGCGCCGAGCGGGCGAGATCCGGCGGAATGTTCTCGAGCGCCGCGAATGTCGTCAGGATCGGATAGGACAGGCTGCTGAAGGTGCCGACGATGATCACGCCGGTCATCGTGTTCAGGAAATGAAAGGGCTCGCCGATCAATCCGAGCCTGATCAGGCCGGCATTGATCACCCCGTTATTGCCGAGCAGCAGGACCCAGGCGAAGGACGCCACGACGAGGCTGACCATCAGCGGCAGCAGCACGATCATGGTGAGCCAGAGCCTGGCCGTGCCCGAGCGCACCCGGTGCAGGTGCCAGGCGACGGGATAGCCGAGCATCATGGACAGGACCGTGGTCGCCGCGGAAATGCCGAGTGTCCGCCCGAAGGCCCAGAGATAGTCCGGATCTCCGAAGAAGCGGCCGAAATTCTTCAGCGTCAGGGCGGTACCGACAAGGGCGTGGGCGTCATAGGGGCGGAAGGCCAGCTGCAGCACCATCGCCATCGGAGCGAGGAAGAACACGCCGAGCAGCAGGGCGATCGGCAGGCCGAGCGTGGTGCGGCCGAGGAGGGCTATGGCCCGGCTCATGCGGTACCCCGTGCGGCATCGAAGACCAGCCAGTCCTCAGGCTTGATCGCGGCGACGACCAGGTCGCCTTCGCTCGGCAGATCGTCCGCCGAGGCGGGCGTTTGGACCTGCAGCTCCCGCCCATTGGCCAGCGCAACGACATGGCGCACGAACGGGCCGACAAAGGCCCGCGCGGCGACGGTGCCGGTGATGCCGTCGACCGTTTCGTCGGCGCGCCGCCGCAGGCGCACCCGGTCCGGCCTGACCGCCAGCCGCAACGGCCGGCCAGGGGGAAGCGCATGGCCCGTGGAGGTCTCGACCAGCGCACCGCCGTCGAGGCGAATGCGCGCGCGGCCGGCCGTGGTTTCGACCGCTGTGCCGTCGAAGAATGTCGCCTCGCCGATGAAGGCCGCGACGAATTCGCTCGCTGGTTTCGAATAGATCTCCTCGGGCCGGCCGGCCTGTTCGATCGCGCCCTTGTTCATCAGCACGATCCGGTCGGAGAGCGTCAGCGCCTCCTCCTGGTCATGGGTGACATAGATCGCGGTAATGCCGACCGCCTGCTGGATGCGGCGGAGCTCGACCTGCATCTCGCGCCGGAGCTTGGCGTCGAGGCTGCTCAGCGGTTCGTCCATCAGGATGACGCGCGGCTCGACGGTCAGCGCCCGGGCGATGCCGACGCGCTGCTGCTGGCCGCCCGACAGCTCGCGCGGATAGCGTTTCTCGAAGCCGGTCAGATGGACCATTTCGAGCGCCGCGCCGACACGCCTGATGATCTCGGCCTTGGCCGTGCGGCGCATGGCGAGGCCGAAGCCGACATTGTCGAACACGGTCATATGCGGGAACAGGGCATGGCTCTGGAACACCATGCCGAGCTCGCGGCGATAGGAGGGAATGTCGACGATCGAGCGGCCGCCGAGCAGGACATCGCCCTGATCGGGGCGCTCGAAGCCGGCGATGATATTGAGCGTCGTCGTCTTGCCGCAACCGGACGGACCGACCAGCGAGACGAACTCGCCATGTCCCGCGCTGATGCTGACCCCTTTCAGGACGTCGATGCCGCCGAACGATTTCCTGAGGGCGCGCAAATCGAGCGCGCCCTCGGTGTCTCCCCGAGATCTGGTCATGCGGTCAGGCCTATTGCTGGATTTCGCGCTGCCAGCGCTCGGCGAGCGCGACGCGGTGCTTGTTATATTCGGCCCATGGCACCTGGGCGGCCTTGGCGACCGCCTCGGCCGAGGGGAAGTTGCCGGCGACGGCGGGATCGAGCCGCGTCCGGGTGTTGACCGGCCCCATCGAGTCGGTCTCCGCCATGAACTTCTGGTTCTCCGGCGACAGCATGAGATTGGCGAGTTTCTGCGCCTCGTCCCGGTTCGGCGCATTCTCGGGGATGGCCAGGTAGTGAGAGGTCGCGACGGCGCCCTCCTTGGGCTCGGCCCAGCGGACCGGCAGGCCGTTGGCGGCTGACTGGATCGCCGAGAAATGCGGCACGAAGGCGAGCCAGATTTCCTTCTGCTGGAACATCTGGATGACCTGGCCGAGCGGTCCCATGAAGGTGCGCACGTTAGGCTTCAGCTCCTTCATCTTGGCGAAGCCGATGTCGAAGGATGTGGCGGGGTCGCCGCCGAGCAGGCTGGTCGTGCGTGCCAGCGTCGCGAAGGCATAGGTGTTGGTGAATTGCGGAATGGAGATGCGGTTGCGATAGCCCGGCGCCCAGAGGTCGAAGAAGGAAGCCGGCGCCGGCAGGCCCGCCGCCTTCACCGCATCGGCGTCGTAGACCAGCACGGTCAGGTTGCTGAACAGCGATGAGCCGCGTCCGTCCGGATCCTTGTAGGCCACCGGGATATCGGCGAGGTTGCCGACCATCCCCTGGTCGAGCCTGGCCCAGAGGCCGAGATCCTTGCCCTGCAGCCAGGGTCCTTGGTCGAGCGTCAGCAGGCTGATCTGCGGACTGGCGCGTTGCGCGATGCTGCGCGCCAGCGCCTCCGAGCTGAGCAGGGCCGAGGCGGCGACGTCGACATTGTGGAGCTCCTTCATCTTCGGCACGATGAAGCGATCGAAAGAGCGTTTGTAGACGGCGGAGACCACCACCGAGAGGCGTTTGGCCTGTGCGCGTGCGGGGCTCGCCGCGAGATAGGGCGCCGCGCAGGCGCCCAGCATCCACCGGCCGAAACGCCGGCGGCTCACCATTCCAGTCCTGTTCATGGTCGTCGTCCTTCCAGTCGCCGGGGATCGGCCGGCCGGGCCAGGGGCGCGGCGGGCCGGTCTTTCACTTCATTGGTCGGGAATGGCGCGGCGGGTGCCCGTGATCATGGGATCTGCACCTGACGCGGGGTGGTGTTGGCGCGCGGCACCAGGCGCACCGAATACTGGTAACGCTGCGGGTGGTAGTAGCATTCGGTCGCGTCCAGGACGGTGCCGTCGGTGGCGAAATAGACGCGCTCCATGCGCATCACCGGATGGCCGGCGGCGAGCCCGAGCTCACGCGCGACATGCGCGGGCGCGGCCGCCGCGCCCATGGTCTGCTCGGCATAAGCGAAAGCCTTGCCGCTGCGCATTTCGACCAGACGCGCCGACGGCGTCCGGCCGGAGAAATCCTCCTTGGCGATGAAGCGGGCATTCTCGTCGGGGAAATAGGCCGAGATATAGGACAGCGGCCCCTTGCCGGCGTGATTGACGCTGACATAGCACTGGCACTCCTGGTCGACGGACAGGCCCATGGCGCGGGCAAGGCTGGCGGGGGGCGCGCGCCGCACCGCCTCGATCAGCTTGAGATCCAGGTGCGGGTGAATGTCGTCGATATAGCCGATCAGGCTGGCCGTCTTCACCGCCTCGTCGGGGCCGATGACGAAGGTGCCGACGCCTTGCTGGCGCCGCACCAGATTGTTGCTCACCAGATTGTCGATGGCGTGCCGGATGGTGATCCGGCTGACCCCATATTGCTGACACAGCCTGATATCCGAGGGCAGCAGCGATCCCGGCGCGAAGGCGCCGTCATAGATCTGCCGCGTCAGGTGCTCCTCGACCTGCCGATACAGCGGCGCCGAAACCAGTTGCAGCGTGGTGTCGTTCATCACATATCCTATCTGATATCATCATATGACAAGATATAAATTCTCATAGCAAGAGATTTGTGCATCGGATCTTATTTTCATAAGTATATGATATTACGCAATTAAATCCGATTTTGCCAAAAGTTTTGCACAATCCAACGTCGTGGTGATGCGAAAAATTGGAGCATATCATGTTGTCATAACATGTTATTGGAGCCACAGTTCGGATGGACGCGCGGATCGTCGCGGACCCGCCGCAGCAAGGAATTTGGACAGGCATCGTGATGGTTGAACGCCATGTTGAAATCGCCGGCGCCGGCATTACCGGGCTGACGCTCGCGGCTGCGCTGGCCCAGGCCGGCTGGACCGTGCGCGTGCATGAAAGTGCCGCCGAGTTGCGGTCCACCGGGGGCGGGCTCTATTTGCGCGAAGACGGCGCGGAGGCGGCGCGCCGGCTCGGCATATGGGACGATATCCTCGCGGGCGCCTTCGCCCCGGCGGGGCTCGAACTGCGCGTCGACGGCCGGCAGTTATCCGTCGAGCCGGAGGATCCCAATGTCCGGACCATGTTGCGCAATCACCTGCACGGAACGCTCGCCGCGGCGGCGCGTCGCGCCGGCGCCGAGATCCTGTTCGGGTCCAAAGTGGTCGCCGCCGGCGCGGAGGGCTATCTCGATCTTGCCGATGGCAGCCGCCGCAAGGCCGATCTGGTGGTCGCGGCCGATGGTGTCGGCTCCGCCATTCCGGCCTCGCTCGGCATCCCCGGCCGCCGCTTTCGTTACGACGACGGCCTGATCCGGGTGCTGCTCGACCGTCGTGTCCTGGTCGGCGCCCAATGGGACCGGACAATCGATTTCTGGCACTATGGCGAAACCGCCCTGCGCATTCTCTATTCGCCTTGCAGTCCGCGGCATTGCTATCTCTGCCTGATGTCGGCGGTCGGTGACGATAAGGCCTCGGCCTTGCCGATCGCGATCGACTATTGGTCGCGCGCCTTTCCCGAACTGCAGCCGCTACTGGCCCAACCCGGCACCAGCGCCCGCTACGACCGCTACGGCATGATTCGGCTGGAGCGATGGTCCAGGGGGCGCGCCGCGGTGATCGGCGACGCCGCCCACGGCATGCCTTCAAGTCTCGGCCGGGGTGCCAGCGTCGGCATGCTGAGCGCGGTCGAACTCGCCGCCCGGCTCAGCGACGCGGCTTCGATCGAAGCCGCGCTCGACGCCTGGGAGACCGGCCAGCGCCCGCTGGTCGAGCTGGTCCAGGCCGAGGCGGAACGGGTCGCCGGATCCCGCTCGCTCGCCGAGCGCAATCGCATCGACGCCGACATCCGCATGTCCGCCGCCACCGTCGACGCCAATGCCCAGACAGGAGAGCATCCATGAGCCTGATCCCGACCGAAGCCTGGTATTCCGACCGCCTGAAGCTGGTCGAGGAGGAGCATCGCGGCGTGCTCGATCGTATCGGCCGGCCCTGGTACCAGCATTTCGAGCGCGTCGCGCTGCGGCTGATCTTCCGCAATCCCGAGGCCAGCCGCGCCCAGATCGAGGCCGCGATCATGCATGATGCGCTGATGGCCGGCGGCAAGGGCCGGGGTTTTCTGGAGAGCATCGGTCTCCAGCCGGAAGCGATCGCGATCATCGAACTGACCACGCCGCCGCCCCACGGCAATTACTTCCGCGATTTCGAGGCGATCACGCCGGCCGACAACGCCATCTATCTCGATTACATCAGGGGCGTGGTGGCGAGCGGCAACCGGGCCGCGATCCAGGTCAAGCTCGCCGATATCAGGGATACGATCGAGGCTTTCGAGGAGAGCTCGCTGCCGGTGCTGAAGGGGCAACTGCGGGACCGCTACCGGCCGTCGGCGGAGCTTCTCGCGGCGGCGGTCGAGACACCCGCGGCGAGGTGAGCGTCCTGCGGAGTGTCTTGCGCTGGTCGATCTTGGGACAAGCAAGTCGTGGGTGTCCGGGCGAAGCCCGGGCAGGACGATGTAGCGCGAGCAAGAGCGGCTGGTGCGGCGGCATGACCAGTCATCCTGGTCGCCCTTCTTGGCAGACCTTGCAGTACACAACCAAGACGTGGTCGGCGGCGCACAGGCGAACTGACCCTCTCCCCTTGGGAGAGGGTTGATTCGTCTGCGTTTTTCGCCTGGCTGCGCTCACGCGCTGGCCGCCGTCGCGGCGCGCATGACGCGCAATCGGCGTGCGAAGAAGTCCTGGGCGCGCGGCGCGATGCGTTGGCCGTCATGGGAGACACCCGGCACGATCTCCAGCGTCACGTCGATGCCGAGCGCTTCGAAATTGCGCTTGAGCGTCTCCAGCCGGTCCGGCCGCGTCGCGCCTGCATCGTTGGCGCCCTCCATCCAGCGCTTCGCGCCGGGTTTGTGGGTGATCTCCCAGGTTTCCCGGTCGGCGCCACCCACCACCATATGCACGGCGACCTGGCGCATGGCGTCGATATCGGGGGCGATGCCGAACAGCTTGTGCATGTCGCGGGTGCCGACCCACCAGTCGCGCTCGGGATCGAGCAGCGTCACCGAACCGGGAGCGCCGATCGACGCCGCCCACAGGCGTTGCGGATGCAGCAGCATGAAGCGGTGGGTGAAATGGCCGCCGCCGGAAAAGCCCCACAGCGCGAAGCGCGGGAAGCTGAGGCCATAGCGCTCGGAGATCTCGTCGACCATGTCGAGCACCACGCGGTCGTAACGGATGTCGCCGTCGAGCATGTATTTGTAGCCGTCACGGTCGCCGTCGCCGCGCACGCCGGCCGGAAACAGCGGCGCCAGGATGACGCAGCGGTTCCAGCGGCCGAACTCGGAGAACCAGTTGCGATAGTCGGCGACATTGCGCCCGGTGCCGTGCATCGAGACGATCAGTTCCGGGCGCGGTCCCGGTTCATGAATGTCCGGCGGCACATAGAGGCACCAGGAGAAGCGCGGGTCGCTGCGGCTGGCATAGAGGATGGTATTGCCGAAGTCGTAGAGAGCTTTGCCCCGGCTCTGCAATTCACTGGCTGCGGTCTCGGTCATGGGGAGGCTCCGGAAATTTCGCGAAGGCGAGCGGGGAGGGGGCGGGATCAGAAAGCGGTGACGTGCTGCCGGATGAGCGCGCCGAGCCGCGCGGCGTCGCCAGCGTCGATGGCGTCCATCATGGCGAGGTGCTCGGCGGCGGTCGCCGCGAGGCCGGACGGCGAATTCCAGCGCCCGGTGCCGCCGGCGAGGCCGCGCGCCCTCAGCTCGGCGATCAGCTCGGCCAGGAATTGATTGCCGCACAGGGCATACATGCCCAGGTGGAAGTCGTGGTTGAGCGCGTAGAGCAGCTCGAAATCATCGCCCTCCGTCGCCGCGGAAAACCGCTCGGCGAGGTCGCGCAGGGCCGCGGCATCGGCGGGTTTGATGCGTGCCAGGATGCCTTCGACGGTCGAGGCTTCCAGCACGCTGCGCGTCGCACGCATCTCGGCCACGACGACCGGATCCGGCGACGTGACCCGATAGCCCCGGTTCATTTCATGGACGATGAGGCCGAGCCTGGTCATCTCGGCAAGGCCGGCCCTGACCTGAGACCGGCCGGCATCGTAATGGCGTTCGAGATCGATCTGCTTCAGCCATTGGCCGGCGACCCAGCGGCCATACAGGATGTCGCGCCTGAGCTTGCGCGTGAGCGGGGCATGGGCCGGCTCGCCGTCCTGCAGCAGGCGTGTTCTGAGCGGCGTCGAACCTTCTGATGTCGGGACGTCCTTCAGGTTCGCCATGGCCTCGGAAGTCCCGCCTGAGCATTGGGTGTAAAATTGGTACCAATTTTGGCGGCATTTCTACCCAACGTCAACCGGCATGTCACGGCACCGGCCGCGGCCAGTGAGCCCAAGGGTGGCCGGCTCGGCCTCAGGCGTGTCGGCGCGGGCGCCGAAGGCCGGGGAAGTGGTCAGGCCGGCGGGCGCAACTTCGCTGGAATCAAACGGCCGGCGGCGGATCGCTGCGCGACCTGCCGCCGGCCCCGGGTGGATGGTCTTCCTGTCGGGGAACGCGCCCTGGCTCAGCGCACCAGGCTGCAGCCGCCTTCCGCGAGCGGCCTGAACGCCTGGTCGGCCGCGACCTCGCCGATCGGCTTGTAATAGTCCCAGGGTGCGCGGCTCTCGGACGGCGCCTTCACCTGATAGATGGTCAGCGGGTAGATCACCCGGCCGTCGATCCGGATCGACCCGGCATGGCCGAAATAATTGACCGGCAACTGGCGCATGGCTTCGGCGACGCGATCGGCATCGACCGTGTCGGCGCTGGCCACCGCCTTCAGGTAATGAACGACGGAGGCGTAGACCGAGGCCTGTTCCTTGGTCGGCATGCGGTTGGTTCGGGCGTGGAAGCGCCGCGACCAGGCGCGCGCCTCGTCGTTCTGATCCCAGTAGAAGCCTTCGGACAGGATGAGGCCCTTGGTGACCTCCAGCCCCAGGCTGTGGACGTCGGTGAGATAGACAAGGAAGCCGACGATCTTCTGGCCCGCCGCCGCCAGGCCGAATTCATTGGCCTGCTTGATCGAATTGATCAGGTCCGAGCCGCCGTTCAGGAGGCCGACGGCCTGCGCTTTCGAAGCCTGGGCCTGGAGCAGGTAGGATCCCATGTCGCCGACATTGATCGGATGCCTGACGGTGCCGAGCACACTGCCGCCGGCCTGCCGGATGAAAGCCGAGGCGTCGCGTTCCAGCGCCTGGCCGAAGGCATAGTCGGCGGCAATGAAGAACCAGGTCCTGCCGCCGCCGGTGACCACGCTTTGCGAGGTCGCGCGGGAATAGGCATAGGTGTCGTCCTGCCAGGCGGTGCTGTAGGGCGAGCAGGCACGCCCGGTCAGATCCGACGTCGATCCCTGCATCAGCGTGATGCGCCGGGCCTGCCGGCCAATCTCCTGCACGGCCAGGGCGACCGAGGACACCGGCACGTCGGCAATGGCGTCGACGCCGTCCTGGTCGAACCAGCGGCGCGCGATCTGGGTGCCGATATCGGGCTTGTTCTGATGGTCGGCGGCGATCACCTCGACCGGCACGCCATTGACCTTGCCGCCCAGGTCCTCGACCGCCATCTGGGCGGCCAGCACCGATCCGCTGCCGCCGAGATCGGCATAGGGGCCGCTCATGTCGTTGAGAACGCCGATGCGGATCACCGGCTTGTCGATCCGGGCCTCGGCTGGTTGAGGCCACCACAGGGCCGCGGTCACGAACGCGGCGGCCAGGCTGCATGTCCGATATGAACGTCCCATCGGGTATCCTTTCGCGGCGCGGCCAGTTCACGCTGGCCGTTGAGGGCTGGGGCCTGTGAGAGCCGGGGCGCCGGCTTTGACGGCGCGTTGGCCGTCAAGGTCGAAGCGGCGTCCTGGCGTCGTGCTGACGGTGTTCAGCCGCGCTTTTCGGCGACGGCGAGGCCGTTTTCGATATCCAGGTCGACCAGGTGGGCGGGCCGCTCCTCGGGCCGGCCGTAGCCGCCGCCGCCCGCCGTTTCGATGATCAGGCGGTCGCCGCGCCGGAGCGTGACATTGCCCTTCGATGCCAGGCTTATTTCCTGGCCGTCGCGTTCGACCAGGAATTGCGTGGGCGCTCCGGCCTCGCCGCCGAACAGGCCCCAGGGCCGGATGCGGAAGCGATCGGAATAGCTGTTGAAGGTGACGCCGTCGTCGAGGATCCGGTAGACCCGCCGGGCGCCGAGGCCGCCGCGATGGGTCCCCGCGCCGGCCGACCCGCGGCGCAGCGCATATTCCTCGACCCGCATGAACGGATAATCGGCCTCCAGCGATTCCACCGGCACGTTCGAGCAGTTGCCGACATAGCCGTCGACGACATCGGCGCCGTCGGCGCCGGCGGAAGCGCCCCAGCCGCCGCCGACCACCTCCATGTAGACGCGGTAGCGATCGCTGCCCATATGGCCCATGCCGATCGCATTGGTGGTGTCGTGGCCCGACGCCAGAACCTGCAGCGGCACCACCTTCGACATCGCCAGCATGATGGCGTTGTAGACGCGGTGGCAGGCATTGTTGCGGGCCCGGACCGCCAGCGGCTGGCTCGGATTGAGGAACGAGCCATAGGGCACGTCGACGCTGCGGATCGGTCGGTAGAGGCCGTCATTGACGGGAATGCGGCCGCCGCCCAGCACCATGGCGAAGGCGCCATAGGCCGCCGAAATGGTCGAGGCCAGCGGCGAGTTGATCATGCCCTTGGTCTGCGGCGCACTGCCGGCCATGTCGATGTCGAGCGTGTCGCCCGACACCGTGACCTTGACCGCCACCCGCAGCGGTTCGTCCGAGAAGCCGTTGTCGTCGACGAAGTCCTCGCCCTCATAGACCCCGTCCGGAATGGCGCGGATGGCGTCGCGCGCCAGCCGTTCCGAATAGTCCTGCAGCTCCTCCGCGGCGGCGAGCACGGTGTCCTCGCCGAACCGGTCGAGCATTTCGATGAAGCGCGCCGCGCCCGTCCGGTTGGCGGCGAGCTGGGCATAGATGTCGCCCATCACCTGGTCGGGCGGGCGCACATTGATGCGGATGAACTGCTCGAGCAGGCCGTCGCCCAGGTCGCGGTCGAGGTCGAAGCGGCTCAAGGGAATGCGCAGGCCTTCCGAGAAGACATCGGCGGCGCCGGCATTCGGGCCGGCGGCGCCGCCGCCGACGTCGATGTGGTGGCCGAGCGAAGCGCTGAACGCCACCAGCCGTTCGCGGTAGAACACCGGCGTGAACAGCACGATGTCGTTGAGGTGCTGGGCGCCGCTATAGGGGTCGTTGGTGATCAGGCCCTCGTTCGGCCGGATGGTCGAGAGATCGTAGCGCCTGGCGAAAGCCTCGAAGACCTTGCCGAACGAATTCATGTGGATCGGACAGAACTGCGCCTGGGCGATGATCCGGCCGTTGCGGTCGAGGAACGAGGTCGAGCAGTCGCGCGCTTCGCGGATGATGGTCGAATAGGCCGAGCGGACCAGCTTCTCGCCCATTTCCTGCGCCATGCCGTGCAGGCCGTGGCTGATGATGTTGAACGTGGCTTGCGGCAGCTTGGCGCTCACGGCTGTGCCTCCGGCGAGAGGATGAGGGCCCCGGTGGTATCGACCCGGGCGCTCCAGCCCGGCGGCACCAGCGTGGTTGCGGTCGGCTCCTCGATGATGGCGGGGCCGGCAAGGACGAAGCCGGCCGGCAGGCTCTCGCGCCAGGCGAACCGGCAGGCGATGGTCTTGCCGCGGAACAGGATCTCGCCACCTTCGAGCTCGGGCGCGGCCTGGGGCAAAGCGCGTCCGCTGGTCAGGGCGCCGAGGACCTCGCCGGAGGTGCGGACCTCCGCGACCAGCCGGAAGGTCACGATCTCGATCGGATCGGCATAGGACACCGCCCCGTAGCGCGCCTGATGCGCAGCCCGGAACACCGTGTGCAGATAGTCCGCGCCGCCGCTTGCGAGTTGCCGCAGATCGATCGGTGCCAGCAGTTCGAAACCCTGGCCCTGGTAACGCATCTCCAGCGCATGCTCGAAGACCACGTCCTCCGGCGCCCGGTCGAAGGCGGCGAACTCGGCCTCGGCGCGGCCGCGCAGCGCGGCGAAGACCGCGGCGACCCTGGCGACGGTCTCGTCGGTCGCCGGCAGGAAATGCGTCTCGCGATAGATCCGCTTGAGATCGGCGACCAGCAGGCCGAGCGCCGAGAACAGGCCGGGATGGGGCGGGATCACCACCCGGTTGATCTTCAATTCGGCCGCCGCCAGCGCGCCGATCATCGGGCCCATGCCGCCATAGCCGTAGAGGGCATAGTCCTTGGGGTCGTGGCCACGCTGCACCGACACCAGGCGAATCCCCTGGCTGACATGGGCGGCGGCGATGTCGACCATCGCCTGGGCGGCCTCGGCCGCGGACTGGCCGAGCGGCGCACCGAAATCGTGAAGGGCCGTTTCCGCGCGATCGGCCAGCAAGGTCATGCGGCCGCCGAGAAAGCGATGCGGCCGGATCCAGCCGAGCTTGACCAGCGCGTCGGTGACGGCGGGCACCGTGCCGCCATGGCCGTAGCAGGCCGGGCCCGGCCGGGCGCCGGCAGAACGCGGGCCGACCTGCATCATGCCGCCGGGATCGACCCAGGCGAGGCTGCCGCCGCCGGAGCCGATATTGGCGATGTCGATGCTCGGCAGGCCGACCGGCAGGCCGTCGACCTCGGTTTCCGAGGTGATGCCGGGGGCGCCGCCGGCGATCAGGCAGATGTCGGCGCTGGTGCCGCCGATATCCAGTGTGATCACCTCGGTGTCGCCGATGACCGCGGCGACCTTGACCGCGCCGATGACGCCCGCGGCCGGACCGGAATTGAGCATGTCGACGCCGCGCTGATGGGCGCCGGCGCTGGGCAGGACGCCGCCCGACGATTGCATGATGAAGAGGTCGCTGCCCGCGGCGCGTTCGGCGAGATGGCGTTCGAGCCGCTCGACATAGCGGCCGACCAGCGGTACGAGATAGGCCGCCATGACGGTGGTCGACGCCCGCTCATATTCCCGGAAGGTCGGCAGCACGGCGCACGAAAGCACCACCGGCAGATCGGGATAGTGCCGGGCGACCAGCTCGCGGACCCGCTCCTCGTGGGTGGGGTTGCGGTAGGAATGCAGCAGGCAGACCGCCAGCGCCTCCGGCCGTTCGCGCCGCATCAGCAGGTCGAGCGTGGCGACCAGGCCGGCCTCGTCGAGCGGCGTGACGACCGCCCCCGTCGCGTCCAGCCTTTCGACGACCTCGGCGCATTGCCGCGGCGCCAGCAACGGCTCCGGCTTCTTGCAGGCGATGGCATAGACATTGGGACGAAGCTGGCGCTGCAGCGACAGGATGTCCCGGAAACCCTCGGTGGTGATCAGCGCCGTGCGGCAGCCCTTGCGTTCGATCACCGCATTGGTCGCGACGGTCGAGCCGTGAAACAGCTCGGTCAGGCCCGACAATTGCTGGCCGAGCGCCTCCTCGAGGCCGGCGATGACGCCAACCGATGCGTCCTGCGGGGTCGAGGGAACCTTGTGCGTGCGCACCTCCGCGCCTTCGATCCAGATCAGGTCGGTAAATGTCCCGCCAACCTCGATAGCCATTTTTGTCATGAGCGAGATCCGACTTTCCGGCAGCGCGAATGAGGCCTGCGCCGAACGGCATCCCCGGATCGTTGCGATCCAGGGTTTGCGGCCCGCCGCGGCGATGCGATCCGGCAGGCTGCGGAGACGTCGGGAGCCCCAGGGGCTCCCGATCCACGGCCTGCTCACTCACCCATCGCGCGACGGCGCCACGTCCGTCGGCTGAGGTGATCTGAGCATGCCGAAATCGGCCTGTCCATATTTTTTACATTCGAGTGAATTATTTTATTCACATAGATATAGACAGTTCAGTCTACCGGTTGGCGGGCAACTGTCCCGGCCGTGGCGGCTTGTCCGATCTCACGCGTCCCGGCCGAGATACCAGCCCCATGTATGGGCGGTGTCGAAACGCGTCACCTGTTTGGTTTCGAGGTAGTTTTCGAGGCCCCAGCGGCCGAGTTCGCGGCCGATGCCGCTGTGCTTCACGCCGCCCCAGGGGGCCTCCGTGAAGGTCGGTTGCGAGCAGTTGATCCAGACGATGCCGGCTTCCATCGCGCGGGCGACGCGATCGCAGCGGGCGATGTCGTTGGACATGATCGCCGCGGCGAGCCCGAAGCGCGTGCCATTGGCCATGGCGACGGCCTCGTCCTCCTCGGTGAAGCGGCGCATGGCGAGCACCGGGCCGAAGATCTCCTCGGTCCAGAGCGCCGAGGTCTCGGGCACGTCGGCAAAGATCGTCGGCTCCATGAAGAAGCCGCGCGCCATGCCGGGCGGGCGACCGCCGCCGGTCAGCAGCCTTGCACCATCGGCCTTTGCCTGCGCCACGGCGCGCATGACCTTGTCGTGCTGGCCGCGGCTGACCAGCGGGCCGAGCTGGACGCCCTGGTCCATGCCGTTGCCGATGCGGATGGTCCGGGTCGCCGCGACCAGGCGCTCGATCAGCCGTGGCGCAATGCCGGCCTGCACGATCAGGCGTGACGTCGCGCTGCAAACCTGGCCCTGGTTCCAGAAGATGCCGAACATGATCCATTCGACCGCCTGGTCGATATCGGCGTCGTCGAACACGATGAAGGCCGATTTGCCGCCGAGCTCCAGGCTGACATTCTTGATGTCCTGGGCAGCCGCCGTCATCACGGCGACGCCTGTCGGCACCGAGCCGGTGAAGGCGATCTTGTCGATGCCGGGATGGCGGCTGAGCGCCCGGCCGGTCGCGCCGTCGCCCGTGACGATGTTCAGCACGCCGGGCGGCAGGCCCGCTTCGCTGGCGATGGCGCCGAGCGCGAGGGCCGAGAGCGGGGTGAGTTCGGATGGCTTCAGCACGCAGGTCGCGCCCGCGGCGAGAGCGGGTGCGACCTTCCACGCGGCCATGAGCAGCGGGTAGTTCCACGGAATGATCAGGCCGGCGACGCCGACCGGCTCCTGCCTGACATAGGCGGTGAAACGCGCGTCGGGCAGGGCAATCGCGACCTCCTGCCGTGCATCGAGTTCGCCGGCGAGCTTGGCATAATAGCTGAAGCAGCCGGCGGCATCGTCGATGTCCCAGAGCGCTTCCGGCAACGGCTTGCCGTTGTCGCGAACCTCGATGGCGGCGAGTTCATCCCGTCGCGCGGCGATGCCGGCGGCGATGGCGGTCAGCAGGCTTGCCCGGTCCGACGCGCTGGTGCGGCGCCAGGCCGGGAAGGCGGCACGTGCGGCGGCGACGGCCAGATCGACATCGGCTTCACCGCCATTGGCGACGCTGTCGATGACCGTTTCGGTGGCCGGGTCGACCACGTCGAGGCTGGCGCCGGAGAGCGCGGCGCGCCAGGTCCCACCGATAAGGAGGTGCCGGGTCATGACGACTTGCGCGGGGCGCGCGCCGCGGGCCTGGCCTTTGTCGGCTTGGTCGCGGTCCAGCCGGTCACCAGCAGCCGCAGCTGCGCGCGGACGCTCTTCTCGACGTCGTCGATCATCATGTCGGGCGCGGTGCAATAGATCCGGAAGTTATAGGCTAGGATCGCATAGATCAGTTCCACCGCCATGGTGATGCTGACCGCGCTCGACAGGACGCCGTCGCGGCGGAATTTGAGCAGCATCTTGCGAATATAGGCGCCGAAGATTTCGCGGTTCTTCTGGTACTCCTCGGCGCTGTCGACGGAGGAGCGAACCTCGGCGGCGAGCAGCTCGCGCCACAATTTCTTGTCGTTCGGCGTCAGCACGTCGCCGATATCGGCCCGGATGAGCCTGGCCAGCGCCTCGGCGAGATCGGCATGGGGCTCGTCGAGGATCGCCTCGTAGAGCGCCATCATGCGGATCCGGTCTTCCCGGACCAGTTCGATCAGGATCGACTGCTTGGTCGGGAAATAATTATAGACGGTCTTCAGCGAGACATCGGCGAGCCGGCCGACATCCTCCATCCGGGTTTCCTCGAAGCCGTTGCTGCGAAACAATTCGGTCGCGGCGGCGAGAATCTCCGCCTTTTGCTTCGCCTTCTTGCGCAGGCGCAGCCCGGGCTCGGCAGGCGCCGCCGGTGGAACGAGGGTGGGTTTCATTCGTGCTGTCGCCATGTCGGTCCTGGCCGCTCCCGGTCTGTCATCCCCTTGGCGGGGACAGTTGGTGCCGGCCACTATGCTGAATGACCGGGCGACAGGCTACCGGCCGGGGTGTGACCGGCCCGCCGAACGCTCCAAAAATAGTCGAATATAAATTTACATTCAACTATAAAATTGATATCGACGCTCCGTTGTCGCCCGGCGCGCCCTCGAGGCGAAGCCGGGCAAAGAGCGCGAACTTTGGTGACCGACATGAAGATATTGATGCTTGGCGGCGCGGGTGCGATGGCGAGCGGCACGGTGCGGGACCTCCTGGAAACCGGCCGCCATCTCTTCGAGGAGATCATCGTCGCCGACCACGCCCATGACCAGGCCCGGCAACTGGTGGCGGCGCTCGACGATCCCAAATGCCGGGCCGCCGCCATCGATGTCGCCGACGACGGCGCACTGGCGGCAGCGCTGGCCGAGGCCGACCTCTGCGTCAACGCCGTGCCGACCTTCGCCGGTCACCAGATGCGCATTTTCGACGCCTGTCTCGCGGCACGGACAACCTATGTCGATTATGGCGGCATGGGTGTCTTCACCGTCAAGCAGCGGCAATGCGCCGCCAGCTGGCAAAGCGCCGGCGCCACCGCGGTGCTCGGCCTCGGCGCCGATCCCGGCATTTCCAACGTCATTTGCCGCGCGGTCGCCGACCGTCTCGACCGGGTCGACCGGATCAATCTGTTCTGGGCCGCCAAGCTGATCGGCGAGGAGAATCCGGTCCTGGTGCCGCCCTATGCGCTCTCGACCATCCTGGCCGAATACGCCAATCCGTCGCGTCAGTTCCTCGGTGGCGCCTTGCGCGACATGGCGCCGCAAAGCGGCAAGGAGACGTTGGACCTGCCGGCGCCCTTCGGCCGCACGGATTTCATCTATACCCAGCACTCCGAGCCCCTGACCGTGCCTTTCGCCGAAGGCATTGCCGACAAGGGCATTCGCGAATTCACCTGGAAATTGCACCTCCCTCAGCGCGAGCACGAGGCCTGGGTCGGCCTGGTCAAGGCCGGCTTCGGCGATTTCGACGACCCGCTCGACGTGCGCGGCGTCAAGGTCGAACCGCTGGCCTTCCTCGAGGCCCTGATCCGCCGCAATATCGAGCGCCGGCGCGACCGCATTCCGGCCCAGCAAGGCCACGAGTTGCACCTTGCCGTCGGCGAGGGCGAGAAGGACGGCCGCAAGGTCACGGTCAACTGCGCCGTCCTTGGCGGTCCGCAGATCGCGCGCCCCGGTTTCGTCGACCCCGGCACGTCGATGGGCATGTCGATCGGCATCCAGCTGCTGCTGGCGGGAGAGCGGCGGCCGGGCGTGTGGGGGCCTGAGGAATATTACGACACCACGGCCTTCCTCGCCGAGCTTGCACGGCGGAAGTTCGAGATCGTCAACGATCTGCCGATCGCCCGGCTGGCCGCCTGATCGATCAGAAGCGGCTCGCGAATGGCTCGCGGCGGCGATGCGCGATCAGGGAGCAGACCTGGGCGGGCCTCCGGACGGGGCCGTGTCCGACATCACCACCTCATCCGCCTTGTTCCGGCGATCCGGACATGACGCCCATCGGAGCAATCGCTTGCGCCGGCGAGATCGTTTCCTTGCTCAGGCGCATGGTCCGGCGACGGAGATTTCGATTAAACTTCCGTCCACCGTTGGACCGTGAACCATGTGGGCCGGCCGTCGCCGACAGGAGCCATCGATGGATCAAGCCGATGCCGCGGCGAGCCCGCGTTCAGCCGCCGAAATCGCCAGCTATCACGCCCATGTCTATTATGATCCGGCAACGACACGCGCGGTGGCGGAACAGCTTCGCCTGTGGATCGGTGAGCGCTTCCTGGTGCGCCTGGGGCGCTGGCACGACGCCAAGGTCGGCCCACACGCCGAAGCGATGTACCAGGTCTCCTTCGCGACCGAGCTGTTCGGCTCGCTAGTGCCCTGGCTGATGCTCAACCATGGCGGCCTGAGCATTCTCGTCCACCCGAACACGACCAATCCGAAGCGGGACCATCTGGTCAATCCGTTCTGGATCGGCACGCCACTGCCGGTTCACGGCGAGGCTCTGCCGGAAGAGGACGAGGCCGAAGAGGCGCTGGAACCCAATACAAGCCCAACCTTGCCGGCTTGACCCAGCAGTTGGCGGGTGTCGGCGGCTGTCGCGACCCTTCGCCCGGAGCTCTCCGCGAGCGCCACCACCTCGGCGACCATGGCGGCGTTGCCGGCGGCCGGGTCGCCCTTGGCATTGAAGATATGATCCTCCAGTCCGGTGCGGACATGGCCGCCGAGCCGGATCGCCTTTTTCAGAAGCACGCGGAAGGCCGCGGGATCGGTGGTCTGGATCGAGATCGACCAGAGAGCGCCCAGGGGCAGGCTTTCGACCAGGATCGGCAGGAGCCGTGCATCGACCGGCATGCCGCCGGGGACGCCCATCACGAATTCGACCAGGACCGGGGGAACCAGGACGCCGTCGGCGAGCAGCCGGTGTAGCGTCGCCATCTGGCCGGTGTCGAAGATTTCGAAGATCGGTTTCGCCGCGGTCGCCGTGATGGCGCGTGCCATGCGATCGATGAAGGCCGGGCCGTTGTCGTAGAGCCGGTCGCCCAGGTTGAACGGGCCGCCGGCGAGCGTCATCAGGTCGCCGCCGCCGTCGACGACGGCGAGCCGCGCCACGTGATCGGCCTTGCCGCCGTCATCGCCGGCGCTGATATCGATCAGCGCGTCGCAACCTTCGGCGCGGATGGCCTCGGCCATGGCCCGGTAGGCCGCGGGCGCCATCGTCGTGCCGCCATCCTCTGTCCGGGCGTGAATGTGGACGATCGCCGCGCCGGCCCGCCAGGCGGCAACGGCGTCGCCGACCACGGCCGCCGGCGTGACCGGATGCGCCGGGCCTTTGCGCGGGCCGCCGCCGGTCAGCGCGGCGGTGATGATCAGCGGACGGGATTGGGTCAATTGGTCATCCGGATGCCGGAATCCCGCACCACCCGGCTCCATTTGTCGATCTCGCCGCGGACGAAAGCGGCATAGCTTTCGGAGCTGCCGCCGACTGCGATCGCCGATTGCTGCTCCATCCGGGCGAGCACGTCGGGGCGCTTGAGCAGGGCGTTGAACACCCGGTTGATCTCGGCCGCGACGTCGGGCGACACCGCCGCAGGGGCGTGAATGCCGTGCCAGGTTTCGGCCTCGAAGCCGGCCACGATGTCGGCGACGGGGCGAACCTCGGGCAATGACGGCACGACATTCCGTCCGCCGACGCCAATGGCGCGCACGCCGCCCGATTCGATGAAGGGGCGGGTGGTGGAGACGGTGGAGAAGGCGACCTGGACCTCGTTGGTCAGCACGGCCTGCAGCACCGGTCCGCCGCCGCGATAGGGAATGTGCTGGATCTGCACGCCGGCCAGCCGGTTGAACAGTTCCATCATCAGGTGGGAGGCGCCGCCCGGGCCCGCCGAGGCATAGTTCAGGCCGCCGGGCTTCTGCTTCGCCGCCGCGATCAGTCCCTGCAGCGTGCCGCCGCCGACCGAAGGGTGCGCGATCATCGCCATGGGCAGGTTGGCGAGATGAATGACATGAACGAAGGCCTTGTCGATCGCATAGGGCAGGGTGGGAAACAGGGCGCCGGCCACCGCGTTGGCGCCGATGTCGCCCATCAGCAAGGTATGGCCGTCACCGGCCGCCTGGGCCGTGCTGGCCGCGGCCAGCGTGCCGCCGGCGCCCGGCCGGTTCTCGACGATCAGCGGCTGGCCGCGTGCCTCCTCCTTGAAGTTCTCCGACAGGATGCGGGCGAGCGTGTCGGCGGCGCCGCCCGGCGCGAAGGGGATCAGGATCCGCACCGGCCGTTCCGGCCAGACGGCGCCGGCCTGCGCGCGGCGAACCAATGCCGGTGTCGTGACGAGCGCGGCGGTCAGGCTGCGGCGCGAGATCATGAGGTCTCCTCCTTGGCCCCGGCTGACGGAGCTCTGCCTCGACGCGCCGCGAAAGCGGTGGGAAAGGCCGGTCAGCGTCGCTGGAACTCTTGATGTTAACGTTCACATAGGAAAATATCCGGGAATTGGACGATGTCAAGCAAGGCGGCCCGCGGGTGTCACAGAAACCAACCATGACCGATGTGGCGCGCCGCGCCGGTGTCTCGGTCATGACGGTGTCGCGGGTGTTCAGCGAGCCGGACAGCGTCGCGCCGGAAACCCGCAGCCGCGTCGAGCAGGTCGCCGCCGACATCGCCTATGTCCCCGACGGCATCGCCTCGGCGCTCAAGCGCCGGGCTTCGAATGTGGTGGCGGCCATCGTGCCCTCGCTCACCAACAATCTCTACACGGCGATCCTGCGGGGTCTGTCCGGCGAACTGTCCCGCCACGGTTTTGTTCTGTCGGTCGCCGAGGCCGCCTATTCGCCCGAGGAGGAGACGCGCGTGGTGCGCGAACTGCTGCGGCAGCGGCCGGCGGCACTGGTTCTGCATGAAACCAGCCACGACGCCGGCATGCTGCGCCTGGTCGGGCAGGCCGGCGTGGTCGTCGTCGAAACCGGCGATCTCGTCGAGGTGCCGATCGATACCGTGGTCAGCTTTTCCAACCATGATGCGACCGCCGCGCTGACGCGCCACCTCATCGACCGGGGGCGCCGCAACATCGCCTTCGTCACGCTGCCGCTCGCCCGCTCCAGCCGCGCGCGCAGCCGCCATGACGGTTTCCGCGCGGCGCTTGCCGCGGCCGGTGTCACGGCGGCCCCGGACGCGGTTTTCGAGGCGCCCGGCGGTTATGCCGAGGCGCCCGCGCTGATGGACCGGATCCTGGCAGCGCGCCCCGCCTTCGACGCGATCCTCGGCGCCGGTGATGTCCTCGCGGTGGCTCTGGCGATCGAGGCGATGAAGCGCGGTCTGGCGGTTCCCGGCGACCTCGCCATCGCCAGTTTCGACGATCACGAGATCGGCCGGATCCTCGATCCGCCGCTGACCGGCCTGGACATTCCGCGCGAAGCGATCGGGCGGCGCGCGGCCGAGATCATCGTCGCGCGGTTGAAGGGCGCGCCCGTCGTCGCGCGCCGGATCGATATGGGCTTCGCGCTGGCGGCGCGTGCCTCGACCTGATCGTTGTGCTCGCGTGAGAGAACGTACTTTTTAAAGAACGGCTCGCCGGAGTGATTTGATCCTTAAATGTCTGATCGGGGAGACAGTTCCGATCGAAATGCGCATTTCACCGAGATGCGAACCGGATTGCGCGTCGCACATTCGTGAATTTTGCAAGATTATCGGCCAATTTCGATCATTCACGGATTTTGTTTCTCCCTCCCGGTTCGCCGGGAGTGCAATCCGCTACGACCGTATCGTTCTTCAAAAAGAACATTCCGGTTGACATGACGGACCCTCGGCGGAACACTGAAGACCACATTGCAGGCGGCTGGTGACAGGCTCTTCCAGTCGCTGTGGTGGCTTCTATTGGACGTCCCGGAAGGCCGATACGGCCTCGGTTTCGTCGATCGATGCGCAAGGACAAAACGACGATCCGCACCGGACGCCCTCGGGCCCCGGACCGGAGAAGGCTTGTCCGCGTCATCGGCGACGCTCCCGTGCGGGGCGACGGCGACGACTGAGGAAAGCTCTTCGATATGCGTGCAGTGGTTTTGCGAGAACATGGCGGCCTCGACCAGCTTCGTCTGGAGCCGGATTTCCCGACGCCAACCGCCGGTGAGGGTGACGTGGTGCTGCGCGTTCGCGCCAGCTCGCTCAACTACCACGACGTGTTCACCCGTCGCGGCATGCCGGGCATCAAGATCCCGCTGCCGGTCATCATCGGCCTGGATGTGGTCGGCGAGATCACCGAGATCGGTGCCGGCGTCACCGGCTGGGCGGTTGGCGACCGGGTTCTGGTCGATCCGATCAACCGGGTCGAAGGCGGCCTGATGGGCGAGACGGTCAATGGCGGCCTCGCCGAATATTGCCGGGCGCGCGCGCACCAGTTGATCCGCATTCCCGACGGCGTGTCGTTCGAGCAGGCCGCGGCGCTACCGGTCGCCTATGGCACGGCGCTGCGCATGATGACCACCATCGGCAAGGTGACGGCCGGCGAGAAGGTCTTGATCCTCGGCGCCAGCGGCGGCGTCGGTGTCTGCTGCGTGCAGCTCGCCAAGCTCGCCGGTGCCTATGTCATCGCCGCCGCCGGTTCGCAGGAAAAGGCGGATCGGCTGCTGGAGCTCGGCGCCGACGAAATCATCCTCTATCGCGACGAGGACTTCCTCAAGGTCGTGCACGAACGCCACGGCAAGCCGCAGCGGCGGCGCCACGACAAGAGCGGCGGCGTCGACGTGGTGGTCAATTTCACCGGCGGCGACACCTGGGTGAAATCGCTGCGGGCGCTACGCCTCGGTGGACGACTGCTCACCTGCGGCGCTACCGCCGGCTTCGCGCCGACCGAGGATATCCGTTTCATCTGGACCTTCGAGCTGCAGATCCTCGGCTCCAACGGCTGGGAGCCGAAGGACATCGGCGAGCTGTTCGAGCTCATCGGTTCGGGCAAGCTGAAGGCCCTGGTCGACAAGACCTATCCGCTCGACCAGGCGGCCGAGGCGCTGCGCGTCATCGAGGACCGCGAGGTCATCGGCAAGGTCGTGGTGACGCCATGACCGGGCAGGCAGCACCCGTGATCAAGGCGGGTTCGAATCCTGCCCTCTCCGCCGATGAGTTGCAGGCCAAGCTCGACGCGTCGCCGTTCAGCGCTTTCCTGGGCCTGAAGGTGATCTCGGCGGATCCCGACCGCGAGGAGATCACCATTCGCGCACCGTTCCGGCCCGAGCTCGAGCGTGGCGCCGGCACCGGCCAATGGCATGGCGGTCCGATCGCCTCGGTGATCGACACGGTCGGCGATTTCGCTCTGATCATGCTGATCGGCCGCGGCCTGCCGACCATCAATTTCCGCGTCGATTATCTTCGTCCCGCGGTCGACACGGCACTTGTCGTGACCGCCAGGGTGCGCCGCAACGGCCGCAGCGTCGGGGTCTCCGACGTCGACGTGTTCGACGAGCGCGGCACGCTGCTCGCCATCGGCCGGGCGAGCTACGCGACGCAAGACAAGAGTTGACGGGTGGCCGCGCCCGGCTGCCTCCGGCGCCGGGACGCAAGCCGCATGTCCAGACCGATTTGAAAGGTGATCCGATGTCCAGCCTCTCCCGCCGCAACCTGCTCGCCACCACCGCCGGCGGCATCCTCGCCTCCGCGATCGGCGGTCACAGCCTGGCCTTCGGGCAGGGCGCCGGCGTCGCGCCGAAGCGTGGCGGCACCTTGACCGCCACCTGGGGCGGCTTCGAACCGCAATCGCTGTTCGTGCCGCCGGGCGGCGGTTCCAGCCCCTATTTCACCTCGACCAAAGTGCATGAGCGGCTGCTGCGCTTGAACAACGATCTCGCCTTCGAGCCGGTGCTGGCGCTCGAGGTGACGGCGTCGGAAGATTTCAAGAGCTACATCATCAAGCTGCGTCCCAATGTCACCTGGCACGACGGCAAGCCGTTCACCGCCGACGACGTGGTGTTCAACGCGCTGAACTATTGGAAGCCGATCTCTGCCGGTGTCGCGCTGAAGGCGCTGGTCGCCGCCGAGGCGGTCGATGCCACCACCGTGCGGCTCTCCTTCGATGCGGCCGTTCCGGACTTCTTCCTGAAATCGATCCTGGCCGGCAAGTCGGCTCTCGTCATCCCCAGGCACCTCTATGACGGCCGCGACATCCTGACCAACCCGGTCAACAACGCCCCCGTCGGCACCGGCCCGTTCAAGGTCAAGGAATGGGTCCGCGGCAGCCATGTCGAATTCGTCCGCAACGAGCGCTATTGGGACCCGCAGCTGCCCTATCTCGACCGGCTGGTGATCCGCTGGTGGCGTGATCCGGCGTCGCGATCGGCTGCCTTCGAAGCCGGCCAGCTCGACATCGGCGTGTTCAATCCGACGCCGGCGCCGGACATCAAGCGGCTCGGGGCCACCGGACGTTTCGCCTCCACCACCAAGGGTTACGACAACTCGGCCTGGGTCTCGTCGATCGAATTCAATTCGCGCCGCGACATCGTCAAGCGCGCCGAGGTGCGCCGCGCCATCAACCACGCCATCGATCGCAGCTTCATCGCCGAGACGATCTTTTTCGGCCTGGCCAAGCCGGCGATCGGGCCGGTCCCGAGCAGCAACAAGCTGTTCTTCAACAAGGATGTGCCGGCCTATCCCTTCGATATCAGGAAGGCCGGACAATTGCTCGATGCCGCCGGCTATCCCGTCAAGAACGGTTCGCGGTTCAAGCTCAATGTGGTGGCCGCCGGCTGGTTCGAGGAGAACGTCAAGCTCGGCCAATATGTCAAACAGGCGCTGGAGGACATCGACATCACGGTCGATCTCGCCATTCCCGACCGCGCGACCTCGCTGAAGCGCATCTACACCGATTACGATTACGACATCGCGCTGTCGAACAATTCGGGCGCGGTCGAGCTGGTGCCGCAATGGACCCAGTTCTACACCACCGACGGCATCCTCAAGGGGGCCGCCTTCCGCAATGCCAACGGCTATTCCAACCCCAAGCTCGACGACATCGTCGCCCGGCTCTCGGTGGAGATCGATCCGAAGAAGCGGGTGACGCTCGCCCACGAGCTGCAGACGGTGATCGCCACCGACCTGCCCTGGACCTCGCTGGTCGAGATCGAGTCGGTGACGGTTGCCCGCGCCGACGTGCGCGGCCACTCCGAGCTCGCCGATTTCATGGGCGAAAGCTGGGGCAATGTCTGGCTCGACCGCTGAGGCGGGAGACAGGCCATGCGACGTATCCTGCTCCGGCGCCTCGCCCAGATCGTGCCGCTTCTGCTCGGCGTCATCGTCCTGAACTTCGCGCTGATCCAGCTCGCGCCGGGCAGCTTCCTCGACGTGATGACGGCCGAGCAGCAGGTCAGCGATCCCGCGCTGATCGAAAGGCTGCGCGTGCTCTACGGCATGGATCAGCCGGCGATCGTCCAGCTCGGCAAATATATCTGGTCGGTGCTGACGCTGGATTTCGGCTTTTCCTACCGGCAGAACGCACCGGTGCTGGAGGTGATCCTGCATCACCTGCCGGCGACCGTGATCCTGATGCTGGCGAGCATCGCCATCGCGCTGATCATCGGCGTCACCGCCGGCGTCATCGCCGCGGTCAAGGTCAACACGATCTGGGACAACCTGATCTCGCTCGGCGCGGTGTTCTTCTTCGCCGCGCCGACCTTCTGGCTCGGCATCATGATGACCGTGCTGTTCGCGGTGAAGCTCGGCTGGCTGCCGGTCGGCGGCATGCGCACCATTGGCGGGCCCGGCGGCCTCGTCGCCGACACGCTGGATGTCGGCCGCCACCTGCTGCTGCCGGCGGTCTCGCTCGGGCTGTTCTATGCCGCCATGTATGCCCGCGTCATGCGCGCGGCCATGCTGGAGGTGTTCCGCCTGGAATTCGTCCGCACCGCCCGCGCCAAGGGCCTGTCGACCGCCGGCGTGGTCATCAAGCACGTGTTGCGCAATGCGCTCCTGCCTGTCGTGACCTTGCTCGGCCTGCAGCTCGGCACGGTGGTCGGCGGCAGCGTCGTGGTCGAGGCGGTGTTCAGCTGGCCGGGCATCGGCAGCCTGATGCTCGACAGCGTGATGAGCCGCAACTACCCCGTCGTGCTCGGCGTCATGGTGCTGTCCTCGCTGATCGTCGCCTTGGCCAATGCCGCGGTCGACCTCGCCTATTTCAAGCTCGATCCGCGCATTCGCGCCCGCTAGCGAGCGAGATCATGTCCCCCTTTCTCGACTTTTTCAGGCGTTTCGGCCGCAATCGCGCGGCGCTCGCCGGCCTTTTCGTCATCCTGGCTGTCATCGGTTTCGCACTGGTCGCGCCGGGTCTGTTCCCGCGCAACCCGCTGCGCATCGTCGGCCGCCCGGAGATCTGGCCCTTCGTCAATCCGCGCTTTCCGCTCGGCACGGATTCGCTCGGCCGCGACATCGCCGCCATGGTCGCCCATGGCGCCCGTACCACGCTGATGATCGGCCTGTTCGCCAGCCTCACCGCGACCTGCATCGGCGTCGCCGTCGGTGCGACCGCGGCCTATTTCGGCGGCTGGGTCGACGAAGTGCTGATGCGCTTCGCCGAGCTGTTCCAGACCGTGCCGAACATCATCTTCATCCTGACCATCGTCTCGATCCTCGGCCAGAGCATCGGCAATATCACCATGGCCGTCGGCATCGTCACCTGGACGCCGATCGCCCGGCTGACACGTGCCGAATTCCTCTCCCTGCGCGACCGGGAATTCATCCAGGCCTGCCGGTCCATGGGCATGAGCGACTGGCGCATCATCGTCGGCGAGATCCTGCCCAATGCCTTGCCGCCGGTCATCATCCTGTCGTCGCTGGTGATCGCCAGCGCCATCCTGTTCGAATCCTCGATCTCCTTCCTCGGCCTCGGCGATCCCAATGTCGCGAGCTGGGGCGGGCTGATCGGCGACGGCCGCACCTTGATCCGCACCTCCTGGTACATCTGCGCCGTGCCCGGACTTGCCATCATGCTCACCGTGCTGGCGCTCAACCTGATCGGCGACGGGCTCAACGACGCGCTCAATCCCAAGCTGAGGGACCGGTGATGGCAAGCGCACTCACCGTCACCGATCTCGAGGTCGAGCTCGTCACCCGGCGCGGCCGGCTGAAAGCGGTCGATCGCTTCTCGCTCTCGGTCGATGCCGGCGAGACGGTGGCGCTCGTCGGAGAATCCGGCTGCGGCAAGTCGCTGACCGCGCTCGCCTTGATGCGGCTCCTACCGGATCCGCCGGCGCGCATCGCGAGCGGTTCCGTCGCGCTCGGCGGGCAAGACCTGACACAGCTCTCCGAACGCGCCATGCGCGATGTCAGGGGCCGGGAGATCGCCATGATCTTCCAGGATCCGATGACCTCGCTCAACCCTGTCGTGTCGGTGCGCAGCCAGCTCGTCGAGGCGATCCGCCGGCGCCGTTCGGTGAGCGCCGCGGAAGCGGCCGAGCGCGCACTCGACCTCCTGCGCCAGGTCGGAATTCCCGATCCGGAGCGCCGGCTCGACGACTATCCCCATCAGCTCTCGGGCGGCATGAGCCAGCGCGTAATGATCGCCATGGCGATCGCCTGCCGGCCGAAAGTGCTGATCGCCGACGAGCCGACCACCGCCCTCGACGTCACCATCCAGGCCCAGATCCTCCGGCTGATGAAGGACCTGCAGGCGGCGACCGACATGGCGCTGGTCATCATCACGCACGACCTCGGCGTGGTCGCCGAAACCGCCGACCGGGTCATCGTCATGTATGCCGGCCGCAAGGTCGAGGAAGGTCCGGTCGACGACATCTTCGAGCGGCCGCTGCATCCCTATACGCGCGGCCTGATCGGCGCGACGCCCTCGGCGACGCGGCTGAAGCGCGGCCGGCTGGTCGAGATCGCCGGCAGCGTTCCGGGCCTCGATGCGCTGCCGGCCGGCTGCGCCTTCGCCAATCGCTGCCCGCAGGCGATCGACCGCTGCCGGGCCCAACAGCCGCGCCTCGCCGATCACGGCGGCGGCCGGAGCGTCGCCTGTTTCGTGGCTGAAAAGGAGGGCCAGCGCCATGTCGCTCTTGTCGGTGCGTGAGCTCAGCGTCGCCTTTCCGACCCCGCGCGGCATTGTCCAGGCGGTCAGTGATGTCAGCCTGGAGGTCAATGCTGGCGAAACGGTCGGTCTGGTCGGCGAGTCCGGTTGCGGCAAGTCGACGCTCGGCAAGGCGATCATGCGGCTGGTGCCGATCGCCGGCGGCACGGTCGCGGTCGAGGGCCGGCACATCACGACGCTCGACGCGCGGGCGCTGAAGCCGCTGCGCCCGCATGTCCAGATGATCTTCCAGGATCCCTACAGCTCGCTCAATCCGCGCCACCAGGTCGGCAAGATCATCGCCCAGCCGCTCATCGTCGCCGGCCGGCCGCGCGCCGAGATCCGCGAACGGGTCGAGACGGTCATGGCCAAGGTCGGCCTGCCCCAGGGCGCGGCCGGCCGCTACCCGCACGAATTCTCCGGCGGCCAGCGCCAGCGCGTCGGCATTGCCCGCGCGCTCGTGCTCAATCCCAAGGTGCTCATCTGCGACGAGCCGGTTTCCGCGCTCGACGTGTCGGTGCGCGCCCAGGTGATCAACCTGCTGCAGGACCTGCAGCAGGAGTTCGGCGTCTCCTACCTGTTCATTTCCCACGACCTCAGCGTGGTCGAGCACATCGCCGACCGCCTGCTGGTCATGTATCTCGGCCGCATCGTCGAAAGCGGACCGGCGGCCGAAATCTTCGCGGCGCCCGCCCATCCCTATACCCGCGCCCTGATCGAGGCGGCGCCGGTGGGCGATCCCAGGCTCGCCCGCACGCGCCGTCGCCAGATCCTCGAAGGCGAATTGCCGAGCCCGCTCGCCCCGCCGAAGGGCTGCGCCTTCCACGCCCGCTGTCCGCTGGCCCAGGCCGTCTGCCGCGAACGGGCACCGCGTCTCGAGCGCCGCGGGCCGGGCCGCGCGGTCGCCTGCCATTTCGATATCGCCACGCCGATCGAGAGCCCGGCCCACCGTGCCGCCGAGCCGCTCGACGCCTGACCCTCAACCCCCAAGGACCTCGCCACCATGTCACGCTGGACCAATCTCGGCGATCTCGTCGACCGTTCACGCGATCTCGACCGCATCGCGGTGATCGACCTGAGGGACCAGGCCGCGCCGCGCCAATGGACCCATGCGGAGATCGACGCCCATGCCAATGGTGTCGCCCGGCTCCTGACCGAGGCCGGCCTGCCGCGCGGCGCGGCGATCGCGATCCTGGCGCTCAACCGCGCCGAATATATCATCAGCTATTTCGGCATCATGCGCGCCGGTTTCGTCGCCGTGCCGGTCAATACCAAACTGCCGCGCGAGACCATCGACTATATCTTCGAGGATTCGCGTATCGCCTTCGCCTTCACCGACGGGCCACGCCGGCAACTGGTGCCGGACACGGTGCCGGTGGTCGACTTCGACGACGTAAGCAGCGCGGGATTTGCCGCGCGTGTCGTGCCGAGTGCCTTCGAGACGGTGCCGGCGGAGCCGGACGAGATCGGCCAAATCCTCTATACCTCCGGCTCCACCGGGCGCCCCAAGGGCGTGCCGCTCAGCCATGCGGGCCAGCTCTGGGCGCTCGAGACGCTGACCGCGGCGACGGTGCCGGAGATCGATCGGTCGATCATCGCCCAGCCGCTGTTCCACATGAACGGCCTGTTCCAGTCGAAAAGCGTCTTCGCCACCAATGGCTCGGTGGTCTATCTGCCGGGTTTCGACACGCCCTCCTATATCGACGCGCTCGAGCGCTATGAGGTGACCAATGTCATGGCGGTGCCGACCATGCTGGCGCGCGTGGTCAAGGACGAGAAGGCGCTGGCGGGGCGCGACTTCTCGCGGCTGAAGCGCATTCGCCTGGGTTCGGCGCCGCTGACCCTCGGCCTGATCGAGCGCATCCGCGCAGCCTTTCCCGGCATCCCCGTGACCAATGGCTTCGGCACCACGGAGGCAGGCCCCGCGGTGTTCGGTCCGCACCCCCAGGGGCTTGCCCAGCCGCCGCTCGCGGTCGGTTATCCCCTGGCCGGCGGCGAGGTGCGCCTGGTCGATGGCCCGACCGAGGACGAGGGCGTGTTGCTGATGCGCAATCCCGCGGTCACGCCGGGCTATCTCAACCTGCCGGCGCAGAGCGCCAAGGTGCTCGACACCGGCTGGTATCGCTCGGGCGACGTGTTCCGCCGCGACGAGAACGGCTTCTACTATTTCGTCGGGCGCGCCGACGACATGTTCGTCTGCTCGGGCGAGAACATCTATCCCGGCGAGGTCGAGAAGCTCCTGGAGCGCCATCCGCAGGTACAGCAGGCAGCGGTCGTGCCGCTGCCCGACGAGGAGCGCGGCCAAGTGCCGGTCGCCTTCATCGTGCGGCGGCCCGAGGGCGCCATCGCGGTCGACGAGATCAAGCGCTTCACCATCGATAACGGGCCGGCCTACCAGCATCCGCGCCGGGTCGAGTTTCTCGCCGACCTGCCCTGGGCCGGCACCAACAAGATCGATCGCAGGGCGCTGATCGAACGGGCGCGCGCGCTCGAGGCGAGCCAGGCCTGGTCGCGCTGACGGAGCTATCGACAATGACCCGCTCGACTCGACCCGTTGCGCTGGTGACCGGCGCGAGCCGCGGCATCGGACGTGCCATCGCACTGCGGCTCGCGCGTGACGGCGCGACCGTTGCCGTCCACTACAAGTCAGGCGAAGCCGAGGCTGCCGAAACGGTCGGGGCCATCGCGGCGGCCGGCGGTTCAGCTTTTGCCGTGCAGGCGGATCTCGGCAGTCCCGATGGCCCGGCCTCGCTTGCGCAGAGCTTCGGCCGCGAACTGACCGGCCGTTTCGGCGAGCCCGGTTTCGACATCCTGGTCAACAATGCCGGCATCGGCCGGCGCGCCCGGATCGCCGATGTCAGTGAGGCCGATTTCGACCGGATCCTGACGGTCAACCTGAAGGCGCCGTTCTTCCTGATCCGGACGCTGCTGCCGCATTTGCGCGACGGCGGCCGGATCATCAACCTGTCCTCGATGGGGACCCGCGCGGCCTATCCTGATATGGCCGTCTATGCGCCGGCCAAGGCGGGGCTGGAAGCCCTGACCCGGCTGCTCGCCGCCGAGTTGGGCGCACGCGGCATCACCGTCAATGCCGTGTTGCCGGGGGCGACCGCCACCGACATGAACCCAGGCGCGCGCGATCCCGAGACCAGCGCTCAGATCGCCCGCACCGTTGCGCTCGGCCGGGTCGGCCAGCCCGAGGACATTGCCGGCGTCGTCGGCTTCCTCGCCTCCGCCGCGGGCGGTTGGGTGACCGGCCAGAGCATCGATGCGAGTGGTGGTCAAAGGCTGTAGGGCGCGATGCGCTCGAACCGCCGCTTTTTACCTCTCCCCGGCGGGGAGAGGTTGCACACATCTTTCAGACGAGCCTGAATGCGTCGCCCGGCGAAATCTCGCGCCGGAACCACCATCCTCTCTTCACCTCTCCCCGGCGGGGAGAGGTCGACGCGGAGCGCCGGGAGAGGGGGAGTTGCGGCTTCGGAACAATGCATTACGCGTTTCGCATGGTGACATCTCGTCGCCCGCTTCGCCCCCTCTCCCGGCCTTCGGCCGACCTCTCCCCGCCGGGGAGAGGTGAAAAGTGGTGCTTCCCGCGCGGAATTTCGAAGGGCGACGCATTCAGGCTCGTCTGAAAGATGTGTGCGGACACTGGCTCCTGAAGCGTTCGTGCTCTTGCGCGAGTCTCGCGGGCCGGCCGGCCGATGAGCACCGCGCCCTTAGTCGGGCGGTGCCCGCAAGGCCTGGCGGGCGCCCCGCTCCAGTGCGGTGACCCAGTCGCCCAGCGTCTCGGCCGGTGGGTCGACCAGCAGGACATAGCGGCGTGAGCCCCAGACCGCGACGCAGAGCGTGCGGATGGTCAAGTCGGACGGCTGGGGATCGAGATCCGGCCAGGACCGGATGGCCTCTGTCCACTTGGCGGTCAGCTCGTCGAAGAACCGGCGGTGATGTTTCGGCTCGGCGACCTCGTGTTCCCGCGCCAGCATGGCGGCGTCGAAATAGGCGGCGTCCGGATCGGCACAGGCGGTGATGCGGACGAGCCGGGCGAGCCGCTGCTCCCAGGCAAGGCCGGCGGGCGCGATCACTTGCGCGTCGATGCGCCCGAGCAGCAGCTCCAGGCAGTGACGGACATAACCCGAGAACAGCGCCTCGCGGTTCGGGAAATAGTCATAGACCGTGCCGACCGCGAAGCCGGCTTCCGCCGCCACCGCCTTGGTGGTGGCGGCCGCGGGACCGTCGCGCCGCCAAATCCGAACGAAGGCGTCGTAGAGCGCCTGGACGGTGAATTTGGCGCGGGCCTGCGAGGGCCGTTTCAGCGGTTTCGGCAGGGCTTTTGGCGCTTCGTGACGCGTCATCGGGAAACCGAACCCAGGAGTTTCGGCTAATTGCTAGTTTCGGTCGGGATCTGAAACCGGCGCCTGGAGGCTAGCATGACCGACCGCCTGACCGTCACGCTTCTCTTGACCGACAAGCAGGATCTCGGCCGCTCGCTGATCGCCACCCGGGAGGAGAGCGCCGAGGCCGCGCCGGGCGAGGTCCTGCTGCGGATCGACCGCCTGGCGTTGACCACCAACAACATCACCTATGCCGCCTTCGGCGATGCCATGGGCTATTGGGGTTTCTTCCCGACCGGCCGGCCGGGCTGGGGCCACATGCCGGCCTGGGGCTTTGCCGACGTGGTGTCGTCAGGCGTCGCCGGCATCGATGTCGGCGAGCGCTTCTACGGCTACTACCCGATCGCCAGCCACATCCGCATGCAGGCCGAACGGGTCACCGGCCGGGGTTTCTACGACGGCAGCGCGCACCGCAAGGCGCTGACCTCCGCCTATAATCAATATGGCCGCTGCAGCGAGGATCCCGTCCATGCCGAAGCGCTGGAAAGCTATCAGGCGCTGATCCGGCCCTTGTTCATCACCTCCTTCATGCTGGCCGATTTTCTCGAGGACAACGGCTTCTTCGGCGCCCGGCGCCTTCTCATCTCGAGCGCGTCGAGCAAGACCGCCTATGGCACGGCCTTCTGTCTGTCCGAGGGCGAGGGCAGGGGCATCGAGCGCCTCGGGCTGACCTCGGGGCGCAACGAGCGTTTCGTCCGCGAGCTCGGCTGCTATGACGGGGTGGCTCGCTATGACGACGTCGAAAAGCTCGATAAGGCTGTCCCGACGCTCTATGTCGACTTCTCCGGCGACGAGGCGCTGCGCGGCCGCATCCACCATCATCTCGGCCCGGCGCTGGTCTATGACTGTTATGCCGGTTCGGCCGCCAATACGGAATTCCTGAAAGCCCAGGACCTGCCGGGGCCGGCGCCGCAATTCTATTTCGCGCCGGTGCAGATCAAGAAGCGCAATGCCGATTGGGGACCGGCCGTCGTCAACGCGCGCTTCAACACCGCCCAGCAGAGCTTCATCGCCCGGATCTCCGACAAGTCTCATCCCTGGCTGACGGTGGTCGAGGCCCGCGGCTTCGAGGCGGCGCAGGGCGTGATCGCCGCGCTCAACGCGAATGGCGGCGACCCCCGCGAAGGCCATGTCGTGCGGCTCGGCTGAACGGCCGGACGGCCCTCAGATCACGCTGCGAATGGCGAAGCTCGACTGGATGCGCGAGACGCCGGGCAGGCGCGACAGCACGTCCTTGTGCACCCGCTCGTAATCGGCGGCATGGGTGATCTCGACACGCACGAGATAGTCCGACGAGCCGGTCATCAGGTCGCATTTGCGCACCTCCGGGCATTTGCGGATCGCCGCCTCGAAGCGCGCGAGATAGTCCTCGGTCTGCCGTTCCAGCGTGATGTGGGCGATCACCACCGCCATGTTCTCCGACAGGCGCTGATCGATGAGCGCCGTGTAGCCGCTGATGACACCGCTCGCCTCCAGCATCTTCACCCGCCGGAGGCAGGCCGAGGCCGACAATCCGACCGCCGCCGCGAGGTCGGCATTGGTCATGCGTCCGTCGGCGCGCAAGAGCAGGAGAATGCGGTGATCGAGGGCATCCAGGGCGTGTGACATGCTCTGCCAAATTATCGAATTTCATTGCGTCGATGATGATGAATTCGAACAAAGATCGGCCAAAATCAAGCACATTCGACGCTTCAACTCATATTGTCTCGCGCATCAGGGGGCACCGGTCGGTGGTCAGAGGCGCGATATGAAGACGGTCATTCTTGGCGGCGGCGTGATCGGTGTCACCAGCGCCTATTATCTGGCGCGGGCCGGCCATGAGGTGGTGGTCGTCGACCGGCAGCCGGGTGTCGCGCTGGAGACCAGCTTCGCCAATGCCGGCGAGGTCTCGCCCGGCTATTCCTCGCCCTGGGCCGGGCCTGGCGTGCCGGCCAAGGCGGTGAAATGGCTGACCATGAAATACGGACCCCTGGTGGTCCGGCCGAAGCTCGATCCCGCCATGTGGATCTGGATGCTGCGCATGCTCGGCAATTGCACCACGGCGCGCTACCGGGTCAACAAGAGCCGCATGGTGGCGCTGGCCGAATATAGCCGCGACTGCCTGATGGCGCTGCGCGCCGATACCGGCATCGCCTATGACCATCGCAGCCAGGGCACCCTGCAGCTGTTCCGGACGCAGAAGGATCTCGACGGCACCGGCGGCGATATCGAGGTGCTCAAGGAATTTGGCGTCGGCCACGAACTGCTGGATCGCGCCGGCTGCGTGGCGGCGGAACCGGCGCTCGGGCTGGTCAGCGAGAAGTTCGCCGGCGGCCTGCGCCTGCCACATGACGAGACCGGCGACTGCCACATGTTCACCCAGGCGCTCGCCGCCAAGGCGGCCGAACTCGGCGTCGAATTCCGCCAGGACATCCGCATCGACCGGCTCGCCAGCGAGGGGGGCCGCATCACCGGCGTCGAGACCAGCGCCGGCCGGATCCTGGGCGACAATTACATCGTGGCGCTCGGCAGCTATTCGCCGCTGCTGCTGCGCCCGCTCGGCATCGACATCCCGGTCTATCCGGTCAAGGGCTATTCGCTCACTTTGCCGATCACCGAAGCCGAGGCGGCGCCCGTCTCGACCGTCATGGACGAGACCTACAAGGTCGCCATCACGCGGCTCGGCGACCGCATCCGGGTCGGCGGCACGGCCGAGCTCGGCGGCTACGACCTGACGCTCCATGCCGGCCGGCGCGCGACGCTCGAACATTCGGTCGGTGACCTCTTCCCGCGCGGCGGCAGGATCGAAGGCGCGAAGTTCTGGACCGGCCTCCGGCCGATGACGCCGGACGGCACCCCGATCATCGGCGCTACGCGCTACGCCAACCTGCACCTGAACACCGGTCACGGCACGCTTGGCTGGACCATGGCCTGCGGCTCCGGCCGGCTGATGGCCGATCTCCTGTCCGGCCGCGCGCCCGACATCGAGCCCAGCGTCTATCGCGCGGACCGCGGCGCCGCCTGAGGCGGCGGACCGGCCGGCGACGGCTGCGTGCAAACCTGCGGGCAGAGGCGCTCAACGGCGTCGCTGTCGGTGAATGAGTGGTCTGACGGGCAGGGCCCCGGATGAGCCGCCATGGACCTCTTGCCCGGATCAGGCCTCTTGCCGCGTGGCGGAACTGAAATCGTCCCGCGTCATCACGTAACATTTGCAGGCGACATCCCCCTGCCTGCCATGGCCGACCAGGCGCAGGCCGATCTTCTCGGCCACGTGCGTCGAGCGTGAATTGGCCGCGTCGATATCGGCGACGATCCGGCTGAGGCCCGCCGTTCGGAAGGCGTGTGCGACGATCGGGCGGGCGGCCTCGCTTGCATAACCCTTGCCCCAGGCAAGCCGGTTCAGCCGCCAGCCGATCTCGATCTCCGGGCCGACGCCGTCATAGGGGATCAGCAGGATCCAGCCGAGAAACTGATCGGGCCGATCCTTGGGAAAGATCGACCAATATCCCAGGCCGGAACCGAACGACATTTGAATCCGCTCGCTCAGGAAACGCTCATGCTGCGCAGCGTCATTCCAGGGCCCGGGGATATATCGCGTCACGTCCGGATCGCGGTCCATCGCCAGGCAGGCCTCGAAGTCGCGCATCGAGCGCGGCTGAACCAGAAGACGTTCGGTCTCAAAACGCGGCAAGGACACGGAATCTTCTCCCGTCGCGAAACCCGGCCGTAAGACAAGGGTTCGATCAAGAGCAGCATGCCGTTGGCATCAACTGGTCGCAACCGTCTCGAGCGACGGCCGGCGGCGGGCGAGCACGAGCAGGATCAGCAGCGCGCCGCACGAACACGCCATGGCAAGGCCGAGCAGGGCTTGCGTCCCGGAACGCCCGAGCAGCCCGACCAGGACCGGCGGTGCCAGCGCGGAGATCAGGTTCAGCGGCAAGGCGATGTGCGAGGAGGCCCTGGCATAGTCGGCCTTGTCGTAGAACACCAAGGGGATGGTCGCGCGTGCCACGGCCAGAGCCCCGCTGCCCAGGCCATAGAGGACGATGAAGGCGGCGATCGACCAATAGGTTCCGCCTCCGGTCATCAGGAGCAGCATGGAGGTCGGCAAGGCGAGGCCGGCAATGAGCCCGGTGGTGATGCCGTCCCATCGCCCGCCGCCCAGGAAGTCGATGCCGCGGGCGCTTACCTGGATGACCCCGAGGGCCGAGCCGAAGGCGAGGGCTTCGGCCGGCGGCAGGCCCGCCGCCTTGAGCAATTCGATCATCACCGCCGCGAAGCCGAAGGTGACGAAGCTGTTCAAGGCGACCGCCGAGACGATCAGGGAGAAGGTCCCGCGCTTGACCGGCCGCGGGGGGCCGGCGGCCGGGCCGGACATCGCCGCCGGGGCGCTGCTTGCGGCTGGTCGGCGCGGCAGGCCGAAGGCGTAGAGCGGCAGGCATATGAGCAGCATCATGCCGGCATAGACGAGGCATGTGCCACGCCAGCCCGCCATGTCCGCAAGGACCGAGGTCAGCGGCCAGAAGATGCTGCTGGACAGCCCGGTGACCAGCATGAGAGCGCCAATGGCGCTTTTCGCCTTCTGCCCGGCGATCTCGTTCAGCATGATATAGGCGGCCGTCGACAGGCTCGCGCTGCCGGCCGCGCCGAGGATCGTCCAGGCGGCGAAATAGGCCGCAGGGCCATGGGCGAGCGACATGACGACGAAGCCCGGCGCCGCCAGCAGCGTTCCCGCCATCATCACCTGGCGCGCGCCGAGGCGCGTGAAGGCCCGGGCCAAAAGCGGCGCGCAGAGCCCCATCATGACATAGAGCACCGAGCTGCCGGCAAAGGCCGTCGACAGGTCCATGTGAAGGTCGCCGGCCATCTGGCGGCCGAGGATCGCGGGAAGGCCGACGGTTCCCCAGCCGACGACCTGCGCCACCGAGAGAACCAGCAATGTCCGGACGACTGTCCCGTCGGCTGTCGGCAATGGCATCTGATCGACCAGGCAATGATCAAAAGTCCTGGCTAGCAGACCCTGTGTCTCAAATTCATGACACCGGCGGCCGGCCGGAATGCGGGCGCCCTGGCATGCGCGCGAGGCCTTGAACGTCCGCGTGACAACCTCGCCCATAGCCCGCGCGGAAAATTCCGGCTAGGTCATGCGCCAAGAGGCCGTGCTGCAAGGAGCCCGCTGGTCGATGCGCCTACCGTCGCTCAACGCCCTGAGGGCTTTCGAAGCCGTCGGCCGCACCGGCAGCATCAAGGCCGCAAGCGATGAACTGGCGGTCAGCCCGACCGTCGTCTCGCGTCACATCCGCAATCTCCAGCTCGATCTCAACGTGGCGCTGGTCGAGGCGCATGGGCGGGGCCTGCTGCTGACCTCGGCGGGCGAGGCTTTCCACGCCCAGATCAGCCGTGCCTTCGACATCATGCGCCAGGCCAATGAGGATATCCGCCCGTCGACCCGGCGCAGCCTGACCATCTGGTGCATTCCCGGCATCGCCAATCAGCGGCTTCTGGCGCGCCTGCCGCTGCTGCAGAGCCGTCTGCCGAATTACGACATTCTCCTGCAGCCGACCTTGTCGCGTCCGGATTTCGCCCGCGGTGAGGCCGATGCCGAGGTGATCCACATGAACATGCTGATCACCCATCCCAATGTCCGCACCGAACTGCTGGCGGCGCCGAGCGTGCATGCGGTGGCCAGTCCCGCCTTCCGCTCGCGCTTTCCGGTGGTGACCGAGGCGGCGGACTTCCTCAAGCTGCCGCTGATCCACGAGGCCTCGACGCTCTATTGGGAACAGTGGTTCGAATATGCCGGTGTTTCCGACCTGCCGATCCTGCGCGGACCGCGGCTCTGGCATGCCCATCTGACCATCGAGGCGGCGCGGCAGGGCCAGGGTGTCGCCCTCGCCAATTCGCTGCTGGTCGAGGAGGATCTCGCCGCCGGCCGGCTGGTCGACATGAGCCCGCATGCCGTCAGCCTCGGCGGTTATTATTTCGTCGCCGCCGCCAAGCGCTGGGCCGATCCGGAGCTGGTGGTGCTGCGCCGCTGGCTGAAGGACGCGCTGCAGAGCGGGGCCGCGACCGGTGCATCTGATGCAGCAATGCGTGCCGAATAAGCTGATTGTCCCTCGACATCCGGGCTCCTAGCGTTCGAGGCCCATCGCCTGAACTGGATGTTCCATGTCGACCAATGCCGAACTGCTGTCCCGCCGTCAGGACGCCGTGATCCGCGGCGTCAGCCATGTCACGCCGATCTCGGCGCAACGCGCCCGCAATGCCGAGGTCTGGGATGTCGAGGGCAAGCGCTATGTCGATTTCGCCGGCGGCATCGCCGTGCTCAATACCGGTCACTGCCACCCGAAGATCCTGGCCGCGGTCAGTGAGCAGATGCAGCGCTTCACCCACACCTGTTTCCAGGTGCTGATGTATGAGCCCTATATCGCGCTCGCCGAACGGCTGAACGCCATGGCGCCGATCCAGGGGCCGCTGAAGACCGCCTTCTTCACCACCGGCGCCGAGGCGACCGAGAACGCCGTCAAGATCGCCCGCGCCGCCACCGGCCGTTCCGGCGTCATCGCCTTTACCGGCGCCTTCCATGGCCGCACCATCATGGCCTCGGCCATGACCGGCAAGGTCGTGCCCTACAAGAAGGGCCTCGGCCCCTCGCTGCCCGATGTCTGGCACGTGCCTTTCCCGGTGGAGCAGTTTGGTGTCAGCGTCGAGGATTCGCTCAAATATCTCGGCTACATCTTCAAGGCCGATGTCGACCCCTCGCGGGTTGCCGCCATCATCATCGAGCCGGTTCAGGGCGAGGGCGGTTTTCACCAGGCGCCGCCGGAACTGATGCGGGCGCTGCGCCGGCTCTGCGACGAGAACGGCATCGTGCTGGTGGCCGATGAGGTGCAGACCGGTTTCGGCCGCACCGCCAAGATGTTCGCCATGGAACATTACGACGTCACGCCCGACCTGATCTGCGTCGCCAAGAGCCTGGCCGGCGGTTTTCCGCTCTCCGGTGTCATCGGCCGGGCGGCGATCATGGACGCAGCCGATCCGGGCGGCCTCGGCGGCACCTATGCCGGCAATCCGCTCGCCTGCGCCGCGGCGCTCGCCGTGCTCGACATCTTCCAGGAAGAGAAGCTGCTCGACCGGGCGGTGGCGCTCGGCGCCCGCCTCAAGACGCGGCTCGAAAGCCTGCGCATGCGCAACGGCCTGATGCCGATCGCCGATATCAGGGGTCTCGGCGCCATGGTGGCTTTCGACATCGTCAAGGATCGCGGCAGCGCCGAGCCGGATGCCGACGCGACCCGGCGCGTGGTCCAGTTCGCCCACGAGAACGGCCTGATCCTGCTGTCCTGCGGCACCAACGCCAATACCATTCGCATCCTGACGCCGCTGACCGCCGAGGAAACGGTGGTCGATGAGGGGCTGGATATTCTCGAGGCGGCGCTCGCCTCCTGATGCCCCCGGCCGGCGGGGCTGAATGCGCCCGTCGGTCGATCCAAGCCATCCGCCAGGCGCCCGCGCGCGACCCGCCCCTGACGGTGCGGATGTCGCGCGCGGGCGTTTTGCATCCGCTCCGGCCGTTGCCGACGGGCGCAACATTTGCTGCATGACACGGCGCCAATCGTTCAAAAAAAACACCATTCATGTGCAAATTAGATGATTGTTGCGCCGCAGGCTCTCGGCCACACTTTTCATGTTGCAGCAAGACTATCAGGCGTTTCGCGGCGGTCCGCGTTCGCGTCGAAAGATGGTCGCAAAACAAAAAATGACGACAGCGGGGTATAGCAAGCGTGACTGCGGCTGCTCAAATTGGTCATGATCTGAATATTGACAGCCTGAGTAAATTCTACGGAGGATTTACTGCGCTCGATAACGTATCGCTGGCGGTCCGGCGCGGTGAATTTCTGACGCTGCTCGGGCCCTCCGGTTCGGGCAAGACCACCCTTCTGATGTCGATCGCCGGCTTCGTTCAGCCCGATCGCGGCGACATCCTTCTCGACGGGCGCAGCATCGGCCACCTGCCGCCCGAGCAGCGCAATTTCGGCATGGTGTTCCAGGGCTACGCCCTGTTTCCGCACATGACCGTCCAGGACAATGTCGCTTTCCCCCTGAAGGTGCGCAAAAGGCCGGCGGCAGAGATCAAGGAAAAGGTCGATGCTGCGCTCGACCTCGTGCAGCTCGCCTCGCGCGCCGACCGCTATCCGCGCCAGCTCTCCGGCGGCCAGCAGCAGCGTGTCGCGCTCGCCCGCGCCATGGTGTTCACGCCGCATCTGCTGCTGCTCGACGAACCGCTGAGCGCGCTCGACAAGAAGCTCAGGGCCGAGCTGCAGGAGGAGCTGAAGCGCCTGCACAAGCGTGTCGGCCTGACTTTCATCTACGTGACCCACGACCAGGACGAAGCGCTCTCCATGTCGGACCGCATCGTCGTCATGCGCGACGGCAAAGTGGTTCAGCAGGGGGCTCCGGGTGAGCTCTACGATCGTCCGGCGACGCGTTTCGTCGCCGACTTCCTGGGCAAGAGCAATTTCCTGCGCGGCAAGGTCGAAAGCCATGTCGCCGGCGGTTTCACCCTGACCCATCAAGGCGTCAGGATCACCCAGGCCTGCCCGGAGGACGAACGTCCCGCCGTCGGCCATGACGTGGTGATCGCGCTGCGGCCGGAAAAGATCGCGATCGCCGGGGCGGCGGCCACCTCCGACAACCTGCTCAAGGGCATCGTTTCGGAATGGAACTATTTCGGCTCGCAGTTCCGCCTGGTGGTCGAGACGCTGGAGTTCGGCGCCATCGCCATGGTGATTCCGACCTGGAAATACGGCGAGCCGCCGGTCGCCGGCCAGCCGGTGACCCTCGGCTGGGACCGCGACGCCGGCACTTTGGTCGCCGACAGCTGAGCCTCACGCATCGCATCAAGATCAAGACGAACAGATGGGAACCTTGCCATGACCAAACGCAACGCGACTTTCGACATTTCCAGGCGTGCGCTGCTCAAGGGTGCAGCGGGCCTTGCCGCGGCCCCGGCCGTGTTCGGGCCGGCCAGCGCCTTCGCCCAGGCGCGCAAGGAGGTCATCCTCGTCAACTATGGCGGCGCCGCCATGAAGGCCTTCGACGAGGCCTATGTGCAGCCCTTCGCCGCCCAGGGCGGCCGCATCGTGCTCGACGGCAGCGGCCCGCTGAACGGCAAGATCCTGACCATGGTGCAGTCGCGCAACGTCACCTGGGACATTTGCGACGCCGGCATCACGACGCTTGCCGAACTGGGCCCGCGCAACGCGCTCGAGAAGATCGACTACAGCATTGTCGACAAGACCAAGGTGCCGGCGGAATTCGCCTATGACAACGGCGTGGTGAACTACATGTTCTCCTCGGTGCTCGCCTGGGACACCGCCAAGGTCAAGGAGACGCCGACGCTCGCCGATTTCTTCGACCTGAATAAATATCCCGGCCGGCGCATGATGCGCAAAGACTCCCAGGCCATGCTCGAGCTCTGCCTGCTCGCCGATGGCGTGCCGATCGACAAGCTCTACCCGCTCGATACCAGGCGCGCCTTCGCCAAGCTCGCGACCATCAAGAAGGAAGTGCTCTACTGGAACAGCGGCGCCGAGAGCCAGAGCCTGATGCGCGACGGCGAATGCGTCATGGGCCTGCTGTGGCACACCCGCGCCAATATCCTGAAGGCCGAGACCAATAATCGCATCGCCTTCACCTTCAAGGACGGCCTGCTGCAGCCGGGTCTCTGGGTGGTGCCGAAAGGCAATCCGGCCGGTGCCGAAGCGTTCCGGGCCATCGCCTCGATGCAGCAGCCCGAGGGCCAGGTGAAACTGCTGGCGGCGATGGGCAACGGCCCGTCCAATCCGGCGGCGCAGGCCCTGGTTCCCGAGGCTCAGCGGTCGATGAACCCGGCTGATCCCGCCAATGCCGCGGTGCAGGCCAAGATCAATGCCGCCTGGTACATCGAGAACCATTCGAAGACCTTCCAGGCCTATCTCGACTTCATCTCGTCCTGAGCCACCGCCGGCGGCGCGGCTCCGCAAGGCCGCGCCGCCAAGGCCTCGTCGTGACCGAAATCCCGGATTTCAAAGCAATGACCGCCTCCGCCGCCCGGCCGATGCCTTCGCCGCCGCGCCGCCTGCATTTCAGCGCGACCGGCCGCTACTGGCTGCTGATCATGCCGGCCCTGGTCATGATGGTGGTGTTCTATATCTATCCCATTTCCCGGGTGCTCTGGATGAGCGTCACGGAGCCGCAACCGGGCATCGACAATTTCGCCTTGCTGGCGACCAGCGCTTCGATCCAGCGCATGCTCTGGACCACCGCGCGGATCAGCGTCACCACCACGCTGATCACCCTCGTGCTCGCCTATGTCGTATCCTATGCCCTGGTCCATGCCAGCGAGCGGGTGCAGCGCTGGATGTTCCTCGGCGTGCTGGTGCCCTTGTGGATCTCCGTCCTGGTGCGCGCCTTCGCCTGGTTCGTGCTGCTGCGCCGCGAGGGACTGATCAACAACACGCTGATCTCGACCGGGCTCATCGATACGCCGCTCAACCTGATCTGGAACGAGACCGGCGTGATGATCGGCATGATCCACTACATGCTGCCCTTCGGCATCCTGCCGATCTACGCCAACATGCGCGACATCGACCAGCGTTGCATCGCCGCCGCCCGCGGCCTCGGCGCCACCCGCGGCGTCGCCTTCCGCAAGGTGTTCCTGCCGCTGTCGACGCCCGGCGTGGTCGGCGCCGGCATCCTGGTCTTCATCTTCTCGCTCGGCTTCTTCGTCACGCCGGCCATCCTCGGCGGCGGCAAGACCCTGATGATCGCCGAATATATCAAGGTGCAGATCCTGGAGATCGTCCGCTGGGGTGTCGGCACCATGCTCGCCGCCACGCTGCTGGTGGTCATCGGCGGATTGCTCGCCGTGCTCAGCCGCATCGTCGACCTGCGCAAACTGTTCGGGGCGGCCTGAACCATGACCAGCTCCGGCTTCGGCTCCGCCTCGCTCATGACCCGCTCGATGGCCTGGGCCATCATCTGCTTCCTGGTCCTGCCGATTTCGATCGTCTTCGCGGTGTCGGTGACCGACCGGACCTATCTGTCGCTGCCGCAGAGCGGCATGTCGCTGCAATATTACCGCAACCTGCTGACCAGTCCGGAATGGCTCTCCAGCATCCTGCACAGCCTGATCATCGCGGTTGCTTCGACCGCCATCGCGGCGGTCGCCGGCACGCTCTGCGCCATCGGCTGCTGGCGGCTGAGCAACCGCGCCAGCAATGTCATCCGGCTGGTCATGCTGATGCCGATCATGGTGCCGACCATCGTCTACGCGCTGGGCATCTACCAGTTCTGGATCGATCTCCGGCTGATCGACACCTATACCGGCGTGATCATCGCCCATGCCGTCACCGGCTTGCCCTATGTCGTCATCACCGTGTCGACGGCACTGGCGGGCTTCGATCCCAGGCTCGAGCAGGCCGCCCTCAATCTCGGCGCCAGCATGAGCCAGACGCTGCGCCTCGTGATCATTCCCAATATCCTGCCGGGCGTCATTTCCGGCGTGATCTTCGCCTTCATCCATAGCTGGGACGAGTTGGTGATCGTGTTGTTCATCGCCGGCCGCGGCGTCTTCACGCTGCCGCGCCGGATGTGGGACGGCATCAACGAGCATCTCGACCCGACCATGGCCGCGGTTGCCGCCGTGCTGGTGCTGATCACCCTTGCCCTTCTGTTCATCGACATCGCGATCCGGGCGCGCCGCGCCCGCTGAGCCCATCGACATGCGGGCGTCCGCCGTCCGCCGATCTTCCCACGATCCGGACGCTCCGCGTCCGATCTTTCCAGCATGCGGACGCGCAGCGTCCGCTCTTTCCAGCAATGCGTGCCGGTCGCACGCGCCAGACGGAACGAGTTTCATGACCCGACGCGACGCCTTCGGCCCCGACAAGGTTCTCGCCCTGAACTGGATCGACGAGAACAGCCCGCGGCTGTCCCGCGACCACATGACGATCTGGGATTTCCACGAGCCGTCCTGGCGCGAATACAAGTCGGCGGCCTGGTATGTCGAACGCCTGCGGGCCGAAGGCTTCGAGGTCGAGGTTGGATCCGGCGGCATGCCGACGGCGTTCTGCGCGACCTGGTCGAACGGCGAGGGCCCGACCATTGGCGGTTACGCCGAATATGACGCGGTGCCCGGCACCTCGCAGGACCCGGTGCCGCGCCGCCAGCCGCGCGTCGGCGTGAACCGCCATGCCGCCGGGCACACCGATCCGCATTCGGCGCTCGGCATGGGGTCCTTCACCGGCTTCCTCGCCGCCAAGCAGGTCATGCAGGAACGTGGCATCAAGGGGCGCCTGAAGTTTTTCGGTGAGCCGGCCGAGAAGATGTGCGGATCGAAGCCGGTCCATGCCGCCAAGGGTTATTACGACGACCTGGACGCGGCCATCAGCTTCCATCCGCATTCGTTCCCGAGGCTCGCCAACAGCTGCTTCTGGGACACCCACAGCGCGCCCTATTGGAGCCGGATCTACACCTTCGAATGCGAGAACCCGGAGACTTGGCAGAATTCCGGCGCGGTCACCGGCGTCACCCACAGCCATTCGGCGGCGCGCGCGCCCGGCGCCATCGACGCGGTCTGCCTGATGTACACCTCGTCGAAATACATGAAGGAATCCATGCTGCCGCACCATGGCAGCTGGAGCCTGAACGAGTTCATCCTGCATGCCGGCCAGGCGGCGGCCGACAATATCGCGCCGGGCCTCGGCCAGATCCAGTATTCGCTGCGCGCGCCCACCCTCGACATGTGCGAGCGGGTGTTCGAGGTGCTCGACCGCAATGCCGAGCATTGCGCCGCGATGACCCACAGCAAGGTGACCGCGGCCTGGATCACCCGCACCCGCGCGGGGCTTGCCAACCATGCCATGGCCGAGGTCGCCTGGCGCAATTTCGAGGCGATCGGCGCACCCGAATGGGGCGACAAGGCCAAGGCTTTCGGCCGCGAGATCCAGACGAGCCTCGGCCTGGAGCCGATGGCCGATCCGTTCACGCCGGAGATCCAGGAGCTGACCGCGCCCTGGGAGGGCGAGAAGGCGTTCCGCGAGCAATTGCCGCCCTGGCAGACCAACCTCGCCGCCGACGACTATGTCGACTACACGTGGCACGCGCCGACCGTGCGCCTCTATGTCGGCCGCCCGACGCTGCGCGCGCCCAATCCCGGCTATCGCTATCCCGACTGGACCCGCTACGCCATGGGCGGCGTGCCCGATTGCATCGACCCGATGTGGGTGACCGCCAGCAAGGTCATCGCGACCACCATTCTCGACCTGCTCACCGACGGCCAGTCGCTGGCCAAGGCGAAGGCCGAGTTCCGCGAGCGTACCGGCGGCGGCATCGGCGGCACGAAATGGGTGGCGCCGCTGCTGCCGAAGGATTTCCCCGCGCCGGTGCATTACCGCTGGCCCGAATATGTCGCGACCGCCCGTGGGCTGGAATGGACCATTCCGACCACCGCGCCGTGAGCCTCCGATAGCCGACGACAACACACCGAATATCGCCCTCGAGGGAGAGACATCCATGTCGATCATTTCCGAACCCGAATATCGCTACAACATGCTGATCAAGGCCTTCCCCTCGCGTGCCGAGCCGGCCTTCGAGACCGAATCCGAACAGGTCGGCGTCTGGGGCCGCCGCTGGGGCTGCAACAACGATGTCGGCCAGATCCGCATGGTGCTGATGCATCGCCCGGGCGCCGAACTGGGCGTCGTCGAGGCCAACAAGCGCCTGCCGGATATCGGTGCCTTCGGCGATCCCGAGCAGGGCTGGTACTGGCGCGGCGACACGATCCCGGATCTGGCGGCCCAGCAGGCGCAGCACGACGCGCTGTCCAGTGCATTGCGCGAGGAAGGTGCCGAGGTCGTTTATGTCGACCAATGCGCGCCCGGCAAGATGAAGACCGTCTATACCCGCGACAGCGTCATCGCCGTCGACGGCGGCGCCATCGTCACCAGGCTCGGTCCGCCGATCCGGCGCGGCGAGGAATTGCCGGTCACCAGGACACTGGCCAAGCTCGGCATGCCGATCCTGCGCACCATTTCCGGCACCGGCCTGATGGAAGGCGGCAGCTTCGCCTTCATCACGCCCAAGGTGGCGGTCGTCGGCCTGTCGAGCCGCGTCGACGAGGAGGGCGCGCGCCAGCTCGAGGAGGTGCTGCGCACGCAAGGGGTGGAGCTGCTGCGCGTCCATCTCACCGGCTATCGCCTGCATATCGACGGCATGTTCGTGATGATCGATCGTGACACTGCCTTCGTGAATCCCTCGCTGCTGCCTTTCTGGTTCCTGGAAAAGCTCAAGGAATTGAAGATCCGCCAGATCGAGGTTTGCCCCGACGACCAGAACTGGGTGATCAACTGCCTCGCCGTGCGGCCGGGCCATGTCATCGTGCCCCAGGGCATTTCGCCGCGCACCATGGATAAATTCGCCGCGGCCGGCATCACCACGCGCGTGGTCGCCTATGACAAGGTTGCGCTCGGCGGCGGCGGCATTCATTGCTCCACCTCGCCGCTCATTCGCGACCCGCTATGAGTCGCGGCGGGCCGGGCTCACGCAGCCCGGCCTCGCGGACGCGAACCGACAACAGACTGCAGGAGATGACATGAACGGCGCCGAGAGCCTGGTGAGAACGCTGATCGCGGGCGGGGTCGATACCTGTTTCGCCAATCCCGGCACTTCGGAGATGCATTTCGTCGCGGCGCTCGACCGCGTCGGCGGCATGCGCTGCGTGCTCTCGCTGTTCGAGGGTGTCGTCTCCGGCGCGGCCGACGGTTATGGCCGGATGGCCGATAAGCCGGCGGCAACCCTGCTGCATCTCGGCCCCGGTCTCGGCAATGCGCTGGCCAACCTGCACAATGCCCGCAAGGCCAATACGCCGATCGTCAATATCGTCGGCGAGCATGCCACCCATCACCGTCAATATGACGCGCCGCTGACCGCCGATGTCGAAGGCGTCGCACGCCCGATGTCGGCCTGGGTCAAGACCTCGATGGATGCCCGCTCGGTCGCCGGCGACGGCGCCGAGGCGGTCACCGTCGCGCTGACTTCGCCGGGCCAGATCGCCACCTTGATCCTGCCGGCCGATACCGCCTGGAACCTCTCCGATGGCCCGGCGCCGGTGGCCAAGGCTCCCGATCGCTCCAAGGTCTCCGACACCGCCGTGCTGGAGGCCGTCACCGCGCTGCGCTCGGGCGAGCCGGTGCTGCTCCTGGTCGGCGGCCGTGCCCTGCGGGCGAACCCGCTGAAGATCGCCAGCGCCATCAGCGCCGCGACCGGCGCGCATATGATCGCACCGACCTCCAATGGCCGCGTCGAGCGCGGCGCCGGGCGCTCGCCGGTCAGCCGGATCTTCTATCCGATCAAGCAGGCGCTGACCCAGCTCGAGCGCTATCGTCATGTCATTCTGATCGGCGCCAAGACGCCGGTCGCCTTCTTCGCCTATCCGGACACGCCGAGCCTGGTCATGCCCGAGGGCTGCGCAGTGCATCTGCTGGCCGAGCCGCATGACGATATCGAGGATGCGCTGATGCGCCTCGCCGAAGCGGTCAAGGCACCGCTCGGCGGCGCGGTCGTCCAGCCGGCCGGCCGGCCGTCCCTGCCGACGGGCGCGATCACGCCCGATACGGTCGGTGCGGTGATCGGCGCGCTGCTGCCGGAAAACGCCATCATCGTCGACGAGGCGATCAATTCGGTGGGCACCACCTATGCCCAGACCGCCGGCTGCCCGCCGCACGACTGGCTGGCGCTGACCGGCGGCTCGATCGGCATCGGCCTGCCGCTGGCGACCGGCGCGGCGGTGGCCTGCCCCGACCGCCGGGTGGTCGCGCTGCAGGCCGACGGCAGCGGCATGTACACCTTGCAGGCGCTGTGGACCCACGCCCGCGAGAACCTGAACATCACCACCATCATCTTCGCCAACAATGCCTATCAGAGCCTGGAGATCGAGCTCAGGAACGTCGGGGCTCTCAATCCCGGCCGCATCGCGCTCGACATGCTGGATATCGGCCGGCCGGATCTGGACTGGGTCAAGCTCGCCCAGGGCATGGGCGTGGAAGCCGCGCGCGCCGATACGCTCGACGAGCTGATCGACCTGTTCAAGGCGAGCCTTGCGCGCCCCGGCCCGTTCCTGATCCACGTGCCGATCTGACGTCCAGCCGGCGCAAGCGATGCAAGATCCCCTATCGAAGGCGCGGCCCTGCGCCTTCGATATCGGGCGCCAGTCGAGCGTTCCGGCTGTCAGGCATGCCGCGTGCCCAGGGGCCAGGACTATAGCTCCATGTGAATGATTTCGATCGGGTCGCCGCCCAGGCCGTGCGAGAAATGCCCGTGCCCGACGGTCCGGAAACCGTGACGCCGGTAGAAGCCCTCGGCATTGATCGTGGACTCCAGCCTGATCGGTCCGGCATGTCCTTCGCGCGCCTTGTCGATGCCGATGTCGAGCAGTTGTTTGCCAAGCCCCGAGCCCGCGACCTCAGGCAGAACGAACAGGCGGGTCACCTCACCGGGTTCGGCATCGACGAAGCCGACGATCGCGCCGTTTTTTTCGGCCACGATCATTCGGCCCTTCGCGATCAGCTCCTCGTAATAGGCGGGCACGCGTGCACCCATCCAGCCGGCGATCTGGTCCGCCGCGTAGTGGTCTTTCGCCAGTGCCTGGACCGAAAGCCGGGTAACGTCGAACGCCGCCTGGCCATCACCTTGGCGCGCCGGGCGCAGTCTCATGTCGTGCATGTCTTCTCTCGTTCCTCGTAAGATCCGTGCGTCGCGGAAGAGCCGCGCGCGGGAGCTTCAAGGATTTGAGCCGAGGGAGCCAGATCGTTTGATGGCCGCCCAGGCCTGCCGATCAGTCGCGGCGTTCAGGCGGCCCCGATCGCGGTGGCCTATCCCGTGGCGCCTCCGGCTTGCGCGCGCAAGCCGGCGATGAAGGCTTCGACATAGAGATCGAAGCCCGATGTCAGGGGCATCTCGACGCCACTCTGCCAGCGGACGATGAAGGCGCGATTGGCGAGCCGGTCGAGATTGCCGGTCAGGCGCGGATGGTCGGCAGGCGACAGCGTGCGGATCTTGCTCTCGAACGCCTCGGCCCAGCCGGCCGGATCGTCGCTCGGTGTGGGGGCGAGTTCGAGCGTGACATAACCGAGCATCGCGGCGATCACCGCATTATAGGCCGCGACCAGCCGGTCGCCGGCAAAACCCGCGGCTTCCAGCGCGGCAAGAACCTGCTCGACCAGTTGCGGATTGACCCCGGCATTCGACACCAGTTGCGCGCCGAGCAGCGGCGCGACATTGGGATGGCGCCTGAGGCTGTCGCGATAGCGGTGGAAGAGGCCGCGGATCCACGCGGCCCAATCGCCCCCCGTGACGAAGGGCTCGGCGACATCGTCCAGCGCCACCGCCGCGGCTTCCGCCAAAAGCGCGTTGCGGCCCCCGGGCAAATGCCAATAGAGCGCGGTCGGATAGACGCCGAGCAGGCGGGCGACCTCGCGCACGCTGAAGGCGTCGAGCCCGGCCTCGTCGATCAGCCGCAGCGCGGTCTCGACGATCTGGGCGCGGCTGAGGCCGGCCGGCTCGGCGCGCGCGGCTTGCGCCGGTTTCCCGGCGGTTCTCCTGCGCGCTTTCGTCGTCGCCGTGCCGTCACGACCGGAGGCCATTCGCAAATCCTGTCTCTGTCGGTGCTGTCGACCGCCCATACCCGTTTTCTATCAGCCCGACGGACAAACCTCCATTGCCGGCCTGGCGCGCACGGCGTGTGATTCGATCTCCCGAGATCCGTTTTCCTGTACACTGGACAAGATGTAATTGTACGATGTACAAGAGCGAACCAAATGGGGAGGGTGGCATGCCGCGTGTCGAACGGTTCTTCAGCATGCTGGCCGTTGCGGCCGCCTTGGTCTTTCCTCTCCACACCACCGGCGCCCGGGCGGCCGACCCCTTCATCATCGGGGTCAGCGGCGACCGGAGCGGCCCCTATATCGACGTCACCGGGCCCGGCCAGGTGTTGGCGGCCGAGATGGCGGTGGCGGATTTCGGCGGTCGGGTGCTCGGCCGGCCGATCGTCATTCGCTTCGCCGACGACCAGAACCGGCCGGACATCGCCTCGGCCAATGCGCGCCGCTGGTTCGACGTCGATCGTGTCGAGGCGATTGTCGGCGGCGGCAATTCGACCACCGCCTTCGCCGTCCTCAACGCGGCGCGCCAGGCCGGGCGCACCTTCCTGGTGGTCGGCGCCGGCAATCCGGATTTCGCCGGCAAGGAATGCTCGCCGATTTCCACCCAATGGGCCTATGACACCTATGCGCAAGCCGCGGCGACCGGTGCCTATCTCAGCCGCGGCAATACCGGCTCCTGGTTCTTCATCACCGCCGACTATGCTTTCGGCCATGCGCTGGAGCGCGATACCGGCCGGGTCGTCGCGGCCGCCGGCGGCCGGGTGGCCGGCAGCGTCCGCGCGCCGCTCGGCACTTCCGACTTCTCGTCCTTCCTGCTGCAGGCGCAAGGCTCGCGCGCCGGCGTGATCGCGCTGGCGCTGGCCGGCCAGGATCTGATCAACGCCATCAAGCAGGCCGGCGAATTCGGCCTGATCGGCGGCGCGGCCGGCCAGCGCCTCGCCGGCCTCAGCCTCCTGTCCAACGACGTCGTCGGCATCGGGCTTGCCGCCGCCGAGGGCCTGGTCGCCAGCGAGTCCTTCTACTGGGACCGCACGGAGGAAACCCGGGCCTGGACCCGCCGCTTCAATGCCAGGCTGCCCGGCAAGATCCCCAACATGGTCCATGCCGCGACCTATTCGGCCGTGCTGCACTATTTGCGCGCCGTCGAGGCGGCCGGCACGGCCGATGCCCGCGCCGTCAATGCCAGGATGAAGCAATTGCCGGTCAACGACTTCAACAACGCAGGCGTGCATATCCGTCAGGACGGCCGCGTGATGAACCCGATGTATGTTCTCAAGGTCAAGGCGCCCCGGGCCTCGACCGGCCGCTTCGACGTGCAGGAGGTGCTGGCAACCCTGCCAGCCGAACAGGTCTTCCGGTCGGCCGAGGAGGCCGGCTGCCGGCTCGGCCAATGAGCCGCCACGCGAGCGAGGGCGAACCCATGCGTTTCGGCTTTCTGATCTATCCCGGCGTCGAGGAACTCGACCTTGTCGGCCCCTGGGAAATGGCCACCATGTGGCGCAGCTATGCCAAGGGGCCCGAATGCCTGACGGTGAGCGAGACGGGCGGTGCGGCCATTTGCGCCAAGGGACTGAAGATCTCGGCGGATCTCGCCTTCGAGGCCTGTCCGCCGCTCGACTATCTCCTGGTGCCGGGCGGCTTCGCGGCGCTCGAGGAGGCGCGCAATCCGCGACTCGTCGGTTTCGTCGCGGCCCAGGCCAAGGCCTGCCGCCACGTGCTGTCGGTCTGTACCGGTGCGCTGATCCTGGAGGCCGCCGGCCTGTTGGCGGGACGGCGAGCGACCACCCATTGGAAGCTGCTGGCGGGCCTGCGCGCCAAGCCCGGGGTGACCGTGGTCGAGGAGCGCTTCGTCCGCGACGGCAATGTCTGGACGTCCGCCGGCGTCTCGGCCGGCATCGACCTGACGCTCGCCTTCATCGCCGAGGAGGCGGGCGCGGAAGCTGCCTCCATCGTCCAGCACAATGCCGAATATTTTCCCGACGGCCGGATCTACGGCACCGCTCACCAGGGTGATGCCGGCTCGGCCTATTTCCGTGGGCTTGCGCCGAGGGCCTGAACAGGCCGGCGCGATCGGTGATCGATCCACAGGGGAGGAGTGACCATGGGCGGCGTGACCAGGGACCAGCTTCTCGGCAAGGCGCAGACCGTGCTCGGGCTGGTCGATCCAGGCGAACTCGGGCCGACCCTGATGCATGAGCACCTGATCTGGGACATCCGGACCAAGGTCATGGCCGATGACCCGAACCAGGGCCCCGAGATCGACCTCTGCAACTGCTACCGCATCAATTACGGACGCCTGAAAGTGCCGGGCAATCTGGTGCTGCGCTGCCGCGACACGGCGGTCGCCGAGGTCGCGGAGATGCGCGCGGCCGGCGGCCGCACCGTTGTCGAGCTCACCTGCGGCGGCCTCAAACCCGACCCCGACGGGCTTGCCGAGGTGGCGCGCCGCACCGGCAGCCATATCGTCATGGGCTGCGGTCACTATGTCGACGAATATCAGGACCGGGCCAACGAGACGCGCACGCCCGACAGTTTCGCCGCGGAGATGATCGGCCAGGTCTTCGGCGGTGCCTGGGGCTCGCAGGTGCGCGCCGGCATCATCGGCGAGATCGGCTGTCAGGCGCCCTGGACCGCGCTGGAAAAGCGGGTCATGCGCGGCGCGCTCGCCGCCCAGGCCGAAACGGGGGCCGCGATCAACGTTCATCCCGGCCGCCATCACGACCAGCCGCAGGAGGTCGCGGACTTCATCCGCGCCGAGGGTGGCGACATCGAGCGCGTCGTCATCAGCCATATCGACCGCACGATCTTCGATGTCGACCGGCTGCTGCGGCTCGCCGATAGCGGCTGCGTGCTGGAATTCGACCTGTTCGGCCAGGAGCAGGGCTATTACCCGCTCTCCGATATCGACATGCCCAATGATGCCGGCCGGCTCCGGCTGATCCGCGCGCTGATCGACCACGGCCATCTCGCCCGCGTCGTGATCAGCCACGACATTTGCTACCGCACCCGCCTGACCCGGTTCGGCGGCCATGGCTATGGCCACATCTACACCAATGTCGTGCCGATGATGCGCGCCCGCGGTTTCAGCCAGGCCGAGATCGACGCCATCCTGATCGGTAACCCCAGGCGCCTTCTGACCTTCATCTGAGCTTCATCGGTATTCCATCGGGACCGGGGCCATCCGCCATGACCATTCGACATCAGACCATTCGACATCAGCCCTCGGGCGCCGCCAATATCGATATCGAGGCAGCCCTTGCCGAGGTGCGCGAGCAGTTCGTCGCGCGCAATCCCGAGAGCGCACGGCAGCATGGGGCGGCCTGCGCCGTCATGCCGGGCGGCAATACCCGCTCGGTGCTGTTCTATGCGCCGTTTCCGCTTGTTATCGCCGAGGGCAAGGGCTGCCGCGTCCGCGATGCCGACGGTCACGACTATGTGGATTTCCTCGGCGAATATACCGCCGGACTGTTCGGCCATTCGCATCCGGTGATCCGTGCGGCCATCGACCGCGCGCTCGATGCCGGCATCAATCTCGCCGGTCACAATCTCCTGGAGGCGAAGCTTGCCCGCGCGGTCTGCGAGCGCTTTCCCTCGATCGACCTGGTCCGCTTCACCAATTCCGGCACCGAGGCGAACCTGATGGCGGTCGCCACCGCCGTGGTGGCGACGGGCCGCCCGAAGGTGCTGGTCTTCAAGGGCGGCTATCATGGCGGCCTTCTGAGTTTCGGCGGCGGCGCCAGCCGGCTCAACGCGCCCTACGATCTGGTGATCGGCAGCTATAACGACGTCGCCGAGGCCGAGCGGCTGTTGGCCGCCCACGGACCGGAGCTTGCCGCCGTGCTGGTCGAGCCCATGCTCGGCTCCGGCGGCTGCATTCCCGGAACCCCCGAATTCCTCGGCGCGCTGCGGGCCGGCGCGACCCGCCACGGCGCCCTCTTGATCTTCGACGAAGTGATGAGCTCGCGCCTTGCGCCGGGCGGCCTGCAGGAGGCGCTGAACATCCTCCCCGACCTGACGACGCTCGGCAAATATATTGGCGGCGGCATGTCCTTCGGCGCCTTTGGCGGGCGTGAGGATCTGATGGCGCTTTATGACCCGCGCCGGCCCGATGCCCTGCAGCATGCCGGCACCTTCAACAACAATGTGCTGACCATGGCCGCCGGCCATGCCGGCATGACCGAGATCTTCACGCCGGCCGCCGTGCAAAGCCTCAACCAGCGCGGCGACGATCTGCGCCGGCAATTGAACCGGCTCTGCCGTGAGCATGAGGCAGGCCTGGAATTCACCGGCATCGGCTCGCTGATCACGGCGCATTTCTCGTCCAGGCCGGTCCGCACCCCGGCCGATGCCGCGGCCGGCGATCAGCGGCTGAAGGAACTGTTCTTTTTCGACATGCTGGATCGCGGCATCTACCTCGCCCGCCGCGCCATGATGGCGCTGAGCCTGGAGATCGGCGACGCCGAATGCGCCGCGATGGTCGAGGCGGTCGAGGATTTCCTGGTCAGCCGGCGGCCGCTCCTGGCGTCGCGGGCAGGTGCTGCATGACCACGGTCTTCGGCATCCCGGTGCCGGCCTTTGCCGGCCAGGTCCTGCTCGCCTGGCTCAATGCATCGCTCGAGACGCTCGGCCTCACCCTCGCCACGGCCTTCAGCCGCGGATCGGTCGCGGTCTTGCTCGCCGGCTCGGTGCTGATTGCCGGCCTCGTCAAGCTCAGCCGGAAGGTCGCCGGCAAGGACTGAGCTGGTCGCGTCCCGGCCGCTCAGTCGAACTTGCCGCCCGGATTGGGCCTGGCGCCGGTGAAGGCGTCCTTCCATGGACCCAGCCGCTTGTCGGCATCCTCCCACAGGCCGATATCCTCCTCGCCGCGATACATGGCGAACTGGCGGACTTCGTCGACATAATGGTCGAGCATGGCTTGGGGCCGGAATTTCTCGGGGTCGTAGCCATTCCAATGGACGACCTGGTCGAGCGGCCGGCGATAGCGCGACGCCAGGTCCTTTTCCGGCACGCCGATCGGGATCGTGCCGACGGCGCGCAGGCCCTCGGGAAAGCCGAGTACCCGGCGAAGGTCGGCATTGGTGGTGTCCTCGCCGCCGCCCGACAGCCAGGCCGAGGTCAGCCCGACCGCGGTCACCGCCAATTGGATATTCTGCACCGCCGCGCCGATCGAGGCGAGCAGGATGCGTTCGTTGTTCTCGTGATATTCCCGTGCCCAGGCGGCGGTGGTGGCATTCGGAAAGGCTTGTTTCCAGCGCTCGTCCGCCAGCACGATGACGATGGCCACGGTATTGGCCATGTAGGTCTTCTTGACCGCGGGAAAGCCTTTGACATGGTCGATCAGCCGGTTGGACTGGTCGATGAACACGTCGAGCACGGCCTCGCGCATCCCGGGATCGTCGACCACGACGATATCGAAACATTGCGAATTGGCGCCGGTCGGCGCCCATCGCCCGGCTTCCGCGATCTTGAGCAGGACGTCGCGCCCGACCCTCTGGCCGGGCTCGAAGCGGCGCACGCTGCGCCGCCGCCTGATGATGTCGATCAGGGATGCATAACCATCATTCGCCTTGTCCATGCCGGTTCCCCCTGGTGACAGGCCGGCGCCACGCCGTGTTCGGTGCCGGGATGGCGTCAGAGATAGGATGCGATCTCGTTCAACGGCTTCTTTTCGGTGGCGTGGGCCGGAATGGTCGCGTCATCGGCGGGATAGCCAACCACCATCAGGATATAGGGCTTCTCGGTCTCGGGCCGGCCGCAGATCTCGTTGAGGAAACCCATGGGATTGGGCGTATGGGTCAGCGTGGTCAGGCCGGCATAGTGCAGGGCGGTCAAGAGGATGCCGGTGGCGATATTGACCGATTCCGGCACGTAGTAGTTCTTGCGCGATACGCCGTCGGCACTCGGGCTCTTGCGCGCGCCGAAGATGCAGATGAGCCAGGGCGCGATCTCAAGGAAAGGCTTGTGCGGATCGGTGCCGAGCGGCTTCAGCGCGGCGAGCCAGTCCTCGCCAGCCTTGCCGGCATAGAAGCGCTCTTCCTCTTCTTCCGCCGCCTCGCGGATCCGCCGCTTCACTTGCGGATCGCCGATGACGCAGAAGTGCCAGGGCTGGTGGTTGGCGCCGTTCGGCGCCGTGCCGGCGGCGCGCAGGCATGTATCGATCAGGTCGCGCGGCACAGGGCGCGACGAGAAATCGCGCACCGTGTGGCGCTGCCGGATCATGTCGTAGAATTCGGCCGCGCGCCGCCGCATCTCCTCGAGCGGGATTTCCCGGTAGTCGGGCAGCGGGATCGGCTGGTAGTCGGTGATCACGTCGATATCCTCGGGCGCGCAGCTTTGGAAGGATCAGCCTAGCGCGGCGAGCCGGGCCCTTGCCATGTCCGGGAGGGCATGGTCCGCATAGCCAATCGGTATGTTCATCGCGCTCAGTCCGGGCGGGTCGAGGCGCCGAAGGTCCGGTGCACCAGGGCGCGCAGCCATTGGTGGCCCGGGTCGCGATGATAACGCTCATGCCAATATTGGGCGATCTCGATCTTCGGCAGCACCAGCGGCGGGCGGAAGGCGACGAGGCCGAGCTCGCGGCCGAAATCCTGGGCGAACCGCCCGGGTAAGGTGGCGATCGCCTGGCCATGTGCCGCGGCGAGTGCCGCGCCGACAAAGCTCGGCACGCTCAGGACGATCCGGTCGGCGGGGATCTCGGTGGTCAGCGCCTGTTCGGCCATGACATGGGCGCCATGGCCGGTATAGGACGCCGCCACGATGATGTGGCGCTCGGCGAGGAAGCCGGCCCGGCTGGTCAATTGCGCGAGCCGCGGGTGGTCGGCGCGCGCGACGCTCAGATAGCCTTCGCTGTAGAGCCGCTGGCGCCTGAGACCCTGCGTGGCGCGCGGAAAGGCGCCGAGCGCGACATCCGCCACGCCGGTTTCGAGCTGGGCCTGGAACTGCCTCATGTCGAGCGGCAGCGCGATCAGCTGGACATGCGGGCCTTGGGTCGCGAGCGCGTTCATCAAGGGCGGCAGGAAGCGCAACTGGCCGACATCGCTGACCAACAGCCGGTATTGCCGGAGCGAGGAGGCCGGGTCGAAACGCGCGGGCGTGCGGCCGAGGGCTTCGGCCTGGGTCAGCAAGGTGCGCAGCGGCTCGGCCAGCAGAACGGCCTTTGGGGTAGGTTGCATGGTCGCGCCGACCCGGACGAAGAGCGGGTCCTGGAATTCCAGCCGGAGCTTGGCCAGCACCTTGCTGATCGCCGGCTGCGTCGTGCCGAGCAGGGTCGCCGCACGTGTCAGGCTCTTTTCGACCATCAGCACATGCAGCACGCGCAACTGGCGGAAGCTGATATCGGCGACATCCCGGAACAGCATGGTGTCCATAACCGACCAGCATAGTCGGCTGGCGGCCCCGGGGCCAGACCGCTCGAGGGGCGTTTGGCGCGGCAGCCCTATGGCGCGGTGATCTGGGCGTCCGTGATGATCGTCCGGTAGGTCCGGTTCTCGCCGTCGAGAAAGGCGCGGAAGGCCTCGCCCGACAGCTTGCGCACGGAGATCGCCTGCAAGGCGAGCTTGCTTTTCAGCTGCGGGTCATCCAGCACGCTCGAGGCGACGGCCTGGAGCTTGGCCGCGATGTCGGCCGGCAGCCGGGCCGGCCCGAACAGGCCGATCCAGAGCTCGAGATTGAAATTCGCCAGTTCCGGGCTCTCGCCGAGCGTGGGGACGGTCGGCGCGAATTCGGTGCGCGCCGCCGAGCTGACGGCCAGCGCCCGGACCTGGCCGGCCTGGATGAAGGGCAGGGCGGAAGCGAGCGAGGCGACGCCGATATCGACGTGACCGGCGATGACGTCGCTCATCAGCGGGGCCGCGCCCCGATAGGGCACATGGGTGATGCCGACCTTGCCGCGGAACTTCACGGCCTCGCCGACGAGATGCATGAAAGTGCCGTGGCCGGCGGTGCCGTAGTTCAACCCGTCGGGCTTGCTGCGCGCCAGGGCCAGCACCTCCGGCAGCGTCGTGGCCGGCAGAGCGGGCTTGCCGACCAGCACCATCGGGCCGGCGCCGATCAGGGCGATCGGGGTGAAGTCGCGCAGCGGATCGGCGACCGGGTTCGGCTGCAGCAGGTTGCGGATCAGCAGTTCGGAACCCGATCCGATCAGCAGCGTATAGCCGTCGGGATCGGCGCCGGCGGCCCGCAGGGCACCGGTATAGCCGCCGGCGCCGCCGATATTCTCGATCACCACGGGCTGGCCCAGCAGTTTCTCGAACCGCTCGGCGAAGCTGCGCCCGACAATGTCGGAGGAACCGCCGGCGGCATAGGGAACGATCAGCCGGATCGGCCGGTCCGGATAGTCGGCGAGGGCCTGGCCGGAGCCGAGTGCAAGGTTCAGGGCCAGGCCGGCCTGAACCAGCCGCAGGACCTTCGACGTCGCCGCTTTGAACATTTCAGTCATCCCTCTTGGCTCAGGCTGGATCGGCGCGAAGCGATCCGCGTCCTGTCATCGGTTGCCGGAAGCGCCCTGAAGCGCGACGTCGCGGTGAAACGCGCGTAGCCGTTCCGCGACCTCGATGGGCGCGGTCATCGTCATCATGTGCCGTTCGCCGGGCAGGATCGCGAGCTGGCCGCGCGGCGCCGCGGCAGCCATGGCGCGCGACATGTCAGGCGTCGAATTGGGATCGCATTCGCCGGTCATGAACAGCGCGGGAACCGCCAGCCGCTCGAGCTTTCCGCGATGCTGCTCGTCGGCGCCGGCGAAAAGGCGATAGGTCCGGGCATAGCCGACCGGGTCGACGCTTTCGAGCATCCCACGCGCGATCTCCGCCTGGCGCGTAAGCGCCACCGGAACCGGATCGCCGAACCAGCGCGCCAGCGTATCGCCAGGTGAGGGGGCCTCGTCCGTCTCCAGCGCCGCGGCACGCCGCAGGGCGGCGGCTTTCTGTTCGTCCGTGCGGCAATAGACGCCGTTCAAGGCCGCGACGCTCAGGACGCGCCCGGGATGCGTCAGTGCGAATTCGAGCGCGATCAAAGCGCCCATCGAATGGCCGGCGATATGGGCCGCGGGGATCCGGAGCGCATCGAGCAGCGACACCAGCTGGTCGGCATAGTCGGCAAGCGCGGGATCGGCCGGCGGCAGGCTCGAACCGCCATGGCCGAGCATGTCGGGGGTCACGAGGTCGTAAGCGTCCCGGAGCGCGGCAACCTGCGGCGCCCAGATCGAGGACGTCATCCCCAGGCCGTGCAGCAGGACGAGCGGCTCGCCCCGGCCGGCGCGGCCGTAGCGGGTCGCGCCGTCCTGGCCGCCGCGCAGCCGGTGGCGGATCGTGTCCTCAGACATCGGTGCCGCCGAGCTCCTTCAGGTCCTGATAGCGGTCGCCGATGCGATGATGCGGCCGTCCGCCGATCGATCCGCCGAGCGCCACCACCACCTCGTCGGGCGCCGGTGCGTCGTTGATCGAAAACTGGATGGTCAGGTAGTGCGAGCGCTTGCCCTCGTCGAGCTTGTGCATGAGGGGAATGGCGATCGGGCAGTTCGGGCCGCCACGGGTGTTGGTGAAGCTGAGATAACTCTTGGCGCCGACCGCCTTGCGGAAATGGTTGCCGAATCTCAGCGTGTGGATCAGCGCCGAAGCATGCTCGATCTCGCCCGAGGTGCCGACCACGGCGGCCTTGCCATAACCCTCGACCGCTTCGCCCGAGCCCATCAGGCCGAGCAGCTTTTCGGTGATCAATTGCCCGAGCCCCGGCGCGACGGTGCGGATCTCAGGGCCTAGATCCTCGACGAAGCCCTGGCCGGCCCAGGGATTGCGCAGCACCGCGGCAACCGCGAACAGCCGCAGCGGAATGGGCGCGGCGCGCCCGCCCTCGATCAGGGTCTCGTCGATATAGGTGACCAGCTTTCGGATATCGGACATCGCTTCGCCTCATTGGTAGTCCGTATTATGGTATACCAAATTAGGTCAGTCAATCCGTGCTAGGCTGCCGGCGGCCGACTCACGGACCGGCCTGGTCGTGAGCCTGCCTGCGGCGGTTGAACGAGGGACCAAGCATGAGTGCCGGCGAGCTGCCGATGCGTGTCGATCGCAGCGCCAAGACGCTGCGGGAGCTGACACTGGAGAAGATGCGCGAGGCGATCGTCAGCCTGCGGTTCCGGCCGGGCGACCGGCTGGTCGAGCGCGACCTGTGCGAACAGCTCGGCGTCAGCCGCACGGTGGTCCGCGAGGTCCTGCGCCATCTCGAAGCCGAAGGCATCGTCCAGACCCAGGGCCATCGCGGCCCGGTCGTCGCCAAGGCGACGCCGGCGGAGGCGCGCCAGATCTACGAGATCAGGGGCATGCTCGAAGGCTCCGCCGCCCGGGCCTGCGCGGAGGCGGGAGACCCCAAGACGATCAAGCGCCTGGAAACGGCGCTCGCCGGCATCCGCAAGGCCTATGCCGGCAAGGCGCCGGCGGCGGTGGTGGCGGCGACGACCGCCTTCTACGAGGCCTTGTTCGAAGGGGCCGGCCAAGCGATCGCATGGGGCATCGTCTCGTCGCTCAACTCACGCATCAACCATTTGCGCGCCTTGACGATATCGACGCCGGGCCGTGACCAGGACGGGCCGGCGCAAATGGCGAAGATCCTCGACGCCATCGCGCGGAAGGACGGCGCGGCGGCGTTTCAGGCCTGCCTGGATCACGTCGCCCGCGCCTCGGCCCTGGCGGAGGCGATCCTGGGGGATCTCGACCAGCCGGTCGCCCTGAAGCCGCCGAAGCGTGCGGGCTGAAGGCGGCGGCGAGGCAAGGCCGGCCGTCAGATGTGGTAGACGAAGGAATCGAAGGGGTCCTTCGGCAGATCGCGCAGGTCGGCGAGCGACAGGGCATCGAGCACCCCGGCAATGGCCTCCCGCACCTGCACCATCAGGAGGCGGGTGGCGCAGGCATTCTCGTCGGGGCAATCGTCGCAGCGCTGATAGGCCGAGCGGCTGGCGCAGGCGATCGGCGCGAGCGGGCCGTCGAGCGTGCGGATCAGATCGCCCACGACGATGTCTTCCGCCGGCCTGGACAACCGGTAGCCGCCGCCGCGGCCCTTCTTGCTGTGCAGGAAGCCGCCGGTGCGCAATTCGCCGAGGATCGCGTCGAGGAATTTCTTGGGGATGGCATTGGCTACGGCGATGTCGGTCACCAGCGCGGTTTCACCGGACGCGTGCGCAGCCAGGTGGATCATGGCCTTCAGGCCGTATTTGCCCTTTTTCGTCAGCACGCCCGATCCTCGTATTCTGGCCCCGGTCCGTTGCATCGAACCGGCAGAGCCGGTGCCGTCATCTTGCGAAAATTCATCTCTCGCCATGGCGATAGGGAGATGATGATTTGGGCAGTGCCTGCCCAGGAAACCATCTTCTTTCAAAGATGATAAATTTAGTAGACTAACGCCCGCCGCTCTCTAGCGCCGCCGGGTGAGGTAATGCAAGCCGAGCCTTTGCCGCGTCTCGCCTGCGTGTCGCGGCGAAGGGGGCGGACGGGGTGCGAGGCGGCCGGGATGTGCCTATCTGCCGCGCAACATGACACGCGATGTCGACCATGGGATGGGCGCTGGAAATTCAGCGAGACCCTGGGTTATCTCGGTTGCGTCGCAGCATTTCCGCGGCGGTGCGCGGCGGCGTACCCGCATCGCAAGGTCCAGGTGTCGCTCCGGGTGTGATGCGCCAGAGGCATGGTCTGTTGCAGTTTTCGCATTGCGGTGTTGAATTGCGGCTTTGTAAATTTATAGAAAGACTAGAATTATCTGAGTGCCCGGCTGCGCCGTGGCGCCTCGAGGAGAAAACCATGTTGAGATCGAGCCTTGCGCTGGTCGCCGGCCTCGTTGCCGGAATGACCGCCGCCCACGCCCAGCAGCCGCCGCTGCGCTCGGCGATCGACGCCACCTTCGCCCCCCACGCCATGCCGAAACTGTCCGGCGGCCTGGAGGGCTTCAACATCGACGTGGTCGAGGAGATCTCGCGGCGCATCAAGCGGCCGATCCAGGTCGAGGGCACCCAGTTCGCCGGCCTCATTCCGGCGCTGCAGGCCGGCACCTACGACTTTCTCACCGCGGTGGTGACGGTCACGCCCGAGCGCTCGCAGCAGATGCTGTTCATGGAGGGGTTCGTCGACGCCGACTATCGCTTCCTGACGCTCAAGGACAAGCCCGACATCACCGATCTCGCTCAGCTCAAGGGCCAGGTCATCGCGGTCCAGCGCGGCTCGATCTACGAGAAATGGGTGCAGGACCTGGCGCCGCGCATCGGCTGGACGGCGGAAGCCTTCGCCACCAGCACGGATGCGGTGCAGGCGGTGCTGTCCGGGCGGGCCTATGCCAATGTCTCGGCGGCAACCGTCACCGCCTGGGTGGTCAAGAACAATCCGCGGCTGAAGAACTCCTGGCTCGAGCGCACCGGTCTCGTCTGGTCGATGCCGCTGCGCAATGGCAGCACCGAGCTGAGAGCGACCCTCGAAGGCGCGCTGCAATGCATGAAGAAGGACGGCACGCTGGCGGCCATGTACAAGAAGTGGTTCGGCGTCGATCCGGCACCGGGTTCGGCCACCACCACGATTTATCCCGGTATCGGCGTTCCCGGCATGACCGGCTATGACGACCGCCCGTTCGACCCGCCATGCTGAGCGGTGAGCCGGCCGTCCGACCCCTGCTCGAGGCACGGGGCTTGCGCAAATCCTTCGGCGCGACCGACGTGCTGAAGGGCGTCGACCTGGTGGTCGCGCCGACCGAGCTGGTCTTCCTGATCGGTCCGTCGGGATCGGGCAAGAGCACCTTGCTGCGTTGCTGCAACCGGCTGGAGGAGCCGACCGGCGGCAGCCTGATGATCGACGGCGTCGACGTCCTGTCGCCGTCGACCGACGTCAATCTGATGCGCCGGCAGGTCGGCATGGTGTTCCAGAGCTTCAATCTCTACCCGCATCTCACCGCGCTCGGAAATATCACGCTGGCCCTGCGCAAGGTGCTGCGAAGGCCGTGGGCCGAAGCCGATGCGCTGGGGCTTGCCCAACTCGATCGGGTCGGCCTCGCCGACAAGGCCGGCGCCTATCCGGCCGAACTGTCGGGCGGGCAGCAGCAGCGCGTGGCGATCGCCCGCGCATTGGCGCTCGAGCCCAAGATCATCCTGATGGACGAGCCGACATCGGCGCTCGATCCCGAGCTGGTCGGCAGCGTGCTGGCCGTGATCCGCGACCTGCGCGACGCCGGAATGACCATGGTGATCGCCAGCCATGAAATGCGCTTCGCGCGCGACGCCGCCGACCGGGTGCTGTTCCTCGACCAGGGCCAGGTTGTCGAACAGGGCACGGCGGAGGACGTTTTCGCCAGACCCCGGCAGGAGCGCACGCAGCGCTTTCTCAGGGAAGTCCGACACTAGACGCCATTCGTCCGCGCCCGCCGGCTCGCGGCAGTCCATGACCAAGAGAGACGATCGACGTGTCATCTGATTGGGACCGGTTCCTCGCGACATTTTTCGATCCGGAGATCGCCGCGCGCTATTTCCCGGCGATCCTGGGCGGCGTCGCGGTGACCATCCTGATCGGCGTCGCGGTCATCGTGACCGGCATTGCCTGGGGGCTCGGGCTCGCCGTGCTGCGCGCGCTCGGCAAGCGGCCGCTGACCCTGGCGATCATCGTCTTCGTCGACATCTTCCGCGCCTTGCCGCCGCTGGTGCTGATCCTGCTCATCTATTTCGGCCTGCCCAATGTCGGCATCGTCCTGCCGAATTTCATCGTGCTCTGGCTGTCGCTTTCGGCTGTGCTGGCCGCCTTCGCCGAGGAGGTGTTCTGGGCCGGCATCACGTCGGTTCCCGCGGGCCAGTGGATGGCCGGGCGCTCCACGGGGCTGACCTTCGGCCAGACGCTCGGCTGGGTCGTGCTGCCGCAGGCGGTGCGCCTGGCCATTCCACCACTGACCAACAAGACCATTTCGATCACCAAGAACACCGCGCTCGGCAGTGCGATCGGCGTCAGCGAGATCCTCGGCCGCTCGATGTCGGCCCAGGCCTTCTCCGGCAATGCCACGCCCTTGATGATCGGCGCGGCGCTTTATGTCGTGGTGTTCTTCCTGCTGGTCGTCGCCTCGCGCTGGCTCGAGCGCCGTTATGGCTGGAGGCGTGCCTGATGGACATTTTCATCAGCGAATTCTTCAACCTGGAAATCATGCTGAAGGTGGCGCCCCTGATCTTCAAGGGGCTTCTGACCACGCTGCTGCTTTGCGCCCTGCTGATACCGATCGGGCTGTTGAGCGGCATCGGCACCATGCTGCTCGCCACCAGCAAGCGCCGGCTGCTGCGCTGGCCGGCCATCGTCTTCATCGACTTCTGGCGCGCCTTTCCGCCGCTGGTCCTCTTGATCTTCATTCATTCCGGCCTGCCTTTCGCCGGGATCAGGCTTGGCCCCACCGGTTCGATCTGCGTCGCCTTCCTGCTCAATGCCTCGAGCTATTATGGTGAGATCTATCGGGCCGGTGTCGAGAGCGTGCCGCGCGGCCAGATCGAGGCCGCTCGCTCGACCGGCCTGACCGCTGCCCAGGCCTTCATCTACGTGACCTTTCCCCAGGCGGTGCGCAACGTGCTGCCCGACCTCCTGTCCAACACGATGGAGCTGGTGAAGCTGACCTCGCTCGCCAGCATCGTCGCGGTGCCGGAGCTGCTCTATTCGGCGGATCTCGCCCGCTCGCTCACCTACAACACCTCGCCGCTCGTGCTGGCCGCGCTGATCTACCTGGTCCTGCTATGGCCGGTGGTTCGCCTGATCGCGCGCGTCGAGCACAAGATCGCGGGGTGAGAGATGAGGCCCGCGCCAAATCATCCGCACTTTTCAGCCGAAGGGCTGCTCCTGGACCAGTTCGCGAAGGAGCTGGACCTGGGCGCTCGCCTGTTTCGCCGGGGTCCAGATCAGGCTCGTGGTCAGGCCGGCGCCGGGCAGCGGCAGGGCGCTGACGCGCGGGTCGCCCTGCGGCAGCGAACCCTCGGGAATGATGGTGCAGCAGGCGCCGTTGATCACCAGGCGCATCAGCACCGGGATCGAGCCGCATTCGATGGTCCGCCGCGGCGCGTGCAGGCCCGTCCCGAGCAACTGGTCGATGGCGCGCCTCAGGCCTGTGCCGGTCATCGGCAAGGCGAGCGGCAGCCGGCCGATCAGATCGGCGGCGCCGTCGCCGTCCTGGTGCGCCGCTGCCGGCGCCATGACATAGAGCCGCCGGCGGGCGATCTCGAGCCGCATGAACTGTTCCGGTACTTCCGGAATATCGACGATCGCGGCATCGAGCGCGCCGGCGAGCAATTGTTCCATCAGGAGTTGGGCGGGCGCCGTGCTGACCGAGACGAAGCGGTTGCGATCGCGCTTGGTATAACCCTCGATGATCCGGGCGAGCAGGACGGCGAGGCTCGAGTCGACGCCGGCCGGCATGACCGAACCCAGCCTGATGTCGCGCACCTGATGCAGGAAGCCGATATCGGCGCGCTTCATGATGGCGCTCGCCAGGGCCTCGATCTCGGCGACGGAAGCATGCAGCCGGAGCGCCGCGGCGCTGGGGACAGAGCCGGCGCGGCCGCGTTCGAACAACGCGACGCCGAGGAAGTTTTCGAGGTCGGCGATGCGCCGGCCGAGGGTGGGTTGGGTGATGGCGAGCCGGCGGGCGGCGCCGGAAATGCTGCGCTCTTCCACGGCAAGCGCGAAATGCGAGAGCGTGCGCAGCGACACCGGCGCGGCCAGCAGCGCGGTCAGCGCCGCAAGCGCGATACCGGCGCTTTCGTCGGAACCGGTGCCGGGCGATGCCTTGCCCTGGACGATGTCGGGCAATCCGGCCGTCCAGTTCAGGATCAGGATGGCCGTCCGGTAGAACTGTTCGCCCTCGAAGGAGGCGACGATACCGTCGGGCCGGCGCACGATCAGCCGGGTCGCCAGCTCATATTCGAGCACGCCGAGGGCCCGGCTGACGGTCGAGCCGCGCACACCGAGATCAGCCGCCGCCAGCTTCATCGAGCGCCGCTGCACCGTCCGGACGAAATAGATCAGCGGATGAATTTCCAGCGCCATCAGGACGGCCCGCTTCGGTTCGGCCCGCACAGGGCGCGGCGCCTGGGCCTCGGCGGTCTTTCTCCGATTGAGAAGAACGGGGCGGGGACGATTGGTAGCAGCAACGTCACCGGCCGCAAACCAGACAGACGAGAGGAAGCCTGAACCATGGGACGCATTCTGAAAGCTGCCGATGTCGACGCGGCGGTCAAGGGTGGATCGATCTTCGCGGCCGGGGGCGGCGGCTGGGTCCGGCATGGCCTGATGCTGGGCACGGCGGCCGTCAATGCCGGCGAGCCGGAGCTCGTCTCGATGGACGAGGTGCCCGACGATGCCTGGATCGCCACCGCCGCGGCGATCGGCGCCCCCGGCGACAATACCGACTGGCAGATGCTCGGCGTCGACTACGTCAATGCGGTCAAGCTGCTGCAGGAGGCGCTCGGCGCGCCGGTCTACGGCCTGATGATCGGCCAGAACGGCATGTCGTCGACGCTCAATGCCTGGCTGCCGGGCGCCATTCTCGGCACCAAGGTGATCGACGCCGTCGGTGACATCCGCGCCCATCCGACCGGCGACATGGGCTCGATCGGCATGGCCGGTTCGCCCGAGCAGGTGATCCAGACGGCGGTCGGCGGCAACCGCGCCAACAATCAATATATCGAGCTGGTGGTGCGCGGCGCGACCGCCAAGGTCTCGCCGATCCTGCGCACCGCCGGCGACATGGCCGGCGGCTTCATCGCCTCATGCCGCAATCCCTTGCGCGCCTCCTATGTGCGCGAGAACGCGGCGCTCGGCGGCATTTCGCGGGCGCTTGAACTCGGCGCCGCCATCATCGCCGCCGAGCCGAGGGGCGCCACCGCCGTGATCGATGCGATCTGCGACACCGCCAAGGGCTCGATCCTGTTCCAGGGCAAGGTCAGCGCCAAGAACCTCGTCTATACCCCCGACGCCTTCGACATCGGCACGATCACGCTGAGCGCCGGCAACAAGGCCTGCAAGCTGCACGTGATGAACGAATATATGGCGACCGAGGACGAGACCGGCCAACGCACCTCGACCTATCCGGATGTGATCGCAACCCTCGACACCGAGGGCCGCCCGATCTCGGCGGGCCATATCAAGGAAGGCATGGAGCTTCTGGTGCTGCACATCGCCAAGGCCCGGATTCCCTTGAGCTCGAGCGCCACCGACCGCAGCGTCTATCCCTATGTCGAGAAGGCCCTGGGCATTCCCCTGGTCGACTACGCGCTGGACCATGTCGCATGAAGGAAGATTTCCAGGTCGCCTCGGGCAATGATCTGCGCTGCAAGGGCTGGCGCCAGGAGGGGCTCCTGCGCCTCCTGGAAAACGTGCTGGCGGTCGGCGAGGATCCGGACAATCTCATCGTCTATGCCGCGCTCGGCCGGGCCGCGCGTGACTGGCCTTCGCACGACGCCATCGTCCGCGCGCTGAAGACCATGGACGAGGACCAGACCTTGCTGGTCCAGTCCGGCAAGCCGATCGGCATCGTCCGAACCCATCGCGAAGCGCCGATCGTGATCATGGCCAATTGCAACATTGTCGGCCAATGGGCCAAGGCCGAGAATTTCTACGCGCTGCAGGACAAGGGCCTGATCTGCTGGGGCGGCCTGACCGCCGGCGACTGGCAATATATCGGCTCGCAGGGCGTCATCCAGGGCACCTATGAAATCTTCATGCGCATTGCCGAGCGCCATTTCGGCGGCGACCTGAAGGGCCGTTTCGTACTGACTGCCGGCCTCGGCGGCATGGGCGGCGCCCAGCCGCTCGCCGGCCGGATGGCGGGCGCGGCGACCTTGGTTATCGATGTCGATCCGGAGCGCATCACCAAGCGCCTGGCCGTCGGCTACCTCGAACGCCGCGCGGCCAATCTCGACGAGGCGCTGGCGCTGATCGCCGAGGCGGCCACGGCCCGCCGGCCCTTGTCGGTCGGTCTCTTGGGCAATGCCGCCGAGATCTATCCGGAGATCCTGGCGCGCGGCATCGTGCCCGACGTCGTCACCGACCAGACCTCGGCACATGATCTCGTCTATGGCTATGTGCCGGCCACCCGGACGCTGGCCGAGGCGCGGGCCATGCGCACATCCGACCCGAAGACGCTGATGGCCGAAAGCCGCGCGTCGATCGTCCGGCATGTCGAGGCCATGCTCGGTTTCCAGGCCAGGGGCGCCGTCGTCTTCGACAATGGTAACCTGATCCGCACCCAGGCGCGCGAGGGTGGCGTCGCCAGGGCCTTCGACATCCCGATCTTCACCGAGGCTTTCCTTCGGCCGCTCTTCGCCCGCGCCATCGGCCCGTTCCGCTGGATCGCCCTGTCCAACGACAGCGCCGATATCGCGCGCATCGACGATCTCCTTCTGGAGATGTTTCCGGACAACCGGATCGTCACCAACTGGATCAGGCTCGCCCGTCAGCATGTGCCCTTCGAGGGCCTGCCGGCGCGCATCGCCTGGCTCGGCCATGGCGAGCGCACCGCATTGGCACAGGCCGTCAACAAGCTGGTCGCGGCGGGCGAGCTCGCCGGCCCGGTCGCCTTCACCCGCGACCATCTCGATGCCGGCGCCATGGCCCATCCCAACATCATGACCGAGAACATGAAGGACGGTTCGGATGCGATCGCCGACTGGCCGCTGCTCGATGCCATGATGCTGTGTTCGTCCAAGGCCGACCTCGTCGCCATCCATTCCGGCGGCGGCGGTTATGCCGGCTACATGACCAGCGCCGGCGTCACCCTGATCGCTGACGGCACGCCGGAGGCCGACGAGCGGCTTGCGCTGTCGCTGACCAACGACACCTCGCTCGGCGTCATGCGTTATGCCGATGCCGGCTACGACGAGGCGATCGACGAGGTCGCCCGCAAGGGCATCGGGCATATCGCCTTGGGAGGCGGTCGTTAGGGTGTGATGGCTTCGGCGATCTGATCTGACCTGCATGCAAGGGACGGTTGCTCTCCCGTCTGAAACCGCCGCGCCTCACGCCCCGGTTCGTGCCGCCATCAAGGTCTCGAACACACCCAGTGCCCGCTCCGGGAAATCGCTCTGGATGCCGTCGGCGGTCGCGATCATGTTGAACCAGACCGCGCCGAAGGTGAGGTCGAGCATCATTTCGACATCCAGGCTGGCCGGCAATTCGCCGGTCTCCTTCGCTTGCTGCAGCACCCGGCGCAATGTCTCGCGGCGCGGCGCGACGATCTTGGCGATGAACAGTTCGCGCAGGTCACTATCGCTCTGCGCCTCGATCATCAGGCCCTTCAGCACATTGGCATAGGCCATGTCGCGCTGGCGCTCGACCGTCTGGCTCATCAGGGCCTTGAAGTCCGGCCCGAAGCCGGTGCCCGGCAGCGGCCGGGTGCTTTCCAGCCCGTCCATGTAGAGATCGATCAACAGCGCGCCGCGCGAGGCCCAGCGCCGGTAGATCGACTGCTTGGCGACGGATGCGCGCGCCGCCACCGCCTCGATCGAGAAGCTCCCATAACCCTGCTCCGCGATCAGCTCACGCGCCGCATCGAGGATCGCGCGGTTGACCGCCTGGTCGCGCGGCCGACCGGTTCGAACGGAAACAACCTGGGTCACAATCACTTTCCTTATTGACATACGCAACGGTGCGTATTGTATTTGCCGGACCAGAGAAAATCAAACGGGGCCTAGCGAAAGGGATGTCGCAACAAGGGCAACGCCGCAAGCCCAGGGCTTGCCGGCCACGCTTTGACGCGCCCGCCGCGGCAACCGGTCGACACGGCCAAAAAAGAGGGGAAGAGGCATGTCATCGATCATTTCGCGCAGGGCGCTCCTGGCATCCACCGGCTCGGTCCTGGCGGCGTCGCCGCTGCAGATGGCCTGGGGCCAGACGGCGGCCGCGGCCAGGCCGGTCACTATTGGCCTGGTCACGCCGAGCACCGGCACCTTCGCCTTTGCCGGCGAGCTGATCGGCCAGGGCGCGGCACTGGCGGTCGCCGCCCGCGGCGGTCGGGTTCTCGGCCAGCCGGTCAGGCTCATCACCCGCGACGACGAGGGCAAGCCGGCCGTCGGCGTCCGGCGCGTGCAGGAGGCCGCCAGCAGCGACGGCATGCGCTTTTTCCTCGGCGCCTATTCGAGCGCCGTCGGCCTCGCCGAATCCGAGGTCGCCCAGCGCGAGAAGCTCCTGCAATATGCCGCCGGCGGTTCGGAGGATTTCACCGGCTCGCGCTGCGGCCGCTACACCTTCCAATGGTCGGCCCATCCCTATACCGCGGTGCGCGCCACGCTCGAACATGTCAGGAAGGCCCATCCCGACAAGAAGAAGATCTACAGCCTGAGCGCCGACTATGTGTTCGGCCATGCCTTGTTCAAATACACCCAGGTGGTGGCCGCCGAACTCGGTTTCGAGCTGATCGGCAATGACAATCATCCGCTCGGCGAGCGGCAATTCACCTCCTATCTGACCAAGGTGGTGACTGCGCGGCCGGACATCCTGTTCCTCAACACCGCCGGCGCCGATGCGGTGACCGCCATCCGCCAGTTCTCCAGCTTCGGCGCAAGCGGGATTGCCGTCGTCGGCCCCTGGACGCTCGAAGTCGATCAATTGCCGGAGCTTGCCCCGGAAATGCGGACCGGCATGATCCTCGGCCAGAACTACTATCCCGACATCGACACGCCGGCGAACAAGGAGTTCGTCGCGCTCTACCAGCAGCGCCACCGCGGCGCGCCGGGTTATGCCGCGGCCTATGGCTATGATGCCGTCCGTTCCTTGCTGCTCGCGATGGAACAGGCGAAATCGACCGAGGCCGCAGCCGTCGTGCAGGCGCTCGAAACCATGCGCTGGGACGGCGTGCTCGGTGCCATGTCGGTCGACCCGGCGACCCACCAGACCGTGCGGCCCTATTTCGTCGTGCGCTGCAAGGCGGCCGCCGAGATGAAGACGGCCACCGATTTCGCCGAGATCGTCGCGACCAGCACCCAGACGCAGCCGGCCGCCCTCAACGCCTGCAAGGCGATGCCCGGGCTCTGAGCCGGGGCGGATCCTGGCGTGGCAACGGGAAGCTCTCGATGACCTGGCTCATTCTCGCCCAACTGGTCAACGGCATCGCCATCGGCATGATCTATGCGCTGATGGCGTTCGGCCTGTCGATCATCAAGGGCTTGCTCAACATCCCCAATTTCGCCCATGGCGCCTTCTACGCGCTCGGCGCCTATCTCTGCTATTCGGCGATCAAGGCCGGCGTGCCGTTTCCGCTGGCCCTGGCGCTCGCCGCGCTCGGCAGCGCCGCGACCGGACTGTTCTTCGATCGTCTCGTGCTGCGCCAGGTCAAGGATGGCGACTACCTGCCGCAGCTCATCATCCTGTTCGGCGTGGCGCTGGTCATCGAGCAATGCCTGCTCATCGGCTGGGGCACGATCGGCCTCAGCGCCGCACCGCCGCCGTGGCTGTCGGGCGCCGTCGATCTCGGCTTCACCCTGGTGCCGCGCTACATCCTCTTCGCCAGCGTCTTTTCCGCGCTGGTCATCAGCGCGGTCTGGCTGCTGATCGAGCGCACCCGGCTCGGCGCCTTCATCCGGGCCGGCATCGACAAGCCGCACATGGCCCAGGCGCTCGGCATCAATGTCGACCTCCTGCTGGCCTTCGGCATGGCGCTGGGCACCGGGCTTGCGGGACTGGCCGGCGCGCTGGCTCTGCCCCTGATGGGCGCGACCTCGACCATGGGCGGCGACATGACGGCGCTCGCCTTCGTCGTGCTGGTGATCGGCGGGCTCGGCTCGCTCTACGGCGCCATCGTCGCCGGCGTCCTGGTCGGCATCGTGCAGAGCCTGATGACGGTCATCGCGCCGTCGGCCAGCACCGTCGTTATCTATGTCGCGATGATCGCGATCCTCCTCATCCGGCCGCAAGGCCTTTTAGGCGAGCGCTGATCCATGGCCTCCGAGCATGAAACCGCCATGGCCGTCGCAGGCGCCGATGCCGGGACCGCGATGGCCGCGCCCCGGCCGTCATCCGGTGTCGCGGCCGCCCTGGCCCTGGTCATCGCCGTGGCCCTGTTGCCCTTCGCGATCCCGGTGAACATCGCCACCGAGATCGTCATCTTCGGTCTCTTCGCCATGTCGACCAATCTGCTGATCGGCACGGCCGGGCTCTACTCCTTCGGCCAGGCGGCTTTTTTCGGTGTCGGCGGCTACGCGGCCGGCTATCTCGCCGCGCGCGGGCTGGCGCCGCTGCCGGTCATGCTGCTGGCCGCGGCGCTCGCGGCCGGCCTGCTTGCCCTGGTCATCGGCGCCTTCAGCATTCGACGCACCGGCATCTATTTCATGATGCTGACCTTCGCCTTCAATCAGCTGGTCTATTACATCGCCTATTCCTGGCACTCGGTGACCGGCGGCGAAGACGGCCTTGCCGGCATCAAGCGTCTGCCGCTCGACCTGCCGTTCCTGGGCTCGCTCAGCTTCGACGATCACCTGGCCTTCTACGCCTTGTCGGCCACGGTCTTCCTTGCCGGAATGGTCGTGCTGCGGCGGGTCGTCGACAGTCCGCTCGGCATGGTGCTGACGGCGGCGCGGCTCAATCCGCGACGCACCGCCTCGCTCGGTTATCCCGTGCACCGGGCCCAGCTCATCGCCTTCGTCATGGCCGGCGCCATTGCCGGCATCGCCGGGGCGCTGTTCGGCATGCTCTATCGCATCATGCCGATCGATTCCGTGCACTGGGTGGCCTCGGCCTATGTGGTCTTCATGGTGCTGATCGGCGGCACCCGCTCGATGCTCGGCCCGGTGATCGGCGCGGCCATCTTCATCTGGCTGCAGGGCCTGTTCAGCCTGTTCTGGGCGCGCTGGCCGCTGCTGCTCGGCCTGTTCGTCATCGTCGTCATGCTGTTCCTGCCGGGCGGCGTGCTCGACCTCGCCGCCAAGGCACGCCAATGGGCCCGGCGCCTGAGGAGGCGGCCATGACCGTGCCCGGCAACCCGATCATTCTTGCGGCCGAAACCCTGCGCAAGAGCTTCGGCGGCAATGTCGCCGTCCAGGACGTCTCGATGGCCTTCGCCAAGGGACGGCTGCACAGCATTCTCGGGCCGAACGGCGCGGGCAAGACCACGCTGTTCAATCTTCTGACCAAGGACCTGACACCCGACTCCGGCGCCGTCCGCCTCGAGGGCGCCGACGTCACCGGGCTCAAACCGCACCAGATCGCCTGCAGGGGCCTGTCGCGCTCCTACCAGATCTCCAGCGTCTATCTCGACATGACGGCGCGCGAGAATGTCTGGGTCGCCTCCTATCGGGCGCTGGCCGGCGGGGCGCTGGTGTTCTGGCGCCGCGCCGACCGCGACACCGCCGTGCGGGAGCACGCCGACGGCTATCTGCGCCGGCTCGGGCTGATGCATTTCGCCGACGTGCCGACCAAGGAATTGTCCTATGGCGACCAGCGGCTTCTGGAAATCGCCGTGACGCTCGCCTCCGAGCCCAGGATCATCCTGCTCGACGAGCCGACGGCCGGCTTGTCCCGCCAGGAAACCGAAAAGGTCAAACGGGTGATCGCCGCGCTGAAGGGCGAATTCACCATCGTCATGATCGAGCACAACATGGGCGTGGTCATGGAGATCTCCGACGAGATCTCGGTGATGAACCGCGGAGCGGTGATCGCGCACGGCGCGCCCAGCGATATCCAGGGCAACAAGACCGTGCAGGAGGCCTATTTTGGCGGTTGAAACTCCACTGCTCGAAATGGCCGGCGTCGATGCCTTCTATGGCCGCAGCCAGGCGCTGTTCGATGTCGGCTTTTCGGTCGGGTCGCGCGAGGTCGTCGCCATTCTCGGACGCAATGGCGCGGGCAAGACCACGACGCTGCGCACCATCATGGGCTTCAACACGCCGGGCCGGGGATCGGTGCGTTTCGACGGCCGGCTGATCAGCGGGCAGAAGCCGCACCGGATCGCCCGCCAGGGCATCGGCTATGTGCCGGAGACCCGTGACGCCTTCTCGCTGCTGACGGTCGAGGAGAACATCATGCTCGGCTACCGCGCCGGCTCGCCCTATACGCTGGAGCGGTTCCTCGGCTGGTTTCCGGAATTGCAGGGGCTGACGCGCCGGCGCGGCGCGCAGCTGTCCGGCGGCCAGCAGCAGATGATGGTGATCGGCCGCGGGCTTGCCCCGGCGCCCCGGCTGCTGCTGCTCGACGAGCCCTCGCAGGGGCTTGCCCCGGTTGTCGTCAAATCGGTCGCGCGCGTGCTGAAGGAACTGCGCGGCGAGAACCTCTCGATCATCCTGGTCGAGCAGAACCTGGCGCTGGCGCTCGAGATCGCCGACCGGGTGATCGTCATGGAAAACGGCACGGTGGTCGACATTCTGACCGCGGAAGAGGGGCGCCGGGCGCCCGCGCGGATCGAACGCTACCTCGCCATTCACTGAGCGCCGCCATTCACCGAAAACCCGGCGCGTGATGCGCCGGCCATCGACATTATGGAAGCCCCATGCTGCCCCCCATTATCGGCTATTGCGATCCCCTGCGCGGGCGTCCCGGCGACGCCATCAATTTCCACATCAACTCCGCCGGCGATCAGCCCTTCGACGCCCGTCTGGTGCGGGTGATCTGCGGCGATCCCAATCCCGCCGGGCCGGGCCTCAGGATGGACGCGGTGCCAAGCGCCATCGACGGCCGCCATGCCGGCAAGGCGCAGCCGGTGCCGATCGGCTCTTGCGGGCTCGCCCCGTTGCCGGCGCTCGGCGATGCCGGCGCCATGACCCTGGTGCTCAACCTGCGGCCGACCTGTCTCGACAGGGATCTGCGCGTCGTCGCCGCCTTGCAGGACGAGGCGGGCCAGGCGATTTTCGCGCTCGGGCTCGAAGGCCGCCACCTCGTGCTGCTCACGCGCCGGCAGGGGCGGGAGAGCCGGACGGCTACCGATCTCGAGCTCGATATCGGCGCCTGGCATGCGGTCGGCATCGGGTTCGAGCATGGTCGTTCGGCGGTCATTGTCGAACTGGTTCGGCTCGACCAGCGGCGCGGCATGGGCGCCGTCCGCCGCGAGGTCCTGCAGCTTGACCAGGCGCTTGCGACCTCGGACTGGACCCAGGTCGCTTTCGCAGCGGTCTGGGCCGGCCGGCCGACGTTGAGCTTCAACGGCCAGATCGAGCAGCCGGCCTTGCGGCGCGGCCTCGAACCGCGCCTCGCCGAGACCGGCGGCGCCCTGGGCGTGCCGGAGCGGGATGCACTGGCTCTCTGGGATTTTTCGAGCGCGATCGACCGGCAGACATTTCCCGAACGGCTGGGGCATGGCGACGGCCGCCTGGTCAATGTCCCGACCCGCGCGGTGCGCGGCTCGAACTGGGACGGCAGCGAATTCTGCTGGCGTCACGCACCGGGCCATTACGGCGCCATCCACTTCCACGACGACGATCTCTCCGACTGCGGATGGACGCCCGGCCTCAGCTTCACCATTCCGCCCGGTCTGGAGAGCGGCATCTACGCGATCGAGGTGCAGAACGGGCAGGGCAGGGACACCATTCCCTTCTTCGTCCTGCCGGCGCACGACGGGCCGAAAAAGCCGGTTGCGGTGCTCGCTTCGACCTTCACCTATCTGGCCTATGCCAATCATTCGCGCGGCAATTTCAAAGGCGGCCTGAAGGCGAGGGCCGAGGCCTGGGGCGGCTATCCCTGGAATTCCGACGAGGTGCCGGATTTCGCGCTGTCGACCTATAATTACCATTCCGACGGCTCGGGTGTTTCACTGTCGTCGCGGCTGCGTCCGATCATGACCATGCGGCCGGGCTATCTCACCTTCGAGGACCAGCGCGGCTCGGGGCTCAGGCATTTTCCCGCCGACACCCACCTCGTCGCCTGGCTCCATCGCCAGGGCTACGATTTCGACATCGTCACCGACGAGGACCTCGACGACGAAGGAGCGGCGGCGATCGACGGCTATCAGATCGTCGTCACCGGCAGTCACCCGGAATATCACACCGAGCGCTCGCTGAACGCGTTGCAGGACTATCGCGAGGCCGGCGGCCATTTCGTCTATCTCGGCGGCAACGGCTTCTATTGGCGCATCGGCCGGCGCGGCGACCTGCCGCATATGATCGAGATCCGGCGCGCTGAGAGCGGCATTCGCGCCTGGGCCTGCCGGGTCGGCGAATATTACCAGCAGCTCGACGGCGCCTATGGCGGGCTCTGGCGCCGCAACGACCGGGCACCACAAATGCTCGCCGGCATCGGTTTTGCCATCCAGGGGCTCTATGAGGGCTCCTATTACCGGCGCACCCCGGCATCCCGCGATCCGGCGCTGTCCTGGCTGTTCGAGGGCGTTGCTGGCGAGACGCTGGGCGACCACGGCCTGTTCGGCGGCGGCGCGGCCGGCTTCGAGCTCGACCAGGTCTCGCAGGCGCTCGGCACGCCCGAGGGGACCGTGGTGGTCGCGCGCTCGGAAGGCCACGGGCCGAGTTTCCAGCTCGCGCCCGAGGAGATCCTGACCCACACCCTGGCGCTGACCACCAGCCCGGGCGTCGAGGCCCATATGGTGCTCGGCACGCCGCCCGGCGAGGGAGCCTTCTTCGCCAGCGGCTCGATCACCTTCATCGGCAGCCTGTGCCACAACGGCGACGACAACGACGTGTCGCGCATTCTCGACAACGTCCTGCGCCGCTTCCTGTCATTGCCGAGGGGGTGATGCGGCTGGTCTTGCCGGGCTGATTTCGGGGCAACAAGTCGTGGATATCAGGGACAAGCCCGGTGCCCGGGACAAGCCCGGGCAGGACGAGAATGTCCCTGGCGCAAGGCGCGTGAGGATCGAACCGACCCGTGCCCGTTGCGGCAAGCTCTTGACGTTAACCCATCGTCTTGCCCGGGCTTGTCCCGGGCATCCACGACTTGCGCTTCCACGTCCCCGCGCTTCCGCGGTGGTTGCGGCGGACAAGCAGGCCGAATTCGTGGATGGCCGGGACAAGCCCGGCCAGGACGAGAATGTCCTTCGAGCAAGGCGATCATTGAGCCGTGGAACCCGTCGCGCCGGCGAGCACGCGCTTAATGGTCGTGCCTGACCGCCCAGCGCTCCGCATCGGGGTCCTGGCCGATCAGCGCCAGGCCATAGGCGATCGATTCGAACTGGTCGGTATTGGTCAGCCGTTCCTCGCCGAAACGCTTGACGAACAGGTTGCGGATCGCCGGCACGAAGGAGGTGCCGCCGGTCAGGAACACCCGTTCGATCGCGGTCTCCGCGACGCCGGACCGCGCCAGCACCTCGTCGACCGTCTCGGCGATGCGCGCGACGTCCGGGGCGATCCAGGCCTCGAAGTCGCGCCGCGCGATGGTCGCCTGGATGTCGACGTCATATTCGACGAAACGGAAGGCCGCGCTCGCCTCGGTCGACAAGGTCATCTTGGCCGCCGACACGGCGCGGTAGAGCGCCAGTCCGAGATCGTAGTCGACGATGTCGATGAACTTGTGCAACTGGTCCGGTTCGATCGCCACCTTGGCGAGATCCTGCAGGCCCTTGAGATCGCCGTTCGACTTCATCATGGCGAGCTGATGCCAGCGCGCCAGGTTGGCGTAATAGTGGTTCGGGATGGTCAGGAGCTTGTCGAAGGAGCGGTAGCTCGAGCCTTTGCCGAGCTTGGGCGAGACCACCCGGTCGACGATGCGGTAGTCGAACGTGTCGCCGGCGATGCCGACGCCGGCATGGCCGAGCGGTTCGGCGCGCAGCGTGCCGCCCGAGCGCTCGAAGCGCATCACCGAGAAGTCGCTGGTGCCGCCGCCGAAATCGGCGACCAGCACGGTCGCGTCATGGTCGAGCTTGCGGGCGTAGAAGAAGGCGGCGCCGACGGGCTCATAGACATAGGTCGTCGTCTTGGCGCCGAGTTTGCCGAAGGCCGTGCCGTAGCGTTCCATGGCGAGGCCGTCATTGGGATGGCTGCCGGCGAATTTCACCGGGCGGCCGATGACCAGTTTCGCGCCCTGGAAATCCAGGCTGCCATTGCCATGGCTGACCAGCGTGTCGAGGAAGGCCGAGAGCAGGTCCTCGAAGCGGTAGCGCTGGCGGAAGATCCGGGTTTCCTGGAAGCTGGAGCTTGCCGCGAAGGTCTTGAACGACTGGATGAAGCGGTGCGCCGAGGTGCCGGCGAGCAATTGGTCGATCGCCCAGGGGCCGCCCTCGATCCGGGGCTTGGCCGCGCCGACGCCCTTGCGCTCTTCCCAGAAGCACAGCGCGGTGACGAAACCGCTGAGGCGCTTGCCGCCATGGTCGAAGCTGATCACCTCGGCCCGGCCATCCGGCGTCGCGATGGCGACGACGGTGTTGCTGGTGCCGAAATCGACGCCGATCGAAATGTCTTGCGGGCGGGCGGACAAGGCGGGGATCCTGAGGCCGGAGAACGGCCGGCCCGCTTAGCCGATGTCGGTCGCCAAGACCAGCGATATGTCCCGGCGATAAGTCCGTGTCGCAAATAGGCGCAATGCATTCGGACGGGTCGTCCGGCACGATTCCAGACCCTAAAACGGGAAAGGCGAGGTCATTGGGGCGAGTTGCCGAGCCCCCGAATGCGAGGAGCGCCGCCCATGTGGGGTTCACCGGCCCGATCCCTGCCGCAAGCCGCTTCGATCGCCGATCTGCGCGTGCTGGCGCGCCGGCGGCTGCCCAAGGCCGTGTTCGATTTCATCGATGGCGCGGCCGGCGACGAAACGACGCTTCATGACAACCAGGCTGCTTTCGGCGACTGGCAATTGATGCCGCGGGTCGGCATCGACGTCAGCCGCCGCGACCCCCGCGCCGATTTCCTCGGTCGCATCGCCAGCCTGCCCTTGATGCTGTCGCCGACCGGGCTCACCGGTTTCTTCTGGCCGGGCGGCGAGATCGCGGCGGCGCGTGCCGCGGGGGCTCGCGGCATTCCCTTCTGCCTGTCGACCAATTCGGTCGCGTCGCTCGAACAGGTCGCGGAGGCAGCTCCGGAGACCGATCTGTGGTTCCAGCTCTATGTCATGCGCGACCGCGACCTGACCGACCGGCTGGTCGCGCGTGCGCAAGCGGCCGGCTACCGGGTCCTGTGCATCACCGTCGACCTGCCGCTCACCGGCCGGCGCGAACGGGATGTCCGCAACGGTTTCACCATGCCGCTGAAGCCGCGCCTGTCGAACATCCTGGATCTTGCCTGCCGGCCCGGCTGGCTGATGGGGGTGATGCGTTCGCCGCCGACCTTCGGCAATTTCAAGACCGACACGACCAACGGCTTCACCAATATCGCCCAGCATGTCAGCACTTTGTTCGATCCGTCGGTGACCTGGGAAGACATTGCCCGGCTGCGAAAGCGTTGGAACGGGCCGGTGGCGATCAAGGGCATCCTGCACCCCGACGATGCCCGCATGGCGGTCGACAGCGGCGCCGATGCGGTGATCGTCTCCAACCATGGCGGCCGCCAGCTCGACCATGTTCCGGCGCCGATCAGCGCATTGCCCGCCATTGCCGAGGCGATCGGGAGCAGGGCGCAGCTCATCGTCGACAGCGGCGTGCGCCGGGGCACCGACATCCTCACCGCGCGCGCCCTCGGCGCGGTCGGCTGCAGCATCGGCCGGCCCTTCCTGTGGGGGCTGGCAAGCGCCGGCGAGGCCGGCGTCGATCACGCCATCAAGCTCTTGGCCGCCGAGATCGACATCGCCATGGCGCTGCTCGGGACCGCCAGCCTCGACGCGATCACCTCCGACCACGTGCGCCACCGGCGCTGATCATTGCGAGAGACCGCCGATGAAGCCCTATTCCGTCCTGGTCGCCTGCCAGTTGCCCGAGCAGGTCGAGCGTGACCTCGCGGCTGCCTTCGATGTCGACTTCATGCCGGATGCCAGGCAGCGTCCCGTGAGCGAGCTGATCGCGCGGCTCGACGGCCGCGACGCCTTGCTGCTGCTGGCCATGACGCCGGCGAACGCGGCGCTGATCGATGCCTTGCCGGCTTCGGTGAAGACGATCGCCACCTATTCGGTCGGGCTCGACCACATCGACCTCGCGGCGGCGCGCCGGCGCGGCATCGCCGTGCTGCACACGCCCGACGTGCTGACCGACGCGGTCGCCGAGACCGCGCTGCTGTTGCTGCTGGGCGCCGCGCGCCGCGCCACCGAGAGCATCGCGCTGGTGCGCTCGGGCACCTGGCAGGGCTGGACGCCGACCCAGCTCATCGGGATCGAGCTCACAGGAAAGACGCTGGGCATTCTCGGCATGGGCCGGATCGGCCGGGGCATCGCCGACCGCGCCCGGGCCTTCGGCATGACGATTGGCTACCACAACCGTTCGGCCCTGCCGCCGGAGCTCGCCAAGGGCGCGGTGCATCATGCCGATGCGGGTGAGTTCCTCGGCGCGATCGACGCGCTGGCCATTGCCTGCCCGCTGACCGAGACGACCCGCGGCTTCCTCAATGCCGAGCGGATCGCCGCGATGAAGCCGGGGGCCATCGTGGTCAATATCGCCCGTGGCCCGGTCATCGACGACGACGCGCTCATCGCCGGCCTGAAGAGCGGCCATGTCCGCGCGGCGGGCCTCGACGTCTTCACCAACGAGCCGAAGCTCGATCCGCGCTATCTCGACCTCGGCAATGCCTTCCTGCTGCCCCATATCGGCAGCTCGACGGTCGAGAGCCGGCGCGCCATGGGCCAGACGCTGATCGATGGGTTCCTGGCGCTCGCCGCTGGCCGGAAACCGGACAATCAGGTGGTCTGATCAGGGCAGTCGGTCCGCGCCTCCGGCGACAGCCGGCACGACGCCCGCTCCGTTTGGGGCGGGTGATCGAAGCCTTTGATTTGATTTAATGAGTTCCGGTTCTGGTCGATCGGCGTAAAGCCCGATCGGAACATTCTGGTGGTTGCCGGCAAGGATCCCAGGCGTCCGGCCCGGTTGCGTCATTCCGGTATGAACTTCCTTCACATCCCGCATAACAAAGAATCATACCAAACTGCGCTGACGGCTGCCGCGCTTTGATCTCTAATCATCTGCCTCGGTCGCTGGTTCGGCTGCGTCGTCGCGGCGCCGCGCCGACGCCGGTCTTTTTGAATTTGGGAGCCAAACGATGTCGGAAACAGACGCGTCACCGATGAGCAGGCGCAACCTGCTGAACCTGATCGGGGCGGCCGCCGGTGGTGCCGCCATGTATCAGGCGATGACCAGCCTCGGACATGCGGCTGAATCGCCCTATACCGGCCCGATCAAGCTCGATGGCGATCCCAGGGGTGCGTCCGTGCTGATCCTCGGCGCCGGCCTCGCCGGCCTCGTCGCGGCACTGGAACTGCGCAAGGCCGGCTACAAGGTCCAGGTGCTGGAATATCACGACCGCGCCGGCGGCCGGAACTGGACGCTGCGCGGCGGCGACAAGTTCACCGAGCTCGGCGGCATCGAGCAGAAATGCGAATTCGAGCGCGGCAATTACATCAATCCCGGCCCGTGGCGCATTCCCTACAATCACCACGCCATCCTCGACTATTGCAAGCGGCTGGGCGTGGCGATGGAGCCCTTCGTCCAGGTCAATTACAACGCCTACCTGCACAACAAGGATAGTTTCGGCGGCAAGCCGCAGCGCTTCCGCCACATCTATTCCGACTTCCAGGGCGGCATGACCGAGCTGCTGTCCAAGGCGGTCAATCAGGACAAGCTGGAAGACGCCGTCACCAAGGAGGACAAGGAAGTCCTGCTCGCGGCGCTGCGCCAATGGGGCGCGCTCGATGCCAATTACCGTTACGTCAAGAATGACCTGTCGAGCGACCGTCGCGGTTATGAGCGCGATCCCGGCGGCGGCCTCAGCGGCGAACCGGTGCCCTCGGAGCCGTTCAGCTTCAAGGACGTGGTGAAATCCCGGCTCTGGAACCGCATGCAGACCGGCAATGTCTACGAGTTCCACTCGGCGATCTTCCAGCCGGTCGGCGGCATGGACATGATCGGCAAGGCGTTCCAGCGCGAGGTTGGCCGGCTGATCAAGTTCAACGCCAAGGTCACCACCATCAAGCAGGACAACCGCGGCGTCACCGTCACCTATGTCGATACCAAGAAGGGCGGCCGGCCGCAGACGGCGAGCGCCGACTATTGCCTGTGCACGATCCCGCTCTCGGTGCTGTCGCAGATCGACATCAATGTCGGCTCGGCCATGAAGGCGGCCATCGACGCGCCGGCCTATGCGCCCTCGATCAAGGTCGGGCTGCAGTTCAAGCGCCGCTTCTGGGAGGAGGACGAGCAGATCTATGGCGGCATCAGCTACACCAACCTGCCGAACGCCATGATCCAGTATCCCTCGTCGAACTTCTTCAAGACCGGCAAGGGCGTGCTGCTCGGGGCCTATGCTTTCGGCGCCAATGCCTATGAATGGACGGCGCTGGCGCCGGCCGACCGGATCAAGAAGGCAGTCGAATTCGGCGCCCAGATCCATCCGCAGCAATATCAGAAGGAATTCGAGAACGGCATCTCGGTGGGCTGGCACCGCGAGCCCGCGACGCTCGGCTGCTACGCCGTGTGGAGCGATGCTGCGCGCAAGCAGCACTACAACAACCTCTGCGCCATGGACGGCCGGATCATGCTGGCGGGCGAACACGCGTCCTATCTGCCGGCCTGGCAGGAAGGCGCCGTGCTCTCCGCGCTCGACGCCATCGGGCGCCTGCACAAGCGCGTCGTCGCCCGCTGATCGCCCGTCATTTCCTTGTCGTTTCTGAGGGTTTCATCATGATCCCGTCATCCAAGACCTCGCTCAAGATCGGGTTGACCGCCGCCGTGCTGATCGCCGGCGCGACCGCTGCCCTGTCGCAGTCCTCGGCGCTGTTCTCCAGCCCGTCCCGCTTCACCTATCAGGACGGTGAATCGATCTATCGCTACGTCTGCGCCGGCTGTCACATGCCGGAGGGCCGTGGCGCCATCGGCGCCGGCGCCTATCCGAAGCTTGCCGGCAATACCAAGCTCGAGGCCTCCGGCTATCCGGTCTACCTGGTCGTCAACGGCCAGAAGGCCATGCCCTCCTTCGGCAATCAGCTGAACGACGCCCAGGTCGCGGCGGTGGTCAATTACATCCGGACCAATTTCGGCAACAACTACACCGATCCGGTCAGCGCCGACGATGTGAAGGCGGTGCGTCAATAGGCGCAAGCCTGGCCGGGTGGACCTTCGTCCGCCCGGTCGCCAGACAATAGGGCGGCATGGGCCCGGTGCCGCCATGCCGCCTCCATTCCATTCAAGGGAGTAATTCATGTTCCGCAAGACAAGCCTTGTTTTGACGCTTGCCGCCGCGCTCGCCGGCATGGCCGGGGCCGCCAATGCCCAGGACGTCATCCGCCACCGCAATCCCGGCTCGAACTTCCCGATCGCCGCCGCCGTCGAAGTGCCTGCCGGCCGGACCACGGTCTATGTCAGCGGCATGGTGCCGACCGTGACCAACGAGCAGGCGCCGCGCAACAGCCTCGCCGCCTTCGGCGACACCAAGGCGCAGACGGTGAGCGTGCTGCAGGCGATCGAACGCTCGCTGCAGCGGCTCAACCTGCAGATGAAGGACGTGGTCAAGATGCAGGTCTTCCTGGTCGCCGACCCGGCCAAGGAAAACCGCATGGATTTCGCCGGCTTCATGGAGGGCTATACCCAGTTCTTCGGCACGCCGGCCCAGCCCAATCTGCCGTCCCGTTCGGTCATGCAGGTCGCCGGCCTGGTCAATCCGGGCTGGCTGGTCGAGATCGAAGTGACGGCGGTTCGTCCCTGAGCGGTCGGCGGCCGGTTTGATGCCGGCATACACATTGGAACGGGGCCGGTTCATCACCGGCCCCGTTCGCATTTCAGATGATGGCTCTGCGCCGACGAGCGCCGCTCAGGACGGCCCGATCATCTTTTCCGGCCGCACCAGCGTGTCGAACTCGGCATCCGTCACATAGCCGCCGCCGACCGCTTCCTCGCGCAGGGTGGTGCCGTTCTTGTGGGCGGTCTTGGCGATCTTGGCGGCCGCGTCGTAGCCGATCTTCGGCGCCAGCGCGGTGACCAGCATCAAGGATCGCTCGACGCCGAGCTTGAGGTTGTCGCGGCGCGGCTCGAGGCCGGCGATGCAATGGTCGGCGAAGGATCGCGCGGCATCGGCCAGCAGCCGGACCGATTGCAGGAAGGCATTGGCCATGACCGGGTTGAACACGTTCAGCTCGAAATGGCCCTGCGAGCCGGCGAGCCCGATGGTGGTCTGATTGCCGAACACCTGGGTCGCCACCATGGTGAGGGCTTCGCACTGGGTCGGATTGACCTTGCCGGGCATGATCGAGGAGCCCGGCTCGTTCTCCGGCAAGGCCAGTTCGCCGAGGCCGGCGCGCGGGCCGGAGCCGAGGAAGCGGATGTCGTTGGCGATCTTGAACAGCGAGGCGGCGACCGTGTTCATGGCGCCATGGCTGAACACCATGGCATCATGCGCTGCCAGCGCCTCGAACTTGTTCGGCGCGGTGCGGAAGGCGAGGCCGGTCAGCGCGGCGATCCGTTCGGCGACCGCTTCGGCGAAACCGATGGGCGCGTTGAGGCCGGTGCCGACGGCCGTGCCGCCCTGGGCGAGTTCCATCAGGCGTGGCAGCGACTGCTCCAGCCGCTCGATGCCGAGTTCGATCTGGCGGGCGTAACCGGAGAACTCCTGGCCGAGCGTCAGCGGCGTCGCGTCCTGGGTATGGGTGCGGCCGATCTTCAGGATATCCGCCCAGGCCTTGGCCTTGCCGTCGAGCGCCTCGTGCAGGTGCCTGAGCGCCGGCAGGAGCGAGCCGGTGATCTCCATGGCGCCGGCGACATGCATGGCGGTCGGATAGGTGTCGTTCGACGACTGGCTCATATTGACGTGGTCGTTCGGATGCACCGGCTTCTTCGAGCCCATGACACCGCCCAGCGTCTCGATCGCCCGGTTCGAAATGACCTCGTTGGCGTTCATGTTGGTCTGCGTGCCGGAGCCGGTCTGCCAGACCGACAGTGGGAAATGCGCGTCGAGCCTGCCGGCGATGACTTCGTCGGCGACCGCCACGATGGCGGCGCCGATCGCCGGGTCGAGCCGGCCGAGCGCCATATTGGCTTCGGCCGCGGCGCGCTTGATGATGCCGAGCGCCTTGATCACCGGCTTCGGCTGCTTCTCCGTGCCGATATGGAAGAAGTGCAGCGAGCGTTGCGTCTGCGCCCCCCAATAGCGGTCGGCGGCGACGTCGATGGGGCCGAACGTGTCGGTTTCGATGCGGGTCTCGGTCATGATTGTCTCTACGGGATCGTCAATCGGGAGGGCGCCCTCAATGGGCATGCCGCGGCACGGCTGAACCTAGCTTGTGCCGTCGAAAACCATGACACCCTACGCCAGCGGCGTTTCTTCCACGATGGTCTTTTTGCCTGATGCCTTGTCCCCTGCGATGTCGTGGCCCGGAGGTGCGGCATTCTGTCTCGCATGGCGTATCGCTGGCCGATGGGGTGTTTCACCACCGGATCCCGGTGCGTCGGACCCGGCCGTCGCCGCCGGGCGCGAAATCCCATATGAAATCTGGATATTCCCCACGGCGCCCCAAGCAATCCCGGGTTGGGCGGTAAGTGTCGGAAATTTCGAATGAAAATCATTACAAACTACTGACATTCGAATTCGCATATCTAGGATGCCTCAAAATGAGTCATATTGTTGACAGACAAAATCAACTTTCCTAGGAGAGCCGGCGATCGACGGGGCCGATTGGTTCGCCCCGCCGCCATGCCAGCCAGCTGAACGCCGTCCGTCTCAAGCCAGCCAGCCATCACACAATCTGGGCAAGGGGCTTCGGGGCGATGACACGGTCCGGCTATGCGACGCTTTGCGCGTCGGTTTCCATTCTTGTTTTGACGGCGGCCACGGGAGGCGCGTTCGGCCAGGCCAATGCGCCGTCGCCGGCCGAGACGCAGGCGGCGGCCGCCGCCAACGTATCCTCCGCCGACGAGATCACGGTGACCGCGACGCGCGAGGAGCGCCAGCGCCTCGACGTGCCGGCCAATGTGACGGTCATCTCGCGCCAGCAGATGGATGACCGGGCGACCCGCGACATCCAGGACCTGGTGCGCTACGAGCCCGGCGTCAGCGTCGATCGGGTCACGTCGGGCACCGACCCCTGGCACAATCTCGGCGGCTTCACCATTCGCGGCGTCACCGGCAACCGGGTGCAGATCCGCGTGGATGGCGCCCGCGTCATGGAACGCATCACCGACGGCACCCGCGATCTCGTCGACCTGCCCTATATGAAGTCGGTCGAGATCATGCGCGGGCCGGGGTCGGTGCTATGGGGCGCCGACGCGCTCGGCGGCATCGTCGCCTTCCGCACGCTTGATCCGGACGATCTGCTGCGCGGCAAGGGCAGGCCCTGGGCGGCGCGCATCCACACCTCCTACGACAGCCTGGATCAGGCCTTCGTCAAGACCGGCATGGCGGCCATCCAGTTCACGCCGACCCTGCAGGGCATTTTTGTGCTCAACCAGCGCAGTTCCCAGGCGCCGACCCTGTCGACCGCGCAGGCGAATGGCGGTATCTGGGGTTGCCCGGCCATCCGCACGCTCGCCTGCAACGAGCTCGACCCGCTGAACAACAGCACCTGGAACGGATTTGCCAAGCTGGTCTGGCGGCCGGCCGACGATCATGAATGGCGTTTCGTCGCCGAGGCTTTCAACCGCAACACCACGGTCGACCAGCGTTACGACTTCGGCCAGACCGTCACGGTTTCCGGCGCGCCGCACCGCAACGGCCAATATCAGCGCAACCAGGTGCTCAGCCGTCAGAACTTCGCCATTGCCCATGACTGGACGCCGCATTGGGGCTGGATCGACGCGGTGCGCTGGAACGTCTCCTATTCGCCGCAGAGCCGCCAGCTCGACAGCACCCGCTACCAGCTGAACCTGAACACCAACCAGCAGCGGCGCACCAATGCGATCCTGAACTACACCGAGAATTTCCTGCAGGGCGAAGTCCAGCTGACCTCGCGCTTCAACCTCGGTCCGGCGCAGCACATCCTGACCTATGGCTTCCAGGGCGATACCACCAAGACCGACTATTTCCGCCAGGACACGGTGACCAACGCCACCACAGGCGCGCCCATTTCGGTCACCAGGGGCTCGGGCTTCAATTTCGCCAATGCCAATACCTCGCGCGCGGATCTCTATCTGCAGGATGAGATCAGCCTGCTCGGCGGTCGCTGGATCATCACGCCCGGCATTCGCTGGGCCAATTACACCATCGATCCGCGGCCGGACGCCGACTACAAGCCGGTCCCGGGCGCGACGCCGAGCCGGATCACCTCCAGCCGGTTCATTCCGCAGCTCGGCATGGTGTTCAAGCTGACCGACATCTATTCGGTCTATGCCCGTTATGCCGAAGGCTTCAAGATGCCGACGGCCCAGCAGCTGTATCTGTCGCTGCCTGGCGGTGCCGGCAATGGCGGCAGTCTCATCCCCAACCCCAACCTGCGGCCTGAATCGGCGAGATCCTACGAGGCGGGCCTGCGTGGACGGTTCGACCGCGGCTGGTTTTCGGTGGGCGCCTTCTACACCACCTACAAGGATTTCATCCTCAGCTTCCAGCCGCCGTCGCCGGGTTCCATCGACCTGACCAATACCAATGTCTCGGCGGTGACGATCTATGGCGTCGAGGCCTCGGCGCAATACCGGATCACCGACGACCTGATCCTCAACGGGGGCTTGTCCTATCAGTTTGCCGAACAGCGGGCGACGCCGACTTCAGCGAAGGTCGCCTTCGACGCCATCCTGCCGCTGACCGCGACCCTCGGGCTGCGCTGGTTCAAGCGCGAATGGAACATCGACGGCGAGATCATGGCCAATTTCGGCGCACCGATCACCCGCACCAGCAATCCCAATATCTACAAGCCCGGCGGCTATGCCGTGTTCGACAGCTTCATCAACTGGCGCCCAACCGCCAATCTGACCTTCCGCGCCGGTGTCCAGAACATCTTCGACACCCGCTACTTCCAGAACCTCTACGGCAACTACACCAATACGCCGCCTTCGATCGCCACCGCGCAGACCAATCCGCTCGAATTGCAGGTCGCGCCGGGCCGTACCTTCAAACTTTCCGCGACCGCCGATTTCTGACCTCAGCTTCGGCGGCGGCGCGTTTGAGCCACGCGCCACGCAAACTGGGGCGCCCCGGCAGGGGCGCCCCTCTTTTCTTCACCAAACCCGGGAGCGCGCGCATGAGCGATGCAAGACCAGTCCGAGAGATCCTGCCCGGCGATGTCGCCGATGCCGTCGCCACCGTCGGCGCCATGGGGCGGGTCATGCTGTCGGCGTCATCAGGCGGCGCCACCCATGAGCGGATCGGCGTGGTCGGGGCCGTCAGGCGCGAGGCCGCCGGATTGCGCCTGTCGGGCGAGGCCCATGACGCGCTGATCGATCTCGCCGTCATCACGCAGGTGGTCGCCGACCGCTCCGGCCGTATGAAGGACCGCGTCCTGCCGCGCCTGGAATTGCAGGACGCGACGGGCGCGACCGCCTTCAGCCTGATCTGTCTCGACGGCATCGAGCCTTTCGACAAGGCGCTGGCAGGTCTCGGAGCCGGTACGGTGCTGCCCGAGAAGCCGCGCCCGGCAGCCGTGGACCCCGCCCCCGTACCGGCCGGCGCGGATCCGGGCGCGGGCCTGCTCGAGGCGGCGCGCGCCGGCGGCGAGCCGGTCTCCGTGCTGTTCCGCTGCACTGGCCTGGAGCAGGCCTGGACCGGTCTCATCGGCGAGGTCAAGCCGGCCATGGGCTTCCTCAACATCATCAAGCCGGACTTCCATCTGCACCTGCAGGACCACGCCGTCGCGCGCTGGCGGCGCGAGGAGGCCGTCGATGCGGTGACATTCCATGCCGAAGCCGCCGACGGTTCGGCCGTCGGGCTGGTGTTGCGTGGTTCCGCCACGGCCTTTGCCGGCGCCTAGCGTCGGCTGCTCCCAACCATCTCCTGCCGCGAGGTTCCCATGCGTGCCAGCCTTGGCCAGATCTGGCGCTTGCTCGTCCTCTGCGCTTGGCGGCCGGGAGGCCGGCTGGGCATCGTCTATTTCGCGGTCATTTTTGCCCTGGGCCTTGTCGGCGTCCATATCTCCGTGCGGCTGATCCGCTGGACCGCCGACTTCTACAATGCCCTGCAAAAGCTGGATGTCGACGAAGCCATCCGCCAGATCGGCGTCTTCTTCGTTCTGATCGCCATCAGCGCGACGCTCAATCTGAGCGGGACCTATCTTCGCAAGATCCTCCAGATCCGCTGGCGCCGGACCTTGACCGACGCCATGCTGGACCACTGGCTGGCGGGCAAAGCCTTCTGGCATCTGCGTGCCCGCACCGAATTGGGGCTCGACAATCCCGACCAGCGCATTGCCGACGACTGTCGCATTTTCGTCTTTCGCCTGACCACCGAGGCCTTGGAGCTGATCACCAATATCGTGGCGCTGGTGTCCTTCGTCGCCATTCTGTGGTCGCTCTCGACCTTCGCGCTGACCTTCACCGTGTTCGGAGCCGAGATGTCGATCCCGCGCTACATGGTCTGGGCGGCGCCGGTCTACGTCGCCATTTCCAGCGGCATTACCCACTGGCTGGGCAAGCCCCTGCTGCCGCTGAATGTCGAACAGCAGAAGACCGAGGCGGATTTCCGCTTCGGGTTGGCCCGCTTCCGCCAGACCGGCGAAGCCGTGGCGCTCGCCGGCGGCGAGGCCGCCGAGCGGCGCATCTTCAGCAATGGCTTCGAAGCCATTGCCGACAATTGGCGCCGGCTCATTCGCCGCGAACTGATCCTGGGCATATTTACCCGGCCTTATATGCAGACGGTGTTGCGCATCCCGCTGTTCCTGGCGCTGCCGGCCTTCCTCGCCGGCAAGGTGACCTTCGGCGGGCTGATGCAGATCGGCGCGGCGTTCCAGAACGTGGTGACCACGCTCTCCTGGTTCATCTTCTCCTACCGCGATCTTGCCGAACTGGCTTCGGCTTCGGCGCGGCTCGACCATTTCGTCGCGGCGACCGTGGAGGCAAGGGCAGGCGTCAGCGATGTCAGGATCGAGCCTTCCGTCGACGGCACGCTCAGGCTGATCGGCCTGCGGCTGTCCTCGCCTGGCGGCAGCCCGATACAGGCACTTGACGACGTCGTGTTGCGCCCGGGCGAGACTGTCTGGCTTCAGGCGCCTTCCGGCTTCGGCAAGACCACGCTGCTGCGTGCGGTCGCCGGACTCTGGCGCCATGGAGCGGGCCGGATCGAGCGTCCGATCCACGCCGTCAGTTTCCTGCCGCAACAGCCCTATGTGCCGCTGGGCGGCATTCCGGCGGCGGCGGTCTATCCGGCGGCGGTCGAGACGGTGCCGCGCACGCACGTTACCGGCTGGCTGCAGGCGGTGGGGCTCGGGCGTCTGGCCACTCTTGGCGATAGCGAAGCGGCGGCGGCGCTTGCCGGTCTTTCCGGTGGCGAACGTCAGAGGCTGGCCCTGATCCGGCTTTTGGTCGAGCGTCCCGCCTGGGCCTTCCTCGACGAGCCGACCAGCGCACTCGACGAGAACGCCGAGCGCCGGCTGCTGGAATGGCTGCGCGCCGAACTGCCGGAAACGACATTCGTGGTCGTGGCTCACCGCCAGCCCGTCGGCCTCGGGCCGGCACGCATTCTGGCGCTGTCGCCGGCATTGCCGACGGCGGATGAACCGACCCCGCAGGCAAAACCACAATGGGCGGCTTCGCCCGCGGGCTGACGTCTCAGGCCGCCTTGGCGAGGCCGCCGGCCGCGGTCAGCGCCTGGTCGAGATCGGCCAGGATGTCGTCGATATGCTCGATGCCGATCGACAGGCGGACATAGCTGTCCGAGACGCCGGAGGCATGCTGCTCCTCGGCCGACAATTGCGAATGGGTCGTGCTGGCCGGGTGAATGGCCAGGCTGCGGGCATCGCCGATATTGGCGACGTGGTAGAACAGGCCCAACGCATCGATGAAGCGCCGCCCGGCTTCCTTGCCGGCGGCCAGTTCGAAGCCGACCAGCCCGCCATAACCGCCTTTCAGATAGGTGTCGGCACGTTCGCGCGCCGCGCCCGTCTGCTGCGAGGGATGAATGACCCTGGCGACCTCCGGCCGCCTGGCGAGCCAGGCGGCGACAGCCGAAGCATTCTGGACATGGCGCTCGATGCGTAGCGCCAGCGTCTCGATGCCCTGCAGCGTCTGGAAGGCGTTGAACGGCGACAGCGCCGCGCCGAGATCGCGCAAAAGGGTGGTGCGCGCCTTGATGATATAGGCGATCGGCCCGAGCGGTTTGACGGCCTCGGTCCAGACGGCGCCGTGATAGCTCGGGTCGGGCGTGTTGAGGGCGGGCTGGCGCTCCGGGAATTTCTCCCAGTCGAAATTGCCGCCGTCGACGATCAGGCCGCCGATCGAGGTGCCGTGGCCGCCGAGATATTTGGTGCTGGAATAGACCACGATCGCCGCGCCATGGTCGAAGGGACGGGCGAGCAGGGGCGCCGCGGTATTGTCGACGATGAGCGGAATGCCCAGCGCGCGGCCGATGGCGGCGACCTCGGCGATCGGGAAGACGGTCAGCTTCGGGTTGGGCAGCGTCTCCGCGTAATAGGCGCGGGTGCGGGCATCGGTCGCCCTGGCGAAGGCCTGCGGATCCGCCGGATCGACGAAACGCACCTCGATGCCCTGGTCTCTCAGCGTGTTGGCGAACAGGTTCCAGGTGCCGCCATAGAGATCGGTCGACGAGACGATATTGTCGCCGACCCGCGCCAGATTCTGGATCGCGATCGCGGATGCGGCCTGGCCGGATGAGAGTGCCAGCGCGGCGACGCCGCCTTCCAGCGCCGCGACGCGCTGTTCGAGCACGTCGGTCGTCGGGTTGCCGATGCGGGTATAGATATTGCCGAGTTCCCTGAGGGCGAACAGATCGGCGGCATGCTCGGTGTCGCGGAACTGGTAGGAGGTGGTCTGATAGATCGGCACGGCGACCGCGCCGGTGGCGCTGTCGGCACGCCATCCCGCATGCAGCGCGAGGGTTTCCGGCCTGTATTTCGTGGTCATGGTCGAACTCCTGATCTGGCGACGAGGCTTTGGGGCATGGCGGGATCTAGCGGGTCGTGCCGGCCGCCACGGTGGTGACCTGAGGCGTCTTCGCACCTGTCCCGGGTCCAGGGGGCATGTCCGGCCGGCCGACGACCACGGCGTAGAGCACGAGGGCGAAGGCGAGCCCGGTCAGGGCCAGATCCTTGAGACGATGGATGACGTCGCGCGGCGGCATCGGTGATCCCCGAAGCGTGTGTGCACCGGCGGCCGGGGGCGATCGGTGCGTGTTCCGACGCCAGAAGATCAGGTTTTACCCGTTGATCAATAAGGAGTTTTCAGAAAAGAGGGATCTTCCCGCAGGCCCCGGAGCGGCAGTGAAAGCCATCCCCGCGCGGCTGTCTCCGGGAGAATGGCGCTGCGCACCGGGCGGCCGTCCTGCGAGGCTGAGGCTCGTGCATTCACCGGGAAAGGGACGGCACGGCCAAGGCGGAGACCATGGCGAAAGGGCTGCCGGCACATGCTCTACGTCATCCCCGGCGACTGAGCGCGGCGAAGGAGGGAAGGGGATTCAGGGGCCGCTTCATCGGCGCTCTCGGCGCATGCGTCGACCGCACTTTCGCAGCGTTGAAGCCGGAGCCCAGCGGCTCCTGGATCCCCTTCCCCTCGCCTCCGCAGAAGCAAGCGCTTCTGCTCGGGCTCGGCCGGGGATGACGTAGAGCATTTGCCGGCCGCCGGCAGATTCGCTCGGGCGTCCCTGGACAGCACCTTTTCGATGCCAACACCTCCTATGTCCGATCCTTCACCACGTCAGTTCGGCCACCGCGACATGGTTCTCCGCCGCCGGCCAGGCGCGCGCAACGATGCGCTCCTCGTTGAACAGCCCGACGACCGGCCGGCCGATATCGGCTGCGGCGAGCCGGAGCGTCGCCGTCGCGTCGGTCGGCACGCCACGGGTGACATCGGCGGGTTCCTTGCCGTCGAGCAGCACGACGTCGCGCGGAATGCCGAAATAGCCGCGCGGCCGCGTCAGCTGGACGATGGCGCCGGCCGCCTTCTCGGCTTCGGCAAAGGGCCGCGCCGGCCTCAGGTGCACGACATCCGACGCGCGTGGAAACGGTGAGCGATAGATGTGGCTGACCGGGTGGCCCGGCGCCGTCAGGACGAATTCGAGGCAGTCGGTCGGCGTCACCTTGACCGGCCCCCAGCGGCCGTCGGCGCCAGTAACCTTCTTCAGCAGCGCCTCACCCTGGCGCTCGCCGGTCTCGGCCAGGACGCGATAGATCTCCAGGCTCGCGCCGGCGACCGGTCGGTTGGTCGGCACGCCCGCCGGATTGCCGGTCACCAGGCCGTCGAGCGTGATCTGCGCTTCCGGCGCCACCGCGATGGTCTGCGGTTCGGTGCCGGCGATGAACCGATAGATCTCGCGGAAGGCGCGCGGGTGGAAGGCCACCTCGCGATGGTCCAGCTGGCTGAGCACGATATCGGTCGCACCGCGCAGCGACGGGCCTTCCGCGGTGATGCCGGTCGGCACGCCGGGCCGGCCGAGCAGCCGCCCGTCGGCCTGCGCATATTTGTCGTAGCCGTCGCTGCGCAATGTCAGGAAGGCGGTGCCGGGCACGACGTCGGTGTCATGGCCGTTCAGCCGCTTCAGGAAGGGCCCGCGCCCGTTGAACTCGCTGCCCGGATTGGCATCCCAGTCGAACACGCCCCGATTGGGCGTCCCGCACAGCACCGCATGGCTCACCTGGGCTCCGCCGCCGGCCTCGACCACCGCGTTGCGGATGGCATAGCCGCCCCGCGAGCTGCCGACCAGCGCGACCCGCGGCGCGCCGGTGCGGGCCCTGACCTCGGCGATCACTGCGGTCAACTCGCGCAACTGGTCCTCGGTGCCGGAACGGCCGGCCATCGGCACGGCGTCGTCATTGCGCGACAGGGGATCGGTGAAGTTGAACGCGGTGAGCCGGTCGCGCGGCCAGCCATTGCTCTCGAACCGCCACAGCGTGGTCTGCCAGAGCGCCGCGTGGTCGCCATTGCCATGGACGAAGATCACCGGCGGTCGTTGCGCGCCCTGCGCGAAGGCATCGGACAAGGGCCATGCCGCCGGCGCGAGCGTAACGGCGGCCATGCCGCGCAGTGCCTGGCGTCTGGTCATGGTCATGGCGTTTCTCCCCTCGGGGGATGGTCGGGTGTGGCTCGCCGGCGGTCAAGCGCGACCTGAGATGGTCGACTCCCGACCCTATCCAGGTCACAATCCCGGCCCATCCCTCTTCGTCCAACGAGTCGCGGCCGTGCCGCAGCGTATTTCGCGCTGCCGCGATGCTTTTTCGACCGGATTTTTCATGTTCCGCTTTTTTGAAAGTCGTATCGACCCGACCGCCGCGCCGCCATCCGGAGATCCGCCGGCCAACCTGCTGGCCTTCTATTGGTATTTCGCCCGGCAGGCGAAGGGCGTCTTCGCGGCCTTTTTCCTGGTCAGCCTGGTGCTGGCGCTTCTGGAGACGTCGGTCCCCTATTTCATCGGCCAGCTGGTCGGCCTGCTCGCCCATACGCCGCGCGACCAGCTGATCGCGACCGCCTGGCCGACGCTCGCCCTGATGGTGCTGGTCATGCTGGTGATCCGTCCCGGGGTGACCTTGCTGCACCGGCTGATCTCCAACCAGGCGATCGTGCCGCCGTTCAACACCTTGATCCGCTGGCAGAGCCATTTCCACGTCGCCCGGCAATCCCTCGGCTTCTTTCAGAACGACTTTGCCGGGCGGATCGCCAACCGGGTCATGCAGGCCGGCCCTTCGGTCCGGGAGACCCTGGTCGCGCTGATCCGCTCGGTGCTGCACATCATCTTCTACGGCCTCGGCGCGGTCGGCCTGATGCTGGTGCAGGACTGGCGCCTGGCTCTGCCGATGATCGTCTGGTTCGGGCTCTATCTGGCGCTGCTGGTCTTCACCATTCCGCGCCAGCGGGAACTGGCGCGGGAGGCTTCCGCCAAGCGTTCGGCGGTGACCGGCAAGGTGGTCGACAGCTATACCAACATCCTCACCGTCAAGCTGTTCGCCAAGTCGGACGACGAGGACCGCTACGTCCGCGACAGCATGCAGGAGCTGACCGACGCCTTCTTCGCCCAGCAGCGGATGAACACGCTCTTCATCTTCCTTTTGACCGGGCTCAACGCCCTGCTGCTGACCGGCACCGGCGCGGTCGCCGTCTATCTGTGGCAGCTCGGCCGCGTCGACATCTCGACGCTCGCGATGGTCCTGCCGCTGACCTCGCAGATCATCGCCATGTCCGGCTGGGTGGCCTTCGAGATCCAGGGCATTTTCGAGAATGTCGGCATGGTCCAGGAGAGCATGCTGTCGATCTCCAAGCCCCTGACCATGCAGGACGAGCCGGACGCCCGGCCGCTCGCGATGAGCCGGGGCGAGATCCGCTTCGACCAGGTCAGCTTCGGTTACGGCCGGGAGGACATGCCCGTCATCGACGACCTGACGCTGACCATTCGCCCGGGCGAGAAGGTCGGCCTGGTCGGCCGCTCGGGCGCCGGCAAGTCGACGCTGGTGAGCCTGCTGCTGCGTTTCCACGACGCCGAGCAGGGCACGATTGCGATCGACGGCCAGGACGTGCGCGGCGTCACCCAGGAGAGCCTGCGCGGGGCCATCTCGGTGGTGACGCAGGACACTTCGCTGCTGCACCGCTCGATCCGCGACAACATCCTCTACGGCCGGCGCGGCGCCAGCCAGGACATGGTCGAGGCAGCGGCCGAGAAGGCCCAGGCGGCCCGCTTCATCGCCAGGCTCGAAGATGCCGCCGGCCGCACCGGCTACGACGCCTATGTCGGCGAGCGCGGCGTCAAGCTGTCGGGCGGCCAGCGCCAGCGCATCGCCATTGCCCGGGTCATCCTCAAGGATGCGCCGATCCTGGTGCTGGACGAGGCAACGGCTGCGCTCGACAGCGAGGTCGAGGCGGCGATCCAGGACAATCTCGCCGACCTGATGGACGGCAAGACCGTCATCGCCATCGCGCATCGCCTGTCGACCTTGCAGATCATGGACCGGCTGGTGGTGCTCGACCAGGGACGCATCGTTGAGGAGGGCACGCATGAGGCCTTGATCGCCAAGGGCGGCCTCTATGCCGACCTGTGGGCTCGCCAGTCCGGCGGTTTCATCGTCGAGCCGAAGCTCATCGGCCAGCCGAAACAGGCCGCCGAATGAACTAGGCGGCGCTTGCCGCCTGGGCAAAGGCGATGAACTCGGTGGCGAGCCGCGTCTGGCGGCTCTCGTGCCAGGCGATGCTGATGTCGAAGCTGGCATGCGGGTCGCTGATCGGCACGGCGACGATATCGGGCTGCAGCATGGGCGTGATGGCCGAACCATAGAGCGTCACGCCGCGGCCGAGCGAGACGAGCTGCAGCAGCACCGGCACGTCATCGGCCTCCTCGGCGATGTCAGGCAGGAAGCCGGCGCCGAGGCAGATATTGGTGACCAGTCCCCGGAAGCTCAGCCAGCGTTTCGGCGTGCCGATGACGAAGGGCGTGTCGGAAAGCTCGCGGAGGCTGACGGAAGCGCGGCCCGCCAGCGGATTGTGGCGCGACATCAGCACGACGAAACGCTGGCGCGCCACCACGACATGGCGCAGCGGCGGCTTGCAAGCCGCCGACAGCATGAAGCCGATATCGATCTGGCCCGCCTCGATCGCCGGCAATTGTTCCTGCGACGACAGCGAGTAGAGGCTGACCTGGGCATTCGGATAGGCACTGCGGAAGCGGATGATGATCTCCGCCATCGGCCCGTGAGTGGCCTGGGCCGAATAGCCGATGACCAGTTCGCCGGCATCGCCCGCCGCGACCTGGGACGCATCCCTGACGGCGCGCTGCAATTGCCGCAAGGCCGCATTGGCCTCGCGCGCCAGCACCGCGCCGGCCGGGGTCAGCGCCACCCGCCGGGTGGTGCGTTCGAACAGCTTGAAACCGACCTCCGCCTCCAGCTGCTGCACGGCGCGGCTCACCGCCGGTTGCGCCACATTGAGGCGGCCGGCGGCTTCACGAAAGCTCAGGGTTTCGGCGACCGCGACGAAATAGCGAAGCCTGGAGAGATCGGGGAGGTGGTTCATTGATGCCTGCTTGGTATCAATTACGTCGTCATTGATCTTAGACTCGCCAGGAATTCTGTTGTCAAAGGCTTAACCGAGCCAAGGGCGCCACCGGCTGGCCGGTGGCGGCTCCTGAGAGGCGCGCGTGCCGCCCCGAAGGGCCGCGCCGCCGCTCGCCCAAAGTGCATTCGTCCCGGAGGCTGCCTGATGACCGATACGCCCTTGCCCGATGCCGCCCTGACCGTGGCGGTCGCCCAGTTCACCGGCACCGCCGACGTCGCGGCCAATCTCGCCGGCATCGAGCGGCTGGCGGCCGAGGCCGTGGCCGGCGGCGCCGCCATCGCGGTGTTTCCGGAAGCCGCGATGTATGATTTCACCGCCCCCGCATCGCGGATCGCCGAGGTCGCGCGCAGCGACGGCAGCCGTTTCGAGGCGGAAATTCACGCCATCGCGCGTCGGCATGGCATCGCCATCGTCGCCGGAATGTACAGCGACGGCGGCGGCCCGCTGGCGCGCAACACCCTGATCGTTGCCGGAGCCGGCGGCGAGCGCCTGGGACGCTACGAAAAACTGCACCTCTATGACGCCTTCCACTATCGCGAATCCGACAAGAACGAGCGCGCGCCCTTGCGCGACGGTTTCGGCGAACTGACCACCTTCGATCTCGGCGGCTTCCGCTTCGGCCTGCTCAATTGCTACGACATCCGCTTCCCGGAAATGGCCCGGCTGCTGGTCGATCGCGGCGCCGATATCCTGCTGGTCTCGTCCGGCTGGGTGGCGGGTCCCTTGAAGGAACTGCACTGGGAAACCCTGCTGAAGGCGCGGGCCATCGAGAACACCTGCTACGTCGCGGCATCCTGCCAGCCGGCGCCACTTTCGGTCGGCCTGAGCATGATCGTCGACCCCAGCGGCATCGCCACCGCCACAGCGGCCGGCGGCGATGGGCTGGCGATGGCGAGGCTGACATCGGCCCGGCTGAAGGCGGTGCGCGACGTGCTGCCGTGCCTTCAGCACCGCCGCTACGCGATCGTGCAGAAGCCATAGGCGAGGGCCGCGCCAGGCCCCTTCGCTCCTTTCAACATGTCAAGAAAGCCGGTTCTGAACCGGTCTGTCTCGGAGGACGTTTCATGAGCGCACAGTCAAGCGCAACGGCCGTGGCGGGCGTCGCCCCGCAGGTTCAGGACAAGAGCGCGCTGCGCCGGGTACTGACGTCGGCGGCGATCGGCCAGTTCGTCGAGTGGTACGATTTCGTCGTTTATGCCTATTCGGCCGCGATCATCGCCAAGCTGTTCTTCCCGAATTCGGATCCGACCGCCGCGCTCCTGTCGACCTTCGCGATCTATGCGGTCGGCTTCGTCATGCGCCCGCTCGGCGGTTTCATCTTCGGCAGCCTGGGCGATCGCATCGGCCGCCGGCGCGTGCTGTCCTTCGTCATCCTGATGATGGGTGTCGCCACCCTCGCCATCGGCCTTCTGCCGACCTACGCCCAGGTCGGCATTCTCGCGCCCATCCTGCTGGTGGTCTGCCGCCTGGTGCAGGGTCTTTCCGCCGCGGGCGAGACGGTCGGCTCCAACGCCTTCGTCGCCGAACATGCGCCGGGCGAGCGCCGCGGCCTCTATGTCGCCTTCACCTATTCCTTCGCCAATCTGCCGCCGATCGCCGCCGCGCTCCTGGTGCTGCTCCTGACCAATGCGCTGAGCGGCGAGGCCTATGCCTCCTGGGGCTGGCGCATTCCCTTCCTGATCGGCGGTCCGCTCGCCCTCGTCGGCCTCTACATTCGCCAGCAGGTCGATGAATCGCCGGCCTTCAAGGCAACCCAGGCCGCCAGGCGTGTCGCCGCCACCCCGATCAGCGATGCCGTGCGCGACCAGAAAAAGGCCATGGCCTTCTCCTTCGCGCTCGCCGCCTTTTCCAGCCTCGGTTTCTATACGCTGGCCGGCTATTTCGTCAGCTATCTCACCGCCACCGTCGGCCTCAACAGCAATGCCGCGCTGATCTCCAACAGCGTCGCGCTGTTCATCGCGTTCGTTGCGATGATCATCGGCGGCGGCCTGTCGGATCGCTTCGGCCGCAAGCCGATCCTGCTGGTCGGGCTTGCCATCAATGCCGCCGTCTGCATCCCCGCCTATCTGCTGGCGGCCCAGGGCAGCCTGGTCACCGCCATTGCCGGCCAGGGCCTGCTCGCCTTCGGCTGCGGCCTGTTCTGGGGTCCGGTCGGCATCGCCCTCCTGGAGCTGTTCCCGACCCGCACCCGCTTCAGCGCCGCGGCGATCAGCTACAATCTCGCCTATACGATTTTCGGCGGCACGGCGCCGTTCCTGGCCACCTGGCTGATCCTGCAGTCGGGCAGCAAGATCGCCCCGGCGATCTACATGGCGGTGGTGTCGGTCGCGGTGTTCCTGGTCGTGCTGATGATCCCGGAAACCTATCGCAAGTCGCTGGTCCATGCCGAGGATGTCGCCGGCTGAGGCCGGCCCATTCGGTCCGGCGGGCTCGAAACCGGTGGGCCCCCAACTGACGGGTTCAAAAAGAAAAGGCCGCATCCGGGGTTACCGGATGCGGCCTTGTTGTTGACGGTGTCGGAGCTGCGAAGCTCAGTTCTTCACGACGGCGGCGAGCGAAGCCTCGAGAATGTCCATGCCCTTCCTGGCCTGTTCCATCGGCGTGGTCAGCGGCGCGAGCAGGCGGATGACATTGGCGTCGGGGCCGCAGGACAGGAGGATCAGGCCGTTTTCCTCGGCCTTGGCGACCAGCGCCGAGGTCAGGGCCGCGTCGGGCTCGCGGGTCTCGCGGTCCTTGACCAGCTCGAAGGCGACCATGGCGCCGAGGCCGCGGACGTCGCCGATGCAGGAGAAGGAGTTGCGCTTGGCCATTTCCTTCAGCCGCTCGATCATCATGTCGCCGAGTTCGGCGGCGCGGGCGCAGAGATCTTCCTTTTCGATGACGTCGAGCACGGCATGGGCCGCGGCCACGCCCACCGGATTGCCGCCATAGGTGCCGCCGAGGCCGCCCGGCTGGGCCGCATCCATGATTTCGGCGCGGCCGGTGACCGCGGCGAGCGGGAAGCCGCCGCCCAGGCCCTTGGCCATGGTCACCAGGTCGGGCACGACGCCGGCATGGTCGACGGCGAACATCTTGCCGGTGCGCGCGATGCCGGTCTGGATCTCGTCCAGGATGAGGAGAATGCCGTGCTCGTCGCAGACCTTGCGCAACTCCTTCAGGAATTCCGCCGGGGCGATGTAGAAGCCGCCTTCGCCCTGCACCGGCTCGATGATGATGGCGGCGACCCGGGCCGGATCGACATCGGCCAGGAACAGCTGCTTCAGGTTGGCGAGCGCCTGGGCGGTGTCTATGCCGTGATAGGTTTTCGGGAAGGCGACGTGGAACACCTCGGCCGGGAACGGACCGAAGCCCTTCTTGTAGGGCGACACCTTGCCGGTGAGCGCCATGCCCATCATCGTGCGGCCATGGAAGGCGCCGTTGAAGGCGACGACCGCCGAGCGGCCGGTGAAGTGGCGCGCCGCCTTGATGGCGTTCTCGACCGCCTCGGCGCCGGTGGTGACCAGCATGGTCTTCTTGGCATGGGTGCCGGGAGTGGCGGCGTTCAGGCGCTCGGCGAGCGCGATATAGCTCTCATAGGGCGCGACGTGGAAGCAGGTATGGGTGAAGGCGTCGAGCTGGGTCTTGACCGCCTCGATGATCGCCGGGTGGCGGTGGCCGGTATTGACCACGGCGATGCCGGCGGCGAAATCGATATAGCTCTTGCCGTTGGCGTCCCACAGCGTCGCGTTCTCGGCGCGGACGGCATAGACGCCCTTGGTCGCGACGCCACGCGGCACGGCCTGGCTCTGGCGGGTTGCAAGGTCTGCTGTGCTCATGGTCATCTCCCTCACGCGTCAAAAGCGAGCGTCGTCGCCGTGATTAGCTGGTGCTCAAAATTTTGAGCAGACAGCAAAATGCACGGCAACTATGCTGCGGGTCAATGGGGCGCTCGACGCGCTTGGACTTCAGGGAAACGGTGATGGATTTCGACGTCGGTGCGCGACTGCGGGAGCTTCGAGCGGCAGCTGGCCTGTCGCAGCGCGAGCTGGCGACGCGGGCGGGCGTGCCGCATGGGCTGATCGCCACCGTCGAGCAGAACAAGTCGAGCCCGTCGGTCGCCTCGCTGCGCAAGATCCTCGATGGGCTGACGGTCAATTTCGTTGATTTTTTCAGCGCCGGGCCACCGCAGCAGGACAAGGTTTTCTTTGGTCACGACGAGCTGATCGACCTGACCTCGATCATTCCGGGCGCGATGAAAAGCAAAAAGGGCCGCATCACTTTCAAACAGGTGGGCGATGCCCGCGCCAACAACCTGCAGATCCTGCACGAAGTCTACGAACCGGGTGCCGACACCGGCAAGGCCATGCTGGCCCATGCCTCGAAAGAGGGGGGGGTGGTGATTTCCGGCCAGCTCGAGATCACCGTCGGGCAGTCGGTGCGCGTGCTGAGGGCGGGCGAGGCCTATCTGTTCGACAGTCAGACACCTCACCGTTTCAGGAATGTCGGCAGTGAGCCTTGCGAGGTGGTCAGCGCCTGCACGCCGCCCTATTTGTAGGCGGCGGTCGTTGCGCCGGATGACGTTACAATCACTTTGCCTCTGCATGAAATTTTGAGCAGTTCGCGCTTCCAAGAGACACCATACCTCCCAGAGACATCACGGCTCTTCCAGACCTCAAGCTTCCTCGATACCCCAAGGAAACGAACCATGTCGCAGCACAATCTCGAATTCTACATCAACGGCGCCTGGGTCGCCCCGATCAGCACCGTGACGCTCGATGTGTTTGATCCGGCCACCGAAGAGGCCTTTACCAAGATCGCGCTCGGCACCGTCGAAGACGCCGACAAGGCGATCGCCGCGGCCAAGAAGGCCTTTGCCTCGTTTTCGCGCACCAGCCGCAAGGAGCGCATCGAGCTGCTCGAGCAGGTCATCGCCGTCTACAAGAAGCGCTCGGGCGACATGGCGGAGGCGATTTCCCGCGAGATGGGCGCGCCCATGTCGCTGGCCAAGTCGGCCCATGTCGGCGCCGGTCTCGGCCATCTCGCCCAGGCGCTCGAAGTGCTGAAGACCTATGAATTCGACGAGATGATCAACAAGACCATGGTGACGCGCGAGCCGGTCGGCGTGGTCGGCCTGATCACTCCGTGGAACTGGCCGATGAACCAGATCGGCTGCAAGGTCGGGCCGGCGCTCGCCACCGGTTGCACCATGGTGCTCAAGCCGAGCGAGATCGCCCCGGTCTCCGGCCTGGTGTTCACCGAGATCATGCATGAAGCGGGCGCTCCCGCCGGTGTCTACAACATGGTCAATGGCGACGGCGCGACCGTCGGCCACCGCCTGTCTAGCCATCCCGATATCGACATGGTGTCGTTCACCGGCTCGACCCGTGCCGGCATCCTGGTCGCCAAGGCGGCCGCCGATACGGTCAAGCGTGTCGCCCAGGAACTCGGTGGCAAGTCGCCGAACATCATCCTGGCCGATGCCGATTTCACCCGCGCCATCACCCACGGGGCCCGCTCCTGCTTCGGCAATAGCGGCCAGTCCTGCAACGCCCCGACCCGCATGCTGGTGCCGGCCGACCGGCAGGAAGAGGTGATCGCCATTGCCCGCGGCGTCGCCGAGCAGACGGTGGTCGGCGACCCGCGCGCCGAAGGCACCACCATCGGCCCGGTCGCCAGCGACGTGCAGTTCGCCAAGATCCAGAAGCTGATCGAACAGGGCATCGCCGAGGGCGCGCGTCTCGTCACCGGCGGCACCGGCCGCCCCTCCGGCCTCAACAAGGGCTATTACATCCGCCCGACCATCTTCGCCGACGTCACCAATTCGATGACCATCGCGCGCGAGGAAATCTTCGGGCCGGTGCTGTCGATCCTGCCCTACAAGACCGAGGAAGAGGCGATCGAGATCGCCAACGACACGGTCTACGGCCTGTCGAGCTACGTCACCTCGGGTGATCTCGACCATGCCCGCACCGTGGCCCGCCGCATTCGCGCCGGCATGGTCCATATCAACGGCGCCGGCGGCGACCTGGCCGCGCCCTTCGGCGGCTACAAGCAGTCCGGCAACGGCCGCGAGTGGGGCCGCTACGGCTTCGAGGATTTCCTCGAGGTCAAGTCGATGTTCGGCCACCAGTGATCTGACGGGCAGCTCGCACCGTCCAGATCGACCAGCGCGGCTCCCGTTTCGAACGAAACGGGAGCCGTTCTTTTTAGGTCGATAGTACGGCCTGCAATTCGGTCAGCCGTCCTTCGAGGCTCGCGCAACGGCGCGAGCACCTCAGGATGAGGGGAAAAAGGTGAGTTGCATCAACGTTGATCATGAAGCGTCGAGCGTGTCGCTTATCTGGCATCGCCGCTGCTGCAATACTCCACAATCCTCATTCTGAGGAGCGAGCGCAGCGAGCCTCGAAGGACGGCTATCTTCGATGCAATGCCGCTCAATTGCTTCAATTCGGCTTGCCGGCCGTTTTCGCTTCCCTGACGATCCAATCACGGAACGCCTTGACCAGCGGCGCCTCCGCCTTGTGCTCGGGGCAAACGAAATAATAGGCCTTGGTCGAGACCAGCGTCTGCGGGAACAGCACTTCAAGCCTGCCGGCGGCGAGATCCGCCTCGACCAGGATATGCGGCACCAGGCCGACGCCGATGCCGGCGACCGCCGCCTCGGCGACCATGGAGAACTGCTCGAAGCGGTGACCGCGCAGCGCCTGGGGGGCTTCGACGCCGGCCTGCTCGAACCATTCCGCCCAGGCGGTCGGCCGGGTCATCTGCTGCAGCAGGCTGGCGCGAACGAGATCAGCCGGAGCTTCGATCGCCTGGGCTGCGCGATAGCGCGGGCTGCAGACCGGCACGCTCTCCTCGATCATCAACGGCTCGCAGACGGCGCCGGCCCAGTCCGGCCGGCCGACATGGATCGCCGCGTCGAACGGCTCCTGGGCGAAGTCGAAGGGCGCGACACGGGCGGTGCAATTGACGATCACGTCCGGGTTCTCGGCGAGAAAGCCCGGAAGACGCGGGATGAGCCAGCGTGCCGCGAAGGTCGGCAGCACGGCGAGGTCGAGCACGCCGCCGGCGCCTGCATAGGCCATCATCTTGTGGGTCGCGTCCGACACGCCGGTCAGCGCCTGGCGCAGGTCGCTCGCATAGATGCGGCCGGCATCGGTCAGCACGATGCGCCGGCGCACCCGGTGAAACAGCGCTACCCCCAGCGTCGCTTCCAGGTGCAGGATCTGGCGCGACACCGCGCTCTGCGTCAGATGCAGTTCTTCCGCGGCCCGCGATATGCTGCCATGGCGGGCGGCGGCCTCGAAGGCCAGGAGATTGCCGACCCCGGGGAGGAAACTGCGTCGAAGCATATCCATTCCTGTTTGGAATGATCTTTGTCGAACATGTCGCTTTTCGCCGGCGCCGTCCACCTGTAAGGGAGCGCCAACCGCATGGGAAGAACCGCTGTCTCTCCGGCAGGCGCCGACAGGCGTCGCCCGCGAGCACAAACCTCAAGGAGAATGTTTCATGGCCGCTCAGCTGAAAGCCAAGGACCGTCCGGACCTCGCCGAGTTCTCCTGGGACGACGCCTTCCTGCTCAACGACCAGTTGACCGAGGACGAGCGGTTGATCCGCGACGCGGCCCGCGCCTATGCGCAGGAAAAGCTGATGCCGCGCGTCTCCGACATGTATCTGGAGGAAAAGACCGACCGCTCGATCTTCAACGAGATGGGCGAGATGGGTTTCCTCGGACCGACAGTGCCGGAAGAATATGGTGGCGCCGGCGCCAATTACGTCAGCTACGGCCTGGTGGCGCGCGAGATCGAGCGCGTCGATTCCGGCTATCGCTCGATGATGAGCGTGCAGTCCTCGCTGGTGATGTATCCGATCTATGCCTATGGCTCGGAAGAGCAGCGCAAAAAATACCTGCCCAAGCTCGCCTCGGGTGAATGGGTCGGCTGCTTCGGCCTGACCGAGCCCGATGCCGGTTCGGACCCGGCCGGCATGAAGACCCGCGCCGAGAAGGTCGCCGACGGTTATCGCCTGACCGGCTCGAAAATGTGGATTTCCAACTCGCCGATCGCCGATGTCTTTGTCATCTGGGCGAAGTCGGCGGCCCATGACAACAAGATCCGCGGCTTCGTGCTGGAAAAGGGCATGAAGGGCCTGACCGCTCCGAAGGTCGGCGGCAAGCTGTCGCTGCGCGCTTCCATCACCGGCGAAGTGGTGATGGATGGCGTGATCGTGCCGGAAGAAAACCTGCTGCCCAACGTCTCCGGCCTGAAGGGGCCTTTCGGCTGCCTCAACCGCGCCCGCTACGGCATTTCCTGGGGCGCGCTGGGCGCCGCCGAGGACTGCTTCCACCGGGCCCGCCAATATGGCCTGGACCGCAAGCAGTTCAACAAGCCGCTGGCCCAGACCCAGCTGTTCCAGAAGAAGCTCGCCGACATGCAGACCGAGATCTCGCTCGGCCTGCAGGCATCCCTGCGCGTCGGCCGGCTGTTCGACGAGGGCAAGGCGGCGCCCGAGATGATCTCGATCGTCAAGCGCAACAATTGCGGCAAGGCGCTCGATATCGCCCGCCAGGCCCGCGACATGCACGGCGGCAACGGCATCCAGATCGAATATCACGTGATGCGCCATGCGCAGAACCTGGAAACCGTCAACACCTACGAGGGCACGCATGACGTCCATGCGCTGATCCTCGGTCGTGCGATCACCGGTCTGCAGGCATTCTTCTGAGACCAGGATTCGTCCAAGTCCGCGACCAAGAAACCAACCGCATCGGGAGCAAGCCGGGAATGACGACGAAACCTCTTGCCGGCTTGCGCGTGCTCGAACTGGCGCGCGTGCTCGCCGGTCCGTGGTGCGGGCAATTGCTCGCCGATCTCGGCGCCGACGTGGTCAAGGTGGAGCGCGCCGGCGTCGGCGACGATACCCGGGAATGGGGGCCGCCCTTTGTCGAGGACAAGGACGGCGGCTATCACGGCTCGGCCTATTACCACTCGACCAACCGCGGCAAGCGGTCGATCGCGCTCGACTTCAACAGCGCCGACGACCAGGCGACGATCCGCCGTTTCGCCAACCACGCCGATGTGGTGATCGAGAATTTCAAGGTCGGCGGCCTGGTCAAATACGGGCTCGATTATCCGAGCCTCAAGGCCATCAATCCGCGTATCGTCTATTGCTCGATCACCGGTTTCGGCCAGACCGGGCCCTATGCCCCGCGTCCGGGTTATGACTTCATCATCCAGGGCATGGGCGGCATCATGTCGCTCACCGGCGACCCGCAGGGCGAGCCGCAAAAGGTCGGCGTCGCCTATGCCGACATCTTCACCGGGGTCTATTCCACCGTCGGCATCCTGGCGGCGCTGCGCCATCGCGACGCCACCGGCGAGGGCAGCCATATCGACATGGCGCTGCTCGATACCCAGGTGGCTTTGCTGCAGAACCACTCGATGAACCACATGATCGCCGGCATCGATCCCAAGCGCATGGGCAATGCCCACGCCAATCTGGTACCCTATCAGGTGGTGCCGGTCAGCGACGGCCACATCATCCTGGCGACTGGCAATGACGGCCAGTATCGCCGGACCTGCGAAGTGCTGGGCGTGGCGGAACTGGTGACCGATCCGCGCTTCGTCGACAACGAGCAGCGGGTCAATAATCGCGAGCTGCTGATGCCGCTCTTGATCGCCCGCACCGTGCTGTTCAGCAAGGCCGACCTGATCGAGAAGCTGGAAGCCGCCGGCGTTCCGGTCGGCCCGATCAACAAGGTGCCGGAAGTGTTCAGGGATCCACAGGTCATCGCGCGCGGCATGCGCGTCGATCTGCCCGCGCCGGAGACCAAGGCCGGCACGGTGCCGAGCGTGCGCCAGCCGATCATCATCAACGGCGAACGGCTCTACGGCGCCCATGGGTCGCCGGCGCTGGGCGAGAACCAGGACGACGTGCTCAACGATCCGAACTGGGGTGCGGGGGCCTGAGGCGCGCCTGTGCTGAGGCCTCAGACCTCGGCCAGTTCGGCGGTGATGACCGCCTTGGTGAAGTTTTCCATCGCTTCGAGAAACACCTCGGTCGCGGCGACCGCCGCGGCCTCGTCGCCACGGCCGATCGCCTCGATCGCCTCGGCATGCGACAGCGCGATCGGCACGTTGGTCGTTTCGAGGTGGGTGAAATAGAAGCGGCGCGAATGGGCGTGGATCGGGGCCAGCGCCGCGGTCAGATATTTGTTGGCGGCGGCCTGCAGCGACAATTCCTTGAACTGACGGTCCACCGTCATCAAAGCCAGCTTGTCGCGGGTCTCGCCGGCGAGCCGCATCGTGGCGGCAAGCTGCAGGAACTTCTGCCGTTCCGCTTCGTTGGCGCGCCGCGCGGCCCGGTGGGCGACCAGCCTTTCGAGGTCGTGACGCACCTCCATGACCAAGAGCTGGCTGCGGAAGTCGACACGGGTCACGAACACACCTGAGCGCGGCAGGATGTCGACGAGGTGGTTTTCGCGGAGCTTCTGCAGGGCTTCGCGGATCGGCGTGCGGCCGAGACCGAGCGCCTGGGCGAGCATCTGCTCCGACAGCCGCGTATCCGGTGTCAGCTTGCCGAGGATGATCATTTCCTCCAGCCGGGCATAGGCCTCCGCCGCCATGGTCTTCGGACTGACGGCCTTGAGGTTCCCGGATGAAAGGTTTTTGGCCAGCCCTTTGCGAAGGGAGGGGGCGGTCGTCAGGCCTGCCATCGATATCCCCGGCATCGCCGTGGCGACGGTCGTCGTGCCGCGCGCCATCGTCGTTTCAGGCCGCATGACTAACATGTCAATCGGCGAATTGAAAAGTGCGCCGATCACGGCATGATCGCGATATCTGCCGAAAATCCCCAATCCATTGTGATTGACAAGGGTTTCGGCTTCGGCAATCAATTGCAATCTGACATGTCAGTTTGACTTTACGATCAAGAACGGCGGCTGGGCCACGGCATGGGCATCGGCACGGACCAGGCAGAAGGAGGGCACCATGGGTGAGGCAGGCAATTATCTGAGCGACGCCTTGCAGATCGCGGCGGAACGGGCCGAGGCGGGCGCGATCGACCGGCGGCAGGTGCTGGGGCTCGGTGCCCTGTTGGCGGCCGCCGGCATCGGTGCCGGCATCGACCCGGCCAAGGCCCAGGCGGCGGCCAAGGAAATCGTCTTCGCCATGTGGGGCGGCGACGCCGAGGCGGCCTACCAGAAGGTCTGGGGCGAGCCCTTCACGGCCAAGACCGGCATCAAGGTGGTCATGGACGGCACCGGCCCGTCACCCGGCCGGGTTCGCGCCATGGTGCAGGCGCGCAACGTCACCTGGGACATCATCGACGGCGGCGTCGGCACCCAGGCTTCGCTGGGCGCGGCCGGCGTGGTCGAGGAAATCGACTATTCCATTGTCGACCGGGCCAAGGCACTGCCCGGCATGGACTATCGCTGGGGCGCGACGGTTTTCGTCTACGGCTCGGTCATGACCTTCGACAGCCGTGCCTTCGGCGGTAAGACGCCGCAGAGCTGGGCGGATTTCTGGGACGTGAAGGCGTTCCCCGGCAAGCGGGTGCTGTACAAATACATGGCGGGTGCCCTGGAAGCCGCGCTGCTGGCCGACGGCGTCGCCCTCGACAAGCTCTACCCGCTCGACGTCGACCGGGCGCTGAAGAAGATCGCCGAGATCAAGGATCACCTGGTGCTGTGGGACACCGGCGCCAGCAGCCAGCAGCTGTTCCGCGACGGCGAAGTGACCATGGGCCAGCTCTGGCACACCCGCGCCAACCTGCTGCAGGAGGAATCCGGCGGCCGGTTCCGCTACACCTTCAACCAGGGCATGCTGCAGCCCGGCGTCATGTCGGTCACCAAGAACAATCCGGCCGGCAAGGCCGCCATGCAGTTCCTCGCCTCCATGCAGGATCCGCAGGCGCAGGTGAAGCTTCTGGAACTGCTCGGCAACGGCCCGGCCAATCCGGCCGCCGACGGCACCTATAGCGAGGCCCTGGGCAAGAAGAACCCGGGCCATCCGGACAATCGCAAGCTGATGGTGCTGCAGAACGCCGATTGGTACGGCGCCAACATCATCCCGGTCACCAAGCGCTTCCTCGACCTGATGGCGTCCTGAGCACGGCCTGACCGAACCGCCGTCGGCCCGTGCGGGCCGGCGGTTCCCATCCCGTTTTCATGAAGCCATGCTGATGACCCGGCCAGCCGATACCATCGTCACCCATGCCAAGGTGGCGACCATCAATGCCGCCATGCCGTTCTGCGAGGCGGTGGCGATATCAGACGGCCGCATTGTCGCGGTCGGCAGCGCCGCCGAAGTCGCCACCTTCGCCGGCCCGGACACCGAGATTATCGATGCCGGCGGCCGTACCGTCCTTCCGGGCTTCATCGAGAGCCATTGCCACGCCGACGTCTATGGCGCGCGCGTCCACCGCTGGGCGGATTTCTCCTGGCCCAAGGTCGGCTCCAAGGACGAGGTGCTGGCGCAGATCGCGGCGGCCACGCCCCACCTGGCGCCCGATGCCTGGTTCGTCGGCTTCCGCTACGATGACAACAAGCTCGGCGGCTTCCCGACCATCGACGAGCTCGATCGGGTCGGCAATGGCCGGCCCGTCTTCATCTACCGGACCGATCATCACAACGGCGTCGTCAACACCGCCGCGCTGGTCCGATCCGGTCTCGCCGATGCCAAGGAAGACCCGCCTTTCGGCCGCATCGACCGGGATCCGGCGACCGGCCGGCCGACCGGCCTGCTGCGCGAGAATGCCGCCTATGTGGTGGTCGACGAGATCAGCCGGGACTACACCGTCGGCGATTTCACCAAGGGGCTGAAGCAGGTCTTCGCCGAGTTCCTGAGCTACGGCATCACCTCGATCCACAATTCGCTGACCCAGTCGAACGGCATCCGCGCCTTCCAGGACATGCGGGCGGCCGGCGAACTGCCGCTCAGGGTCGGCATCATGGTCAGTGGCAAGGAGAACGGCCTGGTCGAATCCTATATTCGCGCCGGCGTACGCTCCGGCCTCGGCGACGAATGGGTGCGTATCCTCGGCGTCGAATGGTGCCCGGATTGCTCGACCACCGGCCGGACCGCCGCCTATTACCAGCCTTATGTCGGCGCCAAAGTGCTGGGCGAGCCCGAGCACAATACCGGCATGCTGCTCTATGCCAGCGAAGACTTCGCCAAGCGGGTGATGGACGCGACCGCGGCCGGCCTTGCCGTCTTCGCCGACGGCATCGGCGACCGCGGCATCGACTATGTGCTCGATGCCTTCGAGGCGGCGCTCGCGGCCCACCCGAATTCCGACAGCCGCATGCGGGTCGAGCACACCTGCTACGCCACGCCGGCGATCCGCGAGCGGATGCGCCGGCTCAACGTCATTCCATCCTCGGCGGCCGCCTTCCTCTACGATCTCGGTGACGGCTATATCCGGGTGCGCGGCGAGGCGGCGATGCAGGACATGTGGCCGCACCGCTCCTGGAAGGAGCTCGGCGTGGTGGCGCCGGCCCATTCGGACGCGCCGATCTGCCACCCCAATCCGCTGCGCGGCATCTACGCGCTGGTCGCGCGCAAGACCGATACCGGGCAGAGCCTCGGGGCAGGGGAGGCGATCAGCGTCTGGGACGCAGTCAAGGCCTATACGCTCGACGGCGCCTATGCCGGTCGCGAGGAGATGCTCAAGGGCAGCATCGAAGTCGGCAAGCTCGGCGACCTCGTCATTCTCGACGAGGACATCTTCACCGCCGATGTCGAGCGCATCCCGTTTATCAAGGTTGCCAGGACCATCGTGCACGGCAGGACGGCCTACCGGGCATGATCTGGACCCTCGATCACCGTGCGCGCCTGGCGCTGATCATGATCGCGCCGGCCGTGCTGCTGATCGTGCTGCTCTACCTCGTGCCGCTGCTGCGCATCCTGGGGCTGAGCCTGACCGAGGAGCCCGGCGCGCTGGCCAATTACAGCCAGCTGTTCACCTCGCCCGTGCTGGGCCGGGTGATCTGGACGACGCTGCGCATCTGCGTCATCACCACCGCCATCACCCTCGTCATGTCCTATGTCATGGCCGCGGCGCTGACGCTCGCCGGGCCGCGCATGCGGGCGCTCATGTTCGTCCTGGTGCTGCTGCCCTTGTGGTTGTCGGTGCTGATCCGCGCCTTCGCCTGGGTCACCGTGCTGCGCGGCAATGGCGTGCTGAACACCACGCTGGTCGGGCTCGGGCTGATCGACATGCCGCTCAACCTGGTGCGCAACGAGATCGGCGTCATCATCGGCATGGTCCACTACATGCTGCCCTTCGGCATCCTGCCGCTCTATGCCGGCATGCGCACCATCGACCCGCGCGTGCTGAACGCCGCCCGCAGTCTCGGCGCCAACGGCCTCACGGTGTTCCGCCGGGTGTTCTTTCCGCTCACCGTGCCGGGCCTGTTCTCCTCCTTCATCCTGACCTTCGTGTTCTCGCTCGGCTTCTACGTGACGCCGGCCATCCTCGGCGGCGGCCGGGTCATGATGGTCGCCGAATATATCAGCGTGCAGGTGCATGAGACGCTGGAATGGGGCACGGCGACCATGCTCGCCTCGGTGCTGCTGATCACCGTCTTCGCGGTGATCTTCGCGGTCGGCCGTTTCGCCGACTGGGACAGCATCGTCGGCAAGGGGGACGAGTAATGGATGTCGCCGACCGGCCGCGGCTCGGCCGCTATCTCGTCCTGGCCTGCGGCTGGCTCGGCCTGATCTTTCTGCTGGCGCCGCTCGCCGTGGTGTTTCCGGTGTCGCTGACGCCGGAGCGCTATCTGTCCATGCCGACCACCGGCATCTCGTTCCAGCACTATGCGAAGCTCGTCACCGACCTGCGCTGGTCGCACAGCATCCTGACCAGCCTGGCCATCGCCGCGCTTACCACCGTCTTCGCCACGCTGTTCGGCACGTTGTGCGCCATCGGGCTGTGGCGGCTGAATTCCCGCGTGACCCGCTATTTGCGCGTCATGATCCTGGCGCCGTTGATCGTGCCGCCGATCGTCCATGCGCTGGCCTTCTATCGCACCTGGATCGACCTCAACTGGCTGGACACCCTGATGGGTGTGGTGGTGGCCCATACCGTGGTCTGCATTCCCCTGGTCCTGATCACGGTCTCGACCTCGCTCAGCGGCTTCGACCGCCGGCTCGAGCAGGCGGCCCGCAGCCTCGGCGCGTCTCCCTTCACGGTGCTCCGGCGCATCGTCGTGCCCAATATCGCTCCGGGCATCCTGTCGGGCGCGGCCTTTTCTTTCGTCACCTCGTGGGACGAGGTGGTCGCGGTGCTGTTCCTGACCAGCCGCAAGGTCGTCACCTTGCCGATCGTCATCTGGAACAGCCTGACCGAGAGGGTCGATCCTGCGGTCGCCGCGGTTTCCGCCGTGATGATCCTCGCCACGCTCGCAGCCGTCGCCATCCGCCTGGTCCTGCGCAAGGCCTGAGGCGAGCCGTCTGGATCCATGCCCGAAAGAGCCATCGTGACCGACCAGAGCCAACCCTTCCTCGCCGTCGAACGCCTGTCGAAACGCTATCGCGAGGTCGCGGCCATCGACGACATGTCGCTCGCCATTCCCCGCGGCGAGTTCCTGACCTTGCTGGGGCCGTCGGGGTCCGGCAAGACCACGCTGCTCATGGCGATCGCCGGCTTCGTCACGCCGAGCGCCGGCGCGATCCGGCTCGACGGACGCGACATCACCGCCTTGCCGCCGGAGAAGCGCGACCTCGGCGTGGTGTTCCAGGGTTACGCCTTGTTCCCGCATATGACGGTCGCCGAGAACGTCGCCTTCCCACTGGAGGTGCGCAAGCTGCCGCGCCCCGAGATCACGCGGCTGGTCGCCGGTGCGCTCGACACCGTCCAGCTCGGCCCGCTCGCGTCGCGCAAGCCGGCGCAGCTGTCCGGCGGCCAGCAGCAGCGCGTCGCGCTGGCCCGCGCCCTCGTCTTCTCGCCGCCGCTGATCCTGCTCGACGAGCCGCTGAGCGCGCTCGACAAGCAGTTGCGCAGCCAGTTGCAGGAGGAATTGAAGAGCCTGCACCGGCGGCTCGGCGCGACCTTCATCAACGTCACCCATGACCAGGACGAAGCGCTGTCGATGTCGACCCTGATCGCCGTGGTCAATCACGGCCGCATCGTCCAGGTCGGTACGCCGCTCGAGGTCTATGAGCGTCCGCAGACCATGTTCGTCGCCAATTTCGTCGGCCGCAGCAACATCGTCGAGGCCGAGGTCAAGGGCCGCGAAGCCGACGGCCGCGTCGTTCTGGTCGCGGCCGGCACCACGCTGATATCGCGTTCGGCGACCGCGGGCGCGGTCGGAGCCAAGGTTGCCGTCAGTCTCCGGCCGGAAAAGCTCAGTGTGGCGCTGGAAGGGGACGAGGGGCCGAACCGCGTCCGCGGCACCATTGCCGACTATACCTATCACGGCAACAGCACCCAGCTCGTGGTCTCCACGCCGCTCGGCTCGCTGCGGGTCGAGGAACAGACCTGGCGCATCGGCTTTCCCCTGGCGAACGGCCTGTCCGTTTCCTTGAACTGGGCCGAGGATGCGCCGGTGGTGGTGGCGCACGACCCGGCGTCGTGATCGCGGCGCCATTGAACCTTGGCGCCACGGCGACCGACCCAGTGACGCGGTGACCTCGATCTCGCGTGAGGAGGGCACCCATCCGGCGCAACGGTCATCTGGCCGGGCCGGATCAACCGGTCACGCCCAGGAGCCTTTCATGCGTTTGGTCATCGCCGCTTGCGCGGCATTCCTGTCGATCTCGGTCTTGCCGGCCTCGGCCCAGAAGGCGCTCGGCGAGTGGCAGAGCGAGACCGGCACCACCCGGATGAGGGTCGCGCCCTGTCGCGGCGGGTTGTGCGGCACCATCACCTGGCTTCAGCAGCCGGGCCTCGACGTCAACAATGCCTCGGCGCGCCTGCGGACCCGTCCCCTGGTCGGCGCGCGGCTGTTCTTCGACATGCGTCCGAACGGCACCAATCGCTGGACCGGCCGCGCCTATGTGCCGGGCGACGGGCAAAGCTATGCCGGCCGCATGACCATGGACGGCGACAAGCTGCAGGCCGTGGCCTGCTCGCTCGGCGGCACGATGTGTTCGGGAAACCTCTGGACCCGCATCAAATGACCGGCGAGCGGCCGCTCGTCGCGCGCGCTGTTCCACCGGGTGTCGTCAGGCCGGAGCGGGGCTCCCCGGAGCCTGTTCCGGCCGGATGACGCTGAGCCGCTCCAGCGCCGCGACAGCGTGATCGAGGAAGGCGCGAACCTTCGGCGCCATGTGGCGGCTGCTCGGCACCACCAGATGGACTGGCAGCGCCGCCGGCTCGAATTCCGGCAGCAGCCGGATCAGCGAGCCATCGGCGATTTCCGTGGCGACCTGATAGGACAGCACCCGGCCAATGCCGCGCCCGGCGCGGATTGCCATCAGGTTGGCGTCGATGTCATTGCCGGAAAATCGCGGCGACAGCCGCACCACCGGTCCGCGATGGCCCACTCCGAAGCGCCACTCCTGCGCCATGATCAACCCGGTGATCGTCTCGTGGCCGGTGAGATCGGCGGGCTGCCGCGGCCTGCCGCGCCCGGCCAGATAGCCGGGGCTGGCCACCAGCATGCGCCGGACCTCGCCGACGCGCCGGGCGACAAGGCTGGAATCGGCGAGGGGGCCGATCCTGACGGCGACATGCACGTCCTCCTCGATCAGGTCGACATTGCGGTCGTTGAGCAGAAGCTCCGCCTGCACCTGCGGGTGCCGGTCCAGAAAGTCGGTGACGACGGGCGCGACATGGCGTCGGCCGAAGACGCGCGGTGCGGTGACCCTGAGCAGGCCGCGCGCCTCGGTCGCCGCCGCGCCGCCGATCGAGGCGTCGTAGTCGCCGATCAGCCGGCGCGCGTGGTCGGCGAGGTTGCGGCCCGCATCGGTCGGCGTGAGGCGCCGGGTGGTTCGCTCCACCAGCCGGACGCCAGTTCGCTCCTCCAGCGCGTTCAGCGCCCGGGTGACCGCGGGAGCCGAGCGCCGCAGTCGGCGTGCCGCGGCGATCAGGCTGCCCGTGTCGATGATGGTGACGAAGATGGTGAGCTCGTCGAGGCGATCCATCGATCATTCCATAATTTGAAATTTTGACTTTCCAATTTTTAGAATTCTGTTCACCCGGCGCAACAGTCATTCTGCGGCTCTCGTCACCGCTGAGGAGCCATTTTCGATGTCCGAACCCGCGATCACGCTCTATGGCACGCCGCTTTCCGGCCACGCCCATCGCGTCGAACTGCTCCTGCTGACCTTTGGCCTGCCCTATCGCTATGTCACGGCCTCCGCCGATGTGCGCAGGTCGGCGGAGTTTCGCGCGCTCAACCCGCTCGGCCAGATCCCTGTGCTGCGGGACGGCGATCTGACGCTCGCCGACAGCAACGCCATCATGGTCTATCTGGTCGGCCGCTATGCGCCCGGCAGCGCCTGGCTGCCGAAAGAGCCGGTCGCGGCGGCGCAAGTGCAACGCTGGCTCTCCATTGCCGCGGGCGAGGTGATGTATGGCCCGGCGACCGCCCGCATGGCGCTGCTCTGGGGCATGCCGGGCGACCCGGTCAGGGCCGCCGAAATCGCCCACCGACTGCTGGCCTTCATGGATGGCCATCTGGCGGGCAGGGCTTATCTCGCGGCCGATCACCCCACCATTGCCGATCTCGCCTGCTACTCCTACGTCGCGCATGCGCCGGAAGGCGGCATCGCGCTCGATCCCTATCCGGCGGTGTGTGCCTGGCTCGGCCGCGTCGAGGCCCTGCCGCATTTCAAGGCCATGCCGCGCTCGCCATTGCCCAAGGTCGCGTGAGGCATGCCATGGACAGCTCGCCCTTCCATGCCGGGGAAATGAAGGCCCAGGCGCTCGCCGGCGTCGGTTCGCGTGGCGCCGGCATTCGCGATTTCATGCCGGACCAGCACCGCATCTTCTTCGGCCACTTGCCCTATCTGTTCCTCGGCGCGCTCGACGCGGCGGGGGGGCCGATGGCCACCATGCTGACCGGGGAGCCGGGCTTCGTCGCGAGCCCGGACGCCAGGACCTTGCGTATCGACGCGCGGCCCGACGCCTGCGATCCGGTGGCGGGCCTGATTGGCGCCGGTGCGGCCGTCGGCCTGCTTGGGCTTGATCTCGCGACCCGCCGGCGCAACCGGGCCAATGGCGTCATCAGCGCGAGCGACCCGGCCGGCATGACGGTCGACATCCGCCAGAGCTTCGGCAATTGCCCGCAATATATTCAGCTGCGCGAACTCCAGCCTGGCGCCGCGGCGACGGTCCCCGCGCAACGCCTGGCCGGGCTCGGTGGCCGGCCGCGCGCCATGGTCGCCGGCGCCGACACCTTGTTCGTCGCCAGCAGTTCCGGGCCGGATATCGAGGCCGGCGGCGGCGTCGACATATCCCACCGTGGTGGCCGCCCGGGCTTTGTTCATATCGAAGGCGACCGGCTGACCATTCCCGACTTCAGCGGCAATCGCTATTTCAACACGCTCGGCAATCTGCTGGTCGAGCCGCGCGCGGCCTTGCTGTTCGTCGACTTCGACCAGGGCGACGTGCTGCAGCTGCAGGGCCGTACCGAGATCGTCTGGAACGGCGCCGAGATCGGCAGGATCGCCGGCGCCGAGCGGCTCTGGCACTTCCACGTCGGCGACGGCTGGCTCAGGCCCGGGGCCCTGCCGCTGCGCTGGTCGTTCGGCGGCTTCGCGCCGACCACGGAGCGCACCGGCACCTGGGTTTGAGCCGCACCAGGGGGCCGAGCACGCCATTTCCTGACGCTCCGGTTGCGGCTCGATGTCCAGCTCTACCGGGCGTTTTCACCTGCGGGCGAGACATGCGGGGCCGGTCGTGCATAGGTGGAAATTCCCCTGGCGGACTTGTGCTCACTTTTGAATTGGCTCACTATTGGCCTCAATTGATCCGGCATTGGCCGCCATCTGGGCGGCGCGCCGGTGGAGGCGCGTATGGTGATCCAGGATATCTCTTTCGTTCCGATACAGGCGCAGCTTCCCGGCGGCGGTGCCTATGGCATGTCCAAGTCGCTGGCGACTGCGCGCGCGACCACCCTGGTACGGCTCAAGCTCGCCGACGGCACCGAGGGCATTGGCGAGGCCTGGGGCATGCCGCAGGTCAATCTCGCCTATTTGCCGCTGCTCAGGAGCTATCTGGTCGGGACCAATGTGCTCGACATCGAGCATGCCTATTCGCTCATGCTCGCCCGGCATTATCACTTCGGCGTTCAGGGTCCGCTGACCTGGTGTATTTCCGGCATCGACATGGCGGCCAAGGATGCCGCCGGCAAGATGCTCGGCCAGCCGGTGCACCGGCTGATCGGCGGCAAGCAGGCCGCCAAGGTGTCGATCTACGCCTCGGGTGGTTATCTCACCGAGAACAGCGATCGCGATTTCGAGCCGCAGATCGAAGCCATGGCCAAGGCCGGCCACCGCGCCGTGAAGATCAAGATCGGCGTCTCGCCGGCCTCCGACGAGGCGCGCGTGGCGACCGCCCGGCACATTCTCGGCCCGGATGTCGACATCATGGTCGACATCAACTCCAACTACACCCTGGATGTGGCGCGCGAGAGCATCACCCGGCTCGCCCCTTACAAGATCGGCTGGGTCGAGGAGCCGCTCAGCCCGCAGGACTTCTCCGGCTACGAGATCCTGCAGCGCTGGAGCCCGGTGCCGATTGCCACCGGGGAGGCGCTCTACACCGCCTTCGACTTCAAGCGGCTGATCGATCGCCGCGCCGTCGACGTGGTCCAGCCCGACCTGTCGCTGTGCGGCGGCTTCTGGCAGGGCAAGCAGATCGCCCAGCTCGCGATGATGGACCACCTGCGCCTGTCGCCGCATGTCTGGGGCAGTGGCGTCGGCCTGGCCGCCGCCGTCCATTTCGTCGCGTCCCTGCCGGTCTATCCCCACGCCAACAACGTGCCGCGCCCGACGCTGGTCGAATATGATCTGGGCACCAATCCCTTGCGCGACTCGATCCTGAAGAACCCGCTGAAGCCGGCCGACGGCGCCATCGTGGTACCGGATGCACCGGGGCTCGGCATCGAGGTGGATTGGGACGCGGTCGAGCGCCATGCTCTCCGCTGACCCCGGCCGCGAGGCCGTCGCCGACCGTCGGCCGGTTCTCGAGATCGCCGATCTCAAGACCTGGTTTCATACCGATGCCGGCATCGTCAAGGCCGTCAACGGCGTCACCCTGTCGGTCGCCCATGGCGAGACGCTGGCGATCGTCGGCGAGTCGGGCTCGGGCAAGTCGGTGACCGGCCTGACCGTCATGCGCCTGCTCGGCCGGACCGCCGGCCGGGTCGAGGGCGGCAGCATCCGGTTCCAGGCGCGTACCGGCGCGCCGGTCGATCTGGTCGCGGCGAGCGATGCCGAGATGGCGCGCATCCGTGGCCGCGACATCGCGATGATCTTCCAGGATCCGATGTCGAGCCTCAATCCGGTGTTTCCGATCGGCGACCAGATCGCCGAGCCGATCCGCATCCACAAACGGGTCGACCGGCGCAAGGCACGCGAGATGGCGATCGACCTGTTGCGCGATGTCGGCATCACCGATCCGGAGCGGCGCGTCGACGCCTTTCCCCATCAGCTTTCCGGTGGCATGCGCCAGCGCGTGATGATCGCCATCGCGCTCGCCTGCGATCCGGTCCTGCTGATCGCCGACGAGCCGACGACAGCTCTCGACGTCACCATTCAGGCGCAGATCATCGCGCTGTTGAAGCGGCTGCAGCGTGAGCGCGGCATGGCGCTGATCTTCGTCACCCACGACCTGAAGCTGGTCGAGGAGATTGCCGACCAGGTGGCGGTCATGTATGCCAGCCAGATCGTCGAGCAGGGCCCGGCCGCCGACGTGCTGGCCCGTCCGCGCCACCCCTATACCAAGGCGCTGCTCGCCTGCACGCCCCATGGCGCGGGCCACGGTGCCCGGCTGGTGCCGATCCCCGGCGCCTTGCCGAGCCCACTCAATCCGCCGGCCGGCTGCCGCTTCCATCCGCGCTGCGGCCTGGCGGTGGCGCAATGCGCTGCGACGCTGCCCGCGCTCGAGACCGTCGGCGCCGACCATGTCGCGCGCTGCTTCCGCTGGCGCGAGCTCGCATCATGACCAGTGCCGTCCTCGCCCATACCACCGAAGCCAGCCGCGACCAGCCCTTGCTGACCGTGGAAGGGCTGACCAAGCATTTCGGCGCGAGCCCTGCCGTGCGGGCGGTGCAGGATGTCTCCTTCACCCTCGACAAGGGCAAGGTCTTGGGTGTCGTCGGCGAATCTGGTTCGGGCAAGTCGACCATTGGCCGCCTGGTGCTGCGCCTGCTCGAGCCGACCGCCGGCACGGTGACCTATGCCGGCCAGGATCTCGGCGCGCTCGCGCCGCGCGAGCTCAGGCGCTTCCGCCGGCACATGCAGATGATCTTCCAGGATCCCTTTGCCAGCCTCAACCAGCGCATGACCGTCGGTGACGCGCTGGTCGAGCCGATCCGCCTGCATCGCGGCCTCGGCAAGGCGGAGGCGATGGACGAGGCCGGCAAGCTGCTGGAACGGGTCGGCCTGACCCGCGAGCATCTCGGCCGCTATCCGCGCGCCTTTTCCGGCGGCCAGCGCCAGCGCGTGGCGATCGCGCGGGCGCTCGCCTCCAATCCGAGCTTCATCGTTGCCGACGAGCCGGTCTCCGCACTCGATGTGTCGATTCAGGCCGAGGTGCTGAACCTGCTTCAGGACCTGCAGCGCGATCTCTCGCTGACCCTGATGTTCATCAGCCACGACCTGTCGGTGGTCGAGGTCATTTCCGACCGGGTCATGGTGCTCTATCTCGGACGCGTCATGGAGCTCGCGCCGAGCACGGAACTGTTCGCACAGCCAGCCCATCCCTATACCGCGGCGCTGATGCATGCGGCCCCCGGTTCGGCGCGCGCCGCCGACCGGATCATGCTGTCGGGCGAAATTCCGAGCCCCAGCGCACCGCCCTCCGGCTGCGTCTTCCGCACCCGCTGCCCCTTCGCCTTGCCCGACTGCGCCAAGACCGTGCCGGATCTTCGCGAGATTTCTCCCGGCCACTGGAAAGCCTGCATCCGTGACGACATCGCACTCTGACAGCAGGGGCGGGGACCGGGGCTCGGCCGTGCTGGTTGCCGGCGGCCGTGGCTTCGTCGGCTCCCATGTCGTCCGCGCGCTGGTCGGCGCCGGCTTCCATCCGGTGCTGTTCGGCCCGGCCATGGCCGAGGACCGGCTCGCCGACATCGCCGGCCGTTATGGCGAGATCCATGGTTCGATCGAGGATCGCGCGGCGCTCGCGGCGGCCTTTGCCGAAGTGCGCCCGTCCCTGGTGGTCTCCTGCGTCGCCCATGGCGTCGGCAAGCTCGGCCTGATGCGCTCGGGCGAAGCCGAGGCCGATGCCGCCTTCGCGGTCAATGTGGCCGGCCACGGCAAGCTGATCGACGCCGCGCATGCGGCCGGCATCCGCCGGCTCGTCTGGACCAGCTCGACCGTCGTTTATGGCCCGGCTTCGGACTATGGCGACGCCCGCGTCGATGAAGACGATCGTTCGGCGCCGACCACGACCTATGGCCTGACCAAGCAAATGGCCGAGGCGCTCTCGGCCTTTCACGCGCGCCGTCACGGCCTCGGCATTGTCGGGCTCCGGCTGCCGCTGATCCTCGGGCCGGGTCTCTGGTATCAGGGCGCGGCAAGCGCCATTGCCGATGTTTTCACCGCCGCCCGCACCGGCCGGGCGGCGCGCATCGCCTTCCACGACCAGCCGGTCGACCTGATGCATGTCGCCGATGTCGCGGATGCCGTTCTGGCCGCGCTGCGCCATCCCGACGCGCTCGATCCGGTCTATAATCTGAAAGGCTTCGAGGCGAGCCTGGCCGATCTGATCGCCGCGGTGGAACGCCAGGTGCCCGGCGCCCGGATCGTGCTCGACCGCACCGAGCCAGCCTTGCTGTTCCCGCTGATCGACGGCGGCCGGCTGGCCGCCGCCACCGGTTTTGTCGCCCGCCACGATCTCGACGGCCTCGTTCGCGCCCTCCTGTCTCCTGAGAGCTGAGCATCACCATGATTGACCAACGTCTCGCCGAACTGGGCATTACGCTGCCGGACGCAGCCGCGCCCTCCTTCAACTATGTGCCGGTGACCCTGCATCGCGGCGTCGCCTATCTGGCCGGCCAGATGCCCAAGGTCGACGGCGAGGTGAAGCTCTTCGGCAAGGCCGGAGGCGCGGTCTCGCTGGAGCAGGCACGCGGTGAGGCGCGCATCTGCATCCAGCAGGGGCTGGCTTGCCTGAAACAGGCGCTCGGATCGCTCGACCGGATCGAGCGCATCCTCAAGGTGACCGGTTTCGTCGCCTCGGCGCCCGGCTTCAACGACCAGCCGAAGGTGCTGGACGCGGCCTCCGACCTTCTCGGCGAGATCTTCGGCGAGGCCGGCCGGCATGCCCGCTCGGCGGTCGGCGTCGCCGAGCTGCCGCGCAATGCCGCGGTCGAGATCGAGATGATCGTGGCCTATCGCGAATAACGACATTCACCCGATCAACGATCCCGGCGCGGGCCGCCGAGGGATCGCCGAGACAGATATCAAGGCCCATCTGGAGGCGAGAACCATGTCCCTTTCCGATTTTCTTGGCGTGATGGACCGGCGCGCGCTGCTGGCGCTCGGCGGCATGGCCGCGGCGGCCGCACTGGTCGGCCCGGCGCAGGCGACCGATCTCTACGGTCCGAAGCCGACCGGTGCGAAGACCGGCGGTACGCTCAACATGGGCCTGCTGGTCGAGCCGCCCGGGCTCGATCCGTTCCATCAGGCGGCCGATGCCCGCATCCGCCTGACCGTGCTGATCTATCAGGGACTGTTCTACGAAAGCCCGGATGGCGAGGCCATGCCGCTGCTCGCCGAGGGTTTCGACCTCTCGGCCGACCGGCTTGTCTATACCGTGCGCCTGCGCAAGGGCGTCAAGTTCCATACCGGTCAGGCAATGACCGCCAAGGACGTCGCCTATAGCTATAACTACATCCGCGATCCGAAGAACGGCTCGCCCGGCGCCGGCGACTTCGCGGCCATCCAGGCGGTCGAGGCGGTCGACGATGCCACCGTCAAGATCACCATCTCGGCGCCCAACGCGGCGCTGCCGATGACGCTCGGCAACAAATATGGCGGCGTGGTGCCGGCGGGCTATTTCGACGCGGCCGATGCCAAGACCAAGCTCAACCAGGCGAGCGTCGGCACCGGACCGTTCAAGCTCGCCGAGTTCAAGCCGAACAGCAATGCCACGCTGGTGCGCAATCCCGACTATTGGGAGCCGGGCGTTCCTTATCTCGACCGGATCAATTTCGTCTTCGTGCCGAACGGCGCCAGCCTGCTGGTCGGCCTGCGCAACAAGCGGGTCGACATCGCCACCTTGACCCGTCCCCAGGACGTCCGGCAGGTCGAGGGCGTCGCCGGCCTGGTCATCGAGCGCAGCCCCTCGTTCAACCAGAAGGCCATCGATCTCGGCGCCGAGCTGAAGCCGCTCGACGACGAGCGGGTGCGCCGGGCCATTGCGCTTGCCGTCGACAAGGACGAGATCATGCGCGCCTCGATCGGCGGGCTCGGCAAGGTGATCGGCACCATGGTCGCCGGCATGCAGGACAGCTGGGGCGTGCCGCTCGACAAGCTGCCGAACCAGAAGCTCGATATTGAAGCGGCCAAGAAGCTGCTCGCGGAAGCCGGCCACCCCAATGGCTTCGACCTGACGCTGACCTCGATCATCGGTTACGACTGGATGGATGCGGCCGCCGTGACGCTGCGCGAGCAGCTCGGCAAGGTCGGCATCAAGCTCACCATCCAGCGTGTCGAGCTCGGCGTCTGGGTCAAGAATTTCCAGTCGAAGCAGATGGGCTTCACCTTCAACGACTGGGCGACCGTGCCGGACCCGAACCTCTTGTTCTACCGGCACTTCCACAAGGCGCCCGAGGGTGCGGATTTCCGCAACTGGAAAAATGACGAGGCCAGCCGCCTGCTCGACGAAGGCCGGGTGGAGAACGATCCGGCCAAGCGCAAGGAGATCTACGCGCGCTACCAGCAGGTGATGGCGACCAGCGTGCCGACCATCATGCTGTTCTCCGCCGACCATATCGTCGTGCGCAACGACAAGGTCCGCAATTACCAGCAGCATCCCACCGGCTGGTATTACGGCCTGGCGCGCGCCTGGATCGCCTGACCTTCAGCCTGGCGCGCGGCGGTTCGCCGCCGCGTGCAAGGCCTGGATCACAAGGCCCGCTTCAACGGCCGACACTTCAACCCCTGAAGAGTTCGATGGGCGCTTATCTCGCAAAACGGCTGGCCGCCTCGATCGTCACCGCGATCCTGGCCTCCGTCGTCGTCTTCCTGCTGGTGCGCAGCGTGCCGGGCGACGTCGTCGGCCAGATGCTCGGCCAGACCAGCGATCCCGTCGCGGCCAAGGCCCTGCGCGAGTTCTTCGGCCTGGACCAGCCGGTCTGGCGGCAATATCTTGGCTGGCTCGGCCATGTCGTCACCGCCGATTTCGGCACCAGCTGGACCCGCGGCCAGCCGGTTCTCGGCATGATTTCCTCGGCGCTCGGGGTCACCTTGCAGCTCGCCTTCGTGACGCTGCTGGTGGCGACCGGCATCGGCGTGCCGCTCGGTGTCGTCGCCGCCATTTACGAGGGCCGCTGGCTCGACCGGGTGATCCAGACCTTCAACCTGCTCGGCCTCGCCGCCCCGGTGTTCTGGATCGGCCTCATGCTGCTGGTCGGCGTCTCCGCCGCCTTCGACTGGTCGCCGCCGCTGATGTACGTGCCACCGACCGAATCGCTCGGCGAAAACGCCTCGATCATGGCGCTGCCGATCCTCAGCCTCGCCTTGCTGCAGGCGGCCGCTTACAGCCAGTTCGTCCGCCAGAGCGTGGTGGCCGCCTTCGGCCAGGACTATGTCCGCACCGCCATCGCCAAGGGCGTGCCGACCCGCATCGTCTTCTTCAAGCATGTGCTGCGCAATATCGCGATCCCCCTGGTCACCTTCATGGGCCTGATCCTGATCCAGATCCTGGGTGGCGCGGTCATCATCGAAAGCCTGTTCGCGCTGCCGGGCCTCGGCCGCCTGCTGCTCTCCTCGATCGAGACGCGCGACTATCCCGTCCTGCAGGCGGGCCTCCTGGTCGTCGTGGTGATCGCCATGCTGGTCAATCTGGCGGTCGACCTCCTCTACCGGGTCATCGATCCGCGCGTGCGGCTGAGCTAGGTGCTGCCATGACAGAGATGAGCCTTCCCGCGCAGACCCCCGGCCGCCTGGCACTGGTCGCCAGGCGCATGCGCCGCGAGCCGGATCTGGCGCTTGGCCTGATCCTGCTCGCCTTCGTCCTGCTGGTGGTGTTGTTTCCAGGCCTGTTCACCGCCCATTCGCCGCTGACCATCAGTGTCGACAAGGCGATGGAGGCACCCTCCGCCCTGCATCCTTTCGGCACCGACGATGTCGGCCGCGACATTCTGGCACGCGTCGCCTATGGCGCCCGCATCACCCTGTCGATCTGTGCCAGTGCGCTTTTCGCGGCGGCGGTGATCGGCGGTGGTTTCGGCATCATCTCGGGTTTTGTCGGCGGCCGCATCGACATGCTGCTCGGCCGGCTGATCGACGTCATCCTGAGCTTCCCGCCGATCATTCTCGGCGTCATGGTGACCGGCATTCTCGGGCCGAAGACCGTCAATCTGGTTTTCGCCCTGACGGTCGTCTACGTGCCCGTCTTCTTCCGCATCGCCCGCTCCGGCGCCATGGCGGAAGCCGGCCTGACCTATGTCGAGGCCGCCCGCAGCATCGGCCTGTCGGAACCGTGGATCCTGTTCCACCACGTCATGCGCAACGTGCTGCCGCTGGTCCTGGTGCAATGCATGGTGCTGTTTCCGCTGGTGCTGCAGATCCAGTCGGCGCTCGGCTTTCTGGGTCTCGGCGTGCAGCCGCCGACGCCGGACTGGGGCGCCATCCTGCAGCAGGGCAAGGACTACATCCTGCTCGCGCCCTGGATGTCGGCCTTTCCGGGCCTGGCGATCCTGGTGACGGCGCTGGCGCTGATGCTGGTCGGCCGCGGGCTGCAGCGGCGGATGGACCGGCGGTGAGCCGGCCGCTCATGCCCTCAGCTGTCGCTGACCGACATCAGGGTCCGCAGCAGGTAGGACCGGATCGCGTCGCGGGCGGCGGCGGCGTCACGGCTGCGCAGGGCCTCGACGATCGCGGCATTGTCGCGCGCGGCGACTTCCCGGACCGCGCTGATCGGCAGCGGGTGGCCGCCAGGCCGGCCCCAGCCGGATTTGCGGCGCGAGGCGATGATCGCCTCGAACATGGAGATCAGGAAGCTGTTGCGCGAGGCGCGGACGATGGCCAGGTGCATGGCATATTTGGCTTCCTTGAACTCGGTCCAGGTGGCGGCGTTGCGCAAGGCTTCGAGATAAGCGGACAGCCCGGCGAGGTCGGCATCGGTCGCTCGCTCGGCGACCAGCTCGGCGAGCATGGGTTCGAACATCAGGCGGGCTTCGAGCAATTCGCCCAGGCTGAACTCGGGCGTCTCGGCGACCGCCTCGACGCCCTTGGCGACATCCCGCGCGACAAAGGTGCCGCGGCCGACATGGCGGATGATCAGGCCTTCGCTGACCAGCATGTTCATCGTCTTGCGCACGGTGTTGCGCGCCGCTCCGAAGCGGCTCGCCAGCGCCCGCTCGGTCGGCAGCCGCGTGCCGGAGCGCAACCGGCCCTCGACGATCGAGCCCCGGAGGCTCTGATAGATCGCCTGGCTGTCGGAGTCGGACTTGACCCGTGTGCTGGGCTCTTCGGGGGATTTGCGCAAGGTCTCGAGCATGCTTGGTCTGATTTGGTTCCACCGCCGCAAATGATGGATACACCATTTGCTTTGATTGTTCAAAAGCCCTGCGGCCAAGTCCTGGAACAGGCCGAATGATCGGCAATTGGTCGCTATTGGATCATATTGGTCACAAGGTGTCACCGCGCCCTGCTTTCCGGCGCGCGCTGCTCCGCGCCCGGCGCGCTTGCCAAGGCCGCCTGACCGGGCGCATCCCAATCATCGCATCACGTGGACGGATATGGACATGACGACGGATCAGCCGCTCTGGTCGGGGCTCTCGGTGCAGGAACACGAGTTCCAGTACAATCCCCAGGCCGCCTTCCCGAATTTCGCCGATGCGCAGGTGGGCCGGCAGGCGGCCAACGCCGAGGCTCGCGCGACGCTCGTCTGCCAGGCCGATCTCGCCTATGGCGAACACCCCTTGCATCGCGTCGACGTCTATCCGGCGGCAAGCGGCGCGAGCGGCCCGGCGCCGGTTCACGTCTTTTTCCATGGCGGCTACTGGCGCGCCCAGGACAAGCAGAATTTCGCCTTCGTCGCGCGCCGGCTGGTCGAGGCGGGCGTCACCACCGTTATCGCCAATTACGAGCTCTGCCCGGCATCGACCCTCGACGGTGTCGCGACCTCGGCGATCGCGGCTGTCGACTGGGTCCGGCGCGAGGCGCCGGGTTTCGGCGGCGACGCCGCGCGCATCAGCCTGTCCGGCCATTCGGCCGGCGCCCATCTCACCGCCGAGGCCATGGCCCATGACTGGACCGCCGGAGGTGTCGACCCGTCCTTCATCGTCGGCGCGGTGCTGATCAGCGGCATCTACGATCCCCGTCCGGTCATGGGCACCACGGTCAATGCCCAGGTCCAGTTGACCGAGGAGATCGCGCTGCGCCGGGACGTCGAGCGCCGTCCGGTCTTCGCCAAATGCCCGGCGACCGTCTTCGTCGGCGGCCTGGAACCCTGGCAGTGGATCGACCAGAGCTACCGTTATGCCCACCACCTGCATCGCAGCGGCATGAACCCGGAGGTTCACACCCTGCCGCGCTGGGGTCATTTCGATATTCTCAACGAATATATCGAGCCGGGTACACCGATCCTGAATGCGGTCATCAAGCGGGCGAAGCAGGTCTGACCGGCCGCCGTCGGCACGGGACGGTCCAGAGGCAGGAGTGAAGAATGAGCGGGCAGCACTGGCGGATGACCGTCTATGATCTTGGTCCGGGCGCGGCCTGCGCCGTGCAGGAGCGATCATTCGCCTTCATCTATGCCGAGCGGGGCGAGGCCGCGGTGACCGCGGGCGGCAGGACCGAGCCGGTTGCGCCGGGCGAGGGCGCCTTTGCCGCGGCGGGGGACCGGATCACCAGCACCGGCAATGCCTGGCTCTACGAGATCGCGCCGAGCTCGCTGCCCTTGCGTTTCGATGCCGGTCTGTCGCCCGTGCTGTCGCGCATCGCCATTGTCGACGATGGCCCGCATATCCTGCGGGCCGACCGGGTGGAGTCGCAGGCCGGCGCCCAGACGCCGGCTCACCGCCATCGCGGCCCCGGCATCCGCCGGCTCGAGCATGGCCTGCTCAGTGCCGAGGTCGGCGATGCGCTCGACCGTATCGGCGCCGGCGGCGCCTGGTTCGAGAGCGGGCATGAAACCGTCATCGGCACCAATATCAGCGGCGGCACCAATATCTTCGTGCGCGTCATGCTGCTGCCGGCCGAACTTGCCGGCGGGCTGAGCTCCTTCGTCGCGGCGAGCCCGGCCGATGCGGCCAAGCCCCGGGCGGTCAACCTGCGCCTGTTCGGCGAGCGCCCGGTGGGGTGAGGTTGGGCGCGGCGGCAGGCTGTCGTCGCGACGTCCGCAGAGTGCACACGAAAAAGCACAAAGCGTAGTGAAAACAACCCTCTCCCATAGGGAGAGGGTGGCGCCGTCAGGCGCCGGGTGAGGGGCGTAAGCTCTCAGAGCTGGTGCCGACGCTCACGCCGCGTACCACCCGATCCAGAGATGGACGACCCCTCACCCGGCAGCTGACGCTGCCACCCTCTCCCTATGGGAGAGGGTTGGTTTGGCTACGCTTTTCGCTTGCGACCTCCGCGGCTGCGGGTCCTCCCGCCGACCACCCCCATTCCCCACACATCGACGTGATCGCTCAGCGAAGCGCTGGACAGGCCGGTCTCTTGAAATATATGTAGCTTCCTACAATATGTCTTTTACACATTATGTATGAGCACATATCAGCCGGAGGCCGCCATGGACGCTTACAAGGATTTCATGCGCAATCTGGCGCTGGCGTCGCGCTGCATGCGGACCTGTTTCGACCTGCGCCTGAAGGCGCTCGACCTGACGCTGGCGCGTGGACGTATCCTGCTCAATCTGGTTTCCGCCGAGCGGCCGGTGAGCCAGGCGGAACTCACCGCCTTTCTCGAGGTCGAGCATTCGACCGCGGTGCGCCTGTTCGATAGCCTGGAACAGATCGGCTATATCGCGCGCCTGCCTTCCGAAACCGATCGTCGCGCCAAGGACATCGTGCTGACCGCGAAGGGCCGGCCGGTCGCCGACCAGGTCGTCGAAATCATCGACCAGATGCGCGTCGACGTGCTGCGTGACATCGACCCGCAGGAGCTGGTCATCGCCGACCGCGTGCTCACCCTGGTGTCGCGCAACCTCATCGCTCTGACCGCGTCATCGGCCGCCGCCTTGGCGCCGGTTCCGGAGCCGGCGTCATGACCGCTCCAACCCTTGATCACGCCGCGGCGGAAGCGCCGCCGGCCGCTGCTCCCGTCGCGCCGCCACCGCCGGCGGCTCCGGCGATCCGGCCGGCCGCCTCGCCCTTGGTCTTTGCGACCTATGCCGGGGCATCCTTGCTGCTCGGCCTGACCCAGGGGCTCGGCCTCAACCTGGTCGCGGTCAATCTGACCGGCATCCAGGGCGCGCTCGGCATCACCCAGCTGGAGAGCAACTGGCTGGTCGCCGCCTATATGGCCACCAACATCACCGGCATGATGCTGCTCTACAAGATGCGCACCCAGTTCGGGCTGCGGCGCTTCGCCGAGATCGGCCTGGCGGTCTACGTCCTGGTCGCCTTCGCCCATCTCTTCAGCAACGACCTTCGTTCGGCCGTCGCCGTGCGCGCGGTGATGGGCTTCGTCGCTGCGCCACTCAGCACACTGGCCTTCTTCTACATGCTGGAAAAGGCGCCGGAGGCGAAACGCTTGGCCGTCGGCGTCTGTTTCGGCCTGCTCGGCGCCCAGCTGGCCGTGCCGCTGTCGCGCGTCGTCTCACCGGAGCTCCTGGAGATCGGCGAGTGGCACGGCCTCTACCTCCTGGAATCCGGGCTCGCCCTGATGAGCCTCTGCGTCATCCTCACCCTGCCGCTGACCCACCCGCCGCGCATGAAGGTGTTCGACCGGGCCGATCTCGTCAGCTTCCCCCTGCTCGCCGTCGGCACCGGCTCGCTGATCCTGGTGCTGGCGCTCGGCCGCGCCTATTGGTGGTTCGAGGCTCCCTGGCTCGGCGTGCTGCTCGCGCTCGGCATGGGCGCCCTGGCCCTGTTCGCCGCGGTCGAACTCAACCGCGCCAATCCGATCATTGATCTGCGCTGGCTCGCGTCGCGCGAGATGCTGGCCTTTACCGGCGCGCTCATGCTGTTCCGCGTGCTGCTGTCCGAGCAGTCGGTCGGCGCGGTCGGCCTGTTCAATACGCTCGGCCTGCAGAACGACCAGATGATCCCGCTATTCTGGATCGCGGCGGCCGCGACCGTTGCCGGTTATGCCTTCACCAGCCTGGTCGTTCAGCCGGCGCGGGTGCAGGTGCTGCATCTGGCCGCCCTGGTGCTGATCGCCGTCGCGGCCTGGATGGACGCCCAGGCGACCAATCTGACCCGTCCCGCGCAATTCTATCTGAGCCAGGCGATGATGGCCTTTGCCGGCGCCGTCTTCCTGGCGCCGTCCATGGTCGCGGGCCTGGTCAAGGCGCTGCAGCGTGGACCGAGCTATATTCTCAGCTTCCTGGCGGTGTTCCTGGGCTCGCAGACCATTGGCGGCCTGCTCGGCTCGGCGGTGCTCGGCACCTTCGTGACCATTCGCGAGAAATTCCATTCGAACATCCTGACCAGCACGCTGACCCTGACCGACCCGGTGGTCGCCCAGCGGGTCCAGGCCTATGGCACCGGCTATTCCAAAGTCCTGCAGGACGGTGCGCTGCGCGACGCCCAGGGCGTCGCCGCGCTCGGCCGGCTGGCGACCCAGGAGGCCAATGTGCTCGCCTATAACGACCTGTTCCTGCTGGTCTTCGCGATGGCGCTGTTCGGCATCGCCGCCCTGGTCGTCCACATGATCATCGACGCCGTCGGCGCCTCGCGGCCGCCGGCGCTCAAGCCCGCCTGACCCTATTGAACCGAGAAGTACCGTCATGTCCCTTGCCCAATCCCTGAGGCTGAAAACCGTCTTTCCCGCCCTGATCGTCGGCCTTGCCGGCGTCCTCCTGGTGCTGTTCGCCTGGCAATTGCCGCCGTTTCAATCGGCGGTGCAGAGCACCAACAATGCCTATGTGAAGGGCCAGGTGACCCTGCTCAGCCCGCAGATCCCCGGCTATGTCACCGAGGTCGCGGTGCAGGACTACATGGTGGTCAGGAAGGGTGACCTGCTCGCCCGCATCGACGATCGGATCTATCGCCAGCAGGTGGCCCAGGCCCAGGCCGCGCTGCAACAGCAGCAGTCGGCGCTGGCGAGCTTCGACCAGAACCGGCTCGCCCGCGAGGCGAGCCTCGACCTCGCCAAGGCGCAGCTGCAAAGTGCCGAGGCAGCGCTGCAGAAGGCCCAGCACGACCAGGAGCGGACGGGATCGCTGGTCAGCCGCGGCATTTCCTCGGCGGCGATCGGCGACCAGGTGCGGGTGGCCCTGATGCAGGCCGAGGCCGGCGTTGCGCAAGGCCGTGCCAATGTCGAGCTGGCCGAGCAGAACCTGGCTCTGGTCGATGCCGGCAAGCCCGCGCTCGAGGCCGGCGTGAAGAGCGCCGAAGCCGCCGTCGCGCTGGCCGAGATCAATCTCGGCAATACGCGCATCGTCGCGCCCGTCGACGGGCGCCTCGGGGAGGTCGGCATGCGCGTCGGCCAATATGTCACCGCCGGCAGCCAGCTCACCTCGGTGACGCCGTCGACCGTCTGGGTCATCGCCAATTTCAAGGAGGCTCAGCTCGCCAATCTGCGCGTCGGCCTGCCGGCGACCTTCAGCGTCGATGCGCTGGATCATGCCACGCTGCACGGCCATGTCATGCGCATCTCGCCGGCTGCCGGTTCCGAGTTCAGCGTGTTGAAGCCGGACAATGCGACCGGCAATTTCACCAAGGTCGCGCAGCGCATCCCGGTCCGGATCGAACTCGACGGCGGCCAGGATCTCGCCGACCAACTGCGGCCCGGCATGTCCGTCGTCGTCGCGGTCGATACCGGGGCGCCGGTCGCGGCGGCGGTCGCCGCCGCCGATCGCGGCGCCAGCGCGGTGAACTGACGGGCAGTTGCCGAGGCGCGACGGTTGCCCGCAACGCGCCAGCTGGTAGCTTGCGGCGGTCGCGTCATCGGGATCGCCCTTCACATGAAACGTTCAACAGGTCTTGTCGTCGCAGCCGTCCTGGCAGCCGGTTTTGCCTCTGCCGGACCCGCCGTGGCGCGCGATGTCGGCTGCCGGATCGAGCAGCAGGGCAAGGTGGTGCTCGACCGCGCCTGCGATTTCCAGGCCGACGGCCGGGACGGTTCCTTCGTGCTATCGGCGCGCGGCCGGCAAGGCGAGCTGCTTCCGGGTATTTCCCTGGTCACCGTCTCAGTCATTTCGCCGGGGCTCGCCGAGGTTCGCGGCCTGACCCGCGACGGCATCAATTCGCGCTGGGGCGAGGCCCGCCGCTCGGCCCGTGACGGCGCCTGCTGGGACGGCGGCGACTTCCGCATCTGCGCCCGCTGAGCGACCTCCCGAGCGCCGGGGATCGGACCCGGCTCCGGCGTGTATGGACGCGCCGGCTCACATCCGGCTCGGCAGCCACAGCGCCAGGATCGGGAAGGCGATCAGGATGACCAGGCGGATCAGATCGGTGACGATGAAGGGAATGACGCCCTTGAAGATCGTGGAGAAGCTGACCTCCTGAACCACGCTCTTGATGACGAAGACGATCATGCCGACGGGCGGATGGATCAGGCCGAGCTCGACGGTCATGACGATGATGACGCCGAACCAGATCGGGTCGAAGCCGAGCGCGATGATGACCGGGAAGATGATCGGCACCGTCAGGATGATCATCGCCATGGCGTCCATCAGGCAGCCGAGCACGAGATACATCAGCATGATCAGGGCGAGCACGCCGTAGCGCCCGAGCCCCATGCCGGTGAGGATCTCGGTGACCTTCTGCGGCACCTGGGTGATGGTCAGGAAATAGCCGAAGAGCAGGGCGCCGATCAGCACGGTGAATACGGCGGCGGCGGTGCGGGTCGCCTCCAGCAGCGACTTGCGGATGGCCGGGCCTGGCAGGCGCCGGCGCAGCACGCCGAGGATGAAGGCACCGCCGGCGCCGACCCCGCCGGCTTCTGTCGGCGTGAACAGGCCACCATAGAGGCCGCCGATGACGAAGGCGAAGAGCGCCAGCGGCGCCCAGACGTCCTTCAGCGCGCCGGCCCGCTCGGCCCAGGTCGTGACCTGGCCGCGCGGCAGGAAATCCGGCTTGGCCCAGCCGATCAGCGCCACCGTGATCATGTACATAGTCATGGCGAGCAGGCCCGGAATGATGCCGGCGACGAACAGCTTGCCGATATCCTGCTGGGTGATGATGCCGTAGACCGCGAGCACGGTGGAGGGCGGCAGCATGGCGCCGAGCGTGCCGCCGGCGGCGATCACGCCGGTGGCGAAGGATTGCGGATAGCCGTAGCGGCGCATTTCCGGATAGGCGACGGTGGAGAAGGTCGCCGCGGTCGCCACCGACGAGCCGGAGATGGCGGCGAAGCCGCCGCAGGCGACGATGGTGGCGAGACCGAGGCCGCCGCGCAGATGGCCGACCAGGGTATGGGCGGCGCGGAACAATTCGCGGCTGACGCCGGAATTGGACACGAAGGCGCCCATCAGCAGGAACATCGGGATGATGCCGAAGGTGTAATCGGTCACCGTCCGCATCGACGTCTGGCCGATCAGCTTCAGCGCCGGCTGAAAGCCGACGAGATAGCTGTAGCCGGTGATGCCGACGAGGCCCATGGCCATGCCGACCGGCACGCGCAGCAGCATCAGCACGAACAGCACGACAAAGCCGGTGACGGCAACCCAGTCTTCGCTCATCTGATCATCCTCGATCCGCGGGCTGTTCGGCGTGGTCGGCGGTGTCGAGGTCCTGGTGGAAGATCAGGCGATAGGTGCGCACCGCGATCAGCAGCACCGCCGCGGCGTCGCCTGCCCAGGCGAGCGCGAAGAACGGCCAGGTCGGCAGGTTGAGGTCATAGGTCAGGACGTTGTCGGCATAGGTGGCGCGCACCTTGTCGAACAGGGTGTAGGTCTGCACCGAGACGACGAACAAAAGGACGAGCGTGGCGAAGACGTCGATGGCGCGCTGCCAGCGCGGGCTCGCCGAGCTCCACAGGAGATCGACGGTGATATGGGTGCCGCGATAGGAGGTCGCGGCAATGCCCCAGAAGATCAGGATGCCGAGCAGCATGCGGCCGAAGTCATAGGCGTCGGGGATCTGGATCGTGAAGAAATAGCGCAGCATCACCGAGATGAAGATATTGGCCGCGACCAGGCCGACGAAGCCCGCGGCGATCAGCTCGATGCCGTCGATGAAGCGATCCATGGGATTGCGTTTCAAGCGCACCTCCGTCGGCGGCGGCCGGGCTGGTCCTTGGGGCGGTCGACGGCCGAGGGTGGCGAAGCCCCACCGGCGGCCGGCGCAAGGGATGTCTCAGAGGGCCGCACCGAACTGGGCGAGCGCCGCGCGCAGTTCCTTCATGGCGGCCTCCGCGTCGATGCCGACCTTCTTGACGCTGTCTTCCCAGGTCTTGTGCAGCGGCTCCGCGGCACGCCGCCAGCCCGACAATTGCTCGTCGGTCAGCCTGTAGACCTCGTGGCCGGCGGTGGCCTTCATCTTGTCGCGGCCGGCGGCCTCGAAATCGGCCCAGGGACCGGCGACCTTCTCGGCCCATTCGGTGGTGCAATGGGCGTCGAACACCTGCTTCTGCCCGGGCGACAGCGTGGCATATTTGGCCTTGTTCATGGTGTAGGTGAACACGGTCGAATAGAGCGGCGCGTCAATGTGGTAGCGCACGACCTTGTCGATGCCGAACAGGAAGATCGACCCCCAGGGGAAGAAGATCGCGTCGGCGACGCCGCGCTCCAGCATGTCGCGGGATTCGGGTGCGGAGGCCTGCACATTGGTGCCGCCGAGCAGCGTCACCAGCTGGCCGATCGTGCTCTGCGCCGGCCTGACCTTGACCCCCTTCAGGTCCTCGGGAACGACGATCTTGCGGCGCGCGTGAACCGAACCTGGATCGTGGATGAAGGAGAAGCAGTGATGTGTGTCCTTCATCTCGGTGGCGGCATATTTGCGATACCAGACGTCGAGCGCCTTGGAGCCCTTGCGGCCGTCATTGAAGATGAACGGCATCTGGCCGATCGCGATGACCGGGAAGCGGCCGGGCTGGTAGCCCGGATTGACATAGGTGATGTCGGCAATGCCGTCGCGCGCCATGTCGTAATGGTCGAAGGCCTTGCCGAGCTGCTCGGACGGAAAGATCGTCGACTTGATGGTGCCGCCCGACGCCTGTTCCAGCGAGGCCGCCCATTCGCGGGTTGCCGGCACCAGGGGATGGGCGGGCGGCACCCAGAGCGAGATCTTGAGCTGGACCGGCCGGTCCTGGGCAAAGGCGATGGCCGGTGCCAGGACCGCCGCGGCCGCCCCCGCGCCGGCGATCTTGAGAACCTGCCGGCGTGTCCGTCGCCGCCCGTCGGTGCTTGCAGTCGTTAGGCTCATGACAGTCTCCCAGGCTGACGTTTCGACGCAGGCCGCGCGCTCGGTCGCCTGGGTCGCATGCCTTGCCGGGAGAGGGCTGGACACGACCTTGCCGCACCCGCCGCGCCGAAGCGCGGCCTGGTCCGAAGCCTCGTCCTGCCATGCCGTGGAGCCCCATGGCCCTCGACCCGGTCGTTTCCTGCCGGGGTCCGTTGTCGCCAGGCGCCGGACCCTCGTTGACAGCCTCAGGATGGCGCAGCGCGCGCCCGCGGACAAGACGATTCATCAAAAAATGATGTTAGAATATATCTGTTGGAGTTCTCACTGATTGCCCGGCGAATTGTCGGCGGCCGCGAACGCGGGCATGGTCCTGGCATCGAACCATCGAGGTTGCCGATCCATGTCGCTCGCGCCGCCGGAGCTTCGCCCTTTCGCCCGCCTGTCGATCGCGGTCGCCAGCCCGATCGAGGTCGGCGATATCGGGTCCGGCGACCGCCGCCTGATCGCGATATCCGGGGGAAGCGTGGAGGGGGCGGCGATCCGCGGCCGGGTCCTGCCCGGCGGCGCCGATTTCCAGGTCATCCGTCCCTCGGGGCTGACCGAACTGCAGGCGCGCTACGTCATCGAGACCGAAGACGGCGCGCTTGTTTATGTCGAGAACAACGGCCTGCGCTTCGGGCCGCCGGAAGCCTTGGACAGGATCAGGCGCGGCGAGCCGGTCGATCCGGCTTTGATCTATTTCCGCAGCACGCCACGCTTCGAGACCGCGGCGCCGGCCTATCGCTGGCTGATGCACAGGCTGTTCGTCGCGACCGGCGCCCGCCATCCCGACCGGGTCGAGCTGGCGGTTTTCGAGGTCGGCTAGGAACCTCTCCCGATCCGCCGCAGTTGCAGCCTGCATCCCCCGCTGTGGCCAGGCGGCCAGGACCGTCCTAGGCTCGCGCTCCCAGCATCGAAGGAGCGGATGGCGAGATGGAACCCTGTGATCTCAGCGCGGTGGAAGCGCGTGCACTGATCGGCGCCAGGCAATTGTCCGCGACCGAATTGCTGGACAGCTGCATCACCCGGATCGAGGCAGTCGATCACGCGGTCAACGCCATGGTGGCGCGCGATTTCGAGCGCGCCCGCGCAACCGCGAAAGCCGCCGACGCGGCGACCGTCAGGGGCGATGCCCTTGGGCCTCTTCACGGCCTGCCCATCGGCGTCAAGGATCTTGAGAACACCGAAGGCCTGCGCACCACCTTCGGCAGCGTGCTGTTCCGCGACAATGTGCCGACCGAAGACCAGCTGATCGTCCGGTCGGTTCGCCAGGCCGGCGCCATCGTCATCGGCAAGACCAACACGCCGGAATGGGGCGCCGGCGCCAATACCCGCAACGCCGTCTATGGCGCGACCGGCAATCCCTTCGATCCCTCCCGCTCGGCCGCCGGTTCCTCCGGCGGTTCCGGCGTGGTGCTGGCGACCAACATGGTGCCGATCGCCACCGGTTCCGACACGGGCGGCTCGCTGCGCAACCCTGCCGCCTTCAACGGCATTGTCGGGTTCCGGCCCTCGCCCGGCGTGGTGCCGAGCGAAAGGCGGCTGCTCGGCTGGAACCCGCTGAGCGTTTCCGGGCCGATGGCGCGCACCGTGCCGGATCTCTGCCTGCTGCTCTCGACCATGGCCTCCGACGATGCCGCCGATCCGCTGTCGACCACCATTCACGGCCGGACCGTGCGCCGGCCGGAAGACTTCGCCGTGCCGGGCTCCGCCGATCTCTCGGCGCTGCGCGTCGCGCTGACGCCGGATTTCGGCTTTGCCCCGACCGAGAGGCATATCCGCGCCGTCTTCGCCGAGAAGACCGGGCTGTTCCGCCATGTCTTCGCCGCGGCAGACGACACGACGCCGGATTGCACCGGCACCGACGAGACCTTCGAAGTGCTGCGCTCGCTGTCCTTCATGGCCAGCATGTATGAGCGGGTGCGCGATACGCCCGAACTGGTGGGACCCAATGTCCGCGCCAATGTCGAGGAGGGCCTGCGCTATTCGGCGCTCGACGCGACCCAGGCGATGAAGCACCAGACCGTGCTCTACCGGCGCTGGCAGACCTTCTTCGACCGCTACGACGTGATGTTGACACCGGCGGTCACGCTGAGCCCGCGGCCCTGGTCCGAGCTCTATCCGGCCGAGATCGACGGCCAGCCGACCCGCACCTATTTCCACTGGCTCGCCAATGCCTATGCGGTGACGGTGGTCGGTCATCCCGCCATTTCCCTGCCGGTCGGCCTTGACCATGACGGCATGCCGTTCGGGCTGCAGATCGTCGGTCCGCGCGGCGGCGACGCCAAGGTCCTGGCGGTGGCGGCGGCGCTCGAGAGGCTGCTCGCCGGCGACCCGCGCACCGCGCGGCCGGTGCCCGACATCGCCAGGCTCAAGGCCGCGCCGAAGCTCAGCGACAGTCCGGGCTTCATGGGTTTCGAATAGGGTTTCCCGCGCGGTCATCTTCCGGCAATCCAGGGCCACAAGCTTCACCCGACAAGACCTCCTTGATGCCACAAACCCGCCGCGGCTTCGCTCGCGGCGGTGGCGATCAAGACACGGCCGGCGCGACGCCGCGCCGGCCTTGCATCAATCCCTGGGTGACGTTTCATGTCTCATCTGATCACGCGCCGCATGGCGGCCGCCGGCTCGCTGCTGGCCGCGCCGCTTGTCGCCGCCGCGCCCGCGCGGGCCGCCATCGGTCCCGACCTCGCCGCCAAATTCGCAGCCCTGGAAAGTCGCAGCGGCGGCCGCCTGGGCGTCGCCGTCCTCGACACCGCGACCGGCGCCCGCGGCGGTCATCGTATCGGCGAGCGCTTCGCCCTGTGCAGCACGTTCAAGGTCCTGGCCGCGGCGCAGATCCTGGCGCGGGTCGACAAGGGCGACGAGCAACTGGACCGGCGGGTCATTTTCTCGGAGAGCGATCTGGTCGATTATTCGCCGGCGACCAAGCCGCGTGCCGGCGGCCGCGGCATGACCATGGCCGAGCTCTGCGAGGCGGCGATCACGCTCAGCGACAACACCGCCGGAAATCTCCTGCTGGCGAGCTTCGGCGGGCCAGCCGGGCTGACCGCTTTCCTGCGCGCGCTGGGCGATGGGGTGACCAGGCTCGACCGCATCGAGCCCGAGCTGAACGTGGTGGCGCCGGGAGATCCGCGCGACACCACGGCGCCGGCCGCCATGGTGGAGACCCTGCGCAAGCTGGTGCTCGGCGACGCGCTGAAGCCTGTCTCGCGCACCCAGCTCACCGATTGGCTGGTCGGCAACAAGACCGGCGACACGCGCATCCGGGCCGGCGTGCCGCGCGACTGGAAGGTCGGCGACAAGACCGGCACCGGCAATGCCGGGGAGACCAATGACGTCGGCGTTCTCTGGCCGCCCGGCCGCGCGCCGATCGTCCTGTCGGTCTATTACGCGGAATCGCGCGCCTCGGCCGACGCGCGCAATGCGGTCGTCGCCGAGGCGGCCCGGATCGTCGCGGCGAGCCTCTGAGACAAATGCTTGGGGCGCGCTGCGCGCAGGCGCGTCGCGTCCCATCTGTTCGAGGCCGGTCCCAAGACCGCCGCATGACAAGGCCGCGGCGCGAGCGGCGTGGCCAGACATGGGTTGACGCAGGGGGCACCGATCGTCTCGACTGCGGGCTCCGCCGCATTCCGGAGTGACCCCCCATGCATCGTCGTACGCTTCTCAAAGGTGCCGCCGCCTCGCTTCTCGCCGCGCCGGCGCTTGCCCAGGACGCCAGGGCGACGACGCTGCGCTTCGTGCCCCAGGCCAACCTGACCTCGCTCGATCCGATCTGGACGACGGCGACGGTGACCGGCAATCACGGCTATTACGTCTACGACACGCTTTATGGCGAGGACGCCAACTACAAGCCGCAGCCGCAAATGGCCGAGGGCCACGAGGTTCTCGACAATGGCCGCAAGTGGCGGATCCGGCTGCGCGAGGGCCTGAAATTCCACGACGGCAGCCCGGTGCGTTCGGCCGATTGCGCCGCCAGCGTCAACCGCTGGTGCCAGCGCGACACCTTCGGGCAATTGCTCGGCAAGGCGACCGAGGGCTTCACCATCGTCGACGACCGGACTTTCGAGATCCGGCTGACCCGCGCTTTTCCGCTGATGCTGAACGCGCTGGCCAAGGCCGACAGTGCCTGTTTCATCATGCCCGAGCGGCTGGCCAAGACCGACGGCAACCGACAGATCACCGAGGTGGTCGGCTCCGGTCCCTATCGCTTCGTCGCGGCCGAGTACAATTCCGGCGTTCGCTCGGTCTATGAGAAGTTCGACGGCTATGTGCCGCGGCCGGAGCCGTCAAGCCGCAATTCCGGCGCCAAGATCGCCTATTTTCCGCGGATCGAGTGGCAGATCATTCCCGATCCTGCGACCGCCGCAAGTGCGCTCATGCGCGGCGAGGTCGACTGGTGGGAACGTCCGCTTGCCGACCTCCAGCCGATGCTGGCCCGCAACCGCGACGTCGTGCGCGAGGTGATCGACCTCACCGGCCGCACCTCGGTCATGCGGCTCAATCACCTGCAGCCGCCCTTCGACGACGTGCGGGTGCGCCAGGCGGTCCGCATGGCGGTGCGCCAGGAAGAATACATGCGCGCCAGTCAGGGCGACGACACCAGCGTCTGGCAGACCTGCCGCAGCCTCTGGGGCCGCGGCACGCCGAACTATGCCGGCGAGCAGGAAGACCTGATGCCGCAGAGCATCGAGAAGGCCAGGGAGGCGCTGAAGGCCGCGGGCTATTCCGGCCAGAAGGTGGTGATCATCAACCCGACCGATTTCCCCGATATCGGGCCGCTCGGCCAGGTCACCGCCGATGTGCTGGCCAAGATCGGCATGAATGTCGATCTGAACGAAAGCGACTGGGGCACGGTGATCCAGCGGCGCAACAGCCGCGAGCCGGTCGAGAAGGGCGGCTGGAGCATCTTCCACACGACAGGCAGCACCTTCGGCTGGAGCAACCCGGCGCTCTCAACCCTGGTGCGCGGCCAGGGCCAGGCCGGCTGGTTCGGCTGGTGGACCAATCCGCAAGCCGAGGCGCTGGCCGAGGAATGGCTGTTCGCCACCGAAGAGGCGGCGCAGAAGAAGGCGGCCGGTGCCCTGGGGCGCCTGGCGCTCGACCAGGTGGCGACGGTGCCGCTCGGCCAGTTCACCATCAAGACCGCCTATCGCAAGAGCCTCACCGGCGTCCTGCCGGGCTCGGCACCCTATCCCTGGTCGGTCCGGCGCGCCTGAGGCGGGCGGCGACGGTTCGGCTCGCGCCGAACCGACAGGCCGCCTTTCGGCATAGGATCGCAAGCGAGACCAATGCGGCGGGCCCTTGGGCATCCGGGCCGGCAGGGGTCGGTTCCGCGACGGGGAGACCATGCCGATGGATGCGGCCTGCGAACGTATGATGATCCTGCCGGGCGGCGCGGCCACGGCGCCGGCCGGCTGGCGACCGGCCCTGCTGGTGCGCGAGCAGACCCTGGCCGCGGCCGACCGGGCGCGGCCGGTCATCTATGTCCACGGCGCGACATTCCCCTCCGCCTCGTCGATCATGTTCCGTTTCGATCGGGTGTCCTTCGCCGATGTGCTGGCCTGTGTCGGGTTCTCCGTGTGGGGTTTCGATTTCGCCGGTTTCGGCGGATCCGAAACCTATCCGGACGACTGGGCGGGATCGGTGATGTCCGGCGACCCTCCGGGCCGCGCGCCGGAAGCCGCCTGCCAGATCGAGCGGGTCGTCCGTGCCGTGCTGGCCGTGACCGGCGCCGCCAGGGTTTCGATCATCGCCCATTCCTGGGGCACGATCGCCGCGGGGCGGTTTGCCACCGAGCATCCCGATCTCGTCGACCGCCTCGTCTTCTTCGGCCCGATCGCCCAGCGCGCGACGATGCGCGAGGCGCCGCCGCTCGATCCGACCCGCCTGGTCACCATCGCGCAGCAGCACCAGCGTTTTGTCGAGGATGTGCCGGCGGGCCATCCACCGGTCCTGCTCGACCGCCATTTCGAACCCTGGGCCGCGGAATATCTCGCCTCCGATCCGGCTAGCGCCGGCCGTTCGCCGCCGGCGGTGCGCATTCCCAACGGTCCCGCGGCCGACATTGCGGCGGCATGGTCGGGCAGGCTTGGTTACGACCCCGGCCTGATCACGGCGCCGACCGCCATCCTGCGCGGCGAATGGGACAGCCTGACCACCGACGCCGATGCCGCCTGGCTGCTCGCGGCATTGACGGCGGCGCCCGAAAAACGCGATGTCAAAATCGCCAAGGGCACCCACCTGATGCATCTCGAAGAGAGCCGCGGCGACCTCTACCGGGCGACGATCGCCTTCCTCGACAACGGCCGATAAGGGCGGGTTCGCCGCCGGCGAGCGCCGCCGGAGCCTGGCCGATCCGGACCGGCTCCGGTGGCGGTCGTTCGGATGGACCAGGGCTCAGGCCGGCCGCATCAGCGTATCGATCGTCGACAGCAGCGCATTGTTTTCAGCCGGGGTGCCGATCGTGATGCGGATGCGGTCGCGCAGGCGTTCCTGATCGAACCAGCGCACGAAAACGCCGTGCGCCGAAAGGCTCCGGTGGAGCGCCTGGGCGCCGCCGATCGGCAGAGCCGGAACCGACGCCAGCAGGAAGTTGGTCTGCGAGCCCAGGCATGCGAAGCCGCGGGCCGCAAGTTCATGGGCCAGTCGGGTGCGTTCGCCGCGGACCACCGCCCACCCCGCGGCGGCATGGTCGCGATGGCGCAAGGCCGTTTCGGCGAGCCGCTGCGACACCGCGTCGACATTGTAGGAATCCTTGGTCTTGGTCAGCATCGGCGCGATGAGGTCCGGCGCGCCGATGCCATAAGCGAAACGCAGGCCCGCCAGCGAATAGCCCTTGCTCATGGTGCGCAGCAGCAGGACGTTCGGCAGGTCGCGAACGAGGCAAAGGCTATCGTGGCCGAGCGCCGGGTCGACGAAATCGACATAGGCTTCGTCGACCAGGAGCAGGCCGCTGAAGGCCCGCGCGATTTCGGCGAGCCTGGCGACGGCGTCGAGGCGCCCCGAGGGAGCCTGGGGATTGACCAGAAGGCCGAGCCGGGCTCCGGCGGCGTTCCAGGCGTCGGCGAGGCCGGTGGCGGGCGCCCAGTCGCCGGCGAGCGGCACGCTGCAGAGGCGACAGCCCTGGATGGCGGCAAGGACCGGGTAGAGCGAGTAGCTGGGATCGGCGATGCCGACGACGCCACCGGGTTCCAGAAAGGTGGTGAAGGCCAGGCGCAGCAGTTCGTCACCGCCATTCGTGGCGATGACATGGTCGGCCGTGACGCCATGCAATTCGGCCGCGGCCTGCCTGAAGCTGCGCGCCATCGGATCGGGATAGCGCCGCAGGGCGTCGGCCTGGATGCCGCGCAGCGCCTGCATGACGGCGGGGGCGGGAGGGAAGGGGTTCTCGTTGGTGTTCAGCTTGGCGACGACCGGCCCGTCCGGCTGCGCGCCGGGGACGTAACCGGCCATGTCGCTGATGTTCTGACGTTCAAACACTGTGGCGCTCCTGGCCGACTGGTTCTTGCCCGGTCGCCCGAATGGTGCGATCGGGCCGAGGGTTGGGTCATCGATCGTCGCGGCGATCCGTTTGAGGGGCCTTCCACTGGGCGTGGAGCGCGGCGACCTGGCCGGTGCAAAGCAGCGGCATGGCATCCCGGATCGCCTCCACGGACCAATCCCACCAGGCCATTTCGAGGAGCTTTTCGATGTCCTCGTCGGCAAACCGCTTGCGGATCGGCCGGGCCGGATTGCCACCGACGATGGTGTAGGGTTCGACATCCCTGGTCACCAGCGCGCGGCTGCCGATGATGGCGCCATGGCCGATCCGGATGCCGGCCAGGATCATCGCTTCCGAGCCGATCCAGACATCGTTGCCCACCACGGTATCGCCGGCCGGCCGGAAACCGTCGAGCGCCTCGGCAAAGGCCTGTTCCTCCTGCATGTAGAAGAACGGGAAGGTCGAGATCCAGTCGGCCCGATGCCCCTGGTTGCCGGCCATGATGAAGGATGCGCCGCTGCCGATCGAGCAGAAGCTGCCGATGATCAGCTTGTCGACGTTATCCAGGTCGGCACGCAGATAGCGGGCACAGTCATCGAAGCCGTGGCCATGATAATAGCCGGAATAATAGCTGTAGCGGCCGACCTCGATGTTCGGATTGGTCACCTGGTCCGAAAGCAGGGCGCCCTTGAACGGGCTTTCAAAGACGTTGCCCATGCCGGTTTCCTCGCTGCGCGCGCCTGTCTCGCCTGATGGTTCGGGCGAGGCATATATCCCCCGGCCCGCGCCAGGAAGGTCTCCTGGCGCAAGGGTGAGGATCGCGTGATCGGCGAGACCGCGAAGCGGCGCCCGGCAGTGGCCGCTCAGCGGCCGGTGAACACCGGCTTGCGTTTTTCGAGCCAGGCGTCGACCGCCTCGCGATGGTCCTCGGTCTCATGCGCCATCGCCTGGAAGGCCGCGGACAATTCGAGCAGAGTGTCGAGGCGGACATGCTGGCCCTCGCGCATCAGGCGCTTGCTGAACCTGACCGCCGCGATCGGGTTGGCGGCGATGCGGGCGGCCATGGCCCTGGCCGCCTCCATCAGCGTCTCGTGAGGTACGACCTTCGATACCAGGCCGCAGGCCTTGGCCTCGTCGGCCGACAAGGTGTCGCCGGTAAAGGTCATCTCGGCCGCCTTCGACATGCCGACCACGCGCGGCAGGAGCCAGGCGCCGCCGTCGCCGGGAATGATGCCGAGCTTGACGAAGCTCTCGGCGAACACCGCCTTGTCCGAGGCGATGCGGATGTCGCACATGCAGGCGAGGTCGAGGCCGACCCCGATGGCATGGCCGTTGACCGCCGCGATTGTCGGCACCTCCAGTTCGTAGAGCGCCAGCGGAATGCGCTGGACACTGCGCCGGTAGCTGTTGCGGGTGGCGATCGGGGTGTCCTTGGGCGCGAATCCGGTGCGGTCGCGCATCTTCTTCAGATTGCCGCCGGCACTGAACGAGGCGCCGGCGCCGGTCAGGATCACCGCCGCGATCGATGTGTCGGCGGCGATGTCGCGGCAGGCGTCGACGAATGCGTCGCAGCTCTCGACATCGGAGATCGCATTGCGCTCCTCCGGCCGGTTCATGGTGAGGGTGACGACCGCGCCGTCGCGGGTGATGTCGAGGAAGGAGGTCATGCCGGATCGTCTCGTGTCAGGAGGGGCCAAAGCTGGTCGCCGCCGGCGGCCAGAACCTTGGCGCCCAGCTCTTCGGCCCACCAGGCCTCGGCGCCGAATTCCAGGCGCCAAAGCCAGAGGCGGCGGGTGAAATAATGCAGCATATGCTCGTCGGTGACGCCGATCGCGCCATGCACCTGGTGCACGATGGCAGCGCCGAGCCGCGCGGCTTCGCTGCAGCGGATCCGGGCGACGGCGGCCTCGTAGCCGGGGTCTCCCAGACCGGCCTCGGCCTTGTCGCGCGCCCGCCAGCCGGCGGCCGAGGCAACCTCCGCCGCGGCGACCTCGGCGGCCAGTTGCGCCAGCGATTGCTGGATCGCCTGGAACCGGCCGATCGGCCGGCCGAACTGCTGGCGCGTATTGGCGTAGTCGACCGCGAGCTCCAGCACCCGGCGCAGCGCGCCGGCGATCTGGCTGGCGCGCATCAGGGCGCCGAGCTCGAGGATGCCGATGGCCGCCGCGCCGTCGAGCGGAGCAGTTGCTACCGGCTTTGCGCGGCGCAGCACCACGTCGTCCCGGGCATCCCGCCCGGTCGTCCGCAGCGGCCGCGTCTCGACCTGATCGAGATCGATCAGGCAGAGGCGGGTATCGGTCTCGGGCCCGGCGGCGACCACCATGTGGCTTGCCGCATGGGCCCAGGCGACCGCCGGCAGCCGCCCTTCGAGCAAGCCGTCGTCGACCGCGAGCGCGCGGCCGTCGGCGAAGGTCAGGACGCCCTCGGGAATGGCGATGCCGGCACGGCTCAGCAGGGCGGCGGCGATCATCGTTTCGCCGAGCGGGATCGGCGCGGCGAAGCGCCCGGCCCGCCGCAGGATCGCACCGGCATCGGTCCAGGAGAGGCCGCTGCCGCCGGCGGCTTCCGCGACCAGCGCCGTGCGCAATCCGAAATCCTCGACCGCCGACCACAGCGCCGCCGGCCAGATGCCGCTTTCGGCGGCATGCAGGCAGTTGCGATCGACATGTTCGACGAACAGGCGTTCGAGCTGGTCGCCGAGAAGGGCCGCAAGGTCCATCGCGCTCACCTCAGGCCAAGGCCGCGGGCGGTCAGCCCGCGCATGATTTCGCGCGTGCCGCCGCGCAGCGAGAAGGTCGGTGCGACCTGGGTGACATAGGCGGTCGCCGCGGCGAGCCCTCCGGGATCGTCGAAGGCCGGCGGCAGGCCGACGAGCTCTTCGACCAGGCGCGGCATGTCCTGTTCGAGATCGACCCCGAGATCCTTGATCAGCGCCGCTTCCTGCAGCGGCGTCGCCCCGGCCTGCAGCATGCCGGCGACCGAAATCGACATGGCGCGCAAGGTGGCGAGTTTCGCCACCAGCCGGCCGACGTCGCGGGCGGCCTGCGGCTCGAATCCGCTCCTGCCGATCGCGTCGAGCATCGGCGGAACCAGCGGATAGGCGCTGAGATAACGATCCGGACCGCTGCGCTCGAAGGCGAGCTCGGCATTGACCTGGGCCCAGCCGTCGCCTTCGCGCCCGACGATCATGCTGTCGGGCACGAACACCGCATCGAAATGCACCTCGTTGAAATGGCTCTCGCCGGTGAGGTCGGCGATCGGCCTGATCTCGATGCCGGAGGCCTTGAGGTCGATCAGGAACTGCGACAGGCCGGCATGGCGTGCGGTTTCCGACGCCGGCGCGGTGCGGAACAGCCCGATCATGAAGTCCGAATGGTGGGCGTTGGTGGTCCAGATCTTGGTGCCGTCGAGCCGCCAGCCGCCGCTGACCCGGGTTGCCCTGGACCTGAGGGAGGCGAGATCCGAACCGGAATCGGGTTCGCTCAGCCCGATGCAGAAGGCGAGGTCGCCGCGAATGATGCGCGGCAGGAATTCGCGCTTCTGCGCCTCCGTGCCGACGCGCAGGATCAGCGGACCGCTCTGCCGGTCGGCGATCCAATGGGCGCCGACCGGCGCGCCGGCGGCCAGCATTTCCTCCAGCACGACATATCGTTCGAGCGCGCTGCGGCCATGCCCGCCATAGTCCGCAGGCCAGGTCATGCCGATCCAGCCGTGCCGGCCGACCTGGCGGCTGAAGTCGCGGTCGAAGGCGGTCCAGGACCGCGCCCGGTCGGCGATCGTCCAGTCGCCGGAGACCTCGGCGAGGAAGTTGCGGACCTTCAGCCTGAGCGCGCGCGTCTCGTCGCGCGGCAGGTCGCACAGCTCGAAATGAAACGCGGCCGACATGATCTGTCCTCCCGGGGAGGAGAGGCTATCACTGCCCGGTGCCCGAGGGGAGGAAGGCGCCGTCCCCCAAAGGTCGGATCAGGCCGGGGCTCCGGCCGGAATCGAGGCGTGGCGTGCCGTCTTCTTCCAGTAGTCGACAATGGCGCCGATCATCGACCGGTAGTCCTGCAACGAAGACGGCTTGCGGAACATGGCGTTGGCGCCGGCCTCATAGGCCTTGTCGATCGCCTGCTTGGTATCGGCGCCGGAAATCACCACGACCGGGATCTGCTTCAGCGTCTCGTCCTTGCGCAGGGCCTTCAGGAAATCGAAACCGTCCATCGCGCCCAGCTCGAGGTCCAGAATGATGATGTCGGGATCTTCGGCGAGCGTCGGGTTGTCGCCGCGCTCATTCTCGAAATTCAGCCGCGCCAGGGCGAGCTCGGCCGAGGCGAAGGTCTCGAAGGTGCACTCGCTGAGCGCCTCTTCGAAAAACTGCATCATGAAGCCGATGTCGTGCAACTCGTCGTCAACAATCATCAAGCGGGTGAGCTGCCGCATGTCCGTCTCCGGCAAGGCCAAGGCACGATTGGGGCAACACGCAACAATGTCGCCATTGAATTTTTGCAGGCCGGACGCGTCCTGGGAAGACTCGCCGGGCCGGCCAATATGCGCACGCGCAGGTTGCTGCGTCCGACTCACGCGGGGCTAGAGGAGGGCTCTTGGCACCCGCTGTCAAGTTGTCGTAGCGCTGAATGGTAAAATCGCGAATCGGGGGGCGGAAAAGTGGGCATGCGGGGGCCGGTCGGAGCGAGGTCCTTGACGCATTATCTCGCGGCTTTTGCCGCGGCGCTGGCCATTCCGCCGATGATTTTCGCCGCCTATGTGACCTACCGCTATGCCTGGTCGGAATGGCAGCGTTTCGAAGCAGTCGCCTATCAGCGCAACGAGGACATCGTTTCCGATCTCGATGGGCTGCTGTCCTCGCGCATTTCCCTGCTCCAGGCGCTCGCGACCTCACCGGCGATCGACGCCGGCGACTTCAGGCGCTTCGACGTCCAGGCCCGCCAGTTCGTCGAGCGCGGCATTGCGATGCGGATGCGCGACCGGACCGGCCAGCTCATCATCGACACGGCGCTCGTCTGGGGCGCTCCATTGCCGCACGACCCCATTACCGTCCGGCAGCAAAGCGTGCTGGAATCCAAGCAGCCCTTCATCACCGATCTCTACACCCGCCGGGCCGACGGTCTCCATGCCGTCGGCATCAGCGTTCCCGTCATTCGCGGCGGCGAAGTGCTCTATTTCCTGACGACGGCGCTGAGCCCAGCCTATCTCTCGCGCTTCCTCGCCGAACGCGGCGTCCAGCCGCCCTATTTCGTATCGATCGCCGATCGAACCGGCCTGGTCATCACCCGGTCGTCGCGATACGAGGAATCGGTTGGCCGCTTCCTGCCGGGCTATGACCGGATTCGCGACGACAAGGGCGCCTGGAGCGGCGTCAATCCCGAGGGCGTGGCCGTTTCCGCCTATTACACCCGTTCGGAGCTGTCGGGCTGGCTGGTCACCACCGGCGTCGATCGCCGCACGCTCGAGGCGCCCATGCGGGCCTTGCTGTGGCGGCTGTTCGCTCTCGGCGCCGGCCTGCTCATCCTGTCCGTGGCGACCGCGGCTTTCCTCGCCCAGCGCTTCTCGGCGGCGAGCACCGCGCTCGTCGGCGCGGCCGATGCGGTCGGCACCGGCCAGGTGGCGACCATGCCGCATACGCCGATCACCGAGATCAACCGTGTCGGCGCGGCCTTCGCCCGGGCCTCGGTCCAGCTGCAGGAACAGGCAAGGGCGGTCGAGCGGGCCAATCAGGACCTCGAGCGGCGGGTCGGCCTGCGCACCCGTGAACTCGCCGCCAGCGAGGAGCGCTACCGCCTGCTCGCCGAGAATGCGACCGACGCCATCCTTTTGCGCAACGCCGAGGGGCCGATCGCCTTTGCGTCGCCGGCCTGCCTGAAGCTGCTCGGCTATTCCGTCGAGGAGATGCGCAGGCTGTCGCCCGACGACCTGATCCATCCCGACGACCTGGCCCGGGTCCAGGCGCTCACCCATGCGATCGGGCCGGCCAATCCGTCGGCATCGAGCATCCATCGCCTGCGCCACAAGGATGGCCACTGGGTCTGGGTCCAGAGCAATTACAGCTTCATGGCGCAGGTCGGCCCGGGCGAGCCGAACATCATGGCGGTGGTGCGCGACGATACCGAACGGCAGTCGCGTGAACTCAAGCTGCGCCATTCCAACGAAGCGCTGCAGCAGTTCTCGGCGATCGTCTCGCATGACCTGCAGGCGCCGCTGCGCCATATCAACATGTTCTCGGACCTGCTGCAGGCGCGCGTCGGCGATCTGGACGCCGAGACCACCAGCTATGCCCGGCGCATCATGGCGAGCGCCGAGCGCATGCAGCGCCAGATCCGCAGCCTGTTGCTCTACACGCAGGTCGCCTATGCAACGGTAAAATCGGAAGCCGTGTCGCTGGAGCGCGTGGTTGCCGAGGCGACGGCCTTGCTCGACACGCAAGTCCAGGAGACCGGGGCCAGGATCGAGGTCGTCGACCATCCGGTGATCTGGGGCGATGCCGATCTCCTGGTCACGCTGTTTCAGAACCTGATCGCCAATGCGCTCAAATATCGCAGCGACGCCGCGCCCGAGATCACCTTCTCGGCGCAGCCGTCAGGACAGCAATGGGAGATCGCGGTCCAGGACAATGGCCTCGGCATCGACCCGCAATATAGCGAGCGCATCTTCGAAATCTTCCGGCGCCTGCACCGGGACGAAAGCCGCTATCCCGGCATGGGCCTCGGCCTGGCACTCTGCCGGCGCATCGTCGAGAGCCACGACGGCCAGATCTGGCTGGATACTGGCTATTCTCAAGGTGCGCGATTCCTGCTTACACTCCCGCGCCGTTGATATCAGAGGTCGCATGTCCGGCGCGGCCGGGAGCAGTGATGGATCTTCACAAGAGACGTCTTCTCATTGTGGATGACGATGCCGACGAGGTGTTCTTCGTCGAAAACGCATTCAAGGGAGCTTCGACTCCCGTGGAAATACGACATGCCGAGAGCGGCGAAGCGGCGCTCGCGGAAATCAAGAGCTTCAATCCCGGCCTTATCCTGCTCGACCTGAACATGCCCGGCATGAACGGTCACGATGTGCTGCGCGCGATCAAGCAGGATGACGATACCTGTGGGCTTGCCACCGTCATCTTCAGCTCGTCGGAACGGCGCTCCGACATCGACGCCTGCTACCGCAACAATGCCAACGCCTATGTGGTCAAGCCACGCTCGTCCGACGGCTACCGCGAGCTCGCCGAGAACATCAGCAAATTCTGGTTCGAAACCGCCCGCCTTTGAGGTTGGGCGGTCTCGTGCCGGGGGCTCTTCACCGCGGGGCGGCGCCAGGTCGGGCGCCGTCGTTTGCTCCGCCGATCAGGTCTTGATCGGAATCCAGATCTCCAGCCCGCCCATGCCGGTGCGCGGGTCGAACGTCTCGCCGTAACGTTCGAAATCCGCCGCATCGGCGGCCTCGTGACCGGATTCCGGCAGCCATTTGCTCCAGATCGTGTGAACGGTCCGGCGTATGGTCGAGATGTGGTCGCGGTGCGCGAACACGGCATAACGCTGCGCCGGCACTCGCACCCGCTCGAAATCCCCGGGCAGGCTCGAGAAATCGGTGACTTCGACGCCGCAGAGATAGTCGAAATTGCCGTCTTCGTCGCTGTTGTGGCAGACCCCGTAGCAGATCTGTCCGATCTGGCCCGGGACGTGGCCGATATGCGGCCCGAAGCGTTGCCACTGGCTGGGAATGGCCTTGCTGCTGTCGCAGCTGTAGCGCGCGCCGAGGCCGGCGATGAGCATCGGCCTGCCGTCCTCGATGCGCGGCGGTTCGAGATGGGTGAGGAGGGTCTCGTTCATTTTGATCGGCTCCACCAGAGGGATGTCGTCGAGATGGCGTCGGCCGCGGACCAGTTCCGGGGTTGTTCCGAACTGGTCGCGAAACGCCCGCGTGAAGGCTTCGTGAGAGCCGTAGCCGGCGTCGAGGGCCACCGTGAGGATATCGGGCGCACCCGCGGCGAGAGACCGGGCCGCCTCGCTCAGGCGGCGGGCGCGCAGGTAGCGCACCGCCGATTGGCCGGTTGCGGCGACGAAAGCGCGGGTCAGGTGGAAGCGCGAAACCCCACCCACGTCCGCGATGTCGTCAAGCCCGATATCGTCCGAGAAATGGCCTTCGATGAACCAGAGGGCTTTTTCGACGGGGGTCATGGCAACTCTCATGCGAAGCACGCTGCCGGTGATAGGCGCATCGGACGGGGCTGGTTTGATCGTTCTTGCGCAGGCCGGGGCGGACGCATTGAAACCCGCCGTCAGGCCTGCGCCAAGACCGGCGCGCCTGCGTCGATGCGCGCCTGGGTCGATCGAACGGATCGGCTCGACCGTCGCGCTATATTCTATTAGCTATAGCGCGGATCACCAATGGAGCCCTTCATGCCGCATCGTCCTGGCCGCCGCGCCGTCTTCGCCTTGCTTGCTGCCCTTGCTCTCGTCTGCGCCCGGCCGGCCTCGGCCCAGGAAGCGCGGCCGGTCCTGGTCTTCGCCGCCGCCAGCCTGCAGACCGCGCTCAATGCCATCGCGACCGAATGGCAGAAGGAAACGGGCAAGCGCGCCACCTTTTCCTACGCCGCATCCTCCGCGCTGGCCCGGCAGATGGAGCAGGGCGCACCGGCCGATCTCTTCGCCTCGGCCGACCTGGAATGGATGGATTGGGTGCAGCAGCGCAACCTGATCCGGCCGGCCACCCGGCAAACATTGCTCGCCAACACCCTGGTGCTGATCGCGCCGGCCACCACCACGACCGACCTGAAGATCGCGCCGAACTTCCCGCTCGCCGCCGCGATCGGCGATTCGCGCCTGGCCACCGGCGATCCGCGTGCTGTCCCGGTCGGTCGTTATGCCCAGGCGGCGCTGACCGCACTCGGCGTCTGGAACGACGTGCAGCCGCGCATCGCCGGTGCCGACAATGTCCGGGCGGCGCTGGCGCTGGTGGCGCGCGGCGAGGCCCGTTTCGGCATCGTCTACGCGACCGATGCCAAGACCGAGCCGCGGGTGAAGGTGGTCGACACCTTTCCCGCCGGCAGCCATCCGCCGGTGCTCTATCCCTTCGCCCTGACCGCGTCCTCGGCCCATCCGGATGCCAGCGCCTTCATGACCTACTTGCGTTCTCCGGCCGCGATCAGGATCTTCGAGGCTGAAGGGTTCTCGATCGTCAGGAACTGACGGGGAGCCGGCGTGACTGGGATCGGAATGGCAACCGCATGATCGACTTCGATTGCCGGCTCGACCGTTCCGATTTCCATTTCGCCGCGGCTTTCGCGGGCGACCGCGGCATCACGGCCCTGTTCGGCCCCTCCGGCTCGGGCAAGTCGACCGCCATTCGCCTGATCGCCGGCCTGGAGCGGCCGACGAGCGGGCGCATCGTGGTCGATGGTACCGTGCTGGTCGATACCGCGCGCGGCGTCGCCATGCCGCCGCATGCCCGCCGGGTCGGCCTGGTTTTTCAGGATGCGCTGCTGTTTCCGCATCTCTCGGTCCGGTCGAACCTGACTTATGGCCGCTGGTTCACCGCCAAGGCGGAACGCAAGATCGCGTTGGAACCGGTGGTCGAGGTGCTCGGCATCGGTCATCTGCTGGACCGCCGGCCGGGCACGCTGTCGGGCGGCGAGCGGCAACGGGTGGCGATCGGCCGGGCGTTGCTGACCTCGCCCCGCCTGCTGCTGATGGACGAGCCGCTCGCCTCGCTCGACACCGGCCGCAAACTGGAAATTCTTCCCTTCATCGAGCGGTTGCGCGACGAGTTCGCCATTCCGATCGTCTATGTCAGCCACGCGGTCGAGGAGGTTGCGCGGCTTGCGTCCAAGGTGGTCAAGCTCGATCGCGGCCAGGTCGTCGGCGCCGGCAGCCCGGCCGAGGTGCTGGCGCCGACCTCGCTCGCCGATACCGCCGCACGCTTCGACGCGGTGTCCTTCGTGACCGGAACCGTGCTGCGCCAGCTGCGCGATTTCGGCGTCACCGTCCTCGGTCATCCCGCCGGCGAGATCACCGTACCGGGGCTGATCGAGCCGGGCGCCGCGCCGGTGCGCGTCGCCATCCGCGCCACCAATGTGACGCTCGCGGTCGGACGGCCCGGGCAGGTCAGCGTGCGCACCATGCTCGCCGGCCGGATCGTCAAGATGGAGATCGATGACGGCCCCTTCGCGCTGGCCACCATCGCCTTGACCGGTGGTGAGCAGCTGATCGCCTATGCGACGCGGCTGGCCATGGACGACCTCGGCCTCGATGTCGGTGACGACGTCACCGCCCTGGTCAAGGCGGTGGGGATCGACGAACGCAGCGTGCCCGGGCTGAAGCTGGTCGGCCACCCCGAATAGCCCAGGGCCCGATGCCGTCTGTCGGCGGGGCCACGCGCCTGCGACATGCCAGCATCTGCATTCGCGCTGGCTCATGGTTAACCGATCGTCAATGCTTGCCCGCTCTGATGGCTGGCATTGGCCGATTCAACCTCTTGGCGCGGAAGGCCCGAGGCCGTGGCGAACATCATTTCAAAGAGCTTTTATAGCGCCGCGTTCAGCCGCGGCCCGACCGGTGCCGCGGCCGAAGCCGGTGCCAAGGCCGCCGGCAAGGCCGGCGCCAAGCCGGCGACAGGCGGCGGCCAGGATGCTTCGGTGCTTCTGCTGGGCTCGGCAGATACGGAGCGGCAGGCCGGGGCCTATTCCCTGTTCGGGTCGTCGAAGGCCTTGTCGGAAGCGCAGAAGTCGTCGCGCGATCTGCTGGCCAAGCTCGACCAGATGCGGACGTCTGCGGTCAGCGATCGCAAGGCCGCGGCCCAGCAGAAGCTGGAGCTGGCGCGCCAGAAGCTGCAGATGCTGCGCATGATGGGTGGCGATCCCAAGACGATCGCGCGGCAGGCCAAACAGATCGCCCAGGAGATCAGGGAAGCGGCCAGGGAATATGGTGCCGCGGTCCAGTCCGGCGGCGCCGCCGCCCTTGGGACGGGGGCCTCGGAGGCCCCGCCGGCACCTGCCGAGGCGGCGGCGGCCAAGGGCAGCGAGGCGGCGGCCGGCGCCACCGATCAGGCCACCGGCGCCGAAGGCCAGGCGCAGACGGCGAAGCCGGCCGAGACGGCGCAGGCCGGCCAGGCCGAGACGGGACAGCCGGACCAGGGGGCGGCCGACAAGGGCGCAGCCGACAAAGGCCCGGTCGACAAGGCGACCGCTCGCGAGGAGGCGGCCAAGGCCTATCAGGACATGGCCGCGAAGCTCGGCCAGAAGGGCGCCGCCAGCACGGCGGAGCGCGAGGTTCTCGACAAATTCAAGCAGGCGGCCGCCGAGGCCAAGCGGCTGATCGAGGACGCGGTGCGCAAGCTGCGCGCCCGCAACGCCAACGATCCCGACGCGCGCGAGGCCGAGAAAGCCAAGAACGCCATGCTGAAGCAGGTCGATGAGCTCGGTGATACCATGCGCGCGGCCGAAACCGGGGCCGATGCGGCGGCGCCGACGACCGCCGGAGTGGGCGCTGATGCCGCGATCGCCGCCCCGGTGATCAATATCCTGGTCTGAGGCGCTTCCCGCCGGATCAATCCAGCACGATATCTGCGTCGAACGGCGCCATCTCCTCCTGGATGGCTGCGAGCGTCCTTGCCTCGATCCGGCGATAGGCGGTGACCAGGGCACGGCCGAAGGTGGTGAGCTGTGCGCCACCGCCCTGTGCGCCGCCGGCGGCCGTCGTGACCACGGGCTGGGTGAACATCTTGTTGACCGCGTCGACCAGGACCCAGGCGCGCCGGTAGGACATGCCGAGCTCGCGGCCGGCCGCCGAGATCGAGCCGGTCCGTCCGATCGCCTCCAGCAGGTCGATCTTGCCGGGCCCGAGCCGCAGGGCCTCGCCGAACACGATACGCAGGCGCGGCGTGAGCTGTGCGACGACCGCCCCGTCGGCGGGCTGCCGCTTCGGCTTGATCGGCACGATGGTGTCCCGCTTCGCGCGCATCTCCCGCTCCTCCTGTCGCTGGTGCCCGGGCAAGACCATCATAGCTGCGACAATGCGCCCGCGGCGATGGACTTTCCACGGACCTCGCCGGCGATTGACTCGCCTCGGCAAGCGGCGCTACTCGTCGCTTATGGGTTTTCTTCGGGGCGATCGATTTCGGGTCGGCCGCAACATGCTTGTTGCGGCGCTGACCTATTTGATCGCGGCGACCGGTTTCCTCGGCGCCATCAACCGGACGGCCCATGCGATGGAGGCCAGCCAGGCCGGCTTCGTCATCATCTGCACCATGGACGGTATGAGCTTCGTGCCCGGCGATGGTCCCGACGGCGGCAAGCGCGTCCATCAGTTCCAGCATTGCGTGCTCTGCAGCACGGCGATCCCCGCGACGGTGACGATCGCCGACGCGGTCGTCACCGATGTCGCCGAACCCGTGACGGTTCGCGCGCCGGTCCGTGTCTATGAGCCGGCCTTGCCGGCCTATGCCTTTATCGGCTGGACCGGCACGAGACCGCCACGCGCCCCACCTGTCGTCGCCTGATCACTTCGTCGTCGCGTTCGCCCGGCCAGGCCGATCGAACGCCGTGATCCCATCAGCGTCGAACAGTTCATATCATGTCCAGGTCTTCCAGGGCGGCCGTCGCGGCCATTGTCCTTTTGCAGTCCCACCAAGCCTTTGCGCAAGGTTCGGCCAATATCACCGAGCTGCCGGTCATCAATGTCGAGGCGGCCAGGACCGGTGAAGGCGGTTCGCTCACCGCGCCCGCCGTTACCGAGCAGCGCCGGCGGTTGAACGAGACGGCCGGTTCGGTCGGTTTCGTCGATGCCGAGAGCTACAAGAACAGCTATGCCGCGACCATCAGGGACGCGCTGAACCAGACGCCTGGCGTCTTCGCGCAGAGCCGCTACAGCCAGGAAATCCGCCTCTCCATTCGCGGCTCCGGCATTGCGCGGGCTTTTCACACGCGCGGCGTCGAGATCCTCCAGGACGGCGTGCCGACCAATCTGGCCGATGGTTCCGGCGACTTCTACCAGATCGATCCGCTGGCCCTGCGTTCGGTCGAGGTGTTCCGCGGCGGCAATGCCCTGCCGTTCGGCGCCTCGACGCTCGGCGGCGCGATCAATTTCGTGACGCCTTCAGCCTATACCGCCACCGCCCCGAACAGCTTCCGCGTCGATGGCGGCAGTTTCGGCACGGTGCGGGCGCATGGCGAGATATCCAGGGTGATCGGCCCCTGGGACTTCGCGGTCAGCGGCACCTACACCCATTCCGACGGCTGGCGTCAGCACGAGCAGCAGAACCTCGGCCATTTCAATGCCAATGTCGGCTATCGCTTCTCCGAGCGGGTCGAGACGCGGTTCTATTTCGGCGCCTATTACACCGACGTGAAGCTGCCGGGCTCGCTGACCTACGGCCAGGCGATCTCCAGCCCGCGCATGGCCAATGCCAGCGCCGTCTCGGGCGACCAAGCGCGCAACACCTATGTTCAGCGGCTGGCCAATGTCACCACGATCCGGCTCGATGTCGGCCAGATCGACATCACCAGCTGGGCCATCCACAAGCAGCTCAACCATCCGATCTTCCAGGTGCTCGACCAGGACGGCTGGACCTACGGCATTTCACCGCGCTTCACCGGTTCGTTCAGCATCGGCGGCTTCCGCAACGACCTGGTGGTCGGCGCGCGCATCTTCGCCGGCAACAACGCGGTTCAGCAGTTCCAGAACATCGGCGGCCAGCGCGGCGCGCTGACGGTCAATGGCCGGCAGGTCGCGTCCAATTACGAAAGCTGGTTCGAGAACCGCTTCTTCTTCCTGCCGCAGCTGGCCCTGACCTTCGGCGCCAAGGCCTTCTCGTCGGAGCGCAGCTACACCGCCCAGGGCGGCCTGCCGGGCAATCCGACGGCGGTGAACGCCTCGATGACCTATGGCGGCATCAATCCGCGCATCGGCCTGCTCTATGAATGGGCCAGGGACATCCAGGTCTTCGCCAATGTCACGCGCAGTGCCGACGTGCCCGATTTCACCGATCTGACCCAGACGGTCGGCGCGACCAATGCCTTCGTGCCTTTGAAGGCGCAGACGGCGACGACCTTCGAGATCGGCACGCGCGGCACCTATGACCGCTTCTCCTGGGACGTCACGGCCTACCGCTCGGATGTCCGCAATCAGATGCTGCAGTTCAACACCGGCTCGGGCATCCCGGCTTCGACCTTCAACGCCCCGCAGACCCTTCTGCAGGGCATCGAGTTCGGCGCCAGTGTCGATCTGGTGCGCAACCTGACCGGCAATGACGACAAGCTGACGCTGCGCCAGATCTGGAACTATTCGGATTTCCGCTTCGTCAACGACCCGGTCTACGGCAATAACCGCATTCCCGGTGTGCCGCAGCATGTGCTGCGCACGGCGCTCACCTATAGCCATCCGGCCGGCTTCACCGTCACCCCGACGGTGGATATCGTGCCGGAAGGTGCTTTCGTCGACTATCGCAATACGTTCAAGGTCGCTGGCTACGCTCTGCTCGGCCTGCAGGCCACCGCCAGGCTGGCAAACGGCGCCAACCTGTTCCTGGATCTGCGCAACCTGACCGACAAGCGCTACGTCAGCGATTTCGGTCCGGTGGTTCAATACAATGCCGCGACGACCGCCGCCTTCTATCCCGGCAGCGGCCGGAGCATCTATGGCGGGGTGCGCTACCAGTTCTGACGATGTAATAACAGTCATGTCTGCCGGGCGGTATCATCCGTGCCGGCAGGCCCCATCATCGAAGCGAAACCGACGCGATGCGGCAGTCCAGCACCAGTGAACTCGAACGGGTCGGCCTCGACGAACGGCCGATTCGTCGTCTGGCGTCGCCGTTCCGGCTGCGCCTCATCCGATCGCACGGGCGATCGAGGTCGATGGGCCGGCCCTACGGCCAGCCGTCCCGCCAGGCTTCGTCTCCGGTCGGAACGGCCGGCGGTCCGAGTTCGTCCACAAATCCCACGGGGCGGACCTGGCCGACTGACCGCCGATCAGGCCGCTTTGGCCATACCACACCGTTGCCACCCCATTTCGCAAGGTTCGGCCCGGGCGTCATGACGCTCGCCGCACGAGCCCGTTTTTCGCTTCGTTGAAGAGGATGATCCCATGACGATCGCTCTGTTGTCGCCCCGCCCGCTCAGGATGCTGGCATTGATCGGCCTCGGCCTCGCCGGCCTGGTTTCGGCGGCGCAAGCCCATGTCACGCTGGAGCGCCGCGAGGCGACGGCGGGCACCAGCTATCGCGGCATTCTCGCCGTGCCGCATGGCTGCGGCCGCGAGGCGACGACCGCCATTCGCGTGCAGATCCCGGAGGGCCTGTTTTCGGTGAAGCCCATGCCGAAGCCCGGCTGGACGGTCGCGACCACGGTGAAGCCCTACGCCAAGGCCTATTCCTCCCATGGCCGCGAGATCCGCGAGGGCGTCAGCGAGATCCTCTGGTCCGGCAACGCGCTGCCCAATGATTTCTTCGACGAATTCGTCTTTGTCGGCCAGGTCGATCCGGCGGTCGCCGGCGGCACCACGCTCTATTTTCCTGTCATCCAGACCTGCGCCAATGGCGAGGAGCGCTGGATCGAGACGCCGACGGCCGAGCGCACCGCGGCGAACCTGCGCGCGCCGGCCCCGGCCTTGCGCGTCCTGGCGGCGGCAGCGGCGCCGGCAGCGGCCCAGGCCGCGCCGGTCTTCGAGCGGGCGGGCCTGCGCATCGAGGCGCCCTGGTCGCGGGCCACCCCCGGCGCGGTGCGCGTCGGCGCCGGCTATCTCAGGGTGACCAATACGGGCACGACGCCGGACCGGCTGCTCGGCGGCAGCACCAGCGTGTCCGACCGCCTCGAGGTTCACGAGATGAGCACGGCCAACGGCGTCATGAGCATGCGCAAGCTCCAGGACGGCCTGGTCATCGAGCCGGGCAAGACCGTCGAACTGCGCCCCGGCGGCTTGCACATGATGTTTATCGGCCTGCATCGGGCGCTCGCCGAGGGCGAGACCTTCAAGGCGACCCTGACCTTCGAGAAGGCCGGCACGGTCGAGATCGAATTCCGCGTCGGCGGCATCGGCGCGGCGGGTCCGGCCGACGAGCATCGCCATCACTGAGACGGCCACAACTGTTTCTCGGCACGCCTGTCCCGCTTGGGGCAGGCGTTTCGGCGAGACCTCTTGACCTCTTGAAGATCGCCGGGCCGAGGACTAGACCCCGGGCATGAACAGCGCACGCCCCGATCCCTCGCCCTTGCCCGCCGATCTCGAAGACCGCAAGGCCCGCTCGAAAGCCTGGTTCGAAGCCTTGCGCGACGACATCATCGGCGCCTTCGAGGCGATCGAGGACGACCTGCCGGCCGATGTCGCCCATGCCGATATGGCGCCCGGGCGCTTCCTCCGGAGACCTTGGAACCGTACCGACCATTCCGGCAAGCCCGGTGGCGGTGGCGTCATGGCCATGATGACCGGCCGTGTCTTCGAGAAGGTCGGTGTCCATGTCTCGACGGTTCATGGCGAATTCGCACCGGAATTCCGCGGCCAGATCCCCGGCGCCGCGGAGGATCCGCGCTTCTGGGCCTCGGGCATTTCGCTGATCGCCCATTTGCGCAATCCGCACGTGCCGGCGGTGCATATGAACACCCGCATGGTGGCGACCACGCGCGCCTGGTTCGGTGGCGGCGCGGATCTGACGCCGGTGCTCGATCGCCGCCGCAACCAGCAGGATCCGGACACCGTCGCCTTCCATGCCGCGCTGGAAGCGGCCTGCGCGCCTCATCCGGTGGCGGACTATCCCCGCTACAAGGCCTGGTGCGACGACTATTTCCACCTGAAGCACCGCAACGAGCCGCGCGGCGTCGGCGGCATTTTTTTCGACTATCTCGATTCCGGCGACCGCGACGCCGACTTCGCCTTCACCCGGGATATCGGCCGCGCCTTCCTGAGCGTCTATCCGGCCTTGGTGCGGGCGAATTTCACCACCGCCTGGACGGAGGCGGACCGCGAGGAGCAGCTGATCCGGCGCGGCCGCTATGTCGAGTTCAACCTGCTTTATGATCGCGGCACGATTTTCGGGCTGAAGACCGGCGGCAATGTCGAGAGCATCCTCTCGTCCATGCCGCCCATGGTGAAGTGGCCATGAGAGCCGGCGGGCCGGCCTGATCAGCCGCCGCTCAATTGCCGCTCGACGCTGGCGAGATGAACCTGCATGGCCCTCGCCGCATCATGGGGTTGGCGCGTCTCGATCGCGGTCAGCAAGGCATCGTGCTCGGCGAAGGAGTGGTGGTCGGGGGGAGGGCCCTCGACCCGCGGCCTGAGCCTGGTCCAGGTCACCGCCCGCCTGATATCGCTGATCAGGTCGTAGACCGCCAGCAGCACGGCATTGCCGGCGGCTTCGGCGATCCGCCGATGGAAGCGCGCGTCGGCAAGCTCATATTGCCGCCAGGAATGGGCGGCGCGGCCGGCCAGGATGAAACCGCGGAGGTCGTCGATCTCGGCGGCGCTCGCGTGCAGCGCGGCAAGCCGCGCCAGTTCCGGCTCGACGGCAAGCCGCGCCCGCATCACCTCGACCGGATTGGTGATCCGCGCCAGCGTGGCGACATGGTCCATGGCCGAGCGCGGCCGCTCGCCGAGAAAGGTCCCCTTGCCGACATGGCGCCAGAGCTGGCCTTCGGCCTCCAGCGCGGCAAGCGCCTTGCGCAGCTCGGCGCGCGAGACGTCGAGCACGGCGGCAAGGTCGCGCTCGGGCGGCAGCCGGCCCTGCGGCCCCATCTCGGTCTGGGCGAGATAGGCGCGAAGCTGGGTGAGTATGCCCCGTTCGACGGCTTGGCTCATGGCTCGGGTCCGTTGGCGACCAATGGCGTGTCGCAACCAATAGCAAATTGGTCTAACCATCACCAGCTGCGTCCGAGACCGTCCTGGTTGCGCTGAGGTGGCTTGCCGGCATCGCCGCGCAGCGCACCAATCGAGTAATTGGTTGAACGCAACCGATTGTCGTGATTGACTGCGCGCCAATCAACACGCCAGGGAGGAAAAGCGTCATGGCCTCGTCACGCCGCACATTCGTCACCGGTTCAGCCGCCGCCGCCGCGGGGCTCGCGGCCGGCGCGACCGCGCCCGCCGCGGCGCAAGGGGCGGCCGCCAAACCGGCTTTTCCCGTCGCCGTCACCACCATTCCGATCGTCGGCTCGGCCGAGGTCTTCCCGGTGCGCCGGATCTATTGCATCGGACGCAACTATGCCGCCCATGCTCGCGAAATGGGGTCGGATCCCAGTCGCGAGCCGCCGTTCTTCTTTCAGAAGCCGACCGACGCCATCCAGCTGGTGCCGGCCAATGGCGTCGTCGATCATCCCTATCCGACCCTCACGCGCAATTATCACTACGAGGTCGAGCTGGTCGCGGCGCTGAAATCGGGCGGTCGCGATATCCCGATCGACAGGGCGCTGGAACATGTCTTCGGTTACGCGGTCGGCCTCGACATGACCCGGCGCGACCTGCAGCGCGCCATGGGCGACGAAAAGAAGCCCTGGGAGATCGGCAAGAGCTTCGACCGCTCGGCGCCGATCGGGCCGATCCATCCAGCGGCCCAGATCGGCCATTTCACCGATGGCGCCATCTCGCTCAGCGTCAACGGCACGGTGAAGCAGAACGCCACGCTGAAACATATGATCTGGTCGGTGGCCGAGCAGATCTCTCGGCTGTCGGCGGCCAACGAGCTGTTCGCCGGCGACATCATCTATTCGGGCACGCCGGAAAATGTCGGCCCCGTGGTCAAGGGCGACGTCATCCTCTGCAAGATCGAGCGTCTGCCCGACTTGTCGATCAGGATCGTCTGACCGGCACCTCCGGGCGCCGGGGCGACAAGCACGATCCGACCGGCGGGGCACGTATCCTGCCGGCGGAGGAGGAAACAGCGCGGCGGCTCGGCCGCCATTGCATTTGGGGGGAGTTCATGCCGCTTCGTCATTTGGCCGCCGGCTTGGTGGTCCTCTGGGCCACCATGGTTTCGGCTTTCGCCCAGACGTTTCCATCCCGGCCGGTGACCCTGATCGTGGTCTTCGCCGCGGGCGGCCCGACCGACGTGCTCGCGCGCATCGTGGCCGAGCATATGAGCCGCACGCTCGGCCAGTCGGTGGTGATCGAAAATGCCGCCGGCGCCGGAGGGACGCTCGGCGGCGCGCGTGGCGCCCGGGCGGCGCCCGACGGCTATACGCTGACCGTCGGCAGCCTCGGCAGCCATGCCGCCGCGCCGGCGCTCTACAAGGCCATGCCATATGACCCGCGCGAACTGGAACCGATCGGCGTCATCGCCGGCACGCCCGGTTATGTCGTCGTGCGGCGCGAGTTTCCGGCACGGACCTTCCAGGAGTTCCTGGCCTATCTCAGGGCCAATCCGGGCAAGGTGACCTCGGGCCATGCCGGTGTCGGCTCGACCCCGCATCTGGGCTGCCTGTTCCTGGAATATCTGACCAAGGAAAAGACCTTGGCCACGCCTTATCGCGGCTCGGGGCCGGCGATGAACGACCTGGTCGCCGGCCATATCGACGCCATGTGCGACCTGGCGCCGACCGTGGTGCCGCAGATCCAGGCCGGCACCATCAGGGGCCTGCTGGTGGCCCAGCCGGAACGCCTCGCCGTGACGCCCGACGTGCCGACCTCGCGCGAGGCCGGGCTCGAGCCCTATCTGTTCACCGGCTGGAACGCCATCTTCGCGCCGAAGGACACGCCGAAACCGGCGCTCGATGTGCTGTCGCGCGCGCTGATGGCGGCCCTGGCGGACGAGGACGTTCGCCGGCGCATCCAGGAGATCGGCTCCTTGCCGCCGAAACCGGAGGAGCGGACGCCTGACTATCTGCGCAATCTCGTGCGCACCGAAGTCGACCGCTGGGCGGCGGTGATCAAGGCCGCCGGCGTCGAGCCGCAGTAGATGGATCCCGTGATGAGCGACACCGAGATTCCGGTCTGCGCGGCCTATGATCCCTCGCCGCATCAGCCGAAATGGCCGGCGCCCGCCAAGGCCTGCGATACCCACGCCCATGTCTTCGGGCCGGTGGAGCGCTACGCCTATTCGCCGAGGCGCGGCTACACGCCGCCCGACGCGCGCCTTGCGGCCTACCAGCACCTCCACGCCGTGCTCGGCATCGAGCGGGCGGTGCTGACCCAGCCGAGCGTCTATGGAATCGACAACCGGGCGATCCTCGATGTCGTCGCGAGCGATCCGAAACGCTATCGCGCGGTGGTGGCGGTCGGGCGCGAGGTCACCGACGCCGAGCTGAAGGCTTTCGCCCGGGCCGGCGCGACCGGCATCCGCATCAATCTGGTCGACAAGGGCGGCATGCCCTTCGACAGCTGGAGCGATTTCGAGGCGGTGGCGAAACGCATCGCCGATCTCGGCTGGCATGTCGAGTTCCTCGTCCATGTCCATTCGTTCGACGATCTGGTGCCGAGGCTGAAGCGCCTGCCGGTCGACAGCGTCATTGGCCATATGGGCTACATGCCGACGCGCGAAGGCCCGGCCAATCCGGCCTGGCAACGCTTCGTCGACCATGTCGCGGACGGCCGCTGCTGGGTGAAGCTGACCGGGCCCTATCGCATCACCGGCCTGGCCGAGACGCCTTATGCCGACGTTGTGCCCTTCGCCCGGGCCCTGGTCGCGGCCCGGCCCGACCGCATCGTCTGGGGGACCGATTGGCCGCATCCGGCGGCCAAGGTCGCCATGCCCAATGATACCGACCTGTTCGATGCCCTGCTCGACTGGGTGCCGGATGCGGCCGAACGGCATGCCGTGCTCGTCGACAATCCTGCCAGGCTCTATGGTTTCTGAGCCGATGCCGGCCGCGCAAGAGGAGGCCTCGCCATGCCGAGACGACCGACATCCCGCCGCGTCTTCACGTTTGGCACTCTCGGAGCGGCCATGATGGCCGGGCGCGCCGATGCCCAGACCGGCCAGGCCCGGCTGGTGCTCGGCACGGCGACACCCGGCGGCGGCTTTCCGCTGTTCGGCGCCGCGGTCCAGGCTGCCGTCATGGCGGCCGATCCGGGGCTGACCATCGAGACCATCAACACCAAGGGCAGCACGGAGAACGTGCCCTTGCTGGAGGCCGGCCGCATCGACCTCGGCCTGGTCACCGGCGAGGTGGCCTATGAAGCCATGGCCGGCATCGGCCGCGCTCCGGCGGCCGTCAAGGTCGCCGCGGCGATGTATCCGACGGCCGGCATGTTCATTGCCCGTGGCGACACGCCGGTCGCCGCGATCCGCGATCTCGTCGGCAAGCGTGTCGTTTTTGGCGCCCGAGGCTCCGGCCTGGTCGTGCTGGCGCGCTATGTCCTTGATGGCCTCGGCCTTGATCCCGATCGCGATTTCGACCCGGTTTATCTGGAGCGCGCCGGCGACGGTCCGGCCATGGTGCTGCAGGGCCAGGCGCAGGCGCTCTGGGGCGGCGGCATCGGCTGGCCGGGGTTCGAGGCGGTGGCCAAGGGACCGAAGGGCGCTCGCTTCATCGTGCCCGACCGCCTGGAGATCGATCGGATCGTGGCCAGGCACGCCTTCCTGAAACGCCTTTCCATGCCGGCGGGCGCCTATCCCGGCATCACCACGGCTCTGCCGTCGGTCGGTTCCTGGAGCGTCATCCTGGCGCGTGCCGATCTCGACGAGGCCCTGGCCTTTCGTTTCGCCAAGGCGCTGCATCAGGCCGAGCCGGCGCTCGGCGCCCGCCTTGCCCAGGCGCGGGAGACGCGGGCGGCGAATACGGTCGCCGCCGCGCCCCGTCCGGACATGATTCATCCGGGCGTCGCACGCTACCTCCGCGAGACCGGGTTGGCGGGCTGAGCGAAGCCGCCGCGCAAGGGCGCGCCGATCAGCCGGCGGGGGACTTGCGACAAACAATTTAACACGTTAATGATGCCGGCAAGGAAGAGCTCTGGGAGGAGCGCCATGCCGCATGTCGTGATCGAATATTCGGCCAATCTCGACGGCCTCGTCGATTTCGAGGCGCTGATCGAGGCGGTGCGTGTGGCGGCGGTCGAAACCGGCGTCTTCCCGCTCGGCGGCATCCGGGTGCGCACCCATCGGGCCGTCCATGCGGTGATCGCCGACGGCAATCCGGCCCATGCATTTCTCGATGCGACCTTGAAGATGGGCGCCGGGCGCGACCTCGAGACCCGGAAGCGGGCGGGCGCCCATGTCTTCCAGGCCTTGTCGAAGGCGCTGGATCCGGCCTTCGCGAAAACCACCGTGGCGCTGTCCTGCGAGATCCGCGAGATCGATCCGGATCTCAACTGGAAGCGCAACACGATCCATGACGCGCTGAAGAAGAGCGCCTGATCCCAGACGTCCGAACGAGGAACGCACGATGGCTGCTCCGGTCGCCGATCCCAAGGCCGCATTCGCCGCGCATCAGGCGCGCGCCGAGACCCTGCTTGCGCGCGTGAAGGCCGAAGGCATCGGCCACCACATCGCCGGCAAGCGGGTCGAGTCCATCTCGGGGAAGACTTTCACGACCACGTCGCCCATCGATCGTTCTGATCTGGCCGAGGTCGCGCGCGGCGACGCCGCCGATATCGACAAGGCGGCGGACGCCGCCGCCAAGGCCTTCAGGTCGTGGCGCAATCTCGATCCGGACAAGCGCCGCTCCATCCTGCACAAGGTGGCCGACGTGATCGAGGCCCATGCCGACGACATCGCGCTGCTCGAATGCGTCGATACCGGCCAGGCCCATCGTTTCATGGCCAAGGCGGCGGTGCGCGGCGCCGAGAATTTCCGCTTCTTCGCCGATCGGGCGCCGCAGGCGCGTGACGGCCTGAATCTGCCGACCAAGGACCATTGGAACGTCACGACCCGCGTGCCGATCGGCCCGGTCGGGGTGATCACGCCCTGGAACACGCCGTTCATGCTGTCGACCTGGAAGATCGCGCCGGCGCTCGCGGCCGGCTGCACGGTCGTCCACAAGCCGGCGGAATGGTCGCCGGTGACCGCCGATCTCTTGCCACGCCTGCTGCTCGAGGCGGGTGTGCCCGAGGGCGTTCTCAACACCGTCCATGGTTTCGGTGAGGACGCCGGCAAGGCGCTGACCCAGCATCCGGCGATCAAGGCCATCGGTTTCGTCGGTGAGAGTTCGACCGGTTCGGCGATCATGGCGCAGGGTTCGGCGACGCTGAAGCGTGTCCATTTCGAGCTTGGCGGCAAGAACCCGGTCATCGTCTTCGACGATGCCGACATGGAGCGGGCGCTCGATGCCGCCGTCTTCATGATCTATTCGCTCAACGGCGAGCGCTGCACCTCCTCGAGCCGCCTGCTGGTCCAGGAGCGCATCGCGGCGGAGTTCTCCGCGCGCATTGCTGAACGTGTTAAGAAATTGAAGGTCGGCCATCCCCTGGATCCGATGACCGAGATCGGGCCGCTGATCCACGAGCGGCATTATTCCAAGGTCTGTTCCTATTTCGATATCGCCCGGCAGGACGGCGCGACGATTGCCGCCGGCGGCAAGCCGTTCTCCGGTCCCGGCGGCGGCTTTTACGTTGAGCCGACCCTGGTGGTCGGTGCGACCAACGCCATGCGGGTCGCCCAGGAAGAGATCTTCGGCCCCTATCTGACGGTGGTGCCGTTCAAGGACGAGCAGGAGGCGATCGCCATTGCCAATGACGTCAATTACGGCCTGACCGGCTATGTCTGGACCCGCGACATGGAGCGCGCGCTGCGCGTCGCCGACGAGCTCGATGCCGGCATGATCTGGCTCAACTCGGAAAACGTCCGCCATTTGCCGACGCCGTTCGGCGGCATGAAATCATCGGGCATCGGCCGCGACGGCGGCGACTACTCCTTCGATTTCTACATGGAAACCAAGAACATCTGCCTCGCCAAGGGCAGCCACAAGGTGCCGCGCCTGGGGGCGTGAGAAAACCTGGAGGAGGATACGTCATGCCCGTGCCGACCCACATTTTCGATCCGCCCTTCAACATCGTGCGCGCCAGCCACGTGGTGCTCGACGTCACCGACCTCACCAGGAGCCGCGCCTTCTACGAAAACGCCATCGGCCTGCATGTCGAGGATGCCGACGACGCTGCCGTCTATCTGCGCGGCGTCGAGGAGCGCCAGCATCACTCGCTGGTGCTGCGCAAGGCCGCCGAAGCGAGCTGCCGGCGCATGGGCTTCAAGCTCGGCACCGAAGCCGACCTCGACAAGGCGGCCGCCTATTTCGACAAACTCGGGCTGAAGCACGACTTCGTCACGGCGCCCTATCAGGGCCGAACCCTGCATGTCACCGATCCCGCCGGCATGCCGCTGGAATTCGTCGCCACCATGGAGAAGCGCGACATCCTGTTGCAGCAATATGACCGCTATCGCGGGGTCAGGCCGCAGCGGCTCGACCATTTCAATGTCTTCGCGCCGGAGATCCAGTCTTCGCTCGACTTCTATGCCGCGCTCGGCTTCCGCCTGACCGAATATGCGGAGGAGGATGGGCCGAACGGACGCATCGCCGCCGGCTGGATGCACCGCAAGGGCAATGTCCACGACCTCGCCTTCACCAATGGCGCGGGTCCCCGTCTGCACCACTTCTGCTACTGGACGCCCACCGCGCTCGACATCATCCATCTCTGCGACGTCATGGCGACCACGGGCTACCTGCCCAATATGGAGCGCGGGCCCGGCCGGCACGGCATTTCCAATGCCTTTTTCCTCTATGTCCGCGATCCCGATGGCCATCGCCTCGAGCTCTATACCAGCGACTATCAGACCATGGATCCGGATCATGAGCCGATCCGCTGGTCGCTGCGCGATCCGCGCCGCCAGACGCTGTGGGGCGCGCCGGCACCGCGCTCCTGGTTCGAGGAGGGCACCTTGTTCCATGGCACTGGGCTGCGTGACGCCGCTTTCGCCGCCAATGTCGTGATCGCGAGCTGAGGAGACGGTGATGACCGAACGCGGACGGCTGGTGAGCTTCAGCGTCGACGGCAAGGTCCGTTTCGGCGCGGTCACCAACAAGGGCGTCGTCGATCTGACCGAGCGGGCAGGGGAATATCGCGACCTCCGCCAGGCGATCGAGGAGGGGGCGCTTCGCCGCCTCGCCGATATCGGCGAGCGCCATGTGGCCGATCACGCGCTGGAGGCAGTGACCTTGCTGCCGCCGGTCCCCAATCCCGAAAAGATCATTTGCGTCGGGGTCAACTATCCCGACCGCAACGCCGAATATAAGGACGGCCAGGAGGCACCGCCCTTCCCGAGCCTGTTCCCGCGCTTCGCCCGCTCGTTTACCGGCCACGGCCGGCCGCTGGTACGGCCCAAGGCTTCCGACAAGCTCGACTACGAAGGCGAGGTGACCATCGTCATCGGCAAGGCCGGCCGCCACATCGCCGAGCGTGACGCGCTCTCGCATATCGCCGCAGTGACGCTCGCCAATGAAGGCACGCTGCGCGACTGGGTGCGCCACGCCAAGTTCAACGTCACACAGGGCAAGAATTTCGACAGCTCGGGAGCCATCGGTCCATGGATCGTGCCCTTCGCCGATCCGGCCCAGATCGCCGATATCGGGCTGACCACCCGGGTGAACGGCGAATTGCGCCAGGATGACCGGACCAGCCGGATGATTTTTTCGTTCAGCTATCTCATCGCCTATATCTCGACCTTCACCACGCTGGTTCCCGGCGACGTCATCCTGACCGGCACCCCGACCGGGGCCGGCGCGCGCTTTGATCCGCCGCGCTACCTGAAGCCCGGCGACCACATCGAGGTGACGGCTGAGGGCGTCGGCACATTGTCCAACACCGTCGTCGACGAGGCCTGAGCCGATGCCCGCGATCCAAGCCCCCGTTTTGAATGCCGAGCAGATCAGGTCGGCCGCGCTCAGCCTCGACGAGGCCGAGCGCTCGCGCCGCCAGATCCGCCAGCTCTCCCAGCAATATCCCGAGATCACGCTGGCCGATGCCTATGCCATCCAGGACGCCTGGGTCGACAAGAAGCTCAATGACGGCCGTTCGGTGATCGGCCACAAGATCGGCCTGACCTCCAAGGCCATGCAGGCCGCACTCGGCATCGATACGCCGGATTCGGGCTACCTGCTCGACGACATGCTGTTCGCCGATGGTGGCGAAGTGCCGACCGACCGTTTCATCGCCACCCGTATCGAAGTGGAGCTCGCCTTCGTCATGAAGGTGCGGCTGGCCGGGCCGAACTGCTCGCTGTTCGATGTGATGAACGCCACCGACTATGTTGTGCCAGCATTGGAAATTCTCGACACCCGCATCGAGCGCGTCGATCCCGTCACCAAGGCCACCCGCAAGATCGCCGACACCGTCGCCGACAACGCGGCCAATGCCGGGATCGTGGTCGGCGGCCGGCCGTTCCGGCCCAATGACGCCGATCTGCGCTGGGTTTCGGCGATCCTGACCAAGAATGCCGCGGTCGAGGAAACCGGCGTCGCGGCCGGCGTGCTCAACCATCCCGCCCATGGCGTCGCCTGGCTGGTCCGCAAGTTGCACCAACACGAGCGGTGTCTCGAACCGGGACAGGTTGTCCTGTCCGGATCTTTCGTTCGCCCCGTCGAGGCCCGCAAGGGCGATACATTCCAGGCCGATTTCGGGCCGTTCGGCACGGTCGGCTGCTACTTCGCGTGAGGCGCCGATGAATGATCATGTCATCCCTCCAGCCGCAACCCGGGTACGCCTGCGCGGCTTTTCGCGCTCGCTGCCCATGTCGCTGCTGCGGGCCCGCGAGGCGGTGATGCGTCATTTCCGCGTGTCGCTGCGCGGCTACGGGGTGACCGAGCAGCAATGGCGCGTGCTGCGCGCGCTGTCCTCGGTCGGCGAGATCGAGATCAGCGATCTCGTGCGCTCGACCTTCCTGCTGGCGCCGAGCCTGTCGCGCATTCTCAGGGATCTGGAAGCACGCCAGCTGATCATCCGGCGGACGCCGGCGAGCGACCTCCGGCGCAGCCTGATTTCGATGGCGCCGGCCGGCATCGCGCTGATGGAAGTGGTCGCCCCGCATTCCGAGGCGATCTATGCCGAGATCACCCGCCGCTTCGGGGCCGAGCGGCTCGCGCTGCTGCAGGACATGCTGCGTGATCTGGAGGACGAAATGACCGCCTTCGGTCCGCTCGACGCGGATCTGGACGACGCCGAGCATTGACGACGCGCCGCTGAGACAAGGCCGCTGATGGCCGCGCCGACGGCCAGCCGAGGAGCATTGCATGACACGCCGCATGACAGGGGGCGAGGCGATCGTCTCGGGCCTGATCGCCAATGGCGTCGACACCGTTTTCGGTCTGCCTGGCGCGCAGATGTATCCGCTGTTCGACGCCTTGATCCAGGCCGGCGACCAGATCCGCACCGTCGGCGCGCGCCACGAACAGGCCTGCGGCTACATGGCTTTCGGTTATGGCCGCTCCACCGGCAAGCCTGGGGTCTATTCGGTGGTGCCGGGCCCGGGCGTGCTCAACACGACGGCGGCGCTCGCCACCGCCTGGGGTTGCTGCACGCCGGTCGTTTGCCTGACCGGCCAGATTCCCTCGGCCTTCATCGGCAAGCGTCGCGGCCACCTGCACGAGATCGCCGACCAGCTCGGCACGCTGAAGTCGGTGGTCAAATGGGCGGCGCGCATCGAGCGCGCGGCCGATGCGCCGGAGATGGTGGCTGAGGCCTTCCGTCAGGCGCAATCGGGCCGGCCCGGTCCGGTCGCGCTCGAAATGGCCTGGGACGTGATGGCCGGGACCGGGGACGTGCCCGCGGCAAAGGCCGCCGTCATCGACATCGATCCGGCCCCCAACGCCTCCGAGATCGAACGGGCGGTGGCGCTGATCCGCGCCGCGCGTTTCCCCATGATCATGACCGGCAGTGGCGCCCAGCACGCCTCCGCTGAAATCGGCAGGCTGGCCGCCGCCATCGGCGCGCCGGTCGCCGCCTTCCGCGGCGGCCGGGGCGTGGTCGACGAGGCGGGCGACCATGGCATCTCGTCTTATGCCGCCTTCAAGCTCTATCCCGAATGCGACGTGCTGATCGGCATCGGCACCCGGCTGGAAATGCCCACCATGCGCTGGGGCAACATGATGCAGGTGATCGACCGGCCGGCTCCGCCGCCGCATGTCATCCGCATCGATATCGACCCCGAGGAGATGACCCGCCTGGTGCCGCATGCCGGCATCGTCGCCGATGCCGCGGATGCTGCGGCGGCCTTGGTCGCGGCCCTCGCCGGCCATCGCGCGGTCGACAACGGCGTGCGCATCGCCAAGGCCAGGGCCGAGGCCGCCGCCGAGACCGCGGTGGTCCAGCCGCAGATGGATTATCTCGCCGTCATCCGCGACGTGCTGCCCGCCGACGGTCTGCTGGTCGAGGAGCTCTGCCAGGCCGGTTTCACCAGCTATTTCGGTTATCCCGTGCGGACCCCGCGCAGCTATGTCTCGACCGGCTTCCAGGGGACGCTCGGCTTCGGTTTCCAGACCGCGCTCGGCGTCAAGGTCGCCCATCCCGACAAGCCGGTGGTTTCGATCACTGGCGACGGTGGTTTTCTGTTCGGCGTCCAGGAACTGGCGACCGCGGTTCAATATGGCATCGGCCTCGTCACCGTGCTGTTCAACAACGAGGCCTATGGCAATGTCCGGCGCGACCAGGAGCAGCGGTTCGGCAACCGGCTGATCGGCGCCGACCTGGACAATCCGGATTTCCTGACGCTGGCCAAGGCGTTCCGGTTGGACGGTCACCGCGTCCATTCGCCGGCCGAGCTGAAGCCGGTGCTTCAGGCCGCGATCGCCTCCGGCCGGCCGGCCTTGATCGAGGTGGTCGTGCCGCGCGGCAGCGAGGCCTCGCCCTGGCCGTTCATCCATCCGGTCCGGTCCTACTAGCCCGATCCGTGCTTGCGCCCGGCCGCCAGGTGAGGGAGGTTTCCCATCGGGCCGAAGCGGGGAACACCGCGACAGGGGGGGCGATGACCGGACCGCTTGACCGTCTGAGCCGGCGCGCCGCGCTTGGCCTCGCCGCCGCAAGCCTCACCGCCGGGCCGCTGCGCGCCCAGTCGCCGGTGCGCATCATCTCAGGCTTCGCCGCCGGCGGCTCGCAGGACGTGCTGGCGCGCATCCTGGCGGAGGAGTTCCAGCAGGCGCTGGGTGTCGGCGTGGTGGTGGAAAACCGCACCGGTGCGGCCGGCACCATTGCCGGCGAGGTGGTCAAGGCGGCCGCGCCCGACGGCGGCACTATCCTGGTCGCCAATATCGTCACCATGTCGCTGGCGCCCTTCTCCTTTCCCGGCCTGAAATACGACCCGGTGAAGGATTTTGCGGCGCTCGCCAAGACCACCGAATTCCCGATCGCGCTGGCGACCGGCGCGATGACAGCCACGACCAGCTTCGCCGACCTCTTCGCCTGGGCCCGCGCCAATCCCGAGCGCGGCAATATTGGCGTGCCGGCGGCCGGCAGCCTGCCGCATCTCTTCGCGGTCCGGCTCGCCGAGACCACCGGCCTGAAGCTGACCGTCGTGCCTTATCGTGGCGGCGCGCCGATCGCCCAGGACCTGATGGGCGGCCAGCTCGCCATGGGCTTCGGCGCGGCGGCGGATTTCTCCGAACTGCACCAGGCCCGACGGATCACCATTGTCGCGACCTCCGGCACGGCCCGGCACCCTTCGCTCGCCGAGGTCCCGACATTCGCCGAGAGCGGCGTGAGCGGGCTCGATTCCAATGGCTGGAACGGCCTGTTCCTGCCGGCCGGCACGCCGCCGGCACTGGTCGAGCGCTATCACGGCATCGTCGCCGCGGCGCTCGCCAAGCCCGCCGTGCGCGATCGCCTGATCCGGCTGGGCTTCCTGGTCACGCCCTCGACGCCGCAGGCCATGGCGCACCAGATGGCCGAGGAAATGCGTGTCTGGGGCCCGACCATGACCGAACTGATGAAGCCACGCTGACCTCATGTCCCAATCTGATCCAGCCGAGCCGGGCGCGCCGGCAGCGAAAAACGTTCTGTTCATCATGTGCGACCAGCTCCGGTTCGATTACCTGAGCTGCGCCGGCCATCCGACCCTGGCGACGCCGCATATCGACGCCCTGGCGCGCCGCGGGGTCCGGTTCACCCGGGCCTATGTCCAGTCGCCGGTCTGCGGGCCGTCGCGCATGAGTTTCTATACCGGCCGCTACATGCGTTCGCATGGCTCGAACTGGAACAACTTCCCCTTGCGGGTCGGCGAGCCGACGCTCGGCGAGCACCTGAAGCGCCTCGGCGTGCGCAACGTTCTCGTCGGCAAGACCCATATGAAAGCCGATGACGAGGGCATGGCCCGGCTCGGCATCGACCCGAATTCGGTAATCGGGGTCGAGGCGGCCCAATGCGGTTTCGAACCCTATGAGCGGGACGACGGGCTGCATCCGACCCGTCCGGGAGCCGAAAGGCCACGCTATGACAGCTATCTCGAAGCCCAGGGTTTCCCGGCGCGCAACCCCTGGGAGGATTGGGCCAATTCCGGGGAGAGCGCCGACGGCGACAAGCAGAATGGCTGGCTGCTCGCCCATGGCGACAAGCAGGCACGGGTGCCGGACGAGCATTCCGAGACGCCCTACATGACCCGCCGCGCAATGGATTTCATGCGCGAGGCGAAAGCCGACGGTCGGTCCTGGTGCCTGCATCTCTCCTATATCAAGCCGCACTGGCCCTATATCGCGCCGGCGCCCTATCACGACATGTATGCGGCCGGCGACGTCCAGCCGGCGATCCGGTCGGATGGCGAAAAGCAGAACCCGCACCCGGTCTACGGCGCCTTCATGGACATGCGGGTGTCGCGCAATTTCGCGCGCGACGAGGTCCGTCGCCGCGTCATCCCCGCCTATATGGGTCTGATCAAGCAGATCGATGATCAACTGGGCCTGCTGTTCCGTTTCCTCGACGACGAAGGCCTGACCGACAGCACCATGATCGTCTTCACCGCCGATCACGGCGACTATCTCGGCGATCACTGGCTCGGCGAGAAGGATCTGTTCCACGAGATGAGCGTCAAGGTGCCGCTGATCGTGGTCGATCCCGCGCCCGAGGCCGACGCCACCCGCGGCAGCGTCAGCGAGGCCTTGGTCGAAGCGATCGACCTCGCGCCGACCTTCATCGATTATTTCGGCGGCACGGTGCCCCGGCACATTGTCGAGGGCCGCTCGCTGATGCCGCTTCTGCTGGGGCAACCGGTCGCCGGCTGGCGCAAATTCGTCATCTCGGAATATGATTATTCCATGCAGGACGTGCGCCGGACGCTGGGCCGGAACGCTTCCGAATGCCGGTTGTTCATGCTGTTCGACGGCCGTTTCAAATATGTTCACGCCCCGGGCTTCCGGCCGATGCTTTATGACCTGGCGGCCGACCCGAACGAGTTTCGCGATCTTGGCGACGATCCGGATTTCGAGGCCGAGCGTGTCCGGCTGAAGGAGTGGCTGCTCGGCTGGGCGCTGACCGACCACAACCGCATCACCATGCCGGACGGCAGGATCGAGGCCTATAGCCCGGCGGCCCAGCTCAAGTCCGGCATTCTGATCGGCTATTGGGACGAGGCCGAGCTGGCCGCCGCCCGCAAGGATTTCGGCCTCGGCTAAATTCGCCGGGCTAGCGGAAAATCCGGATGCGCGGGCGGCAAGCCTGCGCGAGCCTTGCCGGTCTGCGAGGGGCTTGATCCGGTCCGACGGGATCGAACGAGGCTCCGATCACCGGGAGGCCGCCATGGCTCGTTTCCTCTGGAAGCCGACACCTCAGCAGCAGCGCTTCGTCTCCGAGGCGGTCGATCCCACGGTGATGAGCCGCCGCAGCCTGCTGGCGGGCACCTGCGCCTGCTGCGCGGCCTTGGCGGCAGGAACGGGTGCCGGTCCCGCCTTGGCGCAGGCCCCGGCGCTCCAGGCGGGGGCTGTCAGGCCGATCCATGGCCGGCTCGACCAGGCCGCCGGCGCCATCGAGGCCAGGATGATCGCCTGGCGCCGCGACATTCATGCCAATCCGGAGCTCGGCAATCAGGAGGTCCGCACCGCGGCCCTGGTCGCCAAACATCTCAAGGAGCTCGGCTACGAGGTGCGCGAGGGCGTCGCCAAGACCGGCATCGTGGCGCTGCTGCGCGGCGGCGCCGGTGACGGACCGGTGGTGGCGCTGCGCGCCGACATGGACGCGCTGCCGGTGGCCGAAGAGGTCGACCTGCCCTTCGCCTCCAAGCTGCGCACCCAATGGGGCGGCGAGGAGGTCGGCGTCATGCATGCCTGCGGCCATGACTGCCACGTCGCCATTCTGATGGCGGCCGCGGAGGTGCTCGCCGGCATGAAGAGCGAGCTGCGCGGCACCATCAAGCTCCTGTTTCAGCCGGCCGAGGAGGGTCTGCCGAATTTCGAGGTGGGCGGCGCCCGCGTCATGGTCGACCAGGGTGCCATGGCCGATCCGAAACCCGACGTGGTGTTCGGCCTGCACGTCTCCAGCGCCATGCCGGTCGGCATGATCGGGTTCCGGCCCGGCGCCACCATGGCGAGCTCCGACAGTTTCCGCATCCAGGTGTCCGGCCGCCAGACCCATGGCGCCATCCCCTGGGCCGGCGTTGACCCGATCGTCATCGGCTCGGCCATCGTGTCGAACCTGCAGACGGTGGTCAGCCGCGAAACCAATATCTTCACCGATCCGGCGGTGCTCACCGTCGGCGTGTTCAAGGGCGGCGTCCGGCGCAACATCGTACCCGACCGGGCCGAGATAGAGGGCACGCTGCGCACCTTCAACGCCGAGCAGCGGCTGACCATCATGCGTCGGGTCAAGGAGATCGCCGAACATACCGCCGAGGGCATGCGCGGCAAGGCCGAGGTGATCTGGGACCCGACCGGCTATCCGCCGCTGATCAACAACGTTGCCCTGACCCAGGCCTCGGCGCCGACGCTTGCCCGCGTCACCGGCGGCAAGGCGATCCAGGTGGAACGGATCAGCGCCAGCGAGGATTTCCCGTTCTTCGCCAATGTCGCGCCGGGCTTCTTCTATTTCGTCGGCGTGACCGGTCCGGACGTGCCGCTGGCCCAGGCCGCGCCCAATCATTCGCCGCGCTTCCGGGTCGACGAGAAGGGCCTTCTCACCGGCCTGCGCGCGACGCTGCACCTGGTCGCCGACTATACCAGGATGGATACCTGAGCCGAGTGGTTCGGTGGAGGCTCTCGGCTTTGCGCATGCCGGGCTTCGAGGTTCGGGCGTGAACCACCACTCTTCACCTCTCGCCGGCGGGGAGAGGTGAGGGCGGTGGTTCAAGCGCCGCCTGCATAGGATGACCAGCGGCGTGCGATTTCATTCGGCATTCCGACCTCAGCTCATCGCGCTCCAAGGTTATCGGCATGCACGTCTCGCGGCCTGCCGCTCCGTCATCCCTCCGTGATGCACCGGAGGGCCATTCGTCACGCCGGCTGGATAGTCTTGAGGCCCTGATCGCAGCCAACCGGTGATGAGCCCCGTGACCTTGGCATTGCCCGAGATCGAACAGCACCCGCTTCGCCGCCAGGTCCTGGACGAGTTGCACGCCCGTCCGTTCCAGACGATCGACACGCCACGCCGCCTGTTTCATCAGGCCTTCGCCACGCGCGCCATGCCGGTGGCCGACGAGCGCGCGGCATTGGCTGCCTGGTGCGAGGCCACCGGCACGGCAGCCCCGCTGCCCGACGCCAATTTTCACCGCGCGAACCTTGCCGCGGGGCGGCTCCGCTGGGAGCGTCACAGCGAGTTTTCCACCTATGGCTGGGATATCGCCCAGATCGGGTCCGAGCCGTTTTCCTGGCCGGTCGGCGAAGCCTCGCCGCTCGGCGCGGCACTCGCGGCTCCCGGCCCGTTGCTGGTCGCGATCGACCTCGCTGTCGTCAAGGGCGATAGTCTCGCGCCCGAATGGGCCGCGCTGTTCGATCCGGTCTCGCTCTGTGTCTCCGCGGTGCATGACGGCGCCGCGCTGATCGTCACCGACTTTCGCCAGGACGCTCGCGGCGCCACCCGCATCCTGGTGATCGATCGTGCGCTCAATCCGTCGCTCGCCGGCGCGCTGGTCCAGCGCTTGCTGGAGGTCGAGACCTATCGCTGCTTCGCCTTGCTCGGCCTGCCGGAGGCGCAGCGTGCCGCGCCGATCGTCGGCCGCATCGAACAGGAACTGGTGCGTGTCGCCCTGCGCATGACCACCACCACCGGGCTCGACAGCAATGCGGCGCTGCTCGAAACCCTGGTCGCCCAGGCCGCGGAACTGGAGGCCGAAGCGGCGGTGTCGAGCTTCCGCTTCGGTGCCACGCGCGCTTATGACGCCCTGGTCCGGGCCCGGCTCGGCGTCATCGGCGAGATGCCGGTCGACAGCTTCTCGACCTGGATCGGCTTTCTCGACCGCCGGCTCGCGCCGGCGGTGCGCACCTGCCAGACGGTCGCGGAGCGCCAGGCCGAGCTGTCCACCAAGCTGGCGCGTGCCTCCAATCTGCTGCGCACCCGGGTCGATATCGAGATGGAGCAGCAGAACAAGGCACTGCTGCAATCCATGGCCGATCGCGGCCGCATGCAATTGCGCCTGCAGCAGACGGTGGAGGGGCTCTCGGTCGCCGCCGTTTCCTACTACGTGCTCGGGCTGCTCGGTTATCTCTTCAAGGGGGCCAAGGACGCGCATCTGGTCACCCTCGATCCGACCGTTGCCACCGCCGCGGCCTTGCCGCTGGTGGTGCTGGCCGTGGCCTGGCTGGTTCGCCGCATTCGCCGCTCGCATGGCGATCCGGACGGCGCGGGCGAAGCGGGCAAGCATTCCTGACCGCTGCCCGCGGGCGTTCTCCCGCGCCGCGGCCTCGGCTATTGCTGAGCACGTTGAGATGAGGAGCACTGCCATGGACTATGTGAAGCTCGGCCGCACCGGCCTCGACGTGTCCCGCCTCTGCCTCGGCTGCATGAGCTATGGCGCGCCTGAGCGCGGCAGCCATCCCTGGTCGATGAACGAGGAGGCGAGCCGCCCCTTCATCCGCAAGGCGCTCGACCTCGGTTTCAATTTCTTCGACACCGCCAATGTCTATTCCGACGGCTCGAGCGAAGAGATCGTCGGCCGCGCACTGAAGGATTTCGCCCGGCGCGAAGAGGTCGTCATCGCGACCAAGGTGTTCAACCGCATGCATGCCGGTCCGAACGGCGCGGGCCTGTCGCGCAAGGCGATCATGACCGAGATCGACGCGAGCCTGCGCCGCCTCGGCACCGACTATGTCGATCTCTATCAGATCCACCGGTTCGACTATCATACGCCGATCGAGGAGACGCTGGAGGCGCTGCACGACGTCGTGAAAGCGGGCAAGGCGCGCTATATCGGCGCTTCCTCCATGCATGCGTGGCAATTCGCCAAGGCGCTCTACGTTTCCAGGCTCAACGGCTGGACACGCTTCTCGACCATGCAGAACTATCTGAACCTGCTCTATCGCGAGGAGGAGCGCGAAATGCTGCCGCTCTGCCGCGAAGAGGGCATCGGCGTCATCCCGTGGAGCCCGCTCGCCCGCGGCCGGCTGACCCGCGACTGGGACGAGGCGAGCGCCCGCTCCGAGACCGATGAATTCGGCAAGACGCTTTATGCCGCGACCGCCGAGGCCGACCGGAAGGTGGTGGAGGCGGTGACCCGGCTCGCCCAGGCGCGCGGCCTGCCGCGGGCCCAGGTCGCGCTCGCCTGGGTGCTGCACAAATCAGGCGTCACCGCGCCGATCGTCGGCGCCACCAAGCCGCATCATCTCGACGATGCCGCGGCGGCGCTGGCGGTGAAGCTCAGCCCGGAAGAGGTTGCCGATCTCGAAAGCGCCTATGTGCCGCATGCGGTGACGGGCTTCAAATGAGGCCAGCCGGGCAGGGCGGCCCGGCCGCCCGGCTCATTTGAGATAGCCGAGGATCAGCAGCACGGTGGTGACCGTGATGGCGCCGCCGATCCGGGTGGCGATCTGGGCGAAGGGCATCAGCTGCATGCGGTTGGCGGCCGTCAGGATCGCCACGTCGCCGGTGCCGCCCTGGCCGCTGTGGCAAGCGTTCACGATGGCGGTTTCGATCGGGTACATGTTCATCGCGCGGCCGACGAAAAAGCCGGTCGCCATGAGCGTGACGACGGTCGATGCGATGGTGATGACATTGGAGAGGTGGAAAGCCGCCACCAGCTTGTCCCAGGGCGTCAGCGACACGCCGATGGCGAACAGCAACGGATAGGTCATCGTCGTCTGGACGAAGCGGAAGACGATCAGGCCGCCCTGCTGCAGATGCGGCGAGACCGCGCTGGTGAGTTTCGCCGCGACCGCCAGGAACAGCATGGCGACCGGCGCCGGCAGGCCGAACAGGTGATTGCACAGCACGCCGAGCAGGTAGAGCGTGATCGCGGTCAGCCCCGCCGCGGCGATGGTGCCGACATCGATGCTGCTGCCGATGCCATGTTCGCCTTCGACCCGGTCCTGTGCCGCGCTCAGGTCCATGTCGTCATGTTCGCTCGGCTGCAGGCGTCCTTCGCCGGTCAGGTGCGGGTATTTCTTGCCGACGAAATTGAGCGTGCCGGCGAGCAGGATGGCGGTCAGGCTGCCGAGCATGACCGGCGGCAGGACCTGCGCGAAGACCTCGCCCTGGGGAATGTTCAGGATGGTGGCATAACCGATCGACAGCGGGATCGCGCCTTCGCCGACGCCGCCGGCCATGATCGGCACCACGACATAGAAGAACGTGTGATAGGTGCCGAGGCCGAGCAACGTCCCGACCGTCGTGCCGACGATGGCCGCGGCGATCGAGCCGAGGCCGAGCGGGATGAAGATCTTCAGGAAGCCCTTGATCAGCACCTGCCGGTCCATGCCGAGAATGCTGCCGACGATGATGCAGGCGATGAAGATATAGAGAAAATTGGTCGCCTTGGTGAACTCGATGATCGAGCTTTCGATCTTCGGCGGGATCAGGTGGTAATAGGCCAGCGCCGAGGGGATGAAGGTGGCGAAGATCGCTCCTGCCCCGATGCTGCGCAGGATCGGCAGCCGCTTGCCGATCTCGGCGCAGGTGAAGCCGCCCAGCACCAGCACCACGATCATCGTCGGCCCGTCGGATTTGATCTCGCCGGTATAGGTGAGCGCGGCGATGATCCCGAGCAGGAGAATGTAGATGGGAAGGGGGATGATCCCGATGCGGAAGTCGACGATCCGCCACCAGCCTTCCGGCCAGAACCTTGCCTGGGCCGCGTGTTCCTGCAGATTTCCGCTCTGAAGCGCCGGTCGTGGAGCGCTCACCGGCTCATGGCTCACGCCTGGATTGTTCGCCAGCATCCCTGCCTCCCGGCTGCATTCTTGGCCTTGGGCGGCATTCGGCATTGACTGCTGCCGACGCGGGATGTGCGAGGTCAGCAGGATTTGCGCGTGCCGTCGTCTTTCGCGCTGATGGTATGGCCCCGAAGCTGACAATAGGCTGTCAGATGGGTGGTATTAGCCGGCACCCGCTTTTGTGGCATTGAGGGGCCGCCGCCAGCGCCGGGCGCGATGGCGGCAGCCGGACCTCACCGGATCGGCGAAAACCGCGTCGGCCGGAGGAAGCGGTTCTGCTGGGTGTCGATCAGGCCGTCGACGCGCTTCAGGTAATCCTTCCAGCGCGGGTCGGCCATCATCCGGTCGCGCCGCGCCTGGCGGTCGTCGAGGCTCTGGTAGGACCAGAGCGCCACGACATGGTTGAGCTCGCCGACCTCGGAGATGAAATAGCCGTGGAAGGTACCGAGCAGCTCGAGCTGGATCGGCAGGCCGTGCTCCTCGTAGAGCGCGACGAATTCGGCGGTTCGGCCGGCTTTGATCCGGTAGTCGCGCTCTTCGACGATCATGCCTTGGACAATCATGGCTTGGCTCCGGGATTATGGCTGGCGTCGGTCCAGCCGAACACCGTGCGCCGCTCGATCTCGGCGACATTGTCGGGACGCGGGAAGGGCTCGGGCGCATGTTCGCCCGGCGTCCGCGGCCGGCCGATCTGAGCGAAGAAATCCTCCAGCCCGCCCGGCATCATGAACCAGACGAAGGTAAGTGGTTCGGCCTCCGGATTGACGAAGCCATGCTTGCGGTCGAAGCCGATGAACACCGTCGAGCCGGTTTCGATCGGCTGGTCGACGCCATCGATGCGCGCGAAGCCGCGGCCGGCGGTGACATGGATCACCTCCTCGTGCCGGTCATGGGTGTGCTCGCGGATATGGCTGCGCGGCGCCACCGTCTGGGTGCCCATGGCGAAGCGCGCCGCGCTCTCGATGGTCTGCGGGTTGAGGATGCACTGGACGAAGCCGTTGGCCGGCACCGGCTGCCAATAGCTGGGCGCGGCATCCGGGCCGAAGACCTTGACCTCGCCGGGTGGGTTGCTGGTTTCCGTCATGGCGGAGTTCCCTCAAATCTCTTTGGCGTCGAGGTGACGATAGAGCGGCAGGGCGAAGGGCGCGATACGCCGGATGATCGCCTGGAACGGCTGGGGTTTCGGTTCCGACAGCGGCAGGCCGAGCTTGTCGATCGCCACCGCCTGGGTGGCGCGGGCCAGTTCCCGGCCGAGCGAGATGGACAGGGCGACCGCCCGGCCGTTGCAGCCGGCCCAGGCATAACCGTTGGGGCCGAGCCGGTGCACGCGCGGGAAGCCCGGCACCTGCGGCTGCAGCAGGTTGTCCGGGGTCATGCCGACATAGCCGGACCAGACGAAATCGAACTCGACGTCGCCGAGCTGCGGCCAGAGCTTCTTCAGGCGCTGGGCGACCTGCGGGCGGAGATTGGCGCCGCCTGGCCCCGGCAGCATGGAGGCGCCGCCGGTGACCAGCCGGTTGCGCGCGTCCCAGCGGGCGAAATAGAGCTCGCGATGGGTGTCCGACATGGCCTGCCGGTCCGGGATGACGGTCTTGGCGATATTGTCGCTGACCGGCCGGGTCGCCATTTGCCAGGATAGCACCGGGATCACCTCCTGGGCGATCTCGGGCGCCAGGTTCTGCTCGAACTCGCCGGTATAGGCATTGGTGGCGAGCACCAGGGCACGCGCCGTCACCGTGCCCTTGGCGGTCTTCACGATCCAGCGGTCATTGGCATAGGTCATCGCGGCGGCCGGCGAGCGGGCATAGATCGTCGCGCCGAGCTTCAACGCCACCTCGGCGAGACCGCGGGCCAGCGCCAGCGGATTGACGTGGCCGCCGGTGCGGTTCCAGAAGCCTCCGAACCAGGCGTCCGAACCGAGCATCCTGGCGGTCGCGTCCCGGTCGAGCAGCTCGACCGGCGCGCCGATGTCGGACCATTCGCGCACCCGCTTCTCGGCGATCTTCATGCGGCCCGGCGAATGCACCGGCTGCACCCAGCCGGCCTGTTCCGCCTCGGCCGGGATCTCGTATTTGCGCACGACGTCGAACAGATACTGGGCGCTGTCGCGCAGCACCGCGTTGAACCGCTCGCCGGCCTCGCCGTGGCGTTTGACCATGGCCGAGGGGTCATGGCCCGAGAGCGTCGGGATCACCTGGCCGTTGTTGCGGCCCGAGGCGCCCCAGCCCGGCTCGGCGGCTTCCAGCACCGTCACCTCGACGCCCATTTCACGCAGGTGAATGGCGGTCGACAGGCCGGTGAAACCAGCGCCGATCACCACAACATCCGTGCTGATATCGCCGTCGAGCGCGGCGAGCACCGGGCCGGGCGGGGCGGTCGCGGCCCACAGCGAGGGCGGCCAGCTGACGGAGGGCGTGGCGGGCGGGGACTGAGGCATGGAAGTTCTTCCGTTCTTATGACTATGATGCATGAAAGCCGCAGGCGGGTCTGGCCACAAGACCGCCGGCTGCATGGCGGGTTCCGGTCGGCCGCAGCGCGGAAGCGCCTATCACTGGAAATCACGATAACAGGATATATATTCTACATTTTGGCCTATATGTAGAATATTTTGAACTATTTGTTCTATCTGAATGACCACTATTGAAATAAAACACTCCTGCGAGCTATGTCTGTGATGCGGTGGTGATCGCGCGGCTTTGCCGTGCAGGTGCCGTTGCGCATTGGGGTGGCTTCGGTTGAACTTGCCCCGTCAGTTCATTGAGGAGAGGGCGAGCCATGCCGCTCAAGCATATTCTCGGCGCCGACCATGTGGTCATCACGGTCCGCGATCTCGACGCGTCGGCGGCGCAGTGGAAACGCCTCGGTTTCACTGTCTCGCCGCGCGGCACCCATTCGCCGCAGATGGGGTCGGGCAATTACACCATCATGTTCGGCGTGGACTATCTGGAGCTGCTCGGCATCCTGGCGGAAACCGACCAGAACAAGCCGACGCGCGAGTTCCTGGCCAAGCGCGAGGGCATCGAGCGCACCGCTTTCACCACCGATGACGCCGCTGCCGGCGCGGCCGAGCTGAAGAGCCGCGGCCTCGAGCCGCTCGGCCCGGTGCATTTCGGCCGCCCGGTCGAGCTGCCCGGCGGCGGTACCGGCGAAGCCCGGTTCAACGTGTTCCGCTGGCCGCTGCTCGAGAACCCCGGCGGCATGCGCATCTTCGCCTGCCAGCATCTGACCCGCGAGACGGTCTGGATTCCCGAGCTGCAGAAACACGCCAATGGCGCGACCCGCATCGTCCGGGTCGAGATCCTGAGCGCCGATCCGAAGGCCGCGGCCGAGCACCTGAGCCGCCTGATCGACGAGCCGGTCAAGGCCGAGGCCGACGGCGTCTATCGCGTGCCGTCGGGCGGCAAACGCGCCGACTTCCTGTTCTACACTCAGGCGACGCTTGCCAAGCGCTATCCGGAAGCGGTGCGAGAGGGCGCGACCTCGGAAAGCGCGGTGGCCATCGTGCTCGGCACCGACGATCTCGCCAAGGCGAAGGCGGTGCCTGGCGCCGTCGCCCATGACGGCGCGGTCAGCATTCCCGCCCATGCCGCCAATGGCGTGATCGTCAGCTTCGTCGCCGGTTGAGCCGCCGATTCCAAGGGCATCGTGCCGCAATGCGCGGCACGATGCGGATGTGAGCAAATCCTCGATTGACGGGCCCCCGCCCGTCTCGCATCGTTGACCCTGATACCGCCTGTTGCAGGAGACCGTTCATGGACTTCACCCGCCGCGCCGCGCTGATGACCAGCGCCGCCATCGCCTCCAGCGTGCTGTTTCCGGAGCGCTCCTTCGCGCAGGAGACGCCGCGCAAGGGTGGGGTCTTCTCGGTTCACTACGCCGCCGAGCAGCGCATGCTGAACCCGAGCCTGCAGGCCTCGACCGGCGTCTACATCATCGGCGGCAAGATCCAGGAGGCGCTGGTCGATCTGGATGCCCAGGGCCAGACGGTCGGCGTGCTCGCCGAGAGCTGGGAATCCTCCCCTGATGGCCGGACCATCACCTTCAAGCTGCGCAAGGGCGTCACCTGGCACGACGGCAAGCCGTTCACTTCGGCCGACGTCCAGTTCACCGCCATGGAGATGTGGAAGAAGATCCTCAACTACGGCTCGACGCTGCAGCTCTTCCTGACCGCCGTCGACACGCCGGATGCCTCGACCGCGGTGTTCCGCTACGAGCGGCCAATGCCGCTCAACCTGCTGCTGCGCGCCCTGCCGGATCTCGGCTATATCTCGCCGAAGCATCTCTACGAGAACGGCGACATCAGGCAGAACCCGGTCAATCTGGCGCCGGTCGGCACCGGTCCGTTCAAGTTCGTCCAGTACGAGCGCGGCCAGCACGTCATCGCCGACCGCAACCCCAATTACTGGCGCCCGGACGCGCCCTATCTCGACCGTATCGTCTGGCGCGTGATCACCGACCGCGCCGCCGCCGCCGCCCAGCTCGAGGCCGGCCAGCTGCACTACAGCCCGTTCTCCGCCCTGTCGATTTCCGACATGGCGCGGCTCGGCAAGGATCCGCGCTTCATCGTCTCGACCAAGGGCAATGAGGGCAACGCCCGCACCAACACGCTGGAGTTCAACTTCCGGCGCAAGGAACTGGCCGACATCCGGGTGCGCAAGGCGCTCGCCCATGCCATCAACGTGCCCTTCTTCATCGAGAATTTCCTCGGTGCCTTCGCCAAGCTCGGCACCGGCCCGATCCCCTCGGTTTCGACCGACTTCTATCCGGGCGCCGACACGCCGCAATACCCTTACGACAAGGCCCTGGCGGTGAAACTGCTCGACGAGGCCGGCTTCAAGGCCGGCGCCGGCGGCACCCGCTTCTCGCTGCGCCTGCTGCCCGCCCCCTGGGGCGAGGACATCTCGCTCTGGTCGACCTTCATTCAGCAGTCGCTGTCGGAGATCGGCGTGCGCGTCGAGATCGTCCGCAATGACGGCGGCGGCTTCCTCAAGCAGGTCTATGACGACCATGCCTTCGATATCGCCACCGGCTGGCACCAGTACCGCAACGATCCGGCGGTCTCGACCACGGTCTGGTACCGTTCCGGCCAGCCGAAGGGCGCGCCCTGGACCAATCAGTGGGGCTGGACCGACGAGACCATCGACAAGATCATCGACAGCGCGGCGACCGAGGTCGATCCGGTGAAGCGCAAGGCGCTTTATGCCGACTTCGTCCGGCGTGCCAACAGCGAACTGCCGGTCTGGATGCCGATCGAGCAGATCTTCGTCACCACGATCAGCGCCAAGGCGCGCAACCATTCCAATACGCCGCGCTGGGGGTCGTCGTCCTGGCACGATCTCTGGCTGGCGGCCTGATCCTGAATGGTCCTGTGTCGAACGGCTTGATCCGATGCGTATTCTGGTACTCGCGGGGCGGCGTCTTGCCGCCTCGATCCCGACCCTGATCCTGATCCTGATCGGGGTCTTCCTGCTGTTGCAGTTCGCCCCGGGCGACACGGTCGACGCGATGATGGCGCAGATGGGCGGCGGCGACGCGGCGACCGCCCAGGAGCTGCGCCGCTTTTATGGGCTCGACCTCTCGGTTTCGGCCCAGCTCGGCAATTACCTCTGGCGCCTGGTGCGCTTCGATCTGGGTTTTTCCGCGATCTACGGCAAGCCGGTGGCCACCGTCATCGCCGAGCGCCTGCCGGCGACCATCCTGCTGATGACCGCGTCCTTGTCCTTCGCCTTCTTCTTCGGGCTGGTTCTGGGCGTCATCGCCGCGCGCGGCGTCAACAAGTGGCCGGATACGCTGATCTCCAGCCTCGGCCTGATCTTCTATGCGACGCCGTCCTTCTGGTTCGGACTGATGGCGATCGTGGTCTTCTCGATCTACCTGCAATGGCTGCCGGCCGGTGGTCTCGAAGACATCACGGTGGCGCAGACCGGCATCTGGCGAACCATCGACATCGCCAGGCATCTCGTATTGCCGACCCTGACGCTCGGCCTCATCTTCCTGGCGATCTATCTGCGCATCATGCGTGCCTCCATGCTGGAGGTGCTCAATCTCGACTTCGTCCGCACCGCCCGCGCCAAGGGGCTGGACGAGACGAGCGTGGTGGTGCGTCATGTCCTGCGCAACGCGCTCCTGCCCATGGTCACCCTGATCGGCCTGCAGGCCGGCACCATGCTCGGCGGTTCGGTGGTGGTGGAGAGTGTCTTCTCGCTGCCGGGCCTCGGCCGGCTCGCTTATGAATCGGTGGTGCAGCGCGACCTGAACACGCTGCTCGGCATCATCTTCGTCTCGGCGCTGCTGGTGATCGCGGTGAATTTCTTCGTCGACCTCATCTATGCCCGGCTCGATCCGCGCATCTCGACGGAGGGCTGAACCGGTGGAGTTCCTCAGGCACTATTTCCGCAGCCCGCCGGCGGTCGTCGGTCTTCTGCTGCTCGCGGTCATCCTGGGCATGGCGGCAACCGCCGGCTGGCTTTATCCGCGCGATCCCCTGAGTCTCGCCGGCCGACCGCTGGTCTGGCCGTTCGAGAATCCGCGCTTCCTGTTCGGCACCGACAATTCCGGTCGCGACATCGCCGCGCAGATCTTCCACGGCGCGCGCATCTCGCTGCTCATCGGCCTGGTCGCCACCAGCATCGCGGTGGCGATCGGCGTGGTGATCGGCTCGGTCGCCGGCTATTACGGCGGCCATGTCGACAACATCCTGATGCGGGTGACGGAAGCTTTCCAGACCCTGCCTAATTTCCTGCTGCTGCTGGTCCTGGTCGCGGTGTTCGGTTCGACGCTGACGACGGTGACGGTCGCCATCGGCGTGGTCTCCTGGCCGGCGCCGGCACGGCTGACGCGGGCCGAATTCCTGTCGCTGCGCAACCGCGAATTCGTCCAGGCCGGCCGCACCCTCGGCCTCAAGGACATGAAGCTGATCTTCGGCGAGATCCTGCCGAACGCCCTGCCGCCGGTGATCGTCTATGCCAGCGTCGTCATGGCGGTCGCCATCCTGCTGGAGAGCTCGCTCGCCTTCCTCAAGCTCTCCGATCCCAATGTCGCATCCTGGGGCAACCTGATCGGCCTCGGTCGCGACGTCCTGCGTGTGCAGTGGTATGTCTCGGCGATCCCGGGCGTCGCCATCCTCGTCACGGTGCTCGCCGTGTCGCTGGTCGGCCAGGGCCTGAACGATGCGCTGAACCCGAGGCTCAAGAGCCGATGACCGCGCTTCTCACTCTGGACAATGTCAGCGTCAGCCTTCCCGCCGGCGCCGACCGCTCCCATGCGCTGAAGGACGTGACGCTGGCGGTCTCGGCCAACGAGATCCTTTGCGTCGTCGGCGAGTCCGGCTCGGGCAAGTCGATGACCGCCAATGCGGTCATGCGGCTTCTGCCCGGTGGTGTCGCCATCGATGGCGGCCGCATCCTGTTCGATGGCCGCGACCTCGCCAATGTCGGCGAAGCCGAGATGCGCCGGGTGCGTGGCGCCGGCATCGCCATGATCTTCCAGGAGCCGATGACCGCGCTCAATCCTTTGCGCAGCATCGGCGACCAGATCGGCGAGATGTTCAAGGTTCATACCGACCTGTCCAAATCGGAAATCGCGGCGCGTGTCCTCGGCCTGCTCGAGGAGGTGCGCATTCCCGATCCGAAACAGGCGGCACGCGCCTATCCGCACGAACTCTCGGGTGGCCAGCGCCAGCGCGCCATGATCGCCATGGCGCTGGCGCTCGACCCGAAAGTGCTGATCGCCGACGAGCCGACGACCGCGCTCGACGTGACCACCCAGGCGCAGATCCTGGAGCTGATCCGCGACCTGCAGCGGCGCAAGGGCACCGCCGTGCTGTTCATCACCCATGATTTCGGCGTGGTGGCGGAGATCGCCGACCGGGTCGCGGTCATGCAGCATGGCAAGCTGGTCGAGGAAGGGCCGACCGACGCCATCCTCAACCGGCCGCAGCACGCCTATACCAAGCAGTTGATCGCCGCCGTGCCGCCGCTGGCGGCGCCGCCGGCCCGGCCGCTGTCGGCCGAGGCGATCATGACCATCGAGAACGTCTCCAAGACCTATCGCAATGGCGGCTTCTTCGGTCGCGGCGCCCGTGTCACCCATGCGGTCAAGGAGGTCTCGCTGACCTTGCCGCGCGGCGGCACGCTCGGCATCGTCGGTGAATCCGGCTCGGGCAAATCGACATTGGCGCGCTGCCTGGTGCGGCTGATCGACCCCGACAGCGGCAAGATCGTGCTCAACGGCCGCGACCTCGCCGGCCTGACGCGCGAGGAGATGCGGGTCGAGACCCGCCATATCCAGATGGTGTTCCAGGACCCCTTCGCCTCGCTCAACCCGCGGCGCAAGGCCGGCGAGCTGGTGGCCCAGGGGCCGATCGTCCACGGCACGCCGCGTGCCGAGGCGCTGGCGCGCGCCAAGGAGCTGTTCGCTTTGGTCGGGCTCGACCCTTCGGCCACCGACCGCTTCCCGCACGAGTTTTCCGGCGGCCAGCGCCAGCGTATCGGGCTTGCCCGGGCGCTCGCCCTGCGCCCGGACGTGCTGGTTGCCGACGAGCCGGTCTCCGCGCTCGACGTCTCGGTGCAGGCGCAGGTGCTGAAACTGCTGGCGGAGCTCCGCCAGAAGCTCGGGCTTTCCATTGTCTTCATCACCCATGACCTGCGTGTCGCCGCCCAGGTCTGCGATCTCGTCGCGGTCATGAAGAGCGGCGAGGTGGTCGAGGCCGGGCCGATCGGCAAGGTCTTCGGCGATCCGCAGCACTCCTATACGCGGGCGCTGCTCGCCTCGATCCCCGGCCGGGATTTCGGCATCAAGCGCGAGGCGGTCGCGGTCTGACCGGACCGGGCGCGGGGGACGGTTCGCCGCCCCGTGTCAGTCTTCCTGGAACGCCACCTCGCGCGTCTTGCGGATCGCCGGCAGCAGCACGACGACGACCATGACGAGGCTGGTGGCGAGCAGCCCCGCCGAGATCGGCCGTTCGAGGAAGATCATCCAGTCGCCGCGCGACAGGATCAGCGAGCGGCGGAAGTTCTCTTCCAGCATGGGCGCCAGGATGAAGCCGAGGATCAGCGGCGCCGGTTCGCAGCCGATTTTCGGCAGCACGTAACCGATCACCCCGAACACCGCCATGATCACGATGTCGGTGGCTGAATTGGTCACCGAATAGACGCCGATGCAGCAGAACACCAGGATGATGGCGTAGAGCCAGCGATAGGGGATGGTCAGAAGCTTCACCCACAGCCCGATCAGCGGCAGGTTGATGATGACCAGCATGAGGTTGCCGACCAGCATGGAGGCGATCATGCCCCAGAACAGGTCAGGCCGGTCGGTCATCACCTTCGGCCCCGGCACGATGCCATGGATGGTCATGGCGCCGAGCATCAGGGCCATCACCGCATTGGGCGGAATGCCCAAGGCCAGGAGCGGGATGAACGAGGTCTGGGCGCCGGCATTGTTGGCGCTTTCCGGCCCGGCGACGCCCTCGACCGCGCCCTTGCCGAAGCGCGAGGGATCCTTGGCGACCTTCTTTTCAAGCACATAGGAGGCAAAGGAGGCGACCAATGCGCCGCCGCCCGGCAGGATGCCGAGCAGCGAGCCGAGCAGCGTGCCGCGCAGCACGGCGGGCACCGAGCGGCGGGTTTCCTCGCGGGTCGGCCACAGGCTGGTCAGGGCCTGGCGATCGGGCCGGCCGGCGTGCTTTTCCAGGTTGCGGATGATCTCGGCAATGCCGAACAGGCCCATGGCGACCGGCACGAAGCCGACACCGTCGGCAAGCGCGGGGATGTCGAAGGTGAAGCGTGTCTGGCCGGACGCATTGTCGGTGCCGACCAGGCCGAGGAACAAGCCGAGCCCGACCATGGCGATGGCGCGGACCACCGAGCCCTGCGCCAGCACCACCGCGGCGACCAGGCCGAACACCATCAGCGCGAAATAGTCGGGCGAGCGGAACGTATCGGCGATCTTGACCAGCGGACCGGAAAAGGCCGCGATCACCAGGGTCGCGAAGCAGCCGGCGAAGAACGAGCCGAGCGCCGCGATGGTCAGGGCAGCCCCGGCACGGCCCTGCTTGGCCATTTCATGGCCGTCGATACAGGTGACCACCGACGAGCTCTCGCCCGGGATATTGACCAGGATCGCGGTGGTCGAACCGCCATATTGCGCGCCGTAATAGAGCCCGGCGAGCATGATCAGCGCGGCGATGGGTGGCAGCGTGAAGGTGATCGGCAGCAGCATGGCGATGGTGGCCACCGGGCCGAGGCCCGGCAGCACGCCGACCAGGGTGCCGAGCAGCGCGCCGATCAAGCAGAACAGCAGGTTCTCCGGCGTCAGGGCGATGCCGAAGCCGAAGATCAGATTGGCGAAGACATCGGTCATGACGATTGGCCGATCATGGCATGAACACCGGGATCGGCAGCCCGAGCGCACGCACGAACAAGGCCCAGGCAAAGACCGCCATGACGAGGCCGAGCACCAGGCCGGTGCGCCAGCCATTGTCGGGCGCGGCGAAATTGGCGACGCCGACGCTGGCGATGATCGCGACGATCAGGCCGGCCGTGTTCAACAGCGCGGCGAACAGCAGCACCGAGCCGATGATCAGGATCAAGGGCCGCCAGGCGACCGTCGTGTCGGCCTCCTGCGTGGTCCAGGGCGAGCGAAGCGCCAAAAGCAGGCCGATGCCGCAGAGCAGGAAGCCGAGCAGGCGGGGGACATAGCCCGGGCCGACCCGGCCGGCGCGGCCGAGCGGATAGTCGGAGCCGACGAACAGGGCGAACAGGCCCCAGGCGAGAAACATCAGGCCGGCCCAGAGATCGGCCCGCCGCAGGTAGGGAACAAGGCGTTGCATGGCGGGTCCGGGCGCTCAGCCCTCTCGTCAGTCGACGGACGCGCCGGAGCGGCGCACGACGTCTGCCCAGGCGCTCCGGTCGCGGCGCACCGTGTCGCGGAATGCGGCCATGCTCTCCCAGCGCGGGGTATTGCCGAGTTCGGCGAGCCGGGTCCGGATCTGCGGGATCTCCAGCACCTTCTTCATGGCGGCGTTGATCCGTTCGGCAATGGCCGGATCCAGGCCCTTCGGCCCGAACAGCCCGAACCAGATGAAACTCTCATAACCCTTCAGGCCGGCCTCATCGATGGTCGGGATGTCGGGAACGGCCTCGACCCGCGTCGGCGTGGTGACGCCGAGCAGCCGCACCCGGCCGGCGCGGTACTGGCCGAGCACAGACTGGACCTGGTTGAAGATGCAGCAGGCTTCGCCGGTCACCACGGCCTGCAAGGCTTCCGGGCCGCCGCGATAGGCGACATGCACCATGTCGAGGCCGGCACGGGCGTTGAATTCGGCGAAGGCGAGGTGGGTGCCGGTGCCGTTGCCGGTGGAGGCGAAATTGAACTTGCCCGGATTGGCTTTCACCTTGGCGATGAACTCCTCGATCGTCTTGGCGTCGATCACTTGCGGGTTGATCGCCAGCACGTTCGAGACATTGAGGATCGGGGTGATCGGCGTGAAGTCGTTCTCGACATCGAAGGAGAGCCGCCGGTAGAGCGCGGCATTGATGCCATGGGTGCCCGAGGTGCCGAGCAGCAGCGTGTGGCCATCGGGCCGCGCCTTGGCGACCAGGTCGGAGGCGATATTGCCGGCGGCGCCGACACGCTGCTCGAGCACGAAGGTGGCGCCGAGCTCGCGCTCCAGCGGCTCCTGCACCAGGCGCAGCACGATGTCCGGCCCTGAACCCGCCGAAAAGCCGGAGACGATGGTCACGGGCTTGGACGGCCATTGCTGCGCCGAGGCGGAGGTCGCAAGCGCCGTGACGGCCATGAGCGCCGCGGCGCGAAGGAATGTCTTGATCATCATCGGCGGCTGGACCTTCTGGGGCGCGATACTCGGATCATGCAGAACTGGGCCAGCGGCGCAACCGATTGTCGCATGTATCGCGGGCCTGACGCGCCGCCATCCGCATCCCGGGCCGCAGCATCGGTCGAGGGCGCCGTCGCACCGCACTCTCGCCCCGGCGCGCCCGGCCGTCTAACATGGCCGGATCAGCATTGGGGGGCAGGGCATGTTCGCGGTGACGGCGGAAGAATGGGTGGCGATCGAACTGTCGCTCAGGGTGGCGCTGTGGGCGACCGTCGCGGCGCTGCCGCTCGGTATTTTTCTCGCCTGGCTGCTGGCGCGCAAGCAATTCTGGGGCAAGGCGATCCTCGACGGGCTGATCCATCTGCCGCTGGTGCTGCCGCCCGTCGTCACCGGCTACATGCTGCTCCTGACCATGGGCCGGCGCGGGCCTGTCGGCGCCTTTCTCTTCGACAATTTCGGCATCGTCTTTTCGTTCCGCTGGACCGGCGCGGCGCTCGCCTGCGCGGTCATGGGCTTTCCGCTGCTGGTGCGGGCCATCAGGCTTTCGATCGAGGCCGCCGACGTGAAGCTCGAACAGGCCGCTTCGACGCTCGGCGCCGGCCCCTTCAGCGTGTTCTTCACGGTCACCTTGCCGCTCGCCTTGCCGGGCATCCTCGCCGGCATGGTGCTGTGCTTTGCCAAGGCGCTCGGCGAGTTCGGCGCGACCATCACTTTCGTCTCGAACATTCCCGGCGAGACCCAGACCATTTCGGCGGCGATCTACACCTATACCCAGGCCCCGGGTGGCGACGGCCCGGCGCTGAGGCTGACCATCATCGCCGTGGTCGTGGCGCTCGCCGCGCTCGTCGTTTCCGAATGGTTCGCCCGGCGCGCCGGCGCGCGCATCCAGGGCATCTGAGCCGAACCGGCGGCAAGCTGTCCGGCAGGGACGCAGCTGCCTTGCGGTAAATGGCGCATCGGACCAGTGTTCAGGGCCGAGCCGGCCTTGCTATGGTCCCGGCCCCTTCGTCCTCGCGCCTGAGCGTCCCATGGTCGACATCGCCACCCGCGTCTACAATCACACGTGGAAGCTTGACCCGATCATTCGGTCGCTGCTCGATTCCGATTATTACAAGTTCTCGATGCAGCAGCTGATCCGGCGCTTCTATCCGGATGTGACCGCCACTTTCGCGCTGAACAACCGCACCAAGACCGTCCGGCTGGCCGAGGTCGTCGACGAACGCGAGCTGCGCGAACAGCTCGACCACGCGCGCAATCTCAAATTCACCCAGCGCGAACTGATCTGGCTCGCCGGCAATACCTTTTATGGCCGCGAGCGCATTTTCGGGCCGGATTACCTGGCCTATCTCAAGGACTTCCGGCTGCCGGACTACGAGCTGACCAAGCGCGACGGCCAGTACGAGCTGCGCTTCGCCGGCAACTGGGCCGCCACCACCATGTGGGAGGTGCAGTCGCTCGCCATCGTCAACGAGTTGCGTGCGCGCGCCACCATGCGCACGCTGTCGAAGCTCGAGCTCGACATTCTCTATGCCAATGCCAAGGCCAAGGCCTGGGACAAGATCAAGCGCCTGCGCCGGCTGAAGGACGAGGTCGGCAGCCTCAAGATCTCCGATTTCGGCACCCGCCGCCGCCATGGCTATCTCTGGCAGCAATGGATGATGGAAGCGCTGGCCGATGCGCTCGGGCCGGATGTCTTCACCGGCACCTCCAACATGAAGCTCGCCATGGATCTCGGCCTGGAGGCCATCGGCACCAATGCCCATGAGCTGCCGATGGTCTATGCGGCGCTCGCCAAGACCGATGCCGAGCTGCTCGCCTCGCCCTACCGGGTGCTGGAGGACTGGGCCCGCATCTATGACCAGAACATGCGGATCATCTTGCCGGATTGCTTCGGCAGCGAGCATTTCCTGGCCCATGCGCCCGACTGGGTCGCCGACTGGACCGGCGCGCGGCCCGATTCCAAGGAGCCGATCGAAGGCACCGAGGAACTGATCCGCTGGTGGACCGCCAAGGGACGCGACCCCAAGAAGAAGCTGGTCATCCTCTCCGACGGCATGGACATCGACTCGATCGAACAGACCGCCCGCCACTTCAAGGACCGGGTGCGCATCGGTTACGGCTGGGGCACCAATCTCACCAATGACTTCAAGGGCTGCATGCCGAACGGCGATGCCGACGCCCTGGCGCCGATCTCGGTGGTCTGCAAGGTGATCGAGGCCAATGGCCGGCCGGCGGTGAAACTCTCCGACAACCCCCTGAAGGCGACCGGCCCGAAGGAGGAGATCGAGCGCTATCGCCGCATTTTCGGCATTGCCGGCATGAAGGCCCAGGCCGTGGTGGTGTAAGCCATACGCCGGGACCTACTTTCTGGTCGTCCGGTGGTACGATCGGTCCGAGGAGGTCACGTCATGGACGTGATGGTCACCCAGGGAGCCGAGGGCTTGCCGCGACGGGCATTCACCGTCGACGATGCCTTCCGCATGGTCGAAACCGGCATCATCAGCCCGGACGAGCGGCTCGAACTGATCGAGGGAGAGTTCGTCCCGATGAACGCCAAGAACAATCACCATCAGCGCGTTCAAAACCGTTTGAACCGGCTTTTGGCCAAGATCGTTCCTGACGATCTGGACGTCGGTATCGCGCCGACGCTGCAATTGTCGGAGACGACTTATGTCGAACCCGATTTTGTCATCTATCGCGACACCGACGCCAAACGGCTCGGCCCCGACCGCGCATTGCTGGTCATCGAGGTCTCGGATTCAAGCCTTGGTTTCGACCTCGGACGCAAAGCGGCCTTGATGGCCCGGGCGGGCATCGCCGACTTCTTGGTGATCGACGCGCAGAAGCTAGCGACGACGGTGCATCGTGATCCCGGTGCGGATCGCTATCGCAGCGTCGAGACGCTGACCGCCGCGCAATGGCTCGCGCCCCTGGCGGCAGAGCTTGCCGCCGTCCGGTTCAAGCTCGCCGATCTCGCCTGATCACTCCGCGGCGGCCTTCTGGTCGAACGCGGCCTGGGCGTGCCGCTTCGGTTTGGCCGCGACCTTCAGGGCCTCGAGGTCGGCGCGCTCCTTCACCGCGTTGCGCATCGCCTGGTCTTTGCCCGGGGCATATTGCTCGGGCTGATAGGTCTCGACGCCATACCAGGCCGCGGCCTTCAGCATGAAGGAGGGATCGGCCAGATGCGGCCGCCCCAGGGCCACGAGGTCGGCCCGGCCGGCGGCCAGGATCGTGTTCATCTGGTCGGCTGTCGTGATGTTGCCGACGCACATGGTGGCGACGCGCGCCTCGTTGCGGATGGCATCCGAGAAGGGCGTCTGGAACATGCGGCCATAGACCGGCCGGCTGTCGGTCGATGTCTGCCCGGTCGAGACGTCGATGAGATCGGCGCCCGCTTCCGCGAAGGCCCGGGCGATGGCGATCGAATCCTCTTCCGATATGCCACCTTCCGCCCAGTCGGTCGCCGAGATGCGCACCGACATGGGTTTTTCGCGCGGCCAGGCGTCGCGCATGGCGCGGAACACCCGCAGCGGAAAGCGCAACCGGTTCTCGACGGATCCGCCGAACGCGTCGGTGCGCCTGTTGGTCAGCGGCGACAGGAAGGAGGCGATGAGATAACCATGGGCGGCGTGCAGCTCCAGCATGTCGAAGCCGCAGCGGATGCCGCGTTCGGTCGCCGCCACGAATTCCCCGACGATCCGGTCCATGCCGGCGGCATCGAGTTCGGCCGGCACCTGGCTGTCGGGGTAATAGGGCAGCGGGGAGGCCGAGACGACCGGCCAGGCGCCCTCGGCGAGCGGCCGGTCCATGCCCTCCCACATCAGCCTTGTCGCGCCCTTGCGGCCGGCATGGCCGAGCTGCAGGCAGAGCTTCGCGCGGGAATGGGCATGGGCGAAATCGACGATGCGCGTCCAGGCCTGTTGCTGCGCGTCGTTCCACAGGCCGGTGCAGCCGGGTGTGATGCGCGCATCCGGCGCCACGCAGGTCATCTCGGTATAGACGAGGCCGGCGCCCCCAATGGCGCGCGCGCCGTAATGCACCATGTGCCAGTCGATGGGCACGCCCTCGACCGCCGAATACATGCACATGGGCGAGACGACCGCGCGGTTCTCGATCGTCATCTCGCGCAGTCTCAACGGCTGGAACAGCGGCGGGCGCGGAGCCATGTGGTCGGCGCCCGGCACGCTCTCCGCGAACATCCGGTCGGCGGTTTCGATGAAGTCGGGCGCGCGCAGGCGCAGGTTGTCATAGGTGATCGCCTTGGAGCGGGTCATCAGCCCGAAGGCGAACTGGCGCGGGTCCATGGTGGCGAAGCGTTCGACATGTTCGAACCAGACCAGCGACACGTCGGCGGCGTGCTGGGTGCGCTCCACCTCCTCGCGCCGATCGGTTTCGTAGGCGGAGAGCGCTTCCTTCACCGTCGCCCTGGCCTTCAGCGCGTCGAACAGCGCGATCGAATCCTCCATGGCGAGCTTGGTGCCGGCGCCGATGGAGAAATGGGCGGTCCCCTTGGCATCGCCCAGCAGCACCACATTGTCCTTCACCCAGCGCCGGGTGCGGATCATCGGGAACTGCCGCCAGAGCGAGCGGTTGGTGGTCAGCCCGTGGCCGGCCAATTCCTCGGCGAAGACGCCTTCGAGGAAGCGTGCGGACGCCTCTTCGTCGCGCTGGTCGAGGCCGGCGCGGATAAAGGTGTCGGGATCGGTCTCGATCACCCAGGTCGAGCGGCCGGGCTCATATTGATAGGTATGGGCAATGAAGATGCCGTGCTTGGTCTCGCGGAAGAAGAAGGTGAAGGCGTCGAGCGGGCGGGTCGAGCCCATCCAGGTGAACTTGTTGGGGCGCAGGTCCACCTCCGGCTGGAAGTGCTCGCGGTTCGTCTCGCGGATGCGCGAATTGATGCCGTCGGCGGCGACCACCAGGTCGTAGTCCTTGAAGGCCGCGAGGTCCGGGTCGACCTCTGTCTCGAACCGCAGATCGACGCCGAGCGCCCGCGCCCGGTTCTGCAGCAGGATCAAAAGGGTCTGGCGCGAGCAGCCGCAAAAGCCGTTGCCGCCGATCCGGTGGACCGTGTCCTTGAAGTGGATTTCGATGTCGTCCCAATAGGCGAAATGCTCGGTGATCGCCCGGTAGCTTTCGGCGTCGTAGCGTTCGAAGATATCGAGGGTCGCATCCGAGAACACCACGCCGAAGCCGAAGGTGTCGTCGGCCTTGTTGCGCTCGAACACCGTGATGTCGGCGGAGGGGCGCCATTTCTTCATCAGGCAGGCGAAATAGAGTCCGCCGGGTCCGCCACCAATCACTGCGATCCGCATGGTGCGCCTCCTCGATCAGGTTGCCCGCAGGCTCGCCGAAAAGCCGGGCCATCGCTGCCGGCGGCCGTCCGCCAGGCTCGGTTGCAACGTCCAAATTACTTTAAGCCTAAAATAAATTTGGACAAGCCGGCCTATGCCCCCTTGCCCAAATTTATTTGAAGCTTAAAACATTCGGGCAAGAGGTCGTGATGGTCGTTCCCATGCCCGTTGATGATTCATCCGCCGATCCTTCGACCATTGGGCGCTCTCCGGGTCGCCTCTTGGCCGGCAAGCGCGCGCTGGTGACCGGTGGCGGCCGTGGCATCGGTCGCGCCGTGGCGCATGGCCTCAGCCAGGCCGGCGTCCACGTCACCGTACTCGGCCGCACCGAGGCGAGCCTTGCCGAAACGGTTGCGGCCGGTGATGCCGCCGCATTCCTCATCGCCGACGTCACCGATCCGGAGGCGCTCGAACGCGCCGTCCGCGTCGTAGAAGCCGCCGGCCCGATCGACATCCTCGTCAACAATGCCGGCCATGCCGAGACGGTCCCGGCCAAACGCCTGGAGCGTGGCCATTTCGACCGCATGATCGCGCTCAATCTGACCTCCGTCTTCGACGGCATCCGGCTGGTGCTGCCGGCCATGCTGGCGCGCGGCCGGGGCCGGATCGTCACCATCGCCTCGACCGCCGGCCTCACCGGCTATCCCTATGTGTCCGCCTATTGCGCGGCCAAGCACGGCGTGGTCGGGCTGACCCGGGCGCTCGCAAGGGAAGTCGCAACCTCCGGCGTCACCATCAATGCCGTCTGTCCGGGCTTCACCGAGACCGACCTCGTCGCCGGCTCGATCGAGACCATTGTCGCCAAGACCGGCCGGACGCCCGACGCGGCGCTGGCCGACCTGACCCGTTCCATGCCCATTGGCCGCCTGATCAAGCCGGAGGAGGTGGCCCATGCCGTCCTCTGGCTGGCGTCCGACGAGGCGGCCGCCGTCACCGGCCTCGCCTTGCCGGTTTCGGGCGGCGAGATTGCCTGAGGAAACGCCCATGCACACGATCCCGCATCGCCAGCGCCTGACCGACTGGAAAGCCACGCACTTCCTCTGGGAGGTCAAGGGCAAGGTCGCCACCATCACGCTGAACCGGCCGGACCGGAAGAACCCGCTGACCTTCGAAAGTTACGCCGAGCTCGGCGACCTGTTCCGGGCCTTGGCCTTCGACACCGAGATCAAGACCGTGGTCGTCACCGGTGCCGGCGGCAATTTCTGCGCCGGCGGCGACGTGTTCGAGATCATCGGCCCGCTGACCGAGCGCGACATGCCCGGGCTCCTGCAGTTCACCCGCATGACCGGCGAACTGGTCAAGGCGATGCGTGCCTGCCCGCAGCCGATCATCGCGGCGATCGACGGCATCTGCGTCGGCGCCGGCGCCATCATGGCCATGGCCTCCGACCTGCGCATCGGCACGGCGAAGGCCAAGGTCGCCTTCCTGTTCAACAAGGTCGGGCTCGCCGGCTGCGACATGGGGGCCTGCGCCATCCTGCCGCGTCTCATCGGCCAGGGGCGGGCTTCCGAGCTGCTCTATACCGGCCGCATGATGGGCGCCGAGGAAGGGCTGGCCTGGGGCTTTTTCAACCGGCTCGCCTTGCCCGAGGCGGTGCTGGCCGAGGCGACCGCGCTCGCAGACGAGATCTCGGCCGGCCCGACCTTCGCCAATGGCATCACCAAGCGCATGCTGCACATGGAATGGACCATGTCGGTGGACGAAGCGATCGAGGCCGAGGCCATGGCCCAGGCGATCTGCATGGACACCCAGGATTTCCGCCGCGCCTTCGATGCTTTCGCGGCCAAGCAGAAGCCGGTTTTCGAGGGGAATTGAGCCATGCTGGCCGCCGACCTTCTCGCCCTGCCGTTTTTCGACGACGAGCACCGCGCCTATGCCCGGCGCTTGAGCGAATGGGCCGGGCAGGCCATTCCGCCGCTGGTCGATCACCATGACGTCGACGGCTCCTGCCGCCGGCTGGTGACCGCCATGGGCGCGGCCGGTTTCCTTAAGGGGTGCGTGCCCGGCGACCAGGGCGGCCTGCGCGAAGCGCTCGACGTCCGCACGCTGTGCATCACCCGGGCGACGCTTGGCTATGTCGACGGCCTGGCCGATTTCGCCTTCGCCATGCAGGGCCTGGGCACCGGGCCGATCTCGCTGTTCGGCACGCCGGAGCAAAAGGCCGCGTGTTGTCCTTCGGTGCGCGACGGCGGGGCGATCGCCGCCTTCGCCTTGTCCGAGCCGGATGCCGGATCCGATGTCGCGGCGCTGACCACCACCGCGACGCCGGTTGCCGGCGGCTATCGTCTCGACGGCCTGAAGACCTGGATCTCCAATGGCGGCATTGCCGATCGCTACGTGGTCTTCGCCCGCACCGGCGAAGCGCCGGGCGCACGGGGACTGTCGGCGTTCATCGTGCCTGCCGACACTGCCGGCCTGACCATTGCCGAGCGCATCGAGGTGATCGCGCCGCATCCGCTGGCAACGCTCAAATTCGACAATTGCCTGGTGCCGGCCGAGGCGCTCATCGGCAAGCCGGGCGACGGCTTCCGGATCGCCATGGCGACGCTCGACGTGTTCCGGTCGACCGTTGCCGCGGCGGCCCTCGGCATGGGCAACCGGGCGCTGCATGAAGCCACCGAACGGGCGGTGAAGCGGCAGATCTTCGGCGCGCCGCTCGCCGATCTTCAGCTGACCCAGGCCGCGCTCGCCGATTCCATCGCCGAGCTCGAAGCCTCGGCTTTGCTCATCTTCCGTGCGGCCTGGGCCAAGGACCAGGGCAAGGCGCGGATCACCAAGGAGGCGGCGATCGCCAAGATGGTCGCCACCGAAAACGCCCAGAAGGTGATCGATCGCGCCATCCAGGTGTTCGGCGGCCTCGGCGTCAAGAAGGGCGAGAAGGTCGAGGAGCTCTACCGGGATATCCGGGCGCTGCGCATCTATGAGGGCGCGACCGAGGTCCAGAAGATCGTCATCGCCCGTGCCCATCTGGCCGAGCGTGAAGCCCATGCGCATCCGACCAAAGCCGCCGTTTAGGGAGATCGCTGATGTCCGCATTGTCAGCGCATGTCGACGACTTCGCCGCCCGCGGCCTGCCGCCGGCCGAGCTCCAGCCGGTCTTCCTGTTCGACCGGCCGGAGCTGCAATATCCGGAGCGCATCAATTGCGTGACGGATTTCGTCGACAGCCACGTGGCGGCGGGTAACGGCGGGCGCATCGCCATCCTGGCGCCGGGCGGCCTGACCTGGACCTATGCCGACCTGCAGGACCAGGTGAACCGCATCGCCAATGTCCTGGTGCAGGGCCTGGGTCTTGTTCCCGGAAATCGCGTGCTGTTGCGGGCGCCGAACAATCCGATGATGGTCGCCGCCTATCTGGCGGTGATCAAGGCCGGCGGCATCGTGGTTGCCACCATGCCGCTGCTGCGCGCCAAGGAGCTGACCGTCATCATCGCCAAGGCCGAGATCGGCCTGGCTTTGTGCGACGACCGGCTGACCGACGAGCTGGCCAAGGCGGCGGCGCAGACGGCGCCGCTCAAGCGTATCGTCAGCTTCGCCGAGCTCTCCGGTCTCGCGGCGGACGCTTCGCCGGCCTTCGACGCCGTCGATACGGCGGCGACCGACATTTGCCTGTTCGGTTTCACCTCGGGGACGACCGGCACGCCGAAATGCACCATGCATGGCCATCGCGATCTCCTGGCGATCTGCGATGCCTATGGCCGGAATGTGCTGAAGCCCGGCGCCGATGACCGCTTCATCGGCTCGCCGCCACTCGCCTTCACCTTCGGGCTGGGCGGGCTCGTGCTGTTCCCGTTCCGGGTCGGCGCGTCCACCGTGCTTCTGGAAAAGGCGCCGCCCGGCGAACTTCTGCCGGCGATCGCGGCCTTCAAGCCGACCATTTGCTTCACCGCGCCGACGGCCTATCGGGCGATGATTCCAGCCCTCGCGGATCACGACTGGCATTCCCTCAGGAAATGCGTGTCTGCCGGCGAGGCCTTGCCGAAGGCCACCTTCGAAGCCTGGAAGCAGGCAACCGGCCTGGACATGATGGACGGCATCGGCGCCACCGAAATGCTGCACATCTTCATTTCCGCGCCCGAGGGCAAGATACGCCCGGGCGCGACCGGTCTGCCGGTGCCGGGCTACGAGGCCAAGGTGATCGGCAAGGACGGCGAGGATCTCGCGCCCGGCCAGCCCGGCCGCCTTGCCGTGCGCGGCCCGACCGGCTGCCGTTATCTCGCCGACGAACGCCAGAGCCGCTATGTCATCGACGGGTGGAACGTCACCGGCGATACCTATGTCGTCGATGCCGACGGCTATTTCTGGTACCAGGCGCGCAGCGACGACATGATCGTCTCGGCCGGCTACAACATTGCCGGACCGGAGGTCGAGTCCTGCCTGCTGAGCCACCCGGCCGTCGCCGAATGCGGGGTCGTCGGTCAGCCGGACGAGGAGCGCGGCACCATCGTCAAGGCCTATGTGGTGCTCAAGCCGGATGTCGCCGGCACTCCGGCCCTTGCCGAGGAGCTGCAGGCCTTCGTCAAGGCCGAGATCGCGCCTTACAAATACCCACGCCTGATCGCTTTCGTGGACCAATTGCCCCGTACCGAGACCGGCAAGCTGCAGCGTTTCGCGCTGCGTGAGATCGCCGCGCGCGATGCCGCTTCAAGCCGCACAGCGGCGGAGTAAAGACATGACCAAGCCGAAGACCCCTGTGATCCCGTTTCCGCTCGCCGACGAGGATGAACGCCCCGTGACCCTCAATCCCAAGGGCTGGCCGGAGCCGCGCGGTTATGCCAACGGCATGAGCGCCAAGGGCCGTCTCATCGTCACCGGCGGCGTGGTCGGCTGGGACGTGATGGGCAATTTCAAGCCGGACTTCGCCGCCCAGGCGCGCCAGTGCTTCGAGAACATCCGCGCGATCCTGGCCGAGGGCGGCGCCAGCCCGCACCATGTCGTGCGCCTGACCTGGTATGTCACCGATGTCGAGGAATACCTCGCCCATCTCAGACCGCTCGGCCAGGCCTATCGCGAGATCTTCGGCCAGCATTATCCGGCCATGGCGGTGGTGCAGGTGGTCAGGCTGGTGGAAAAGGCCGCCAAGATCGAGATCGAGGCGACCGCGGTGGTGGCGGAATAGGAGCGTTCAGGAGCCAGCGGCAGAGCCGAGTTTCACCTCCCGCTTGCCGATACACACTACGTCATCCCCGGCCGAGGCGAAGCCGAGGGCAAGGGGATCCAGGGGTTGCAGTGCTGGACCTCGCCGCCGCCAGACTCGTTGAACGAAACGTGCCGAGAGCGCGGGCCCGTCGGCTCCTGGACCCCCTTCCCTCGCTGCGCTCGCCGGGGGTGACGTATTGATTTCTCCGGCAGGCGGCTTGCTGACTGACGGGGTTCAGCGCATGCCATGACCCCACACTGTGCCCGGTGCGAACGTCGTAAAAGAGCCACCCGAGATCCACGGAATCTCGTCTCAGCCGAAGGCCCGGCCGATCCGTTCGATCGCCCGGTCGACGTCGTCCGTGCTGGTGCAGATGCCGAAGCCGAAGCGCAGGCGGTCGCCGCGATGGTCGCTGTGCAGGTGCAGGGCGGCGAGCCGCGCCTCGATCTCTCCCGCGCGCTCGGTGCGGAAGGTGAGGAAATTGCCGTGCTCGGCCTGCGGGCCGAAGGGCGTGATGAGGTCGGCCCGGGTCAGGCCGGCTATATCCATGGCTTCCACGGCGTCGAGGAAGCGGGCCATCAGCGAGCGCGCGTGGTCGTGCACCATGGCGACCGTCAGGCCGGTCGCCGCCAGCCAGTCGAACACCGCGTTCAGCCGATAGAGGCCGCTCGGATCGAAGGTCGCGCCGAGGAACCGGCCGCCGTCTTCCGGGTAGCCGACCGATTTGCCGGGAGGTGCGGCGAGCGCGCCGAAATCGGCGAACCAGCCGGTGTCGCGCGGCCGGGCTCCGTAACCCGGCGGGCAATGCAGGAAGCAGCAGCCCTCGCCCGCCATGGCATATTTATAGCCGCCGGCGAGATAGAAGACGCGGCTTGCGACATCGGAAAGGTCGGTCGGGCGTGCCATGAAGCCGTGATAGCCGTCGATCACGATCAGTGTCTCGGCCGAGCGGACCGCGGCCGTCAGGTGGGTGATGTCGCCCGACGTCCCGCCCGAGGTGAAGAACACCTGGCTGACGAAAACGAGGTCATGCGGGCCATCGGCGAGGCGGTTGCCGAAGCGCTCGGCGAAACTGTCGAGCGGCTCGGCCGCGACGCGTTCGACGGTGATCAGTCCGTCTTCCTCGAGCCGCGCCATTTGTCGGCGCGCGGTGTGGAATTCGGCGTCGCTGGTCAGGATCGAGACGGGGCGTCCGGCGGGAAAGCAGGACAGGATACGGCGCAGGAATTCGTGCGTGTTGGGGGCGACGGCGATGGTGCCTGGATCCGGCAGGTGCAAGGTGCGGGCAAGTGCCACCTGGACCGCCGGGATCAGCTCGCCGAACACCTTGCCCCATTTGTCGCCGGCGAGCGCCGCGGCATCCCGCCAGCAGGCCTCCTGGGCGGCGAGCGTCACGTCGGGCCAGTCGTGATGACTGTGGGCGGCAAGATTGATCCGCTCCGGCGCAGCCGCGCGGAAGCGGGCGAAATGGGCCGTCAGGTCGAGCGCGCTCATGTCGAATAGACGAGGCCGAGGCGCGCCTGGACGCTGGCCGGGAGCTCCGGCACCGCGGCGCGCGGGATCAGGAAGGTCGAGAGCCGGAACAGGTCGGCGAAGACCCGGTGCCGCTCGGCGGTGGTGCGCAGATAGGCATGGCCCGACGAGCCGCCGGTGCCGATCTTCACCCCGATCATCCGCTCGACCATCAGCGCATGGCGATAGCGCCAGAGCGTCATGGTCTCGTCGATGTCCATGAGGGTGGCGATGAGCCGGAACGCCGGCTGCACCGCCGGCTTGTCGCGGTAGAGCGTGATGAACAGGGCCGCCTGCACGGCGGGGCCCGACAATCGCCAGCCGCCGCTGTCGTCCTCGGGATTGAAGATCGCCGCGAAGGAGGCGATCGCCTTGTCGATCGCCTTCAGCTCACGCTCGCGCTTCTCCTCGGGCATCGCCGTGTCGGCGCGGATGAAATCGGCATCGCGCGCCAGGTGTTTCTCCACCGCCTGGCAATAGGCGTCGCGGAAGCTCGCGCCGCCCCAGTCGAGGAAGGGCGTGCGGGCGAGCCACTGGTCGAGCATGGCGAAGACCGTCGGCCGGTGGCGCGTCTCGGCCAAGGCTGTCCGGTCGCCGGGCGACAGCCGCTCCTCGATCGCCTTGTCGTCGAGCGGCACGCGGGTCTCGGTGGCCAGCCCCAGCCGGGTCTCGATGGCGCGGAACTGCAGCGACTGGAAACCCGAGGCCGGCATCAGGAGGTCGCGGAAATCCAGGAAGTCGAACGGCGTCATGGTCTCCAGCACGTCGAGCTGGGCGACCGTCAGCTTGAGGATCTCGTGGATGCGCTCGAGGTCGTGAACGATGCGCGCCATGGCATCGTCCGACACCGGCACGGTGCCGAAATCCCGCTCGACCCGGTCGAGCTCATGCAGGATCTGCTTGAACCACAATTCGTAGGCCTGGTGGACGATGATGAACAGCATCTCGTCATGGGCGTCGACGCCCTCTTTCAGGCTCTCCGGCTGTTGTGACGACAAGAGCCGGTCGAGTTTCAGATAGTCGGCGTAATAGACCGGCGCGCGCGCCATGGCCGGATCCTCCGCAATGCCGGCCGTCCGGTGAACCCGGCCGGCCCCGTTTCAACCCGGTCGAATGCGATCAGTCGTGGATCTTGATGATCGCCTCGACCTCCACCGTGATGCCCATGGGCAGCGAACCCATGCCGACCGCCGAGCGGGCGTGCCGGCCACGATCGCCGAGGACCGCGACGATCAGGTCGGAAAAGCCGTTGATGACGCGCGGGTGGTCGCCGAAATCGGAGACGGCGTTGACCATGCCGAGCACCTTGACGAATTCCACCTTGCTCAGGTCGCCGCCGGCCGCCGCCTTGGCCGAGGCCAGGATCTGCAGGCCGACCAGCTTGGCGTGCTCATAAGCGGTCTCGACGGTGACATCGGCGCCGACCTTGCCGGTGGCGAAGGCGCCATCGGCCTTGCGCGGCCCCTGACCGGCGAGATAGGCGATGTCGCCGACCCGCTTCCACGGCACGTAATTGCCCGCCGGCGACGGCACCGGCGGCAGTTCGAGACCCATCTTGGCGAGCTTGTCTTCGGGCGTCATTGGCGGCTCCTGAATGTCGAATGCGAACTGTGGCGCGAAGCGCCGCTCATCTCAACTTGCCACGGGCGGCGACCGGCAGGATGCCGACGATCTCGTCGCCACGCACCATCACCACCTCGTCGACCATATTGACCACCACGCAGACGTGGTTCGGCACGATGCGCACGACATCACCGACCTTCGGCCGCTCGTTGCAGCGGGTCAGGTCCAGCATGCCATGTTCCTCGGCGAAGCGGGCGATCTTGGCCTCCGGATGCTCCAGGATCAGGCCGAAGCCTTCGAGGCCACCGCCCGGATCCGCCGTGAGCGTCTTGGATCCGGCATCCAGGATGCCGCGATCGGCCGCCGCCCGGCTCACCACCGTCGAATAGACCTGCAGCGCGCAATCGTCCCAGCTCGCAACCCCCGCGGCGACCTGCATGCGGTCATTGTAGATATAGGTGCCCGGCCGGTGTTCGGTCGCGCCCTTCAGCTTGCCGACATTCGGCATGTTGGGCGAGCCGCCGGTCGAGACGATGGTCGGCTCCAACCCGAGGGCACGCACGCCTGCCAGCGCCTCGTCGTAGAAGCGCTGCGCCTCCGCCCAGCCATCCTCGGTCGGGTAGAACATGAAACCCTTGAAGGCGATGCCGGGGGAGGCGGCGATCTGCTTTGCCAGCGCGATGGCTTCGCCCGGCGTTTCGACGCCGGCACGCTTGCGCCCCGTGTCGCATTCGATCACCACGCCGAGGTCGCGGCCGGCCAGGGCGCCGGCCTGCGGCAGGCCGGCAATGACCACCGGATTGTCGGCGGCGACCGTCACCTCGGCCTTGCCGAGTAGCGCGCCGAGACGGGCCATCTTCTCCTCGCCGATCAGATTGTAGCTGATCAGGATGTCGTCGATGCCGGCTGCCGCCATGATCTCGGCCTCGCCGATCTTCTGGCAGGTAATGCCCTTGGCGCCGGCGGCGACCTGCAGCCTGGCGAGCTCGGGGCTCTTGTGCGTCTTGATGTGTGGGCGGTTGTTCACCCCGGCGGCGTCGCAGGCGGCCTGGACGCGCGCGATATTGCGCTCCACCCGGTCCATGTCGATGACCACGGCTGGTGTTCCGTAGTCGCGGGCGATCTTGGCGGCGAGCGGCGTGGTCATCACAGGTCCTCGATGCGGCGTTCAGACGTGCAGGTAGCGGTCCTTGAGGTCGGGGCTCGCGACGAAGGCGGCGCTCGACCCCTCCCAGACGATCCGGCCCTTTTCCAGGATCAGGTGCCGGTCGGCCAGTTTGACCAGAGCATCGACATTCTTGTCGATCACCAGGATCGATTGGCCGTCCTGCTTCAGGCGCTTGAGGCAGGCCCAGATCTCGGCGCGGATGACTGGCGCCAGGCCCTCTGTCGCCTCGTCGAGCACCAGCAGCTTCGGATTGGTCATCAGCGCCCGGCCGATGGCGAGCATCTGCTGTTCGCCGCCGGAGAGCTGGTTGCCCATGTTGCGGCGCCGTTCCTTGAGGCGCGGGAAGAATTCATAGACCCGCTCGAGCGTCCAGGCCGCCGGCCCCTTGGCGTCGCGCTTGGCCGAGGTGGCAATCAGGTTCTCCTCGACATCCAGGTTCGGGAAGATCTGCCGTCCTTCCGGCACCAGGCCGAGGCCCGCTTGCGCCACCCGGTAAGGTGGGCGTCCGGCCAGCGCCAGCCCGTCGACCGCGATGGCGCCGCCGCGCGGCTTCAACAGCCCGAAGATCGAGCGGATGGTGGTGGTCTTGCCCATGCCGTTGCGGCCGAGCAGGGTCACCACCTCGCCATTGGCGACGCTCAGCGACACGCCGAACAGCACCTGCACGTCGCCATAACCGGCTTCCAGATTGGTGACGCTGAGCATGGCCTACTCCGCCGCTTCGACGCGCTGCGCCAGCGCACGCGCGACCGACGCCTTGGTGCGGCCGAGCAGGCTCATCAGCACGTCGCGTTCGCCCGGTTGCAGGTCACCCAGCAGCTCGGTCATCCAGGTGCCGTGCTCGCGTGCCATGCGGGAAAAATCGGCATGGCCTTTTTCGGTCATCACGATCCGCTGCGCCCGCCGGTCGGTGGCGTCGCGGCGGCGCTCGATATAGCCTTGCTCGGCGATCCGGTCGACCAGGCCGGTGACATTGCCGTTGGTCACCATCATGCGCCGGGAGATGTCGCCGAGCGTCAGGCCGTCGGGCGACTTGTCGAGCTGGGCGAGCAGGTCGAAGCGCGGCAGGGTGATGGCGAAGCGGTCCATCAGCCGGCGGCGGATCTCGCGCTCGATCAGATTGGTGCAGGTCAGGAGGCGCAGCCAGAGCCTGAGCTCCGGACGGGCGTCGCGCGGCTGATGGGCGAGCCGGCTTTCGGCGTCGAGCGGTTCGTTCATGCGAACTCCTCCTCGCCGAGATAGGCCTCGCGGACGGCCGGATCGGCCCTGACCGCCTCGGGCGGCCCCGAGGCGATGAGCCGGCCATAGACCAGCACCGAAATGCGGTCGGCGAGGCGAAACACCGCGTTCATGTCGTGCTCGACCAGCACGATCGGATAGCGCCCCTTCAGGGCCAGCAGCAGCTCCACCATGCCCTCGGTTTCCTCGCGGCCCATGCCGGCCATGGGTTCGTCGAGCAGCAGCAGCCTGGGCCGCGCGACCAGTGCCATGGCGAGCTCCAGCTGGCGCTTTTCGCCATGCGACAGGCTTGCCGCCAGCACGCGTGCGCGCGCGCCGAGGCCGACCTGGTCGAGCGCCGCCATGGCGTCGTCATTCAGGGCGCGTTCGGCCGCGACCCGTCCGAAGAAGCGGAACGACGAACCAGCATGGGCCTGGGCCGATGTCGCGACATTGTCGATGACGCTGAAGGCCGGCAGCACCTGGGTGATCTGGAACGAGCGCGTCAGGCCTCTCAGGGCCCGGGCATGAATGGGCAGCCGGGTGATGTCCTCGCCGGCGAAGGTGACGCTGCCGGCATTCAGCGCTATCTCGCCGGTGATCTCGCCGATCAGCGTGGTCTTGCCGGCGCCGTTGGGGCCGATAATGGCGTGGAACTCGCCGTCGGCGATGTCGAGCGACACGTCGTCGGTGACGACGAGAGCGCCGAAAGCCTTGCGCAATCCCTTCAGCGACAGGATGGGGGTGCTCATCAGCGGCCCCCCCGGTCGATCAGCCGGATGATGCCGCCGCGGGCGAAGATCGCCACCAGCACCACCAGCGGCCCGAAGATCACCTTCCAGTGCTGGGTCAGCTCGGCGAGCCATTCCTCGACCAGGATGATGCCGATGGCGCCGATGATCGCGCCATGCAGCGAGCCGGTGCCGCCCAGAACGACCATGGCGATGAGCTCGCCGGAACGCGGCCATGTCATGTAGGCGGGCGCGACGAACAGGCCGAGATTGGCGAACAGGGCGCCCGCCAGCGCGCAGATCGCGCCGGATATGACATAGGCCGTCAGCCGGTAGCGGAACGGATCGAAGCCCAGCGCCCGCATGCGCCGCTCGTTCTCCTTGGCACCCCTGAGCACGCGGCCGAAGCGTGATCCGACCAGCGTCCTGAGCATGAGGTAGCAGGCGGCGAGCAGGCCCAGCACGACGAAATAGAAGCTGGTGTCGTTCTGGAGGAGACGCGCGCCGGCGACCACATTGCGCTGCGCCATGCGGAGGCCGTCATCGCCGCCATAGGCCGAAAGCGAAGTGGCGGTGAAGAAGGCCATCTGGCCGAAGGCCAGCGTGATCATGATGAAATAGACGCCGCGGGTCTTCAGCGAGATGGCACCGGTCACCAGCGCGAACAGCGCGCCGGCGGCGACGGCGGCGGGAAAGGCGATCAGGGCCTCGTTGGTGCCATGGAACATCAGGATGGCGGCGGCATAGCCGCCGAGGCCCAGGAAGGCGGCATGGCCGAAGGAGATGAGGGCGCCGTAGCCGAGGATCAGGTCGAGGGACAGGGCGGCGATGCCGAAGATCATGGCGCGGGTGATCAGCGACAGGGTGTAGCGGTCGCCCGGAAAGAACAGGGGCATGACGGCGAGGCCGGCGAACAGGATCAGCGGGATGGCCAGCCGTTTCCAGTCGGAGCCAAGCACCGGGCTGGTCGTGGTCGCGGGTGAGGCGAGGGGCGAGGCGTCGGTCATGGCTCAGCCCTTCGCCGGGAACAGGCCGGTCGGCCGGAAGAACAGCACCGCCGCCATCAGGATATAGATCGACATGGAGGCGATCGCCGGCCCGATGGTGCGGGCATCCGACGACGACAGCCCGGCCATGCGCAGCAGGTCGACCGAAAACGAGCGCAGCAGCGTGTCGGTCAGCCCGACGATCAGCGCGCCGATGAAGGCTCCCCGGATCGAGCCGATGCCGCCGATGACGATGACCACGTAGGCGAGGATCAGGAGATTGTCGCCCATGCCCGGTTCGACCGACAGGACCGGGGCGGCCATGCAGCCGGCAAAGCCGGCCAGCATGGCGCCGAAGCCGAAGACGATCATGAACAGGCGGCGGATGTCGACGCCGAGCGCCGAGACCATCGGCGCATTGGTGGCGCCGGCGCGGATCAGCATGCCGACGCGCGTCTTGGCGACCACCAGGTAGAGCCCGAGCGCCACCGCCAGGCCGGACAGGATGATGGCGATCCGCCAGACCGGATAGAGCACGCCGTCGGCAATGGCGATGGAACCGGACAGCATGTCCGGCACCGGCACCTGCAGCGGCGCGGCGCCCCAGACGATCTTCACGCCCTCGTTGAGGAACAGGATGACGCCGAAGGTGGCGAGCACCTGTTCCAGGTGATCGCGGTCATAGAGATGGCGCATGACCAGCACTTCGAGCAGCAGGCCGAAGGCCAGCGCCGAAATCAGTGCCAGGACGAGGCCAATGAGGAAGTTGCCGGTCCAGGCGACGAACATGGCGGCGAGATAGGCGCCGAGCATGTATTGGACGCCATGGGCGAGATTGATGAAGTCCATCACGCCGAACACCAGCGTCAGGCCGGCGGCGATCAGGAACAGCAGCACCCCGAGCTGCAGCCCGTTCAATGTCTGGATGATGAGAAGCGTCGAGGACATAGGCCGCCGTTGATCGATCCTCTCCCATGGGGAGAGGGTGGGGGGGCATAGCGAGGAGCGAACGCATCTCGCGTTCGCTCGATGCCACGAGCCGCCGGGTGAGGGGCGTGAGCCCCGAGATCATGCACTGACGTCACCCCCGGCGAGCGAAGCGAGGGAAGGGGGTCCAGGGATTGCAGGGCTTGGTCCTTCAGCGCCTCGAAATCCCGTCGCTGGCGTGCACTGGGAGCGCCGATGAAGCGGCCCCTGGACCCCCCTTCCCCTCGGCTTCGCCTCGGCCGGGGGTGACGTAGAGGTTCTCGTGTCTTGGTTCGCGACGCGGACAAGAGCGTCTCTATCGGCGTATGACGCCCACGCCTCAAACCGAACGCGGCCCCACCACGAAGGCGAGGCCGCGAAACGTCCTCACCAGCGCATCGGGCATTCCTGGGCGTAGACGTCGGTGTAGTTGGTGAAGATCCGCTCGACGATCTCGGTCTGGAACTTGCCGTCCGGGCGCTTGGCGGCGCGCACGGTGTAGAAGTCCTGGATCGGATAGTGATTGTTGGCGAAGCGGAAATTGCCGCGCAGCGAGACGAAGTCGGCCTTGCGCAGCGCGGTGCGGACGGCGTCGCGATTGCTCAGGTTGCCGTTGACGGCGCGCACGGCGCTGTCGATCAGCATGGCCGAGTCATAGGCCTGCATAGCGTAGGAGCCGGGCACGTAGCCGAAGGCCGCCTCGAAATCCGCGACGAACTTCTTGTTCTGCGGATTATCCATATTGGGCGCCCAGGTCATGCCGCCGATCATGCCGACAGCGGCATCCTGCTGGGCCGGCAGGGTCGATTCATCGACCGTGAAGGCCGACAGGAAGGGGATACGATCGACCAAGCCGGCCTGGCGGTACTGGCGGACCAGGTTCACGCCCATGCCGCCCGGCATGAAGGTGAACATGCCATCGGGCCTGGACGAGCCGATGCGGGCGAGCTCCGCGGCGAAGTCGAGATGGCCGAGCGGAGTGAACGCTTCGTCGACGATCTCGCCGCGGAAATGGCGCTTGAAGCCGGCCATGGCATCGCGGCCGGCCTGATAGTTCGGCGTCAGCAGGAACACCCGGCGCATGTTGCGGGCTTGGGCATAGGCGCCCAGCACCTCGTGAACCTGGTCGTTCTGGTAGGAGGTGACGAACATGTTCTCGTGGCAGGCCTTGCCGGCATAGCTCGACGGGCCGGCATTGGCGCTGATCAGGAAGGCGCGCGAATTGACCACCGGCGCCTGGATCGCCTGCAGCACGTTGGAGAAGATCGGCCCGACGACGAAATCGACCTTGTCGCGGTCGAGAAGGCCCTGGACGCGCTGGATCGCCACATCCGGCTTCTGCTCATCGTCGACGACGATGACCTGGACCTCGCGGCCGCCCATCTTGCCGCCGAGCTGGCGGATCGCCAGCTGGAAGCCGTCGCGGGCATGCTGGCCGAGCACGGCCGAGGGGCCGGACAGGGTTTCGATGACGCCGATGCGGATCGGCTCCTGGGCTTGAGACGCCGTGGCGGCCAGAGCCAAGGCCAGGCCGGCGGCCAGCGTCGACAGAACGCGCTTCATGAAAATCTCCCCACCCGTGCGCCGCCCCGGGCTTGTCCGTGGTCGCGGCCGATGCGAAGGCATTATTACGCCGGAATTTTCGCGAACAACCCCGGCAGCAAAAAATATTTTAAGTCTAAAGCAATTCGCGGAGACGGCCGATGCTCATCACCGATCACCCCGACGGCAAGCCACGCTGCGCCTGGCCGGGTTACGACCCGCTTTATGTCGCCTATCACGACACCGACTGGGGCGTGCCGGAGCGGGACGACCGGGCGCTGTTCGAGAAGCTGATCCTCGACGGCTTCCAGGCAGGCCTGTCCTGGATCACCATTCTCAGGAAGCGGGAGCACTTCCGTAAGGTGTTCGACGGCTTCCGGCCAGAGCTGATCGTGCACTACGGGCCGGAGAAAATCGAGGCGCTGATGGCCGACCCGGGCATCATCCGCAACCGCGCCAAGATCGTCGGCACGGTGAAATCGGCCGGCGTCTATCTCGACATGCGCGACAAGGGGCAGAGCTTTTCGAACTATCTCTGGGATTTCGTCGACGGCCGGCCGATCCAGCCCCGGATGAGCGAGCGCGCGCAGGTGCCGACCGAGACCGAGGTCGCCCGCAAGATGTCGAAAGAGCTGAAGGCCAAGGGTTTCACCTTTGTCGGTCCGACCATCGTCTACGCCTTCATGCAGGCCGTCGGCATGACCAACGACCACATGGTCGGCTGTTTCCGCCATGACGAGGTGGCGGCCCTGGCCTGAGCGGCGGTTCAGGCGCCGGCGCGCAGCCGGTCGGCCATCTTCTCGGCGATCATCACGGTGGTGAGGTGGGTGTTGGCGCGCACCACCTCCGGCATGATCGAGGCGTCGATGACGCTGAGACCCGAGCAGCCGATCACCCGGCAATCCGGATCGACCACCGAGCGCGGATCGTCGGCGGCGCCCATGCGGCAGGTACCGCTGGCATGCTGGGCGTCGGAGCACTCGTCGAACATCCAGTCGTCGAGTTCTCGGGGATCGAGCTCATCCTCGATCGATCGGCCGGTCGAGCCATATTCGACCCGCGAGGCGATGCCGGCCACGCTGGCGTGCAGCCCGAGCGCGCGCAGCCGGCGAACCCCGTCGCGCATCCGGATCAGATCGCGTTCGTCCGACAGCATGCGCTCGTCGACTTCGGGGTCGATGGTCGGATCGGTGGTGGTGATGCGCACGCGCCCCTGGCTGAACGCCTGGTAGACCGAGACGACCAGGCGGCCACGCGAGACGTCGCCGCCGCCGAGCGACACCAGATTGCCGGCGATGACGATCATGTCGTTGTCGCCGGCACCGCCAAGGCCGGACGAATAGCGCAGGCAGCAATTGGTGTGGCGGTGCATCATCGTGCCGACCCGCGCGTTCTCCCTGAGATGCAGGAAAAGCGGCATCATCGGATGGTCGAGCAGGTTCTCGCCGACCGGCAGATCGGCGATGACAGGCAAGCCGAGCGACGCCAGCAAGGTGGCCGGGCCGATGCCGGAGCGCTGCAGGATGGCCGGGGAATGGATCGCTCCGGCCGAGAGGATGACGCCACGTGTGGCGCGCGGGCTGAAATCCTGGCCGCCGACGCGCAGATGCACGCCGCTGGCATGGGGCCTGTTGCCCTCGACCTGCAGCCTGGAAACCAGGGCATTGCCCACGATCGTCAGGTTGGCGCGGCCGCGGGCCGGCTCCAGATAACCGTCATTGGTAGAGACGCGCGCACCCGCGCGGCTGTTGATGGCATAAGGCGATGCGCCGGTTCCCACGGGCGCATTGTGATCCTCGCACCAGCCGTAACCCAGGCCTTCGGCCGCCTGTTTCAGCGCGACATCGACGGTGCCCCAGTCGGCCACCGGCGCGCGATAGACCGGGATCGGGCCGTCGCTGCCGTGATAGGGCGCGTCGCCGAAATTGACGTCGGTTTCCAGCCTGTTGAAGAAGGGCAGCACGTCCGGCCAGCCCCACCCGGTGCAGCCGGCCTGACGCCAGCGTTCGAAATCGTCGGGAACGCCGCGAATGGCGATCTGACCGTTGATGGTGGAGCTGCCGCCCATGGCCCGCCCACGCCAGAGCAGTTTCGGCTCCTGCCGCTCGGTGCGGCGCGCCATCAGATTGGGCCACCGGTAGTCGTCGTCGCCGATGGCGCGCATCGGATTGGGGATGCGGATATGCTCGGGTGTCTCGGCGGAGCGGAAATCGCGTCCCGCCTCGACCAGCAGCACCCTGAGCCTGGGATCCTCGCTCAACCGGGCCGCCAGCACCGCACCGGCGGAGCCGGCGCCAACGACGATATAGTCATAGTCCCGATCGATCATGCGCTGCCCCATTGTCCGGCATGCCCCGGAGGACAGCCGCGTCGACCCGACGACGGCGAAGCCTAGCGGTTCGCCGAATTCAGGAGCTATGCAATTCAGCCGGGACGTCCGCGCTCGCAGCGACCATGGTGCCGCCCGCCGGCCGCCACTAGCCTCGACCGCCATGAGTGTCGCAGGCAGTGGGGGCCGTCCGATGAACCGTCGTGAACTTCTGAAGGTGGCCGGCGCTGCCGCGACAATTGGCGCCCTAGGCGCGCCGGGCATCGTGCTGGCCCAGAACCAGCGCGTGCTGAAATTCGTGCCGCACGCCGACCTTGCCGTGCTCGATCCGGTCTTCTCGCCGGCCTATGTCACGCGCCACCACGCCTATCTGGTTTTCGACACGCTGTTCGGCATGGACGCCAACCTGCGCCCGGTGCTGCAGATGGCGGAGAGCGCCGGTGCCGAGAACGACGGCAAGATCTGGACGATCAAGCTGCGCTCCGGCCTGAAGTTCCACGACGGCTCGCCGGTGCTCGCCCGCGACTGCGTGGCCAGCATCCGGCGCTGGGCCCTGCGCGACGGCTTCGGACAGGTGCTGATGTCGGTGACCGATGAACTGTCGGCGGCCGACGACCGGACCATTCGCTTCCGCCTGAAGACGCCGTTCCCGCTGCTGCCCAACGCGCTGGGCAAGGTGCCGTCCTTCATGCCGGCGATCATGCCCGAGCGCCTGGCCAAGGCCGAGCCGACGACGCAGGTGACCGAAATGGTCGGCAGTGGCCCCTATCGTTTCAAGCTGGACGAGCGCGTGCCGGGCGCGCGCGTCGTCTATGAACGTTTCGCCGACTACGTGCCGCGGGCCGACGGCGTGTCCGGCTGGACCGGCGGGCCGAAGACCGCGCATTTCGACCGCGTCGAGTGGGTCGTCATCCCGGACGCTTCGACCGCCGCCGGCGCCTTGCAGAGCGGCGAGGTCGATTGGTGGGAATATCCGCTGCACGACCTGCTGCCGATGCTGAAGCGCAATCGCAATGTACGGGTCGAGACGTCTGAGCCGACCGGCATGATCCCGACGCTACGCTTCAACACGGTGATCAAGCCGTTCGACAATCCGGCCATCCGCCGTGCGCTGCTGGGCGCGGTCGATCAGGAAGAATTCATGCGCGCGCAGGTCGGCAGCGACGCCAGCATGTTCCGCACCGGCGTCGGCGTGTTCTGTCCGGGAACGCCGATGGCGAGCGATGCGGGCATGGAGGTGCTGACCGGTCCGCGTGACTATGCCCGGGTGAAGAGCGAACTCGAAAAGGCCGGTTATGACGGTCAGAAGATCGTGCTGCTCGCCGGCGTCAATGTCGCGGATGTCAAGAATTCCTGCGACGTCGCGGCCGAGATGATGCGCAAGGTCGGCATGAACGTCGACTATCAGGCGCTCGACTGGGGCACCGTGATCCAGCGGCGCTCCAGCCGCGAGCCGGTCGAGAGCGGTGGCTGGAATTGCTATTGCTCGAGCTGGGGCGGCCTGGATCAGCTCGATCCTTCGGCGCATTTGCTGTTGCGCGGCGACGGCGGCTTTTTCGGCTGGCCGAAGAGCGACGAGCTGGAGCGCCTGCGCCATGCCTGGTTCCAGGCGCCGGATCTGGCCGGGCAGCAGGCGATCGCGGCACAGATCCAGAAACAGGCCTTTGTCGATGCGCCCTACCTGCCGCTCGGCCAATATATCCAGCCGACCGCCTACCGCTCCAACCTGACGGGCGTGAAGAGCGGCTTCGCGACGTTCTGGGACGTGCGCCGCGCCTGACGCTCCGGGGCGATCCGGATGACATCGGCGGGCGGTTAGGGCGGCGGGTTACAGGCCTGGACGATGTCGTTCAGCCGGTCGCGCTCGTCTTCGCTGAGGGTGTCGGCCAGCACCTTGGCCCATAATTGCTCGCCTTTCAGGCCATCGACCGTACAGGCGCAGGCGCGGCGGCAGACGCCGGCCGACTGGCCGCTCGCCTCGCAGCCACGTTCGCAGGCGCTGATGAACGGGCGGGTGTCGGCGACCGGAAGGGCGACGAGCCAGCCCGCCAGCAGCAGCACGCCGAAGAAGACCGGCTGGTGCAGCAGATAGATCGGCAGGCTGTGGCGGCCGCCCCAGGCGATCAGCCGGGCCGGGCCGAAGCGCGGCCGCCAGGCGAACAGCATGTCGGCGAGCGGGCTCGCGAGGCTGAGACGGGCCATCACCATGCCGCCGAGCACGCAGCCGAACCAGGGCAGCACCGGCACATAGTCGGCGGTGTTCAGGGGCAGCCGGCCGAGGCCGAGCCAGGCGAGCCAGCGGGCGTCCAGGATCGGGCTGGCGACAAGATGGGGCAGGGCGAAGCAGGTGATCGCCGCTCCGGCGACGGCGAGCACCGGCAGGCGCAGGAACGGCAAGGCTAGCACGCTGGCAAGCGCGATATGGTGCAGGATGCCGAAGAAGATATAGGCATGGGGCAGGGCGAACCAGGTGCCCAGCGTGACCAGCGCCGCCGCGCCGGCGACCAGGCCGAGCCGCCGCAGATAGGCCTTGCGATTGATGCCGTTGCGGGTGGCGAGAACCAGGCTGAAGCCGACCAGGACAAGGAACGAACCGGCGATGCAGCGGGCGAACCAGCGCCAGCCCGGCTCCAGGGCGATGTCGACATCGATCAGCCGGAACAGCGACAGGTCCCAGGCGAAGTGGAACACGAACATGGCGATGAGTGCGATGCCGCGCGCGAGATCGATGAGTTCGATCCGCCGGGACGGCGCGGGCTGCGGGATCGGCTCGGTCACTGCGATGCTCATGGCTGGGCGACAGCAAAGCCCGAGCCGGCGCGCCGCTCAAGCCCTTATTGGCGGGCAGCCGCGCTAGGCGACCGGCAGGAACCGGGCATAACCCTGGCGGGAGATGCGCTCCAGCCGTTCCCGGCAGGCGGCATAGGCGGTATCCGCCGGGTGCAGGCGTCCGGGCGCGGCGGCCGGCGCATGGCGCATCGGGATGAGGGCGAGCGGCAGGCTGGCGGGCGTCAGATGACCGCCCAATCCCGCCTGCAAGGTGGTCAGGAGGCCGTAGAGTTCCCCCTCGATCGTCGGCCGGTTGAGGATAGCCAGGCGAAACTGGCCGGATTCGTTGGTGATCAGGTAGATCTGGCCTGATTGATTGGGCAGCGACACCGATCCTTTCTGGGTGAAGGCGGCGTCGAGCCGGGACCGCTCGCGGAACACCAGATGCGAGGCGGCGTCGTCCCAGACGATGTCCATGTGATAGGCGAAGATCGCCTGCGGATCTTCGAACGACGGGCGGACGGTGAGATATTCGCCGGTCAGCCAGGCGGCCGCGGTGCGCGAATAGGCGCCGAGCGCCTCGGGTGCGAGCGCCGTCGGTTGGGGCGCCACGGGGCCGGCATCGCTGCCGAGTGAGCGACCGAGCGCCTCTTCCAGCCGGATCGTCGTGGCGAGCGTGAAGGGACGCCGGCCGGCCAAGGCCTTTTCCAGCGTCGAGATGCTGATGCGCGCCTTGTCGGCCAATGCCTGGCGCGACATGCGCCGGCGCGCCAGTTCGCCACGCACCATGGCGGCAATGCTCTGGCTGTGTTCGTGCGACAGCTCGCTCTCGGTTGTCGCCATGGCCTTCGGGCTCCGCACATTTCCGCACAGATCCGCACAATGCCAGACGGTCCGGCGGCGAACAAGGCAGGCGGTGCGGCTGGCGGCCGAAATGGCTGAAACAAGACGCTAACCGTGCGGACCGCCGCGCGCACAAAAGGAAGGTCGCCTGTCCCTTGGACTGCAGGAGACCTCACGATGATCAGCCGTTCAGCCCGCCGACCGCTATCCGCCGGGGCCATTTGCCCTTCCCATCTCGCCGCGCGCATCGAACGCCTGTCGAAGCTCGTCCTGACGACCTTGCTGGGCTTGTTCAGCCTGCTGGTCCTGGCCGGGCTCGCCCGGGCCGGCGAAACCCCGACCCCGGCATCCATGCAATCGGGTGGCCTGCTGATGCGCAATGCCGCGACGCCGGGCTTCGCCGAAGCGGTGCGGCTCGGCACGGACGTCCATCTCGCCGTCAGCGGCCCGACCGTGCGCGGGCGGGTCACCCAGGTCTTCCGCAATCCCACCGACCGGTGGGTCGAAGCGGTCTATGTCTTTCCGTTGCCCGAGAATGGCGCCGTCGACTATCTGAAGATGATCGTCGGCGATCGGGTCATCATCGGCGAGATCAAGCCGCGGGCCGAAGCGCGCGCGGTCTATGAGGCGGCCAGGAGCCAGGGCCATCGCGCCGGCCTGGTCGAACAGCAGCGGCCCAATCTGTTCACCACGGCGGTCGCCAATATCGGTCCCGGCGAGACCGTCCTGGTGCAGATCGAATATCAGGCGGCGGTACGCCAGAGCAGCGGCGTCTATTCCCTCAGGGTGCCGCTGGTCATGGGCGCCCGCTACAATCCCGCCGCCGGCGCCAATGGCGTCGATCCGGTGCCGAACCGGGCCGCCATGGCAGCCCCCGTGCTCGATCCGCGCCGCTACGGCCGGGACAATCCGGTGTCGATCCGGGTCCAGCTCCAGCCCGGCTTCGCACTCGGCGAGGTCAAGAGCGCCTATCACGCCATTGTCGACCGGCCGCAGGGCGCGGGGCGCTTCGTCATGCTCACCGACGGCGAGGTGCCGGCGGATCGGGATTTCGAACTGACCTGGACCCCGGCGCCGTTCGAGGCACCTCAGGCCTCGCTGTTTCGCGAGCGGATCGGCGGCGAGGACTACCTGCTGGCGTTCCTGACGCCGCCGACCCGCAGCGTCGCCGAGCGCGAACCGCCGCGCGAGATCGTCTTCGTCATCGACAATTCCGGGTCGATGAGCGGCGCCTCGATGCGCCAGGCCAAGCAAAGCCTGCTCTTTGCCTTGTCGCGCCTGAAGGCCGATGACCGGTTCAACGTGGTGCGTTTCGACGACACCTTGACCAAGCTGTTCCCCGATACGGTTGCCGCCGATGCGGGCCATCTCGGGACGGCGCGGGATTTCGTCTCGGGTCTCGAAGCCCGCGGCGGCACCGAAATGGTTCCGGCGCTCAGGGCCGCGCTCGAAGATCCGCGTCCCGACGATACGAGCCGTGTCCGCCAGGTGGTGTTCCTGACCGATGGCGCGATCGGCAACGACCAGCAGCTGATCGATACCATTGCCCGGGAGCGCGGCCGCTCGCGCCTGTTCATGGTCGGCATCGGCTCGGCGCCGAACAATTTCCTGATGACCCGCGGCGCCGAGATGGGCCGGGGCACCTATACCCATATCGGCTCGGTCAACGAGGTCGAGACGCGTATGCGCGAGCTGTTCGGCAAGCTCGAGCGGCCCGTCGTCACCGAATTGACGGCGCGTGTCGACGGCACCACGGCTGACGTGACGCCCGCCTCGCTGCCGGATCTCTATTCCGGCGAGCCGGTGGTCCTGGCCATGAAGGTTGGTGCGCTGGCCGGCACGGTCCATGTCGAGGGCCGGGTCGGCGGCCAGACCTGGCGTGCCGAACTGCCGGTCGATCAGGCGATCGAGGGCAGGGGTCTCTCCAAGCTCTGGGCGCGGCGCAAGATCGCCGATGCCGAAGCCGAAAGGTCGCTTCGGATCATCACCCGCGACGTCGCCGACGCCCGTATCCTGCAACTGGCCTTGACCCATGGCCTGGTCAGCAGCCAGACCAGCCTCGTCGCCGTCGACCGGACGCCGGCGCGCCCGGTCGGGACGCCGCTGACCCGTCACGACCTGCCGCTGAACCTGCCGGCCGGCTGGGATTTCGACCGGCTGTTCGGAGCGACGGCGCGCGCGACGGGGGTCGGTTCGACCAGCGCTTCGCTGGAAGCCGCCGAGAATGCCGTGGCCCTGCCGCGGACCGGTACGGATGCCGGGCTGAGGCTGATCGCCGGCGCCGGTTGCCTGATGCTCGGCATGATGGGCCTCGTCCTGGCTCGCCGCCGCCGCGGGGCGGCGGCATGAGCGCCGCGGATCGAGCTTTCAAGGGAGGCGTCATACGGCGCCTCCTGCTCGTCGCCCCGGCGCTCGCCTGCCTGCTCGCCGGCCTTGTGCTGTGCGGCCAGGGCGCCTGGATCCATGTCAAGGCGGCGACCGCCCAGGTGTTGCTCGACCATGCCTTTGCACGGTCCATTCGCGAGGGGAGCCCGGTCAAACCGTGGTCCTGGCTCGATAGCTGGCCGGTCGCCCGGATCAGCGTGCCGCGGCTCGGACGGGAGGTTATCGCGCTCGCCGGCGACAGCGGCCAGGCGCTTGCCTTCGGTCCGGGCCATGTGCCGGGAACACCGCAGGCGGGCGACGAGGGCACCGCGGTCTATGCCGCCCATCGCGACACCCATTTCGACTTTCTCGGCCAGGTGCGAACCGGCGACCGGATTGATGTCCTGCGCGCCGATGGCGCGCTCGCCCGTTTCGTCGTCGACGGCGCGCGGGTGGTCCACTGGGACGCGTCGGGCATCGATGCCAAGTCTTCGGGCCGCAGGCTGGTGCTGGCAACCTGCTGGCCGCTCGACGGCCGGACCGAGGGGCCGTTGCGCTATATCGTCTTCGCCCATGCGATCGACGATTGAACGCGACCCGTCTCGGTTGCGACGGTTTTGGCGCCGGCCGGCTTCCATTTTTCCGGCGAAGCAGCCAAAACCCCCTCATGCCGCCTCGTTCCGCCGCCTCGAAATCCGCAAAGCCTCGTGCCTGGCAGCGCATGCTGTCCGGCCGCCGGCTCGACCTGCTCGATCCCTCGCCCTTCGACGTCGAGATCGAGGACATCGCCCATGGCCTGGCGCGCATCGCGCGCTGGAACGGCCAGACCACCGGCCATCACATCTTCTCGGTGGCGCAGCATTCGGTGCTGGTGGCCGACATTGCCACGCGCCTCGAGCCAGGGCTCAGCGCCCGCTGGCAATTGGCCGTGCTGCTGCACGATGCCCCGGAATATGTCATTGGCGACATGATCTCGCCGTTCAAAGGCGTCATCGGCGGCGATTACAAGGCGGTCGAGGCGCGCCTGATGGCCGCGATCCACATCCGCTTCGGCCTGCCCGCCGCGCCGCCCCCCGAGGTGGTCGCGCTGACCAAACGGGCCGACAAGGTCTCGGCCTATCTCGAGGCGACGCAACTCGCCGGCTTCGGCCTGGACGAGGCGGCCGCGATCTTCGGCGCGCCGATCGGCGTCTTTGGCGGCGAGCGCGGCCTGCCGCCCGTACTGGTGCCCGAGGATGCCGACGAGGCGAAACAGGCCTTCCTTCGCCGTTTCGCCATGTTGGAGACACCAGGCTGAAATGCGCATGGGGGAAAACCCGGCTGGCCTGTCGCAGAATCGCTGCGAATGCATGATTTAAGCTGGTCATCGCCGAGGACCCGTCCCGTGAACGTTCATGTCTGCTCGCTTGCGCGCATTGCCGACACGGTGTCAGCCACCGGCGCGCGGCATCTGGTCACCCTGATCAACGAGGGCACCACGGTCGCGCGCCCTGCCGCGATCCGTCCGGAGGATCACCTCTTCCTCGGCATGAACGACATCGTTTCGCCAATGGACGGCTATGTCGTGCCGGGCGAAGCCCATGTCGCCCGCCTGCTCGGTTTCGTCGACGCCTGGTGGGGCAAGACGGGTGCAGCGAGCCCGCTGGTCATTCATTGCTGGGCGGGCATCAGCCGCTCGACGGCGGCGGCCTTCATCACCAGCTGTGCGGTCAACGCCGACCGCGACGAGGCCGAGATCGCCGCCGACCTGCGCGCCAAAAGCCCGAGCGCCACGCCCAATGCCCGGCTGGTCGCCATTGCCGACGGCCTGCTCCGGCGCGATGGCCGAATGATCGACGCGATCGCCCGCATCGGCCGCGGCCGCGACGCCTTCGAGGGCGAGCCGTTCTGGCTGCCGCTCGGCCGCTGACTCCAGGACGCGCCGAAACATCCGATCGCCGCACGCCATAGGCCTGAAACCTTGGCAGCGCTTGTAGCGTGTCGAACGCAGCGCGCAGGCGATGCTAATGTGACGAATCGGCCGCCGGAGACCCTGTCGCAATGGAAATCGTTCTTGCTGTGCTCGCGGGCCTTGGCCTTGTCCTGGTCATCCCGATCCTGGCGATCATCGGCTTCGTTCGATCCGGCGACCTGCAGCGGCGTTTCAGGAGTGCCGAGACGCGGCTCGCCCAGGCTGAGACCGAGCTTCGCCTGATCCGCGAGGCCATGGCCACCGGTGCGCCGATCGTGGCGCCGGCCGGCATCGATGAAGCGCAGGCCGCGTCGGCGCAACCGGCCGCCGAGACCCCCGTGGCCGAACCGCTGCCGTCGGAAACGGCCGCCGAGCCTGTCGCCGGCCTGGAGCCGGCCGGCGAGGCTCGGTCCGCGCGCGGCACCGTGCCGACGCTCACCAGTTCCGAGCCGCTCGCGCCGATCGATCCGATCGATGCCCCGCCGGCTCCCCCTGCGCCGCCGGCCAATCTCGGTGGTTTCGAGGAAACCATCGGGTCGCGCTGGGCGGTCTGGGTCGGCGCCCTGGCGCTTGGCCTCGGCGGCATCTTCCTGGTCCGCTATTCGATCGAGCAGGGCCTGGTCGGGCCCGGCATGCGCATCGCGCTCGGCACGTTGTTTTCCATCGCGCTGCTCGCCGGTGGCGAGTGGTTGCGGCGCACCGACAAAGGGCTGCCGACGCTGCCGGTCGCCGACATCCCCTCGGCGATCACCGGGGCAGGCGCGGTCGCCGCCTTCGGCACCATCTATGCGGCCCATGGGCTCTACGATTTCATCGGGCCGGCCACCGCTTTCCTCATGCTCGGCGCGGTCGGCATCGGCACGCTGGTGCTTGCCGGCCTGCACGGACCGCTGCTCGGCGGTATCGGGCTTGTCGCGGCCTTTGCCGCGCCGTTCCTGGTCGCGACCGAGAATCCGAACCCCTATGTCTTTCCGCTCTATGCCGCTGTCATCACGGCCGCCTGCTTCACGCTCGCCTGGCTCCGCGGCTGGGCGTGGCTGACGATCGCCGCGACCGCTGCCGCCGTCGGTCTCAGCAGCCTTGTCGTGATTGGCGGCAGTGGCGGCTCGACCGCCACGCTGGCCCAGGCCGCGGCCGGCATTCTCGCCGCCGCTTTGCTTCTGGTGCCGGGCATCCGTTTCGTGCCGCCGCGCGATCGCGGTCTCGCCCCGCTCGCCAGCGCGGTCCTCATCGCCTTCACCTTCCTGGCTGCGGTCGCCGTGCTCGACGCACGCCAGGAGACCTTCGCGCTGCTGATCTTCGCGGCGCTGATCGTCGCGATCATGGCCCTGGTCTGGCAGGCGCCATGCGTGGCGCCAGCTATTCCTGGTGCCGGACTGTTCACGCTTCTCGTCATGCTCGCCTGGGTCGCGGGCCTGAGACCCTCGCTCAATCTGGACGCGCTCGCCATTCCCGATCCCTTGCCGGCCGTGCTGTCGCGCATCGTCTGGGCCGGTCTCGGTTTCGCGCTGCTCTACGGCATCGGGCCCGCCGTGCTGGCGGTCTATCGCCGTCAGGCGGAAGCTCGCACCGTGCTGATCCTGGCCAGCACCTCGGTGATCATGCCGCTGGCGCTGCTGGCCATCGTCTATGGCAAGGTCGAGGGCTTCATCATCTCGCCGCGCTTCGCGGCGCTGGCCATGGTGCTCGCGGCGAGCTTCGGTGCCGCGACCGAAGCCGCGCACCGGCTGCGCTCGGGCCGTCGCCCGGGGCTTGCCAGCGCCTCGGCCATCTATGCCGTCGGCGCGCTGGCGGCACTTGCCTTCGCTTTGACTCTGCTTCTCGAAAAAGCGTGGCTGACGCTGGCGCTCGGCGCGCTGATCGCCGGCATCGCCTGGGTCTATACACAGCGGCCGCTGCCGGCGCTGCGCTGGGTCGCGGCGCTGACCGCGCTCGGCGTGCTGGCGCGTCTCGTCTGGGATCCCGCCATCAACAGCGGCGATGTCGGCCAGACCGTCATCCTCAACTGGCTGCTGCCCGGTTATGGCGTGCCGGCGCTGAGCGCCGCCCTGGCAGCGGTCCTGCTGCGCCGCCGGCGCGGCGAGGATAATCCGGTCAGGATCCTCGAGGCGCTTGCCATGGTGTTCACGGCCCTCCTGGTCATCGTCGAGGTGCGCCATGCTTTCGGGGCCTATGGCCAGCGCCTGTTCACCCGCGACATGGGCTTCGCCGAAGCCTGCACCCATACCGTCACCATGCTGGCTTTCGGTCTTGGCCTGTCGCGGCTCGCCGCGGTGCGCCCAGGCGCGCTCTGGCAGAATGCCCTGCTGATCGTGCGTTACGGCTCCTGGGCCTGGATCGTGGTGACCATGGGCATCATCATGAACCCCTGGCGGACCGGTTATCCGATCGGCTCCCATGCGGTGTTCAACTGGGCGCTGCTCGGTTATGGCGGCGGCGCGGTCCTGGCGATCTTGGCGGCGCTGTTCGAGCGCCGGGCCGGCCGCGACACCGAGGCGCGTGTCATGGCGCTGATGGCGCTCGGGCTGGTCTTCGTCTGGCTCAACACCACGATCGGCGCGCTGTTCCGCGGCACCGACCTGACCGAGGGCGAGATCTCCAATGGCGAGCTCTACGCCTATTCGGCGGCCTGGCTGGTGCTCGGCATCGCGCTGCTCGGTGCCGGCGCCGCTTTCGGCAGCCGGACGCTCAGGCTCGCCTCCGCCGCCCTTGTCGCGCTCACCGTGCTGAAGGTGTTCCTGCTCGACATGGCCGGCCTGACGGGCCTCTGGCGGGCACTGTCGTTCATTGGCCTCGGCCTGGTGCTGCTGCTGGTCGGCCGCATCTATCAGCGGGTTCTGGGCATCGCCCAGGCGCGGCCGCAGGCGTCGCCGCCGCCGGCGGAGGACCAGAGTCCGCGCGGCGCGTGAGCCGAAGCCCGCGCGGCGCCTGAGCCTCCTAAAGCGTCGCGAGGCCGGCCTTGCCGGCTTCGGTGCCGAACACGATGGCCTTGCCGTCGGCGCGCCAGGCAATGGCCGTGACGGGGTCGCCGTCCGGTTCGCGCAGCAGGATCTCGGCGCCGTCATCGATGCGGGCAAGCAGGATCAGCCCGTCGGCAAAGCCGACCGAAACCACGGGAGAGGTCGGATGGCCGGCGACTGTCGTGACCCGTACACCCGCCTTGGCCGACGGCGCGACCATGGTCGGATTGACACCCATCGGGCCGTTCTTGCCGCTGAACGGCCAGAGGATGGCCTCGGTCGCGCCGGCGGTCGCCAGGAATTTCGCACCGCTGGTCCAGGAGAACGACTTCACCTTGCCGGGATAGCCGGACATGCGCATGTGCTGGCCGTCCTCGATCCGCCAGCCATGCAGTTGCGGTTCCTGCATGGTGGTGACGACGAAGCGCTGGTCCGGGCTGATGGTGACGCCGAGATGCGACCCCTTCCAGGTCAGCGTGGCCGGCGCCGCCTCGCTGTTCGGGTACCACAGGCTGACCCCGCCATAATGGGCGACGGCCAGCCGGAACCCCTTGGGGAAGAAGGCGAGCCCGCCCGCGGCCGAGACCAGGTTCAATGGCTTGGGTTCGCCCTTGCCCTGGGTCGCGAAGGCCTTGCGGCCGGCGCTCCAGGCCGTGGCGCCATTGGGACCGAGCGCGACCCGGTCGATCCAGGTGCCGCCGCTGTCGTGAAGCATCGCGGCGCCGGTCTTCAGCGTGAAGCGGACCACCTTGCCATCGTCGCCGCCGGTGACGAGCGTCGTGCCGTCGGCAGCGCTGTCCAGGATGCCGCCGTCATGCAGGCTCTCGCGCCGGTCGGTCTCGCCGGCGAGCACGATCTCGCCGGAAACCAGCGCCAGGACGGCGGTATCGCCAAGGAAATGCGCGGCGAGAACCGGTTCTCCGGCATCGACGGGCCGGACGCGCTCACGAACCGAGGGGCGGGCAGGGGCAGTGCTCATGGCGTCTTGCTAGCCGATGCGCGCGATCATGGCGAGAGGCAGCTGCGCGGGAGCTGATTGCACGGCAGCCCCTTTGACTCTTCCGCCACACTCGGTCATTGCAGCGCAAAATCCGCAACACAGCCCAAAACCCGGAGCAAAGCCTTGGCCGCAGGCACCCCGACGCAAGTTGCCCCGACACTCGGTTACGAAGCGATCCAGGATCTGACGCGGACGATTCCGTTTCGTCCGCGGCTGACCCGCTTCATCTTCCTGCGCCACGGCGAGACCGAGGGCAATCGCAAGGGTATCTATCAGGCCGCCGATGTACCGTTGAACGCCGCTGGCGAGGCCCAGGCGGCGGAAGCCGCCGACCGGCTGGCGCTGGCCTCGATCGCCCATGTGGCAGCGAGCCCGATGATGCGCGCCTGGCGCACCGCGGCCATCGTCACCGACGGCCGCGGCCTGACGCCGGAGCCGGACGGCGGCCTTGCCGAGCGCTATTTTCTCGGCCTGGTCGGCACGACAGTCGGCCGCATGGATTGGCGCGACGATCCGCCGGCCTGCGAGACGCTGGCCGCCTTCGTCCACCGCAGCGGCAATTGCCTGTCGCGCTGGCTGTCGCAGGAGGACAACCCCGACGGCGACCTGATGCTGGTTTCCCATGGCGGGCTGCTGCTGGTGCTGGCGGCGCTGACCGGCGTCGATCTCAATGTAGAGCTGCGCCGCAACGCCACGCCGATCCTGTTCAGCCGCTCGACCGCCGGCTGGGAGGCCGTCGCGGTCAGCTGAACTCTTTTTTCAGCCGGTCGGTATGGGCACCGAGTGCCGGCACTGGCCCGAATTGCGGTATCTCGCCGTCATGCAGCGCGCCGGGCGCCAGCATGCGCTTGCGGCCGGCCGGCGTGTCGACCTCGATATGGCGGTTTTGCGGGTGATTGCGCAGGTCGTCCAGCGAGGAAACCCGGCCATAGGCGATCTTGGCGGCTTCCAGCCGTTCGGCGATCGTTTCGCGCGGTGCATCGGCAAAGGCCCGGACGATGATCCGGTCGAGTTCGGCGCGGTTCTTCACCCGCGTGACATTGTCGATGAAGCGGGCGTCACCGGCGATCGATGCATCACCCAGCACCTCGGCGCAGAGCGAAGCCCATTCGCGCTCGTTCTGGATCGAGAACAGGATCGGCTTGCCGTCACCGCAAGGATAGGCGCCATAGGGCGCGATCGTCGGGTGGTTGAGGCCCGAACGCGGCGGATAGATGCCGCCATAGGCATATTGCAGATAGGGAACGTTCATCCAGTCGGCGAGCGCATGGAACAGCGACACCGCGATGTGCCGGCCCTCGCCGGTAATGGACCGGCCGATCAGGGCCTGCAGGATGGCCTGGAAGGCGGTCATGCCGGCGGCGATGTCGCAGACCGAGACACCGACGCGGGCGCGCGATTCGCCGTCACCCGTGACTTCCGCGAGCCCGGCCTCGGCCTGGACCAGCAGGTCATAGGCCTTCAGGTCCTTCCATGGTCCTTCTTCGCCGTAGCCGGAGATCGAGCAGGTGATCAGCCGGGGATATTGCCGGCGCAGGGTCTGCGGGTCGAAACCGAGGCGGTCGAGCGCGCCGGGCGCGAGATTTTGAATGAACACGTCGGCCTTGGCGATCATCTTGGCGAGGACGGCCTGGTCGGCCTCGTCCTTCAGATCCATGACGACCGATTCCTTGCCCCGGTTGAGCCAGACGAAATAGGCGCTTTCGCCATCGACGGCGCGGTCGTAGCGGCGGGCGAAATCACCCTCCTCGCGTTCGATCTTGATGACGCGCGCGCCGGCATCGGCGAGCCGGCTGGCGGCATAGGGGGCGGCCACCGCCTGCTCGACGGAAATGACGAGCAGACCGGAGAGATCGGTTTGCGAGGCGGTCGGCATGGGTGGTCACTCCGGCAACAGGGTCTTCTCCATAAAGACGCTGCCCGGGCTTGGTCTATAGGAGCCGAAGGGGCCGCATTGCCTGTATCCCTGTTTCGCATAGAGTTTCAGGGCGGCGGCGTTGCGCGGCCCGGTCTCGAGCTGAACCAGCCTGACGCCTTCACCTCGCGCCAGGTTTTCGATTGATGCCATGAGAAGGCCGCCAATGCCGAGGCCGCGGGCGTCATCATGGACGAACATCCGCTTGATCTCCGCCTGGGCGCCGCTGACCACGAGGCCGACGCAGCCGAGCGCGCGGCCGTCGCGGCGCGCCACGAGAAAGCGGGCATCGTCCGCGGTGAGCCGTTCGACGCCGACGGCGTGGCGATGCTCGGCCGCGTAGAGCGAGGCGGCAAAGGCGTCGGAGGCGTCGATCAGCGCCAGGATTTCCGGCTGCAGCGGCGTTTCGAGGGCGATGCCTACGCCGCTCGCCTTCACCGCAACCCGTCCCACTTGGCAATCGCGTCCTGGGTCAGTCCGCCCATCCGCGCATGCGGCCGGCCGCCGGTGGTCATGGCCAGGGCGAACAGGATCTCGTCGGCGCGCGGCGCGTCGGCCACCGAAAGCGTGATGCCGTCGAAATGGCTGCGCACATAGGCCGCGTCCTTGTGGTGGATCGGCACGTCGAGGATCGCGCCCATGGCGCCCATCTTGGTCATGGACGGCACGATGGAGAGGGCCTGGCCGAGCAGTTCGCGCATGGCATAGCCGCCCGGCACGTGCCAGAGCGCGCCATGCTCCAGCTCGCCGTCGGCGCCGACGATCGAACCCTTGCCATAGGCCTCGATGGCCTTCGGGTCGCCGCCCAGCGCCGCCAGCAGCTTGGTCGAGCATTCCAGGCCCAGCGGCTTCAATTCCTCCATCATGCCGGTGACCTCGGCCTCGTAGCGGCCCGCGAAGGGGTTCTTCAGCACGCAGGCGACGAAGCCTTTCAGGATCGGCTTGTCGCGTTTCGGGCCGCCGTCATGGCGCACCTCCTCGACCCCGACGACGATCTTGCGGACATTGACAATCATGGTCTCAACTCCCTGAGGCGTGTGAACGGCCCGATGGTGATGGTCTCGCCCTTCAGGCAAAGGGCCGCGTCACGGATCAGTCCGCGCTTGCGCAACTGGTCGGCGCGCGCCCGGCCGGCGTCGAGCGCCAGCGCGATGTCGGCGGTGCTGAGGTCGCCGACGCCGACCGTCACCAGCCGGTCGCCGAGATCGCTGTCCGGGTCGAGCTGCTGCGCCGGCCGGCGCTGGATGGCGGGGTGGTCGAGGTCGACGGCATTGGCGATGAGCGTCGCTGCGGCATCCGCGGAGGCGGCATCCCGGGCGAGCACCGTCACCGAATCGGCGATCCCGAGCGAAAACGACCGGCCTTGTGCACCCGAGGTGGCGATACCGCCGATGCCGTCGCTATAGCCGAGCGTGATGCGGCCATTCAGGGCCGGGATCGCGCCGCGCGAGAAATCGGCGGCGAGCGCCACTTCCATGGTCTCGCCCTCGGTCAGGAAGATCGCGATGTCGCCGCCGTCATTGACGAAGGCGCGGTCGAGCGGGGCAGCCTCCGTCATGACCTCGATGAGTTCGTCGGCAACCGCCCCGGCGACCGCCGCCATCGGGGTCAGGAAACCGCCGGCATGGGGCCGGCAGGCGGCCAGCATGCGCTTGGCCACCGGCGTTTCGACCTGTGGCCGCTCGCTCATCGGCTTGCGCAATTCGGACAGCTCGCCGGCAAGCTCCGGCAGGATGGTCCGGAACCGCGCAATCGCGGCCTCATAGGAATGTTGCACCGCGCTCGTAGCGCCCCAGGCCCGGGTCACGACGTCGATCGGCCCATGCTGCAGATGCAGCCGGTCGCCGGTCAGCCATTGCACGGAGGGAGCGTCCCACATGGTCTCAGCCGAGCTTGGCCAGGAGCCGGACCAGCGTCTCGGCTTCGTCGCGGCTGAGCGGGGCCAGGGTCTTGTCGGTCACCTCCAGGCCGCGCGCCTTCATCGCTTCGACGGTCTCCCGGCCGACATCGGTCAGTTCGAGCAGCACCAGGCGGGCATCATTCGGGTCGACCGAGGGCGTCACCAGGCCACGCTTGGCGAGCCTTCCCGCGACCCCGAACATGGTCGCGGGATCGATGCCGACCATCCGGCCGAGGGCGTTCTGCGAGGTTGGCCCGAGATCATGCAGCTTGGCGAGCGCGGCATATTGCACCGGCGTCACCTCGAAACCGGCCATGACCTGCTCGAAGATCGCGGTCGCCCGCTGGTGCGAACGCCGGATCAGGAAGCCGATCTGGTCTTCCAGCACATAACCCTTCACCGATGCCGGATCGGCGCCGAGCGGTGATGTCGCCTGCCTGTTGGCCGTCATGCACGGGCTCCCGGAAAAGGCCAGGGATTGTCGCTGTCCCAGCCGTCGATACGGGCCTGGGGCGCCACATCGCGCAGGATGTCGCCGATCGACACGACATCCTCCATATGGCCGCCGAGCTTCTCGTAGAGTGCACGCGGCAAGGTGAACTCGATCGGTGCGACGATGGCCGGTGTCGGCACGTAGCCGAAGGCGTTTTTCGGCAGTTTGGTGACATCGGCCATGACGGTGATGCCGCCGCCCGGCCAGAGATAGACCGGCGCGCCGCCCATGGTGACGCGTGTCTCGCCGCTGGCCACCGAGCGGGTCAGCAGAACGGGATTTTCGGTGACGCCGGCGCGCAGCGAGCCGCCGGCGCCGGCCATGAACAGCACGGTGCAGAGCGAGGGCTCGCAATTCTCGCCGATACGGTCGACGACTTTCATCACGGCATCGGGGATGGGAGCCGGCACCGGCACCAGATTGTCGTCGAGCACGCAATAAAGGAAATGCTCGCCGGTGGTCGAGGTCATCAGCAGGCGCAGGCCCGGCCAGGCCGTTTCGGGGTCGATCTTCTGGATGATCGACAGGGGATCCTCGATATCCGTGCCGCCCCAGCCGATGCCCGGATTGGCCACCTGGAAATAGCGGCCGGGCGTCGACTTGCGTCCGCGCACCCGGATGCCCGCCTGTTTCATGTCGAGCACGCGGCCGGCCTGATGCTCGGTCAGCACGCCGGTGATGTGGTCGTCGACCACGATCACCTCGTCGACATGGCCGAGCCATTGCTTGGCGAAGATGCCGACGGTCGCCGAGCCGCAGCCGACGCGCATGCGCTGCTCCGGCTTGCCGTCGACGACAGGCGCGGCATTGGCTTCGACCACCACCTCGTGGCCGCCGTCGATCACCATGGTCACCGGCTCGCCCGCGCAGAGCTTGAGCATGGTGTCGCAGGTGACGTTGCCTTCCTTCTTGGAGCCGCCGGTCAGGTGTCGGACGCCGCCGATGGACAGCATCTGCGAGCCATATTCGGCGGTCGAGACATGGCCGACCTGTTCGCCATTGACCCGGATCGGGGCCGCTTCCGGGCCGAGATGACGGTCGGTGTCGATCTTCACCTTGACGCCGCAATAGCTGAAAATGCCTTCGGTCACGACGGTGACCGTGTCGACGCCGTCATGCTCGGCCGAGACGATGAAGGGGGCCGGCTTGTAGTCGGGATAGGTGGTGCCGGAGCCGATGCCGGTGACGAAGGTCCGGTTCGGATCGAGCGCCTGGCCGTCCCAGTCGTTGCGGCCGAATTCGACCAGCCTGCCGCCGTCCTCCACGGTCTTGGCGAGCAGCACGACGGGGTCGGTGCGGATCAGTTGGCCGTTCTCATTGGCATAACGCGAGCAGGCGCCCGCGCGGCCCGGCCGGATCCGGCAGAGCACCGGGCAGGCGTCGCAGCGCAGGATGCCGTCGCCTTCGGCGGCGCCGAATTTCTTCGAACGCGCTTCCCGCGAGAGCTGGTCGGTGGCGGTCATGAGGACCTCCCGATGGGTTGGGCGACAATCTTCAGTATCGGGTCGCGTTGTGGAGACGCGGCCCGCCGAAAGAACCCTCTCCCATAGGGAGAGGGTGCCCTAGCAGAAGCGAGAGCTTCTGCTGGCGTCAGCGGGCGGGTGAGGGGACGTCCATATCCGGAGAAGTCTGGCCTCGGCCGGTCTCTACCGCTCGGAAGCAAGAGGTCCCGAGCCCGTTCTGTGGGCTTACGCCCCTCACCCGGCGCCTGACGGCGCCACCCTCTCCCTATGGGAGAGGGGCGGCTTGTCAGCGTCCTTCTCTCCTCCCATGGGAGCGCCGCAATCGGCTGCGGCAGAACGCAATCGCCCAAGCACCGACTGCTCCCAGCATCAGTCACGGTCGCGCGCCTCATTCCGCGGCCTCCCGCTTCTGCATGGCGTCCCAGAGCTTGTGCGGCAGTACCGGCACCTCGTTCATGCGCACGCCGGTGGCGTGCCGGATCGCCGAGAGAATGGCCGGCGCCGTGGCGACCAGTGCCGGCTCGCCGACGCCCTTGGCGCCGAACGGGCCTTCCGGCTCGGTATCCTCGATCAGCTTGACCGCGACCTCCGGCATGTCGCCGGCGGTCGGGATCAGATAGTCGTGCAGGTTCTCGGTGCGGCCCGGCAGATATTCCTCCATCAGCGCCAGGCCGAGGCCCTGGGCGATGCCGCCATGGATCTGGCCTTCGGTCAGCGTCGGGTTGATGGCACGGCCGACATCATGGGCGGCGACGATGCGGGTGACCTTGACGGTGCCGAGCACCCGGTCGACGGCGACCTCGGCGACCTGGGCGGCAAAACCATAGGTCGCATAGGGAATGCCCTGGCCCTTGGCGTCGAGCACGGTGGTCGGCGGATCGTACTGGCCTTCGCCCGCCAGCACGATACCGGTCTCGCCGGCCTCCAGCGCGGCCAGATCGATCACCCGTCCGGCCTCGCCGTCGGTCACCGTCAGCCGCGCGCCTTCCAGCTTCAGCTTCGCCTTCGGCCCGGCATTGGCAAGCGCCAGGATCTTGGCGCGCAGGTCGAGGCCGGCGAGCCTGGAGGCATTGCCCGAGACGAAGGTCTGGCGCGACGCCGAGGTCTTGCCGGCGTCATAGGTCCGGTCGGTGTCGCCGATGACGAACTCAAAATCGGTGGTCGGCAGCCCAAGGGCATCGGCGGCGATCTGCAGCAGCACCGTGGTCGAGCCCTGGCCGATATCGACGGCGCCGTTCAGGAAGGTCAGCTTACCGCCGGCCGTCAGCGTGATGCGCATGCGTGAGGGGTTCGACATCGCGGTATTGCCGCAGCCGTACCACATGCAGGCAACGCCGACACCGCGCGCGATGCGGCCGCCTTTGGCGTTTTCGGCTTCGGCGGCCGCGACCATGGCGTCATAGTCGGCCTTCACCGCGTCCAGGCATTGCGGCAGGCCGGCGGAGGCATGCAGCACCTGGCCGGACGGAGTCCGGTCGCCATGGTCGATGGCATTGATCCGCCGGATCGCCCAGCGGTCGAGCCCGAGCCGTTCGGCGAGATCGTCGATCAGCGTTTCGCCGGCGATCGCCGCCTGCGGCACGCCGAAGCCGCGAAAGGCGCCGGCCGGCACCTCATGGGTGTGCACGGCGCGGGTGGCGTTCTTTACATGCGGCACCTTGTAGGGGCCGGTGGCGTGGACCGGCACGCGGTTCGCCACCGTCGGCCCCCAGGAGGCATAGGCGCCGGTGTTGAAATCGCCGGTCATTTCATAAGCGGTGAAACGGCCTTGCGTGTCGGCCGAGGCCTTGGCCCAGATCTTCGAGGGGTGGCGCTTGGTGGTCGAGGCCATGCTCTCGGTGCGCGAATAGATCACGCGCACCGGCCGCCTGATGAGCCAGGCGGCGACCGCGATCAGCGGCTGGATCGATACGTCGAGCTTGCCGCCGAAGCCACCACCGCAGGCGGTCGGCACGATCCGGACATCGCTCATCGGCACGCCGATGACACGGGCGACCTCTTCCTGGTCCATGACCGCCGCCTGGGTGCAGGCGGTGACCTCGATGCGGTCGCCGACGCGCACCGCGTAACCGGCTTCCGGCTCGATATAGGCATGTTCGACGAAGCCGGTGCGGAAATGGCCCTCGGCGGTCGCGGCGCCGAGGCGGTGGCCTTCCTCGACATCGCCGGTTTCGAGATAACCGCGGGTCAGCACATTGTCGGGAATATTGGCGTGCAGCGGCGCGGCGCCCTCGGCGAGCCCGGCCTCGACGCCGATCAAGGCGGCATCGACGGTCCAGGCGATCGGCAGCGCCGCATCGGCAAGGCCTTCCACCGCTTCGCGCGAGCCGACCAGTGCCAGCACGGCTTCGCCGCGATAGCGCACGAAACCGGGTGCCAGCACCGGTTGGTCCTTGATGGTCGGGAAGATGCCGAAGGAGTTCGCTCCGGGAATATCGGCGGCGGTCAGGATGGCGACGAGGCCGGGATGGGCGGCCTTCACCGCGTCGAGATCGCCGAGCGCGAAGCGCGCATGGGCGTGGGGCGAGCGCACCGCGCGCAGCCACAGGGCATCGGCCGGCGCGTTGTCGGCGCCGAACTTGTCGGTGCCGCAGACCTTGGGCATGCCGTCGGCCCGGGCGATGCGGGCGCCGACGGCTTCACCGGCTTCGGCCAGAGGCGCGAGGCTGTTGGCGCCGCGCGCTACGTCGGCAATCGCCTCGATGATCTTGACGTAGCCGGTGCAGCGGCAGAGCACGCCGCCAATGCCGTCCTCGATGTCCCGCCGGCTGGGGTTTTGTTTGCGGCCGAGCAGATCGGCGGCGGCCATGATCATGCCCGGCGTGCAGATGCCGCATTGCGCCGCGCCATGGGCCAGGAACGCGCCGCGCAGGCGGTCGACGACAGGGTGCTGCGCCTCGATGGTGGTGATGGCCTTGCCTTCGGCCTGGGCGGAGGAGATGAGGCAGGAACAGACCTGTTCGCCGTCCATCAACACGGTGCACGCACCGCAGTCGCCGGCATCGCAGCCGATCTTGGTGCCGGTCAGGCCCATGCGCTCGCGCAGCGTATCGGCGAGCGAGGCGAAGGGCGGCGCGGCCACCTGATGGGCTGTCCCGTTCACCGTCAGCGTCAAGATGATGTCGCTCGGCTTGTCGAGCATCAGGCAGCCCTCCGAAGGCTTTCCGCGGCAAGATCGGTCAGGCAGTCGCGCACCAAAGTGAGCGCCGCGGCGCGGCGATAGGTTCCGGTGGCGCGCACGTCGTCGATGGGGCTGAGCGCGTCGGCATGGGCTGGTGCGACCAATGTCGCGGCCGAAGCCAGCGGCGCGCCGGCCAGTGCCGCTTCGAGGGTGGTCAGCCGGGTCGCCACCGCCGAGCAGGCGCCGACGGCGATCCGCACCTCACTGATCCGGCCGGCGCTGTCGAGGGCGACGATACCGGACACCATGGCGATGGAGATGACCAGATATTTGCGGGCGCCGAGCTTCTTGAAGCAGGAGCGCGCATTGGCGAGCTTCGGGACGGTGAGTGCGGTGACGATCTCGTCGGCGCGCATCGTGGTGCGCCGATAGCCGCCGATAAACGCACCGAGCGCCAGGCTGCGGGTGCCCGCGACGCTCGCAAGTTCGACCTGCGCGTCAAGGGCCAGGAGGTTCGGAATGCCGTCGCCGGCCGGCGAGGCCGTGACGATATTGCCGGTCAGCGTGCCCAGGTTCTGTACCTGGACGCCGCCGACCTCGCGCGCGGCCTGCCGGTAGGCGTCGAATTGCGGCGGCAGGTCGGCGCGGATCAGGTCGGTCCAGGTGGTCAGGCAGCCGAGCCGCCAGTGGTCGCCGCGGTCGGTGATGCCGCGCAAGCCTGGAATCGCGGTGAGGTCGAGCACGTCCTTATGCGTGGGGTCGCCCCAGGCGCGCCGGGCGGTGCGCACCGGATAGATGTCGGTGCCGCCAGCCAGAACGGCGACGTCCTGGGAGGCCCGGATCTCGAGCGCTTCGGCCAATGTCCGCGGACGGTGATAGGCGATCATCAGGCCCTCCATCCCCAGAGCCTGGCCGCCTCGTCGGCCGCGTAATAACCGCGGGCCACGTCGCGGGCGACGAGCGCCGGGTCGCGTTTGGCCGGGTCGCCATAGCCGCCGCCGCCCGGCGTCATCACCTCGACGCGGTCGCCGGCGCGGATCGCGATGTCCTGGTCCTTGGACAGGTGCTCAGGGATGGTCGTGGTGCCGTCGCGATGGATCTTGACGACATTCGGCGCGCCGTCGCCGCCGCCCAGCACGCCGGGCGGTCCGAAGCGGCCGTGATCCATGACGAAGGAGGCGCGCGCCTCGCCACGCAGCAGCTCCATCTCGTAATGCACGCCGAAACCGCCCCGTCTTTCGCCGGCGCCGCCCGAGCCTTCGCGCAATGCGAAGCGGCGGAACAGCACCGGGTAATATTGCTCCATCACCTCGATCGGCGCGGTCTTGGAAATGCCGATGGTCGAGCAGCCATTGGTCAGGCCGTCCTGGGCTGCATTGCCGCCGTAACCGCCACCGGTGATCTTGTACATGACGTAGCTGGCTTGCTTGGCGGGATCGAAACCGCCGAGCGCGAAATTGCCCGAGGTGCCGGCGGGCGCCGCCGTTACCTTGTCGGGAATGGCCTGGACCAGCGCCAGGAACACCGCCTCTGCAATGCGCTGCGACACCTCGGCCGCGCAGCCCGAGACCGGGCGCGGATAGAGCGCGTCGAGGAATGTGCCGATAGGACGCTGGATGGTCAGCGGCTCGAAGGCGCCGGCATTGATCGGCACGTCGGGGAAGATGTGCTTCACGCCGAGATAGACGGCCGAATAGGTGGTCGCGACCACCGAATTCATCGGCCCTTTGCAGGGTGGCGACGACCCGGTGAAGTCGAAATCCAGGCTCTCGCCCCGCTTGGTCACGGTGAGCGCGATCTTCAGCGGCTCATTCACCACGCCGTCGGAATCGACAAAGGCTTCCGAGCGATAGACCCCGTCGGGGATCTGCCGGATCTCGGCGCGCATGCGTTCGGCCGACCGCGCCCGGATCGCCTTGATCGCGACGTCGAGCGTGCAGGTGCCATATTTGGCGACGAGATCCATCAGCCTGGTCTCGCCGACCAGAAGCGCCGCGGCCTGGGCCTTGATGTCGCCGATGCGCTGCTCGGCGATACGGATATTGGACGAGATGATCGCGAAGATCTCGGGATCCATCTCGCCTTTCTTGAACAGTTTGACCGGCGGCAGGCGCAGGCCCTCTTGCTCGACCTCGGTCGCCTTAGCCGAAAAGCCGCCCGGCACCATGCCGCCGATGTCGGGCCAGTGGCCGGTATTCTGCAGCCAGCAGAACAGCTCGCCCCCGACAAAGACCGGCTTGGCGAAACGCACGTCCATCAGGTGCGTGCCGCCCAGATAGGGGTCGTTGACGATGTAGATGTCGCCGGCCTCCGGCTTGCCCGCCTTGCCCTCGCGGATCAGCCGGATGATCTCGCCCGTCGAATATTGCATCGTGCCGACGAACACCGGCAGGCCGAACTCGCCTTGGGCGATCAAGGCGCCGGTGTCGCGATCATAGATGCCGTCGGCGCGGTCGTCGGCCTCGGCGATGACGGGCGAGAAGGCCGAGCGCGAGAAGGCGATGTCCATCTCGTTGCAGACCTGCTGCAGGCCGGCCTGAATGACCGCCAGCGTCAGTGCGTCGATGGTCGGAACTTCGGCAGACTTGGCGTGAACGTTCACGGCAGGGTCCTCCGGATAGGCTGTTTCCTCGTCATGGCCGGGCTTGTCCCGGCCATCCACGTATTTGACGGCGCGATCATTCGTGGATGGCCGGGACAAGCCCGGCCATGACGTCGTGAAGCGTCGAGAGTCGACACTCGTCTCATACCTTCACCCTCAGATTGCCGATGGGATCGACGGTCGCGACCGCGCCGGGTTCGATCACAGTGGTCGCGTCGATCTGCTGGACGACCGCCGGGCCTTCGATACGGGCGCCGGCCGGCAGCTTGTCGCGGGCATAGACCTTGGCGCTGTGCCAGCGGCCGTCGGCATGGAGATCGCGGCTTCCGATCACCGCCTCGCCCGATGTCGCCACCCGCGCCGCGGGATCGAGCAGCGCCGAGAGCGGGAAGGATTTGCGCCGGCCGATGACGCTGGTGACCAGGTTGACCAGCACGGCCTTGATCTCCGGCAGGCGCACCTGGAAGCGATGGAAATAGGCTTTCTCGAAAGCGGCCTGGATCTCCTCGCGCGTCACGCCCGCGCCCGGCAGCGCGACCCGGATCAGATGGGTCTGGCCGCGGAACTGCATGTCGGCGCCATGCAGGATGACGATTTCCTCGATCTCGGCCTTTTCCTGCTCGACCACGGCGAGCGCGCTGTCGCGCTGGGCAGCGATCAGGCGCTGAACCTCGGCCATGTCGGCCTGGTCGAGCGGCTTGTTGACCGTATTGACCCGGTCCTGGCGGAGATCGGCGACCAGGCAGCCGAGCGCATTGGTCAGGCCGGGCCTTGCCGGCACCAGGACTTCGGGGATGCCGAGCTCGCGGGCGAGCGCGACCGCGTGCAGCGGGCCGGCGCCGCCAAAGGCGAACAGCACGAAATCGCGCGGGTCATAACCGCGCGACAGCGACACCATGCGGATGGCGCCGGTCATATGGACATTGCCGAGCCGGATGACGGCGGCGGCCGCCTCCTCGATGCCCATGCCGAGGGGGGTGGCGAGATCACGCTCGAACGCCGCACGGATTTCGGCGAGCGACACCTTGGACTGCACCGCGGTCAGTCGTTCCGGATCGAGCCGGCCGAGCACCAGATTGGCGTCGGTGATGGTCGGGCGGGTGCCGCCACGGCCATAACCGATCGGGCCGGGTTCGGAGCCTGCCGAATGCGGGCCGACCTGCAGCATGCCGGCCTTGTTGACGCTGGCGATCGAGCCGCCGCCGGCGCCGACGGTTCTGACATCGACCATGGGCAGGTGGATCGGCAGGCCATAGTCGATGGTCAGTTCCGCCGAGACCTCGGGCACGCCGCCATGGATCAGCGCGACGTCGGTGGAGGTGCCGCCCATGTCATAGGTAATGGCATTGGCAAGACCCGACTGGGCGAGCGTCGCAGCAGCCGCCATGACGCCGGAGGCCGGCCCCGACATGACGGTCTTGGCCGCTTCGCGGGCGACGAGCGTTGCCGGCACGGTGCCGCCATTGCCGTTCATGACAAGCAGGTCGTGCCTGAAGCCCTTGGCGCTCAGGTCGTTCTGCAGCCGCTGGACATAGCGGTCGAGGATCGGCTGCACCGCGGCATTCACGCTGGCCGTGGTGCCGCGCTCATATTCGCGGAACTCGGAGAGGAGCTGGTGGCCGAGCGTGACATAGCCGTTCGGCCAGAGACGCGTGGCAATCTCGCCAGCGCGGATTTCATGGGCCGGATTGGCATAGGCATGCAGGAAATGGATGACCAATGCCTCGCAGCCTTCGGCAAGCAGCGCGTGGATTTCGCTGATGACCGCCGCCTCGTCGAGCGGGGTCACGACCTCCCCCTGGGCATTCAGCCGCTCCGGCACTTCGCGCCGCCATTGCCTGGGGATCAGCGGCTCGAAACTGCCGGTCATGCCATAGGCGCTCGGCCGGGTGCGCCGGCCAAGCTCCAGCACGTCGCGGAAGCCTTGCGTGGTGATCAGGCCGACCTTGGCGACCTTGCGCTCCAGCACCGCATTGGTGGTGGCGGTGGTGCCGTGGATGATCAGGTCGAGATCGGCCGGGCCGACGCCTGCCGCCTCGATCGCCTTGACCACGCCGACCGCCTGATTGGCGGCGCTGGTCGGAACCTTCGCGAGTTTGACGCGAACGCCCGCGCCGTCCGCCTCGGTCAGGAGGAGGTCGGTGAAGGTGCCACCCACGTCGATGCCGGCTACGCGCCTCAAGGTCTTCTCCACATCACCAGGTCGTCGAGGACGACATGCGGGTCATTCGTCTACGAACGGTTGCGGCGTGCCATGCCCGCGCGCGTCCGGCCGTCACATGCTCAGATAGGCTTCCCGGATCTCGTCATTGGCTTCGAGGTCGGCGGTCGTCCCCTCGTAGCGGATCGCGCCTTTTTCGATGACATAGGCGCGGTCCGACACGGCGGAGGCGAAATAGAGGTTCTGTTCGGAGAGCAGCACGGCGATGCCTTCTGCCTTCATGGCGAGCACCGCATCGGCCATCTGCTCGACGATGACGGGCGCGAGGCCTTCCGACGGTTCGTCCAGCAGCACGGCATGGGGATTGCCCATGAGCGTGCGGGCAATGGTCAGCATCTGCTGCTCGCCGCCCGACATGGCCGAGGCTTTGCGGCCCTTCATCTCGGCAAGGTTCGGAAAGATCGAGAACAGCTTGTCGGTGGTCCAGGCGGTGACACGGCCATCGCGCTCGCTGGCCGCCGCCTTGCGGCCGACCTCCAGGTTTTCATAGACCGTCAGGTCGGTGAAGATGCGCCGCTCTTCCGGCACGTAGCCGAGGCCGAGCCGGGCGATCCTGAACGGGCTCATCCGGCTGATCTCCTGGCCCTCGAAGGTGACCGTGCCGCCACGCGGCGGCACCAGGCCCATGATCGCCTTGAGCGTGGTCGACTTGCCGGCACCGTTGCGGCCCATCAAGGCGACAACCTCGCCCGCATGCAGCGCCAGATCGACGCCGAACAGCACCTGGGCGTGGCCATAGGCGGCCGACAGGCCCTTGGTGTCGAGAATGGTGACCGGAGCGGGCGCGCGCATCAGGGCACCCTCGCCTGGTTCTGCGAGGAGGCCGTCTCCGCCGCCTTGGCCTTGCGGGCGCGCAGCGCCGCCTGCACGCCGTGCTCGCCGAGATAGACCTGCTTCACGCGCGCATTGCCGCGCACCTCGTCCGGCGTGCCGGCGGCGATGATCTCGCCGCGGACCAGCACCAGAATGCGGTCGGAATGGGCGAAAACCGAATCCATGTCGTGCTCGGTGAACAACACGCCGATCTCATGGGTGCGGGCGATCTCGGCGGTCAGCTCCATCAGGGCGGCACGCTCCCTGGGCGCCATGCCGGCGGTTGGCTCGTCCATCAAGAGCAGCTTCGGATCGGAGGCCAGCGCGATGGCGAGCTCGACCCGCTTGACGTCGCCATAAGCGAGTTCGTTGACCGGCTTGTCGGCGACATCGGCCATGCCGACCCGCTCGAGGAAGCCGCAGGCCGCCTCGCGATGCAGGCTGGCGGTGCGCGGCACCACCGCGCGGGTCTCGCCATGGAACGAGATCAGCGCCATCTGGACGTTCTCGACCACGCTCATCGACACGAAGGTCTGGGCGATCTGGAAGGTGCGGCCGACGCCCTTGCGCCAGACCAGGCGCGGCGGCAGGCCGGTGATGTCTTCGCCGGCGAGCCGGACGCTGCCCTTGTCGGGTTTGAGCTGGCCGCCGACCATATTGAAGGTGGTCGACTTGCCGGCGCCGTTCGGTCCGATAATGGCGAGCAACTCGCCCGCCGCGAGCGAGAACGATACGTCCTTGGCCGCGTGCACGCCGCCGAAGCGCTTCTGCAGGTTCTCGACGACAAGCAAGCTCATGCCGCCCCCCTCGGCGCGAAGCGCGCCTTCAGGCCTTCCGCCGCACCGACCAGGCCGCGCGGGAACAGCAGCACCATGGCGATGATCGAGAGGCCGAGGAAGAACCGCCAGAAATCGGTGAGCGGCATGAAGAAGTCTTTGATCGAATGGAAGAAGGCGGCACCCACCAGCGGGCCCATGACGGTCTGGATACCGCCGGTGAGGATCATCACCAGGAAGTCGATCGACATGGGCAGCGAGATCATGGTCGGGTCGATGGTGCCCTTGGAAAAGGCGTAGAGGCCACCGGCGAGTCCGGCCGCCGCGCCGGCGAGCGTGAAGCCGAGCCAGCGATGGGTGCGCACGTCGATGCCGATGGCATCCGCCCTGACGGCCGAGTCCCGGGCCGCGCGCAGCGTGTAGCCGAAGGGCGCGTAAATGACGTGGCGGAGCGCCGCGATGGCGAGCAGCGCCAGCACCGCGACCACGTAGAAATAGACCTGCCGGGAGCTCGCCCAGGCCGACGGCCAGACGCCGACCACGCCATTGTCGCCGCCCGTCACCTCGACCCACTGGAAGCAGATGGCATAGGTGATCTGGGCGAAGGCGAGTGTCAGCATGGCGAGATAGATGCCGGAGAGCCGGACGACGAAATAGCCGAACAGCGCCGCCGCCAGGCCCGCGGCGACGGGGGCCGCGATCAGCGCCAGTTCCATCGGCAGTTTCATCGGGCCGACGACCAGGAGGCCGGCGGCATAGGCGCCGACGCCGAAATAGGCGGCATGGCCGAAGGAGACGATGCCGCCATTGCCGATCAGGAAGTTCAGCGAGAAGGCGGCGAGCGCGAAGACCAGGATCTCGATGCCGACCTTGACCTTGTAGGCATCGCCGATGAACGGGATGGCGAGCAGCGCCGCCACCACCAGCGCGATGATGACGTGTTCGATCCGCGCCAGGCTCTTCAGGTTCAGGATGCCCTCGGGCAGCACGGCGCGATTGGCCGCCGCGTCGGGCCGGCCGAGCAGGCCCCAGGGTTTCACCACCAGCACCACGGCCATCAGCAGGAACACCAGGACCAGCGTGATCTTCGGGAAGATCAGGATGCCGAACGCCTGCAACAGACCGATGATCAGGGCCGCGATGAAGGCGCCGGGCACCGAGCCCATGCCGCCGATGACCGTCACCACGAAGGCATCGGTGATGATCGAGATGTCCATATGCGAGCTTGCCGGGATGCGCGGGATCTGCAGCGCTCCGCCGAGCCCGGCCAGGAAGGCGCCGAGGAACAGTGTGCCGGTGAACAGCATGGCCTGGTTGACGCCGAGCGCCCCGAGCATTTCGCGGTCCTGGGTGGCGGCGCGGATCAGGATGCCGAAACGGGTCTTCTGCATGATCAGATAGAGCAGGCCGAGCACCGCCGGCCCGACGAAGATCAGGAACAGCTCATAGGCCGGGAAGCGCTGGCCCATGATCGCGACGCTGTGGCGCAGGCCCGGCGCGCGCGGCCCCGGCAGGTCCATCGGCCCCCAGAGCTTGAGCACGATGTCCTGGACGATCAGCACGACGCCGAAGGTGGCGAGCAACTGGAACAGCTCGGGCACCTTGTAGATACGCCGGAGCAGCAGCACTTCCATGATCACGCCGAGCAGGCCGACGACGATGGCCGAGATCAGCACGCCGACGAAGAACAAGGTCGGCGAGCGGTCGAAATCGAGCAGCCAGGGCACGATGGTCACCGCCAGATAGGCGCCGAGCATGTAGAGCGAGCCATGGGCGAAATTCACGATGCGCGTGACGCCGAAGACGATCGTCAATCCCGACGCGATCACGAACAGCGCCGAGGCGCTGGCGAGACCGGACAAGGCCTGGATGACGATGAAGGAAAGGTCCATGGCTGAAGCGTTCTCAAGACAAAATCCGAGCGGGGGCCGCCGTGACCGGCAGTCCATGCGCATCGCTTGATGCCCGGGGCGGACAGCCCCGGGCCGCTGAACGGATCGATCAGGCCTTGCGTGCGGCGAGCACTTCGGCCTCGGGGAACATGTATTTGGCGCCGTCCTCGTAGCGCCAGTTCTTCATCGTGCCGAGCTTGCCCTTGAGCGTGGTCTCGCCGACCCAGGCGCCGAGCGTCGATTGCTGGTCGATAGCGCGCATCTCGACGGGACCGGCCACTGTGTCGCTCTTCAGGCCCTTGAGGGCGGCGATCAGCGCTTCGGTCTCGGTCGACTTGGCCTTGTTGAACAGGTCGCGGATCATGTAGCCGACGACATAGCCGAGCAGCGAGCCGAGCCGGGGCGTGTCGTTGAAACGCGCCCGATAGGCTTCGGCAAAGGCCTTATGGCCATTGGTCTCGACCTGTTCCCAGGGATAACCCGTGGTGATCCAGCCTTCCGGCGTCTCCTCGCCGAGCGGCAGGATATATTCCGGTTCGCCAGTGAGCAGGCTGACGACGGTCCGGCCCTCGAACAGGCCGCGGGTATTGCCCTCGCGCACGAAGGCCGGCAGGTCGGCGCCGAACAGCACGTTGAAGATGCCGTCGGGCTTCATCTGCGCCAGCGCGCCGACGGTTGCCCCGGCGTCGACCCGGCCGAGCGCCGGGAACTGTTCGCCGACCACCTCGAAGCCCGGCACGGCCGCGCCCATCAGCTTCTTGAAATTGGCCGCCGCCGACTGGCCATATTCATAGTTCGGCGCGACGATGGCCCAGCGCTTGATGCCTTTGCCCTTGGCGGCCTCCACCAGCATCTTGGTCTGCATATAGGTGTTGGCGCGGACCCGGAAGGTGAAGCGGTTGCCGCTGCCCATGGTCAATGCGTCGGTCAGCGGCTCGGTGGCGAGATAGAGCACCTTGCGCTGGTTGGCGAAGTCGGCGAGCGCCAGGCCGACATTGGACAGGAAGGCGCCGGCGATGAACGAGACGTTCTCGCGGGTCACCAGTTCTTCGGCGACGCGTACGGCATCGCCCGGCGTCGAGCCGTCGTCGCGGAACACGATTTCCAGCGGCCGGCCGCCGAGGCCGGCGAGACCGCCGGCGCGGTTGATCTCGTCCTGGGCAAGCTGCATGGCATTGCGATAGGGCACCGCGAAAGCGGCCATGCGGCTGTAGGAGTTCAGCTCGCCGACACGCACCGGCGCGCCCTGGGCGGCGCCTTGCCCGGCAGTCATCGCGACACCGGTCGCGGCCAGTCCACCGACGACCGTGCGGCGGGACAGGTTCAGCTTCGTCATGGAAGATTCTCCCCTCGAGAATGGCTGGCGGAGAACCGCCGTTCTACCTCTGGTGACGCCCCCCGTTAGGATGTTCCCCGGGAGATCATTCGTAAGCGAACGATACCGCGTCCATCACCGCTGGCAAGGGGGCATTTGGAATTTATTGAATGGTGCCGGCGAGCCTCGCGCAAGATCCTGACATCGGGGGAGAAGGCGTGTGCATGATCAGGCGAGCAGCGGACCCGCGGCGCGGATCCGGCCGACCTCGATGCCGTTCCAGTTGGTCATGACGGGCCCGGAGAAACGCGCAAAGGCCGCTTGCTCGGCTTCGTTCATCGGCACGAAGCGCTGGATCAGCGCCGCCATCATCACCTCGGAGGCGCGTGAGGTGCCGTCGGCGCATTTGAGCGCGATGCCGAAACCCTGCTCGGGGAAGGTCGCGCAGAACACGCCTTCGGCGCCGGTCTTCACGAAGACCCTGGCGCCGAACAACGTCATCACCTCGGTGCAGAAGCGTCCCGTTCCGGCGACCATGAAGGGTTCGGCGGCGCAGGCGGCGCGCAACCTGGCAAAGGCCTTGGCTCGCTCCGGGCCGACGCCCTGGCCGGTGCCGAGGCGGGCGAAGCCGCGGGCGAGATGGGTCAGCGGAATGGCATAGGTGGGGATCGAGCAGCCGTCCGTGCCGATGGCGGTCGAAGCGTCGAGTTTCGTGCCGGTGACTTCGCTCACGGCCTCGGCGACGAAGCGTTGCACCGGGTGCTCGCGGCCGACATATCCCCGCGGGTCGATGTCGCTTGAACAGGCGAAGCAAACGAAGCCCGCATGCTTGCCGGAGCAGTTGTTGTGGAGTGCGCTGGGGGTGCCGCCGGAACGGGCCAGCGCCTGGGTGGCCACGGCATTCGACGGCCAGTGGGTGCCGCATTCCAGCGTCTCGACGCTGCGCCCGGCCTTGGCCAGCATGGCGGCCGAGGTCGCAGCATGGCGCGGTTCGCCGCTATGGGAGGAACAAGCGAGCGCCAGTTCGGCCGGACCGAAGCCGTAGCGATCGGCCGCACCGCTCTCGACCAGCGGCAGCGCCTGCAGCGCCTTGATCGCCGAGCGCGGATAGACCGGCCTGTCGATATCGCCACACGCGAAGGCCGCTTTGCCATCGGCATCCACGACCACCGCGGCGCCGCGATGGGCGCTCTCGACGGTTTCGCCGCGCAGCACTTCGACGAGGACAGGATCGGTCATGGACGGGCGCCCCTGAGATGAGGAGCGCGTCTTAGCATCAGCGGGCGCGGCAGGCGACCGGCCAGCCACGCGCGGCTGCGTGGCGTAGGCGCATGAGGCTTATTCGGCGGCCTGGGGCGCCGGCTCGACCTTGCCCTGCGGCGCATGCATGCGGGCATCCATGGCGGCGACCATCTTGCGCACCGTGGTGGAGGCTGTCTTCTCGAACAGGAAAGGCAGGAAAGCGTGGACGAAGGCGCAGAAGGCACAGAAAAGGAAAGTGCCGGAATAGCGCATGGCCGCACCGAAATGCTCGAAATAGCTTTCGCCGACGGCATGCGGATGGGTGGTGAAGGCAGTCTTTGCGCGGTCGAGCATGGCAGCCTCAGGATCAGGAGCGAAACGGCTTCAAGGGTAGCCCGGCGCGCGCGAGACGGGTTCCCAATCTGCGAAGAGAAAAACCTTCTCTTGTGGACAAGATCCCATCATTGCGTAGAATGTTGGGATGTCTTCTCAGATCTCTCCGCTCGATGCCTACGACAAGTCCATCATGCGCGAGATTCAGCGCGATTCCAGCCTGTCGATCGAGGCGCTGGCCGAGCGTGTGCATCTGTCGCGCAATGCCTGCTGGCGCCGGCTGAAGCGGCTGGAGGAGGAGGGCTTCATCAAAGCGCGGGTGGCGCTGGCCGATCCGGTCAAGCTCAACCTGGAACTCACCGTCTTCATCGCCGTGCGCACCAGCCGGCACGAAGCCGACTGGGCCGAGCGCTTCCATGCAGCCGTCCAGGACATTCCCGAGCTGATCGGGGCCTATCGCACCGCCGGCGAGATCGACTACATCCTCCACGCCCGCGTGCCCAATGTCGCGGCCTATGACCGGCTCTACAAGAAACTCACCGCCCGCATCGAAATGCAGGATGTCTCGGCGAGCTTCGTCATGGAGGAGATCAAGGAGGTGACGGCGCTGCCGCTGGATTTTGTTTGATCTCAGACGGGCCGAAACACCCCGTCCAGCGCCGGCGCACCGTCCGTCCTCACCAGGCCACGCCCCACCAGGTCCTCCAGATGAGCAAAGACGCTGAGGCCGGCCGCGCCGGTCAGGCGTGGGTCGAGGCCGTCATAGATCGCCGCGACAATGGCCGGGATCGTCGTATCGCCGGACGCGACGCGCTTCATGATCGAGGCTTCGCGCTGCAGGCGATGATGGGCGAGCGCCCGCATGAAGCGCTGCGGCTCATGCACCGCGCCGCCATGACCGGGCCAGAAGATCGCCTCGGAACGGGCACGCAGTTTTTCCAGTGAGGCCATGTAGTCGCCCATCGAACCGTCGGGCGGCGCGACGATCGAGGTCGACCAGGCCATGACATGGTCGCCTGATAGCAGTGCGTTTTCTTCCCTGAGCGAGAAGGCCATGTGATTGGCGGTATGGCCTGGGGTGAACACGCTCTCTACCGTCCAGCCGGTGCCGTTGATCATCTGGCCGTCGACGACAGCGACATCAGGGGTGAAATCCCGGTCGCCGGATGAATCGAGCACATTGGTTTCGCCGAGATTGAGCGCCCGGGCCGCCCGGTGCGGTCCTTCGGCATAGACGGTCGCTCCCGTCGCGGCCTTGATCGCGGCGGTCGCCGGCGAATGGTCGCGATGGGTATGGGTGACGAGGATCGCCTCGACGGTTTCGCCCTTCACCGCCTCCAGCACGGCGGCGATATGGTCCTGATTGTCGGGGCCGGGATCGACGATCGCGACGCGCCCGTGGCCGATGACGTAGGTCACCGTGCCCTTGAAGGTGAACGGGCCGGGATTGGGGCAAAGCACCCGGCGGATCAGCGGCGACAGCGTCTGCGGACGGCCGGGAACGGCATCGTCCTCGCGTTCGAAGGGAATATCGTCGGCCATGTCTTCTCTGTCGAAACGGGGCAAGGGATGTCTCGGGTCATCCGGTGCCGCAATTGGGTCGGCTAAACGATCACCCCGGGGCGGCAATGGCAAGCCGTCCGTCCGGCGGGCGCTTCAGTCGATGATGAAACCGCCGTCGAAATAGCAGGCGATACGGGCGAGCGCGGCACGTGTGGCTTCTCGGCCGGGTTCCGCATGCGGCGGCAGGATCGCCGCCAGATCGGCCGCTTCCATGGTGTTGAGACGGGCAAAGCAATCCGGATCGATCAGGCGCGCCAGGCCATGGTCGGGATGGGAAACATCCTGATGGGCCGGCCCATATTCGCCGAGATGCAGCACCGCGTCCCAGGCGGTCGGCGCCTTCGGCAGGCGTGTCGCGAGGTCGAGACCGTCTTCGGGCATGTAGAAGCGGTTGAGATTGTCGAAATAGACCTCGCGATAGCCGGCCCCGGTCAGGATCGGCGCGAAGCTTGCCGAGGCGTCGGCCATGGTCCAGGGCGTCACGGCCTCCAGCAGGATGACGCGCGGCCGGAAGCGGGCCCAGTCATTGCCGGCGAGAACCTCGGCCTCGGCGCCCTCGACATCGATCTTCAGGAAGTCGATCGCGGTTGGCGCGTGGGCGGCGCAGAGTTCGGCGAGCGTTACGGTCGGCAAGCGCCGCCGGGTGGTCGCGATCCCCGCGGCCGCCGCGGCCTCGGCATTGGCGCTCGACGTGGTCGACAGGCCGTGGAAACGGTTGGCCTCGAAAAAATCGGTCTCACCCGGCACCCGGCCGCACAGAGCTTCAACAACGACGTCGCGCGGGCGAACCTTGCGATAGGCCGAGGCCAATGCGGGCTGCGGCTCGACCACGATGCCGCGCCAGCCCCGCTCGTAGAAGCCGAAGCTGACATTGTCGGCGACCACATGGCCGCCGCCGACATCGATGTAAAAGCCTTCGCTCTGGTCCGCGAAGATCAGCGCCAGGTGATAGTCTTCGAGGTTTTGCGCATAGGACAGGAAGGCCGGGGCGGCGCGAGCGGTCATGGCGATCCTGGTTGCGTTCGGCTGACGGTTTCAAGCCTCGCGTGCGCAAGTCCGAGCGTCAAGGCGGCGGCTGGTCGCTAGCGCGTCGCGATGATGCCGAAGGCGAGCCGCGCCTGTTCGATATGGGCGAGCTTGGCCTGGAACAGACCCCAGTCGTCGCGCTCGGCGATCGGCGCCCAGAGGCCTTCGACCTCTTCGATCAGCAGGGTCGCCGGCCCCTCGCTCTCGAAATAGGCCGATGCCTCCGGCGTCCAGTCGCGCGGCGCATGGGCTTCGAGCGCCGCCAGCAGCCGGTCGAAGGGCTCGCCGGCATAAAGCGCCTTTTGCGGTCCGGCGAGGGCGAAGGCGCGCCGCGCGGCGCCACCGTGCCAGTCGAAAATGGTCCGTTCGAACCCGGCCTGCGACTTGTGCTGGAACTGGAAAAAGGCGGCGAGCAATTCGTCGTCGGTTGCCTCGTCCACCGGCTTCACGCCGAGCCTCAGGCAGACCATGCGGCGCAAATGGACGTTGAAGGCCGGGCCATAGGCCTTCAGCGCATCTTCGAGCTCGGCGATCGGCGCGACCAAAGTCAGGCATTCGGCGAAGCGTTCCAGGTTCCAGGCAATGGCGCCCGGCTGGCGGCCATAGGCATAAAGGCCGTTCTCGTCGAAATAGGCAGCGGTGAAGCCGGGCTCGTAACGTGGCAGGAAGCGCCAGGGGCCGTAATCGAAGCTCTCACCCGTGATCACAGTGTTGTCGGTGTTGAGCACCCCGTGGACGAAGCCGGCGAGCATCCATTCCGCCACCATGGCGCCCGACGCCTTGGCGACCGCTTCGAGCAAAGCCGGCGCCTCCTTGGCGGCGTCGCCGTCGCGTGCGGCCTCCGGGTGGTAATATTGGGTCGAATGGGCGACCAGACGCGCGATGCGCGCCGCGTCGTTCTCGGCCAGCAGGCGCTGGAACGTGCCGAAGCGGATATGGCTGTGCGACAGGCGCACCAGCACCGAGGACCGTGTCGGCGAAGGCTCGTCGTTGCGGGCAAGTGCCTCGCCGGTTTCGATCAGCGAGAAGCTCTTCGAGGTATAGACGCCGAGCGCTTCGAGCATCGCGGTCGCCAGCACCTCGCGCACGCCGCCCTTCAGGGTGAGCCGGCCGTCGCCGAAGCGTGAATAGGGTGTCTTGCCCGAGCCCTTGGTGGCGAGGTCGAGCAGCCGGCTCTGGTCGTCCAGCACCTGGGCGAACAGGAAGCCGCGGCCGTCGCCGATCTCGGGATTGTAGGAACGGAACTGGTGGCCATGATAGCGCAGCGCCAGCGGTTCCGGGATATTGCCGGGAAGCGGCTCGAACCGGCCGAAATGCGCGATCCACTGCTCCGGCGTCAGCCCGCCGAGGCCGACCTTCTCGGCCCAGCGCTGGTTGCGATAGCGCAGGATCGTTTCGGGAAAGGCTGCTGCCGCCACGGTGTCGAAGAAGCCGGGGCCGAGCTCGGTATGGGCGATCGAAGGACGATAGGTCATGGCTTTGCCATCATGGACCGACGGCCGCCGGTCACGCCACCGCCTTTTGGGTTTTCAGGCTTTTCGCCACTTCGGCCAGGATCTCGTAGGAGCGCAGTCGCGCCTTGTGGTCGTAGATGGCGGCCACCACCATCAATTCGTCGACCTTGGTATTGGCGATGAAATGCTCCAGCCCGCGCCGCACCGTCTCGGCCGAGCCGACAAAGGAATAGGTCAGCGTCCGCTCCGCCTGGATCTTTTCCGAAGGCGTCCAATAGGTCTCGATATCGTCGATCGGCGGCGCCAGCTGGCCACGCGTGCCGCGGAACATGTTGGCGCGCTGCTGCTGCGACGAGGTGAACAGGCGTCTCGCCTCGGCATCGGTCTCGGCGGCGATGACGTTGATGCCGGCCATCGTATAGGGCTTGTCGAGCTGCTCCGAGGGCGCGAACTTGGCGCGATAGACCTCGAGCGCCTGCATCAGCGCATCGGGCGCGAAATGCGAGGCGAAGGCGTAGGGCAGGCCCAGCATGGCGGCAAGCTGGGCGCCGAACAGGCTGGAGCCGAGAATCCAGATCGGCACATTGGTGCCGGCGCCGGGCACCGCCTGGATCGCCTGGCCGGGCTGAGCGGGTGCCAGGAAGGCCTGCACCTCCAGCACGTCCTGGGGGAAATTGTCGGCCTCCATCGGGTCGACGCGTAGCGCCCGCAGCGTCCGCTGGTCGGTGCCGGGCGCGCGGCCCATGCCGAGATCGATGCGGCCGGGATAAAGTTCCTCCAGCGTGCCGAACTGCTCGGCGATCACCATGGGCGCATGGTTCGGCAGCATGATGCCGCCCGAGCCGACCCGGATCGTGCTGGTGCCGCCGGCGACATAACCGATCGCCACCGCGGTCGCGGCGCTGGCGATGCCGACCATGTTGTGGTGTTCGGCAAGCCAGAAGCGCTTGTACCCGAGGCGCTCGACGTGGCGGGCGAGATCCAGCGAATTGCGCAGGGCATCGCCCGGGGTCGCTCCCTGGACGACGGGGGCGAGGTCGAGAACCGACAATTCGGCCATGCTTGATGTCTCCGGGCTGGCTGCGCCCTCGGTCAGATAGGCGCGGCGCGCGGTCATCACAATGCGCGCCGGGCGCAGACGAGCCCGGCAGTGAGGGCTGAGGTCGAGCGAGGCCCGCCCGTTTGCGTCAGACCTGGCCGCCGTCCAGCTGGCGCAGCGCCTCATGCACCATGTCGGCCTTGTGGCGCAGGTGCTCGCGCATGACAGCCGACAGCGCCGCGCCATCGCGCGCCCGCAGCGCGACCATCATCCGCTCGTGGTCGTCGACCGCTTCGGCCCAGCGTTCCGCCGATTTGCGCGCGACGAAGCGTACCGCATGGATGCGCACGACCAGGTTCTGGTAGAGCGTCGACAGGGTGGCATTGCCGGCGACCTCGAAGATCGCTTCGTGAATCTCGCGGTTGAGCTTGGAATAGGGCACCCATTCGCCGGCTTTCCAGTGCCGCACCATGGTCGTGTGCATGGTCTCCAGCCGCTTCAGCGCGGCCGGCGTCAGCCGCTCGCAGGCGAGCTCGCCGGCGAGCGCCTCCAGCATGCCCATGATCGGGAACAGCTCCTCGATCTCGCCGGGTTCGATGCGCGCGACCGTCGCGCCGCGGTTCGGATTGAGCTGCACCAGCCCTTCCGCCGCCAGCACCTTCAGGGCTTCCCTGAGCGGTGTGCGCGACACGCCGAACAGGTCGCAAAGCTCGGGCTCGGAGATCTTGTCCCCGGGCTTCAGCGTGCCTTCGACGATCATGTCGCGCAGCCGCCCGACCAGTTCGGTCGACAGCGAGCGGCGCGCGATGAGCGGGTGTTCGTTCATGTCACGCGGCTTTGGCCGCCGCCCCCTTCTTGGTGCCCGCCAGATAGGCCATGGCTGCCGCGACGCCGCCGGCTTGGTGCGGCACGCCGGCAAGACCGAGGCCCATTTCGACGCCGGCCAAGGCGCCCACGATGGTCAGGTCATTGGTATCGCCGAGATGGCCGATGCGGAACACTTTTTTGGCGACCTTGGACAGGCCGGTGCCAAGCGACATGTCGAAGGCGTCGAGAATGACGGCGCGCAGCGCGTCGGCGTCATGGCCCTCGGGCATGACCACGGCGGTCAGCACCGAGGAATAATATTTCGGGTCACGGCAGAGGATGTCGAGGCCCCAGGCGCGCACCGCCCGGCGGGTCGCCTCGGCATGGCGGTCGTGGCGGGCGAAGACGTTGTCGAGGCCTTCCTCGTGCAGCATCTGGATCGCCTCGTCGAGGCCGTAGAGCAGGTTGGTCGCCGGCGTGAACGGGAAGTAGCCCGTCTTGTTGGAGGCGATCATGTCGTCCCAGCTCCAGAAGCTCCTGGGCAGCTTCGAGGCCCGGGACACGGCGAGCGCCTTGTCCGAGACGGCGTTGAACGACAGGCCCGGCGGCAGCATCAGGCCCTTTTGCGAGCCGGCGACGGTGACGTCGACGCCCCATTCGTCATGGCGATAGTCGATGGAGGCGAGCGAGGAGATGGTGTCGACCATCAGCAGAGCAGGGTGGCCGGCCGCGTCGATCGCCCGCCTGACCTCGTCGATGCGCGAGGTGCAACCGGTCGCCGTCTCGTTATGGACGACGCAGACCGCCTTGAAGGCGTGGGCCTTGTCGTCGCGCAGCGCCGCTTCGATCGCGGCCGTATCGGCGCCGATACGCCAGTCCGAGCCGATGAAGGTCGGCTCGATGCCGAGCTTTCCCGCCATGGTCTTCCACAAGGTGGCGAAATGGCCGGTCTCGACCATCAGCACCTTGTCGCCCGGCGACAGGGTGTTGGCGAGCGCCGCCTCCCAGGCTCCGGTGCCGGAGGCCGGATAGATCACGACATGGCCCTGGGTCTTGAAGATCGTCTTCATGCCGTCGAGCACGCGCTGGCCGAGCTTGCCGAAATCCGGTCCGCGATGGTCGATGGTCGGCATGGCGATGGCGCGCAGGATGCGGTCCGGCACCGGCGTCGGGCCGGGGATCTGCAGGAAATGCCGGCCGGCGATGCGGGGGGCGTTCTGGGCCATGGGGGTCTCCTCGAGCGAGGGTGGCTGATCAATCCCTCTTGCCAGAATGAATAATGAATGCAAAATTCAAGTCAAGAACAAGGTTGAGGTCGCCGACCGGCGATCTCGGTGAATGGCTTCGGCCTGGCCGGCTGCCGGATGGCGGAGGGCCGGCCCATGGGACGGAACGCATGGCAGGCTCGACGGCGCCTTCGGCTGGAAACCTGGAAAAGCGCCTCGCCGCCGAGGTGACGGGCAGCGTGCTGTTCGATGCCTTCTCGCGCGGCCGCTACGCCACCGACGCCTCGATCTACCAGATCATGCCGCTCGGCACCGTCATTCCCGAGACCGTGGACGAGGCGATCCGCACCATTGCCATTGCGCGCGAGGCGGGCGTCACCGTACTGCCGCGTGGCGGCGGCACCTCGCAATGCGGCCAGACGGTCAATTCCTCTCTCGTCGTCGACTGTTCGAAGAAGCTGAACCGCATTCTCGATCTCGATGTCGCCGGCCGCACGGCGCGGGTCGAACCGGGCATCGTGCTCGACGATCTCAACCGCCAGCTCAAGAAGCACGGCCTGTGGTTCCCGGTCGACGTCTCCACCGCCTCGCGGGCCACCATTGGCGGCATGACCGCCAACAATTCCTGCGGCGGCCGGTCGCTGCGCTATGGCACCATGCGCAACAATGTCGTGCAGGTGGAGGCGGCGCTGGCCGACGGCACGCGCCGCTGGTTCGGCGAGGTCAGCCGCGCCGAAGCGGCGCGCAACGATGTCGATCTCCTGACCCGCGACCTGCTGGCGCTGGGCGAGCGCGAGGCGGGCGAGGTCGCGGCGCGCTTCCCGAAGGTGCAGCGCCGGGTCGGCGGCTATAATCTGGACGCGCTGGCGCCGAACGGACCGACCAACAACATGGCGCATATCCTGGTGGGGTCGGAGGGCACGCTCGCCTTCACCACCGCCGTCGACCTCAAGCTCTGGCCGCTGCTCGGGCCGAAGGTCTTCGGCATCTGCCATTTCGGCGCCTTCCTCCAGGCGATGGACGCCGCCCAGCATCTCGTCACCTTGAACCCGATCGCGGTCGAACTGGTCGATCGCACCATGATCGGCCTTGCCCGTGACATCGCCATGTTCCGCCCGACCGTCGAACGGGTCGTGCGCGGCGATCCCGACGCGCTGCTGGTGGTCGAATTCGCCGAGGCGAGCGAGGCTGAAAATCTCGCCAAGCTGAAGGACCTGGAAGCCCTGATGGGCGATCTCGGTTTCGGCTGGGACAAGTCGGGGGCGCAATTCGGCGGCGTCGTTGCGGTCACCGAGCCAGCCTGGCAGGCGGCCGTCACCGAGATGCGCTCGTCCGGCCTCAACATCATGATGAGCATGAAGGAAGCCGGCAAGCCGGTCTCATTCGTCGAGGATTGCGCGGTGCCGCTGCCGGATCTCGCGGCCTATACCGCTGGCCTCACCGAAATCTTCAAGGCCCATGGCACCACCGGCACTTGGTATGCGCACGCTTCCGTCGGCTGCCTGCATGTCCGCCCCGTGCTCAACATGAAGCTCGAGGTCGATGCCAGGCGCATGCGCTCCATGGCCGAGCAGGCCTTTGAACTGGTGCGCAAGTACAAGGGTTCGCATTCCGGCGAGCACGGCGACGGCATCGTTCGCTCGGAATTTCACGAGCAGATGTTCGGCACCCGGCTGGTGCGCGCCTTCGAGGAGGTCAAGGACCGTTTCGATCCGGCCGGCCTGTTCAATCCGGGCAAGATCGTCCGCGCCCCGCGCATGGACGATCGCAGCCTGTTCCGCTACCCGCCGGATTATCGCGGCGAAGAGATCGAGCCGGTTCTCGACTGGTCGGCCTATCCCGGGGCGTCCCAGGGATTCCTGGGCGCCATCGAGATGTGCAACAACAACGGCACTTGCCGGAAGCTCGACGGCGGCGCCATGTGCCCGAGCTATCGCGCGACCCGCGACGAGCAGCATGTCACCCGCGGCCGCGCCAATACGCTCAGGCTGGCACTGACCGGCCAGCTCGGATCCGGCGCCTTCACCTCAGCCGAGATGAAGGCTAGCCTCGAGCTCTGTGTTTCCTGCAAAGCCTGCAAGCGCGAATGCCCGACCGGGGTCGACATGGCGCGCATGAAGATCGAGGCGACCGCTGCCCGCTACGCGCTCTACGGCGCCAGGCTGCATGACCGGCTGGTGGCGCATCTGCCGCGCTACGCGGGTCTCGCCGCCAAGGCCCCCTGGCTCCTGAACCTGCGCGACCGCATTCCCGGCCTCGCCAGGCTCTCGGAAAAGCTCGCTGCCTTCTCCGCCCGCCGGTCGCTGCCGAAATGGCGCTCCGATGTCTTCCAGCCGGCGCGGACGAGCGAGGGCGCCGAGGCCGGCCGCGAGGTGGTGCTGTTCGCCGACACCTTCAACCGCGCCTTCGAGCGTGAGAATCTCGACGCGGCGGTGGTGGTGCTGAAGGCCGGCGGCTATCGTATCCATCACGCCGTCCCGGCCGATGGCACGAAGCGCAACCTCTGCTGCGGCCGCACCTATCTCGCCACCGGCATGATCGACAATGCCCGCCTGGAGGCCGAACGCCTGGTCTCGGCACTCGCGCCTTTCGCGGAGCGCGGCGTGCCGGTCATCGGCCTCGAGCCGTCCTGCCTGCTGACCCTGCGCGACGAGATCCCGGCGCTGCTGAAGACCGCGGCCAGCGACACCGTCTCGCAAGCCGCAGTGCTGCTCGAGGAATTCATCGCGGCCGAAGCCAAGGCCGGCCGGTTGTCGCTGCCGCTCAAGGCCTTGCCGCAACAGAAGGCGCTGCTGCACGGCCATTGCCACCAGAAGGCCTTCGACGCCATGGGGGCGGTCGAAGGCACGTTGCGGCTGGTGCCGGGTCTCGAGGTCGAGACCGTCGAGAGCGCCTGCTGCGGCATGGCCGGCGCCTTCGGTTATCACCGCGACACCATCGACGTGTCGCTCGCCATGGCGGAACTGTCGCTGCTGCCGGCGGTGCGCAAGGCCGATGCGAATGCCATCATCGTCGCCGACGGCACCTCCTGCCGCCACCAGATCGCCGACGGTGCCGGCCGCGAGGCCATCCACGTGGCACGCGTTCTGGCGCAAAGCCTCGCGGCCGGCGAGGCGGGGTCATGATGTCGACGAACCAGTCATTTGAATTCCGGGTCGGCGGATCTAGAATCCGATCAACAAAACAAAAAACAACTTCCAGGCGAGGACAATGCGATGGCTCTGGCCGAGACCGCGGCTCCTGATGCGGGCGGCGTCGCAACCGTTGCCCGCGAAAAGGGCGACGAGGCACTTTTGTCGGTGCGCGACCTGCACGTCCATTTCCATACCTCGCGCGGCGTCGTGCGCGCGGTCGAAGGCGTTTCCTACGATGTGAGGCCGGGTGAGATCCTGGCGATCGTCGGCGAAAGCGGCTGCGGCAAGTCGGTGTCGTCGCTCGCCGTCATGGGACTGCTGGCGAAACCCGCCGGCCGGGTCGAAAAGGGCGAGATCATCTTCGACGGCCGCGACCTCCTGAAGCTCTCGGGCGAGGATATGCGGGCCATTCGCGGCCGCGACATCGCGATGATCTTCCAGGAGCCGATGACCTCGCTGAACCCGGTGCTGACCATCGGGCTGCAGGTCATGGAGCCGCTGCTCATCCATCTGAACATGACCGAGGCCGAAGCGCGCGCCCGCGCGGTCGAGCTTCTGACCCTGGTCGGCATTACCGATCCGGATCGCCGGCTCGACCAATATCCGCATCAGATGTCCGGCGGCATGCGCCAGCGCATCATGATCGCCATTGGGCTCGCCTGTAATCCCAAGCTGATCATCGCCGACGAGCCGACCACCGCGCTCGACGTCACCATCCAGGCGCAGATCCTGGAGCTGATGAAGGACCTGTCGCGCCGGCTCGGCATCGCCATGGTCATCATCACCCACAATCTCGGCATCGTCGCCCGTTATGCCGACCGCGTCGCGGTGATGTATGCCGCGCGGATCGTCGAGACCGGCTCGGCCGACGACATCTTCCTGGCGCCCCGTCATCCCTATGCGGTTGGCCTGATGCGTTCGGTCCCGCGGCTCGACCGGCCGCGCGGCGCCCGCCTCCAGACCATCGAGGGCATGCCGCCGGACCTGCGCAATCCGCCGGTCGGCTGCCGTTTCGCGCCGCGCTGCCCGTTGAAGATCGCGGTCTGCGAGGCCGAGGCGCCCGATCTCCTGAGCGTCGGTCCGGGCCATCGCGCCCGTTGCCACCGCTCCGCCGATCTCGCCGCGGGCCTTGCCGTCTTCGCCGAGGACGGTGCCGCGCCAGCCCCGGCGATCGATTACGCCGGCACCCCCATCCTCGCGGTCGGCGGGCTGAAAACGCATTTCTGGGTATCGCGCAAGACCTCCTGGTTCTCCTCGGAGCTGGCGACCGTCAAGGCGGTCGACGACGTCTCCTTCGCCATCCGCAAGGGCGAGACGCTGGGGCTGGTCGGCGAAAGCGGCTGCGGCAAGACCACCGTCGGGCGCAGCGTGCTCAGGCTGGAAAATCCCACCGAAGGCGCCATCCTCTTCGAGGGCCAGGACATTGCCCATCTCTCCCAGAAGGAGCTGCGGCCGGTGCGCCGCCGCATGCAGGTGGTGTTCCAGGATCCGTTCTCGTCGCTCAACCCGCGCATGACGGTCGGTGACATCATCGCCGAGCCGATGCTGGTCCACGGCATCGTCGCGACCAAGGCCGAGGCCAAGGCGCGGGTCGACGACTATCTCACCCGTGTCGGCCTGTTTCCCTATATGGCCGAGCGCTATCCGCACGAGATGTCGGGCGGCCAGCGCCAGCGCATCGGCATTGCCCGGGCGCTCGCCTTCGAGCCGCAGCTGATCGTCTGCGACGAGCCGGTCTCGGCGCTCGACGTGTCGATCCAGGGCCAGGTGATCAATCTCCTCGAGGACCTGAAGCGCCAGTTCGACCTGACCTTCCTGTTCATCGCCCACGACCTGGCGGTGGTGCGCCATATCTCCGACCGCATCGTGGTCATGTATCTCGGCCGGATCATGGAGGTGGCCGACCGCGACGCGCTCTATGCCGAGCCGCTGCATCCCTACACCCGGGCGCTGCTCGACGCCGCTCCGGTGCCGGATCCGGTGAAGGAGCGGGCACGCCAGCCCCGCGCGCTCGCCGGCGAGATCCCGTCACCGCTCAATCCGCCCAAGGGTTGCGTGTTCCATACCCGCTGCCCGCTCGCCGACGACCATTGCCGCGCGGTGGTGCCGGTCGCGCGCGAGCTGGCCGGCCATATCGTCGCATGCCACAAAGCCTGAGGTTCACGCGTTTACCGATCCCGCCCAACCATCCATCATCCCGACAAGACGGCTTCAAGCCGCTGAATTCTGGAGGAAGACATCCGATGATCCGACATCTTGCCCTGGGGCTCGCCCTTGCCTTGACCACCGCCACGGCGGCCTTCGCGCAGACGCCGCAGCCGGCGCGCGGCGGCACGCTGAATTTCGCGGTGGTCTCCGATCCGCCGAACTATGACTGCCACGCCCACGAAACCTATGTCGTGGTGCAGTCGGTCGGACCGTTCTATTCGACCCTGCTCAAGTTCGACATGTCACGATATCCGGAGGTGAAGGGCGACCTGGCCAAGGCCTGGAACGTCTCGGCCGACGGCCTGACCTATACGTTCGAGCTCAATCCCGGCATCACCTTCCATGACGGCTCGCCACTCACCTCGGCCGATATCAAGGCGACCTATGAGCGGCTGCGAAATCCGCCCGCCGGCGTGGTGTCGCTGCGCCAGGCGACCTTCGCCGATATCGCCTCGATCGAGACGCCGTCGCCGACCCAGGTGATCTTCAAGCTGTCGGCCGCCAATCCGGCCATGCTGCAGAATTTCGCGAGCCCCTATAACTGCGTCTATTCGGCCGCCAAGCTCGCCCAGGACCCGCGCTTCCCCGTGCAGAATATTCTCGGCTCGGGCGCCTTCCGTTTCGTCGAGCATGTCCGCGGCTCGCATCTGGTCGGCCAGCGCTACGACAAATATTTCGTCGACGGGCGGCCCTATCTCGACGGCTTCCGCATCGCCTTCATTCCGCAGGCGACCGCCATGCTGAACGCCATGCAGGGCGGCCAGATCCAGGCCGAGTTCCGCACCGTCGGCCCGGCCGACCGGACCCGTCTGGAACAGGCGCTGGGCAACAAGGTCAAGTTCTACGAGGCGACCTGGTCGACCGGGCTGATCGTCGCCTTCAACACCGAGAAGCCGCCGTTCAACGACGTCCGGGTGCGCCGCGCCTTGTCCATGGCGATCGACCGCAATGCCGGCAGCGCCGGTCTGCGCCGGACCTCGATCCTGCGCGCGGTCGGCGGCCTGGTGCGTCCCGGTGCGCCGTTCTCGGCTTCCGCCGAGGAACTCGCGGCCTTGCCGGGTTTCGGCCGCGACATCGCCGCCTCCCGCGCCGAGGCGCGCAAGCTGCTCGCCGAGGCCGGCGTCTCCAACCTGACCTTCGCCTTGGTCAACCGGGCGGTGCCGCAGCCCTATACGCCCGCCGGCATCTTCCTGGTCGATCAGTGGCGCCAGATCGGCGTCACGGTCGAGCATCGCCAGCTCGAGACCAGCCCTTATGTCCAGGCCGTGCGCTCGGGCAATTTCGATGTCGCGCTGGATTTCCAGAACCAGGTGCTGGAAGACCCGACCTATACGCTGCTGCGCTATATTTCGGCGGACAAGTCGCCGGAAAACCCGTCCAAGGGCATCGACCGCGAGCTTGACCAGACCTTCGAGCGGATCACCCGCGAGACCAATGTCCAGGCCCGCACCCAGTTGATCCGCGCCTTCGAGAAGCGGGTGATGGAACAGGCCAACCAGGTGCCGTTCCTGTGGTGGAACCGGCTGGTCGCCATGGATGCCCGGGTGATGGGCTGGAACATGTCGCCGAGCCATGTCCACGGCCAGGACCTGGTCGACGTCTGGCTGGCGCCGGCGACCAACTGAGCATGGGACTATCCCTCCCCCGCGCTTGCGGGAGAGGGGGCGCCGCATGGCGAGTGCGAACGCATCTTGCGTTCGCTCGACGCGATGGAGGCGCCGGGTGAGGGGGACGGGTCGGCGCAGATATCAGGCCGTCCGTTCCAGCCCCTCGCCTTGCAATGGGACGACCCCTCACCCGGCAGCATCCGCGGCCACCCGCTCCCTCTGGGGGCGGGTCGATTGGCAGGACCGAGATCCATGGGCGCCTATCTCGCCAAACGCATCCTGACCATGATCCCGACCTTGCTCGGGGTGGCGGTGCTGATTTTCCTCATGCTGCGCGTGGTGCCCGGCGACATCGTGGAGCTGAAGATGCGCGGCGACGGCGGCGCACCGACGGTCGAGCAGGTCGAGGCCGAACGCGTGCGCCTCGGCCTCGACAAGCCGCTCTATCAGCAATTCGGCGGCTGGATGGTCGGGCTGGTCACCTTCGACCTCGGCAAGTCCATGTGGACCGAGCAGCCCGTGACCCAAGAGATCGCCGGCCGCCTCGGCCTGACCCTGCAGGTCGCGATCATGGCGACCATCATCGCCATTCTCATCGCCTTGCCGCTCGGCACCTTGTCGGCGCTCTACAAGGACACCTGGATCGATCAGGCCATCCGCATCGTGACCATCGGCGGGCTGGCGATCCCGTCGTTCTGGCTCGGCATGATGATCATCGTCGGCCTGCTGTTCGCCTTCAATTGGATCCCGCCGATGCAATATGTGCCGATCTGGCAGGATCCGCTGGCCAATCTCTCGCAACTGATCTGGCCGGCGCTGGCGGTCGGCTACCGTTTCTCGGCGGTGCTCGCCCGCATGGTGCGCTCCTCCATCGTCGAGGTCATGCGCGAGGACTATATCCGCACCGCCCGCGCCAAGGGCGTCTATGAGCGCCTGGTCGTCGGCCGCCACGCATTGCGCAATGCCATGCTGCCGGCGGTCACCGTCATCGGGCTCGAATTCGCCTTCCTCATCGGTGGCCTCGTCGTCACCGAGCAGGTGTTCAACCTGAACGGCCTCGGCCGTCTCTTCGTGCAGGCCGTGACGCGCTCGGACTTCACCATGGTGCAGGGCATCGTCATGGTGATCGCGGTGGTGTTCATCGTGACCAATCTGATCGTCGATCTCGCTTATGCCTGGCTTGACCCGCGCATTCGCTACGGAGGCAAATGATGACCCTCGCCATCCCGCAGGTCGCGGTCCGCCGCCCCAACGCGCTGCTGGCCTTCGCCAAGGCGCAACCGGTCGGCGCGGCCTGTCTCGCCTTCATCGCCGTGCTCATCCTGGCGAGCGTCTTCGCCGACTGGATCGTGCCCAACGATCCCTTCAGCCTCGACTTCGGCGCGCTGCTCATGCCGCCGAGCTGGCAATATCCGTTCGGCACCGACAATATGGGCCGCTGTGTGTTCTCGCGGGTGGTCTATGGCGCGCGCACCGCGCTGGTGATCGGCATCCTGTCCTCGCTGCTGGGCTCGATCATCGGCGGCCTGATCGGCGTGGTGCAGGGCTATTTCGGCGGCCGGTTCGACTTCTATGTCAGCCGCTTCATCGACGTGCTCCTGTCCTTCCCGATCATCGTGCTCGCCGTGGTGGTGGTGGCCATGCTCGGCAAGCGCAGCGTCGGGGGCGTCGATTTCAACCTGGTCGTCGCCATCGCCATCCCGATCATCCCGAAGGTCGCGCGCGTGGTCCGCTCGGCGGCACTGTCGGTGCGTGAGATGCCCTATATCGACGCGGCCCGCGCGGCCGGCTTCACCCACCAGCGCATCGTGCTCAAGCACATGGTGCCGAATGTCTTTGCCCCCTTCATCATCATGTTCACCGCCTTCGTGGCGCAGGCGATTCTGCTCGAGGCATCGCTGTCGTTCCTCGGCCTCGGGGTCACCGAACCGACGCCGGCCTGGGGCCTGATGCTCGCCGGCAATGCCGCCGACTTCTACCGCGAGGCACCCTGGATGATCATCTTCCCCGGCCTCGCCATCTCGCTCTCGGTCTTCGCCTTCAACCTGTTCGGCGACGCCCTGCGCGATCACCTGGACCCGCGCTTCAAGCTGTGAGGAAGGGGTGCCGGCGTCGCGGCCTGGCGCTGCGCTGGGTGCATGGTGTCTGCCAAGCAGCCTGTCGATCCGCGCCGACCGGCTGCCAGCACATCCTCTACGTCACCCCCGGCCGAGCCCTACGGCATGCACATATCTCTGGAGAGGAAGTGCGGCGGATTGACTCGGGTGTGCGGCGGGGCTGGCCATTGCGGCT
>NZ_JBWKTP010000005.1:526989-605505 GCF_059420385.1 Phreatobacter sp. GW821-FHT04C01 | reverse complement strand
CCGCAATGCCGAAATGGGCATTGCGGGCCGCCGCTGGATTGTCGCCGCCTGTGCGGCGAAGGGACGAATTTATCGGGCGCGCTGCATGCGGGTGATCGTGATCGCGCCATTGACGCGGTCGGCGTCGAAGCGGACGCGATCGCCTTCACGCACCTGCTGGAGCATGGCCGGATCCGCAACCCGGAACACCATGGTCATGCCGTCCATTTCCAGATTGGCGATGGGGCCGTGCTTCAACGTGATCCGGCCGCGCTCGGCCTCGATCTTGACGACCTCGCCGCTCACCGACTGGGCCGCGGCGGTGGCGACATGACCCATTGTCGCGAGACCGGCGGCGAGGGCGAGCGCTTTGATGATGATGGACATGGAAATCTCCTCTTGCAGGGTGGTTCAGCGCACGGTGATCCGGCCATGCATGCCGGCCTGGTAGTGGCCGGGGATCAGGCAGGCGAATTCGAACGTGCCGCTATTGGTGAAGCGCCAGATGATTTCGCCCGACTTCGCCGGCTCGACCTTCACCGCGTTCGGATCGGCATGTTCCATGTCCGGATTGCGTTCCATCGCGGCCTTGTGGCGCTGATTGCCTTCGAGTGTGTCGATGACCATTTCATGGTCGAGCGCCCCGCCATTCTTCACGACGAAGCGGACCGTATCGCCCCGGTTGATGGTGATTTCGGCCGGCTCGAACAGCATCCGCCCGTCGCCTTCCAGCATCCGCACTTCGATGGTGCGCGTGACGCTGCCGCGATGGCCTTCTTCGCCGGCGGGAGATGACGGGCCGTGGGCCATCGAGGCGCCGGTCAGGGCGGCCACGGCGGCAAAGGCCAGCAAGGCTGATGTCTTCGACATGATCTGTCCTCGTCTCGGTCTGGATGTCAGTGGTTGGAATGGCCGCCGCGGGCGCGGCGCGCCGCGCGGTCGAGCACGCGTGCCGCCGGTGCGGGGCCGGGCGGCGTGGCGGCGCGGGCGGGACGGGCGAGCGGCGGTCCCTTCCATTCATAGGCCACGGTGCCGGGCGGATGCTGGTACCAGCCGGGATCCCTGTAATCGCCGGCGGCCAGGCCCTCGCGCACCTTCACGACCGTGAACATGCCGCCCATCTCGACCGGCCCGAAAGGCCCGTCGCCGGTCATCATCGGCAAGGTATTGGCCGGAAGCGGCATTTCCATCGCGCCCATCTCGCCCATGCCGGCGCCACCCATCGGCATGAAGCCCGGCACCAGTCCGCGGATGGCCCGGGACACCTGCCGCTGATCCACGCCGATCATGGTGCGCGTGTCATGGCCCATGGGGCCCATCGTGTGGTGCGACTTGTGGCAGTGAAACGCCCAGTCGCCCTCGTGCACGGCATGGAATTCATAGGCGCGCATGGCACCGACGGGCACGTCGATGGTGACCTCCGGCCAGCGGGCCTCGGGACGGACCCAGCCGCCATCCGTGCAGGTCACCTCGAAATCATAACCGTGCATGTGGATCGGATGATTGGTCATGCTGAGATTGCCGATCCTGATCCGGACGCGGTCGTTCTTGGCGACCACCAGGGGATCTAGCCCCGGCCAGGTACGGCTGTTCATGCACCAGATGTTGAAATCGGTCATGGTCGAGACCTTCGGCACATAGGTCCCCGGGTCGATGTCGAAGGTATTGAGCAGAAAGACGAAATCGCGGTCGACGCGGTGCAGGGCGGGGTCGCGCGGATGGACGACGAAGAAGCCCATCATGCCCATGGCCATCTGCACCATCTCGTCGGAATGCGAGTGATACATGAAGGTGCCGCTTTTGCGGAGTTGGAACTCGTAGACGAAGGTCTTGCCGGGCGGGATATGCGGCTGGGTCAGTCCGCCGACGCCGTCCATGCCCGAGGGCAGGATCTGGCCGTGCCAATGCACCGCCGTGCTCTCCGGCAGGCGATTGGTCACGAAGATGCGAAGCTTGTCGCCCTCCACCGCCTCGATCGTCGGGCCGGGGCTCTGGCCGTTATAGCCCCACAGATGGGCGAGCATGCCGGGCGAGATCTCGCGCACCACCGGCTCGGCGACCAGGTGGAATTCTTTCCATTCGCCATTCATGCGCGAGGGCAAGGTCCAGCCGTTCAGCGTGACGACCGGCTGGTAGTCCGGTCCGCTGGAGGGAGGTGCGAGGGGGGCCTGGGTGTTCGCCTTGGTCATGGTTGGCGCCTCCGGCAAGCTTGCCGTCTGCGCTCGTCCACTGACCTGGGATGCGCCGACGAGGGCGAGGCCGGCGCCGGCGGTGGCAAATAGTCCACGTCGCGATACGGACATGACGTCTTCCTCGTTGCTAGTGCGCGGCCGCGCCGGTTTCGGCGCCGGCAACCGCTGTGGTGGGAGTGTCCGATGAGCCGCCGCCCGGCGCTCCGCCGATGACCACGAAGTGCAGGTCGGTCTTGGCGATCCAGAAGTCGCGGCGGGCTTCGATGGCCGCGGCATTGGCCGCGATGCGGGCTCGTGCCTCGGTCAGAAGCGAGAACACGTCGACCATCATGCCGTTGTAACGGAGCTGGCTTTCATCGGCGATGATCTGGCGCAACGGCAGGATCTGCGACTGGTAATGGCGGGCGAAGTCGAAGCCACCGCGATAGCGCTGGTAGGCCTCGCGCGCCTGCGAGCGCACGTTGACGCCGCGTTCGACCAGGCGGTTGATCGAGCGCAGATAGGTTTCGCGCGCCTCGCGGAGGCGGCTTTCGCCGAGGTCCAGGGGTATCTGGACTTCCAGGGACAGGCCGCTGATGCGGGTCCGTTCGAATTCGGTCTGATGGTTCTCGACGAGCTGTCCGCCCTGCAGGCTGTAGGAGCGTTCGGTGCGCGTGGAGCGCTCGTTGTTCAGCGCACCCTGGAGTTCCAGGACATTCAGAAAGCGCGACCATTGGGTCAGCGCGAGCTGGCGGGCGACGCCGTCGACTTCCAGGCGCGCGATCCTGAGATCGAGCCGCTTCTCCAGCGCCTCCCGTTCGATCGCGTCGCGGGACATGGGGCGGGGCGGCAAGGCCGGCAATTGGGCCGGGAGCTTCAGCGCGGCAATATTGTCCCAGAGGCCGAGTGCCCTGATCAGACGTTCGCGATCAGCCTGGTTCTGAAGCCGCGCGCGGGCGAGCTGGGCCGCCACGTCGGCGTAGAATACGTGCTCGCGCGCCTGGTCGAGCCGGTTGACCGCGCCGGTTTCGCCGAGACGCTTGAACAGTTCCGAGGCTGTCCGCGCCGCGCTATTGGCCTGGGTCAAGAAATTGACGAGCTGGCTGGAGGCGACGACGCGGTAATAGGCCCGGCGCGTGTCGCCGGCGAGGCGCAGCGTCTCCTCGGCCGCCCGCAACTGCGCCTGGCTGAACCGGACCTGGGCGACGGCCCGTCGTTGCGGCAAGGTCGCAAGCCCGAGAATGTTGACGAGCAACTGGCGCTCGATCTCGATCGCGCCGGTGCTGGCGAGCCGTGTCAGCGAAAGCGTCGGGCTCGGCGGCAAGCTGGCCTGGACGAACAGCGCTTCGGAAATTCCAAGATCATTATAGGCGGCCTGCAGGCCGCGATTGTTCATGAGGGCGATCTGGACCGCCCTGTCGACGCTGAGCGGGGATCGCAGCAAGGCCGTCACCCGCGCCTTGACCCGGTCGCTGTCGGCCGGCTCCCGGATGCGCCCGAGGTCCTGACGCAGTTCGCGCGCCGCGATGTCGCGGGCGACGCCGAGGCCTCCGTCGGGGCTATAGCTGGCGCAGCCGCCGAGCGCCGTGGCGGCGCCGACGAGAATGGCGCCGAGCCGAACCGGGCGGAGCAGTCTTTGAGCGGTGCTCGGCCGGGCGGCGCGGGCCGGATGGTTTCGTGTGGATGATGTCATGATCGTCATCACCCTCACCGTACCGGGGCGCCGGGGGCGACGCGTTCGTTCGAGCGCCCCCAGTCGATCGGGCCGACGGGGCGGAACGCGGTAAAGCCGCCGAGCACCGGCTGATAGCGGACCTGCCGGCTGGCGACGGCGGGGTCGGCGGCCTCCTCGCCGAGGCGCGCTCGCGTCCCTGCCTCGGTACAGGCGCCGAGCGCCAGGCCGGCCACGACGGCCAGGCCGATCGCTTGAATTCGAGTCGATGGGAGGTGGTTCATCTGCGGCATGCGCGCCCCGGTGGAACTGAGTCTCACCGGGACGCTAACGGCGCTGTTCGCAGGTCGTATTTCCCGACTATTACAATTTATTGCCGGGCGGTTGTCGGGCCCGGATGCCTCATGCCGGGCGCAGTCGGTCCTTCAGCCGGAGCAATGCGATCTTCTTGATCTCGGCGATTGCCGTGGCGAATTCGTCATCCGTGGAATTGGCGATACGCCGTTCGAAGGCGTCGAGAATGCTGTCCTTCGTCGCTCCCTTCACCGCCATGATGAAGGGGAATTCGAAACGAGCCTTGTAGGCGTCGTTGAGCGCGGTGAAGCGGGCGAGTTCGTCCGCCGTCAGCCGGTCGAGGCCGGCGCCCGCCTGCTCGCGGGTGGAATCGGCGGTCAGCAGCTTGGCCGCGGCAAGCCGGCCGGCAAGATCCGGATGCGCCTTGATCAAGGCGAGTTTCTCCTGCCGGGTCATCTCGTCGAGAACGGCAGCGAGCGCCCCGTGCAGGCCTTCGGTCGTATCATGAGCCGATGTCAGGCCGCGGCGATGGGCTCGCTCGGCGATGGCCGGCGTGTGCTCGTAGATGTCGCCGAATTTGGCGACGAAGACCGGCCGGTTCATGCCGCTCGGCAGGCCATCGGCGGGGTAGTGATGGATCGCCCAATGCCGGGCGATGTCGATGCGCCGGCAGATCCAGACGTGGTCGTGGCCCTGGATGTAGTCGAGGAAACGGGCGAGCGCGGCGAGCCGGCCCGGCCGCCCGACGAGGCGGCAATGCAGGCCGATCGACAGCATTTTCGGCGCGCCTTCCGCGCCTTCGGCATAAAGCACGTCGAAGGAGTCCTTCAGATAGGCGAAGAACTGGTCGCCCGAATTGAAGCCCTGCGCCGCCGCGAAGCGCATGTCGTTGCTGTCGAGCGTATAGGGCACGATCAGGTGCGGGCCATACGGGCCGTCGACCCAATAGGGCAGGTCGTCGGCATAGGAATCCGCGGAATAGAGAAAACCGCCCTCTTCCATGACGATGTCGAGCGTGTTCTCGGACGTCCGCCCGGTATACCAGCCGAGCGGCCGTTCGCCGCACAGCGCGGTATGAATGCGCAGGGCCTCGGCTACCGCGGCGCGCTCCTCCGCGGCCGGCATGTGGCGATGGTCGATCCATTTCAGCCCATGGCTGGCGATTTCCCAGTCGGCCTCGCGCATGGCGGCAACCGCATCCGGGTTGCGCTCCATCGCGGTGGCGACGCCATAGACGGTCACCGGCAGGCGGCGCCCGGTGAACAGCCGCCAGAGCCGCCAGAACCCTGCGCGCGAGCCATATTCATAGATCGATTCCATGCTCGGGTGGCGCTGGCCGGGCCAGGGCGGCGCGCCGATCATTTCCGACAGGAAGGCTTCCGACGCGGGGTCGCCGTGCAGGATGTTGTTCTCGCCGCCTTCTTCGTAATTGATCACGAACTGGACGGCGATGCGCGCGCCACTCGGCCAGCAGGCCTGCGGCGTGGTGCGGCCATAACCGATCAAGTCGCGGGGGTAGGGGCTGTTCTGCATGGCTGGCCTCGCTGCATGAGATCTGTCGGAAAGAGCCGGCGGTCGGAGTGTCAACTGCCGCGATAGGTCGCATAGCTCCAGGGCGTCACGATCAGCGGCACATGATAATGCGCATCGGCATCTGCGATCGTGAAGCGAATTGGCACGTCGTCCAGGAATGGTGGGTTCGCCTGGGTGATGCCCGAGGCGCGGAAATAGTCCGCGACGCCGAAGACCAGTTCGTAGGTGCCGGCGGTGAGCGCCTCGCCGGTGAGCAGCGGCTCCGCGGTGCGGCCGTCCTCGCCGGTCCGGAGCTGCTTGACCAGGGCGCGCGTGCCGTCCAGGCCCAGGCGATGAAGCGCGACGTCCATGCCGGCGGCCGGTCGGCCGGAGGCGGTGTCGAGCACATGTGTCGATAGTCGTCCCATGGTGTTCTCCGCGTGTTGGCTGTTGCCAGTTAACGCAAACGGGCCTCCGCCATTTTCAGGCAAAATTTGAAAATCTTACCGATTTTGAGATCATTGCGTGGGGTTCGCCGGCAACCTTCAATACCAGGGCGTGTGCTCGTTCAAGACCGGGAAATTCGGCCGGCACGCACTCAGGGAGGAGAAGACGATGACCGACCAGGTTCATCCCGTCGACGAGGTGCTGCCGGCACCGAGATTGTTCGCATTGGGCCTTCAGCACGTGCTGGTGATGTATGCCGGGGCGATCGCGGTGCCGCTGATCATCGGCCGGGCACTCAACATGACGCCGGATCAGGTGGCCTTGCTGATCAGCGCCGATCTCTTCGCCTGCGGCATCGTCACGCTGATCCAGTCGCTGGGCATTCCAGGCGTCGGCATTCGCTTGCCGGTCATGATGGGGGTGACCTTTGCATCCGTTGCGCCGATGCTGGCGATCGGCCGCGATCCGAACCTCGGCATTACAGGCATATTCGGCGCCATTATCGCATCCGGCTTCTTCGCCTTGATGCTGGCGCCCTTCATCAGCCGCATGTTGCGCTTCTTTCCGCCTGTCGTGACCGGCACAATCATTCTGGTGATCGGCGTCTCGCTCATGCGTGTCGGCATCGGCTGGGCGGCCGGCGGCCCCTCCTTCATCACCACCGTCATCGACGGCAAGCTCCGGCTGGTCGACAATCCCAATCCCGGCTATGGCGCGCTCGACAGCCTGGCGCTCGCCCTGTTCGTGCTCTGCGTCGTGCTGGCGCTGACCAAATACGGCAAGGGTTTCGTCCAGAATATCGCGGTCCTGCTCGGCATCGTCGTCGGTTGCGTCGCCGCTTTCGCCATCGGCAAGATGAATTTCGACGTCGTCGGCCGGGCCGGCTGGTTCGGCTTCATCTATCCCTTTCAGTTCGGCCTGCCGAAGTTCGAACCGATCTCGATCATCACCATGTGCCTGGTGATGATCGTGGTGATGATCGAATCGACCGGCATGTTCCTGGCGATCGGCGACATGACCAACCGCAAAGTCGACCAGGACGACCTGACCAAGGGGCTCCGGGCGGATGGCCTCGGCACCATGATCGGCGGCCTGTTCAACACCTTCCCCTATACCTCCTTCTCGCAGAATGTCGGCCTGGTCGGTGTCACCGGCGTGCGCTCGCGCTTCGTCACGGCGGTCGGCGGCGTCATCCTTCTGGCCATGGGTCTCGTGCCCAAGCTCGGGGCGCTCGCGGAGGCGATCCCCTCGGCGGTCCTGGGCGGGGCCGGGATCGTAATGTTCGGCATGGTCGCGGCGACCGGCGTACGCATCCTCACGACCGTCGATTTTCGCGGCAACCGCAACAATCTCTATATTGTCGCCATCGCCGTCGGCCTCGGCATGATCCCGCTGGTGGCGCCGAACTTCTTCCGCAACATGCCGCACAGCCTGCATCCGTTGCTGGAGTCGGGCATCCTGCTCGCAGCCATCGCCGCGGTCGGGCTGAACATCTACTTCAACGGCTTCAAGTCCGCCGACGAGGCGGCGGCGGAAGTCCGCGAAGCCGGTGCCATGGCCGACGCGCACTGAGCCGGCAACTCATCCGGCCGACACGCCCGGACCGGCCCGTCGCTTTGCGGCGGGCCTGCCCGGGCGCCGTCAATTTTCGAGGCGCTTGCCCAGTTTGCCGAGTTCGGTCGCGACATGCGTGCGGCTGGCCTCGAGCAGGAGGTCGGAAAAGGCCTTGTGTCCCGGTGGCGGCAATTGCCGCGAAGGATAGATGATGGCCAGTGTCGTCGGCTCCGGCACGACGTCCGGCATGACATGCACCAATGTGCCCTTGGTCAATTGCTCGGCGACCTCGAAGACCGGCTTCATCACGATGCCGGAGCCGGCGAGCGCCCATTGGGTCAGCACATCGCCGTCGTCGCAGTCGATGGCGCCGCCGACCGCGAGCGTCCGTGTCTCCCGGCCCTGGCGCACCGTCAGGCGGAACTGCCGGGAGCCCGGAAAGCGCAGCAGCAGGCACTGGTGGGCGAAGAGATCATCTGGCGTCCGCGGCACGCCGTGCTTTTCGAGATAGGCCGGCGAAGCGCACAGAATGCGCTCGATGGTGGCCACCTTGCGCACGATGAAGCTTGAATCGGACAGATCCGCCATCCGGAGCGCCAGGTCGATGCCCTCACCGATCAGGTCGATCAGGTGTTCGGCCAGCCGCAGGCGGATGTCGATATTCGGCTGGGCGGTGCGGAAGGCCGTCACGACCGGAGCGACGAGCCGGCGGCCGAGCCCCAGGGGTGCGGTGATCTTGAGCGAGCCGCGCGGCGCGCCACCCTCCAGGGCGACGCTCGCCTCGGCACGCTCGACCGCATCGAGCACATCGACGATCCGCTCAAAAAACGAACGCCCGACCGAGGTCAGCTGGATCTTGCGGGTGGTGCGGTTGAACAGGCGGCAGCCGAGCCGCTGTTCCAGCGCCAGGATGCGGCTGCTGACCACGGCGGCCGACATGCGCAGGTCGCGCCCGGCGGCGGAAAAGCTGCCCTTTTCGACAGCGCGGGCAAAGATCCTAGCGTCTTCGACGAAGCCCATGGCGCTCTCTGGATTTTCAATTCCAGGACGAAAATATCACTACTTTTTACGTGTTCAAGGGGAATGCCCCACGCACTAGGCTGACGGCCAAAATCGGGAGGACAATCAACATGGATCCGATCATCGCGGAATGGGGCAGCCTGCTGCTGCGCTGGGTGCATGTGATCACGGCCATCGCCTGGATCGGATCATCCTTCTATTTCATGCACCTCGACGCATCGCTGAAGGCGATCCCGGAAATCCGCCCGGGCAAGGGCGGTGCGGCCTGGGAAGTGCACGGCGGCGGCTTCTACGAGGTCAGGAAATATTTGGAGGCACCGGCCCATTTGCCCCCGGACATGATCTGGCACAAATGGCAATCCTACTCGACCTGGATCTCGGGCTTCTTCCTGCTGGTTTGGATCTATTATGCAGGGTCCGACCTCTATCTGATCGATCCGCAGGTCATGGCGCTGTCACGGCTGTCGGCCGCCGGCATCGGCCTTGGCGGGCTCGCCATCGGCTGGCTGGTCTATGACGGCCTCTGCCGCTCGCCGCTGATCAAACACGAGGTGCTGCTGGCCTCCGTCGGCTTCGCCTTCATCATCCTCATGGCCTTCCTGTTTCAGCAGGTGTTTTCCGGACGCGGCGCGCTTCTGCATACCGGGGCGATGATGGCGACCATGATGTCGGGCAACGTGTTCTTCAACATCATCCCCAACCAGCGCAAGACCATCAAGGAACTGCTCGCCGGCCGTGCTCCCAATCCGGATTTCGGCAAGCAGGCCAAGGCCCGGTCGACGCACAACAACTACCTGACCTTGCCGGTCGTGTTCCTGATGCTGTCGAACCACTACCCGCTGACCTATTCGTCGCCCTATGCCTGGGTGATCGTCGGGCTCATTCTCGTCGCGGGCGCGATGATCCGGCATTTCTACAATGTCAGCCATGCCGGCAAGGGCCAGCCCTGGTGGACCTGGGCGGTGGCGGCGGTCTGCATCATGTGGGCCGGCTGGATCAGCATGGCCGCCTCGCCGATCGGTCGCGAGAGGCTCGGCCTCGCCCCGCTGGGCGACGTGCGCCACGCCGCCGGTACGCCGCAGGCGCCAACCGCTGTCGCCGACATCGTCATCGGCCGCTGCAGCATGTGCCATGCGGTGCAGCCGGTCTGGGACGGCATCGGCGTCGCGCCGAAAGGCGTCCTGCTCGACAGCCACGAGGCCATCGCGCGCCAGCGCGACGCCATCCGGCTCCAGTCGGTGATCACCCACGCCATGCCGCCGCAGAACATCACGGGCATGACGGCCGAGGAGCGGCGCGTGGTCGCCGAATGGGCAGGCCCACGCTGACGGTCACGACCGCAGCTTCGCAGGAGGGCATGATGTCTCCGTCTCACCACCCGATGTCGCCATCGGGGACGACCGCCACCGATGCGGACGATCACTTCGGCGCCGCGATCGCGGCACGGCTCGATGCGCTTGCCGCCATCAGCGACGAGCCGGGTGTGCTGACAAGGCTCTATCTCGGCCCGGCCCATCGCCGTGCCGTCGATCTCGTCACGCTCTGGATGCGCGAGGCCGGCATGGCCGTGGCGCTGGATGGCGTGGCCAGCGTGATCGGGCGCTATGAGGGAACCGTGGCCGGAGCGCCGGCTCTGGTGATCGGCTCGCATATCGACACCGTGCGCAATGCCGGGCGCTTCGACGGCAATCTGGGGGTGGTGACGGGGCTGGAGGTGGTGCGTGCGCTGCATCGGCGCGGCAAGCGTTACCCCTTCGCCATCGAGGTCGCCGCCTTCGGCGACGAGGAGGGCGTGCGGTTTGCCAGCACGCTCGGCGGCTCGCGCGCCATGGCGGGCAGGTTCGATGCTGCGATCCTGGATGAGCGCGATGCCGACGACGTGTCGCGGCGCGAGGCACTGCAGGGTTTCGGTTGCGATGTCGCCGCGATCCCCCGCTCGGCGCGCTCGGCCGCCGACACCGTCGGCTACGTCGAGGTCCATATCGAGCAGGGCCCGGTGCTGGAGGCGAGGGGCCTCGCGGTCGGGGTCGTCACCGCGATCAATGGCGCCTCGCGCGGCATGATCGAATTGACCGGCAAGGCGGGCCATGCCGGCACCACGCCAATGGACCTGCGCCGCGACGCGCTGGCGGCGGCCGCCGAGATCATCCTGGCGGTCGAGCGGCGCGCACGCGCCGAGCCGGAGCTGGTCGCCACCGTCGGGTTTATCGAAACCCCCGGCGGAGCGGTGAATACGGTGCCGGGCAAGGTGCGGTTGACACTGGACCTGCGCAGCCCATCCGATGCCCGGCGAACAGCCGCGCTTGGCGCGCTTGAGGCCGAGATCCGCGCCATCGCGGGGCCGCGGGGCATCGGTTGCGAGATCGCCATGTCCTATCAGGCGCCAGCGGCGCCCTGCGACGCGGATCTGTCGGCGCGCCTTGCCGCGTCGGTGCAACGCTGCGGTCATCCGGCCGTGTCGCTGCCGAGCGGGGCCGGCCATGACGCCATGGCGTTCCGCGGCATCCTGCCCTTCGCCATGCTGTTCGTGCGCTGCCGCGACGGCCTGAGTCACCACCCGCAAGAATATGCCGCGCCCGGCGACATCGACGTCGCCGCGCGCGTCCTCGCCGATTTCATCGATCACCTCGCCACGTGAAGGACCTTGCCATGTCGACCGCCACGCCTGCCTTGCTGCATGAACTGGTGCATCAGCGCTTCGACGACGAGGTCGCCTTTCTGGCGGCGCTGGTCAAAATGCCCTCGGACAATCCGGCCGGCGATTGCGCTGCTCATGCCGAGCAGGCCGCCCTATGGCTGGAGCGGCTCGGCTTCGCGGTCGAGCGGCACCCGGTGCCGGCCGACCTGGTGAAACGGCACGGCATGATTTCGGTGACCAATCTGGTCGTCCGCCACCGTTTCGGTGACGGTCCGGTTATCGCACTCAACGCCCATGGCGACGTGGTGCCGCCGGGAGAGGGCTGGACCCAGGATCCATATGGCGCCGCCGTCGTCGACGGCTGGATGGTTGGCCGCGGCGTGGCGGTGTCGAAATCGGACTTCGCCACCTATGCCTTCGCGCTGGATGCGCTGAAGCGTTCCGGCCTGCCGCTGAAGGGTACGGTCGAGCTGCATCTGACCTATGACGAGGAGGCCGGCGGCGAAATCGGCCCGGCCTGGCTGTTGTCGCAGGGCATTTCCCGGCCGGACATGGCGATCGCCGCGGGCTTCAGCTACGCGGTCGTCGAGGCCCATAACGGCTGCCTGCATCTGGAGGTGGTCGTCGAGGGCAAGTCGGCGCATGCGGCCCTGCCCGCGACGGGGATCGACGCTCTCGAAGCGGCCACCCCGATTCTCGCCGCGATCTACGCCAATCGCGAAGCGCTGCAGGCGGCGACATCGGCGGTGCCCGGCATCGGCAGTCCGCAGATCACGGTCGGCCTGATCAGTGGCGGCATCAACACCAATGTCGTGCCCGACCGGATTGCGTTCCGGCTCGATCGCCGGATGATCCCGGAAGAGAATCCGGCCGAGGTCGAGCAGGCGTTGCGCGACCTGATCGCCAGTGCCGCGGTGGCGCATCCGGCGGCCCGCGTCACGGTGCGGCGCATCCTGCTCGCCGAACCCTTGAAGGCAACGCCCGAAGCCAAACGGATCTCGGAACTCGTCGGCCGGCACGCGACCGAGGTGTTCGGCGAGCCGGTGCGATCGACCGGTGTGCCGCTCTATACCGATGCCCGCCTCTACGCCGCCCAGGGCATTCCCGTTGTGCTCTACGGCGCTGGCCCGAAATCGATCGAGGAAGCCAATGCCCATCGCGCCGACGAGAGGCTGCGCCTGAGCGATCTGGAAAAGGCGACCGTCGTGATCGCCCGTTCACTCGCCGAGCTTCTGGGCTGACACGCGCCGGCTGCGTCGGCTGCGCGCGGTACGAGCCGGCCAGGTTGGCCTGGCCGGCTCGGCAATTCAGCATGTTCGGCCAAGCCGCTGCGACGGTTGGCGAAATGGGCCGCATCGGGCCCTGATTCAAAACCTCAAGCCGGGTTCGCCTAAGTCGACCGCGCATCCTTGGTGGCTTGGGCTTTCTTGCCGGCCTGGGATACCCGGCCGGTCTTGGCTGGCTCGACGATCGTTTTCGATTTGGCGTTTTCCTTGACCGTCATGGCCTTGGCGGCCGTCGGCCCGGGTTTCGGACGCGCCTTCGTCGCCTCGGCCTTGCGTTCGACGGCGGCGCGAAGATTGCCGATGGCCTTGGTGCGCCGCTCTTCGGCACCAAGCCGTTCGATGCGGGCGTTGACGCGGCGAAGCGCGTGGGCGAAGACCTGCTTTTTGGCGGCGACGCCGCGTTCGCTGGAGACCTCGGCAGCGGTATTGCGTGGTTCGGCCTTGCCGCGGCGGACCCTGCGGCGATGGCGGACGATGTCGCTGGCCTTGGCGCGGCGCGCCCGCAGCCAGCCGGCGAGCTCGATCAGCTCGGCGCGCGTGGCGGTCTCGAGGGCCGGGTAATGGCTGGCGGCAACCGGGTCATATTCGTCCTCGGCAAGGAGACGGCGTTCGGCAGCAATGGCAATACCCATGGTCTGAGCCTTTCATAGTGGTCCGGATCGCGTGCCCGGGGTGGTCAAATCCTGTTCGTCTCGCCGATGGGGCCCTGTCCCCAGGGCCGATCGGACGACAAGACGATCCCCTGGGCGTGGTGAAATTGGGGCAAGATCAACCGGTGCGTGCCGCAAGCCGTCTCGCCCGGCGGTTTCGGGAACCAGAGGGCGCGTGGCGAAGAGCGAGTGGGGGAGGGGCATGATGCGGAACAGGCAGAGCCCCGCCGCTCGCCGATGAGGCGCGCATGACCCTTGCCCGCTCGCGGGAGAGGCGCGCGCCGCATGGTTCATCGCGCAGCGAGGCCGTGCTCTTGCTCGCGAAAGTCAGCCCGAAGGCGCCGCCGGCCGTGCTTGACGTCTCGCTATAGCCCGGCGCCGAACAGCCGATCGCCTCGAGCGCGGCATAAGGCGTCCAGCCGAAGCCGCGCTGGCCGAAGCGCCAGCCGGCTTCGCGCCGGCCACGGAGGTCCGCGCCACGGATCGAAGCGCGGCTTCCCACCCTACCGGATGACCCCGCAGCCACCCTCACGTGCCGGCAGCACCAGATAGGCGCCGCTTTCGTAGAGATCCCGCACCCCGCCGCGATCATTCACTGCGGCAACCAGGAGGATACCCGTGACGCGCAGCAGGCGCACCTGGTCCGGGTCGACCCGCTTCATCAGCTCCGTCGTATCGCCGAGCGCGACCACCAGGGCTGGACCGGACCTTGCCGCGGTGATCCCGCCGGCAATCACCATCCAGCCGGCAAGCACCAGGGCGGAGGCGGCGAGGAACTGGCGGGGGCCAAGGACGGACACGCGGATCTCTCAGTAGTCGTAGAGATGCTCGAACTTGCCACCGGCGGCGCCGGCAGCCTGCAGCACAAGATCGAGCCTGTCGACCGGCACCGCAAGACCCAGCCTTTGCCATCCTGGCCGGGCCTGCAGCGGGAAGGCGAAGAGACGCTCGGTGCCGGGGAGCTCGACGATCTTGTCGGTGGGCGACAAGATCGTGACGAGCGCCATCCGGTTGCCGGCGATTTCGCGGAACCTCGCCCCTTTGGCGATGAGGTCCTGGATCAGCAGGGTGAAGGCACGATAGCGATCGGTCTCGATCACGACGGCGCCGTCGGCCTCGCCGATCACCTTGATGCGCGGATCGGCGCCGAGCGTCTGGGCATCGAGGCCGCCGACGACGCTGCGGATCCGGAGATCGGCCGGGGTCAGGCCGGCGGCTTGCGCGATCAGCACGGCGTAGCCCGCCTTCACGCCATATTCGGCGGTCAGCGCGAAGCGCCGTTCGACCGAGCGCAGCGCGCTGTCGCGCCCGAACGGCACCTCGGTCCAGAACTGCCTGACGGTGGCGGCGAAAGGAAATTCGTACCAGGGCGTCTGGGCAAGGAAGCCGGCGTAACGCTCCGAAACATCGGCGGCGAACTGGTCCTCGGCGTTCTTCACCGGTCCGCGCCACCAGGCGGCGAGCCGGCCGATCGTCTCTTCATAGGCGCCCTTGACGATCATCTCGGCGGTGAAGCTGACGCCGATCGTATGGAGCATCGACTTCATGTCGAAGGACATGGCCTCCTGCCGGGTCGCACGCCGGCTGAGATCGCAGAGGCTCGACCAGAAGCCGGTAATGCTGGCGCCATAATCGAAGGCATTTTCGTCCCGGGTTTTCACCAGGCCGGCGAAGTCCTCATAGGCATGGACGATGTACCATTCGGGGTAGGACAGATAGCTCTGGATCTCCGGTCGCCGCCAGGGCGCCTCGCTGATGATGCGCGGCACGGCGTCCGGGCCGGCCTCCTGGCGTGGCGCCTGGCAGCGCGTCTCGACATACAGGATCGGCAGGGCCGATACCGCGAGAAGCGCCACCACGACGATCGCGAGACGGCCGAGCCAGCGCAGCAGGAAGCGCAGGACGGTCTTCATGCGCGGCTCTCGGCCGGTTCGCCGCGTCCGAGCCGGAAACCCGCAAAGGCGGCGAAACCGCCGAGCGCGATATGCGGCGTATTCGCGAGGATCTTGAAGACGAGGGGCAGGTCGAGCACGCCGTAGATGAGTATGCCGAGATCGAGATAACCCGAGCCGAAGGCGAGCCCCATCAGGCCGTCAAGGCAATAGAGCACGCCGAAGACGCGCAGGAAGATCAGGGAGGCACGGGTCGACAGCCAGGCCGCGATCGCCGCCCAGGCGGCCGAGGCGAAGTGCAGGGAATCGTCATAGATGTCGAGCGCGAAGATGCCGAAGGCCCGGCCCTGGGCGTCGGTCAGGCCGGGCAGGTAATTGATCAGCGTCACCAGGCCGAGAATGACGGCATAGGTCGCGGCGATCTTGCGGGGCAATGTCATCGTGAGGTCCCAGAAACGGTTCAGGCGACGAAATAGGCGTCCCACATGGCGTTGCGGAACAGGAGGCCGGGATCGAGCGCGCGCTTGCGCTCCGCCACTTCGGCAAGCCGCGGATAGGCCCGGGTGACCTGGTCGCGGCGGGCATGGAGACGATAGGGCAGGTAGAAGCTGCCGCCGATCGCGATCACCCGTTCGATCAGGGCTTCCGTCATCTGGAGCATGTCGGCCTCCGCTTCCGCGGTGATCGCCTGGGAGAACAGCATGACCGCGGCGATCCGCCGTTCGGGCGCGTAGGACAGCGCGCTGGTCGTGTCGGCGAGGACATGGCGCAGCGTGACGTTCAAAAGCTCCTGGCGCGACTTGAGGATGGTGTCGCGGCAGGCCGCGATGAAGTCGGCGAAACGGTCCGGCGCGACGAAATATTCGTGCAGGATATCGGTGCGGAAGCGGTCGCCGCCGGCAAGGTTCGCGACGGGTTCGTTCATGAAGGCGTTGCGCGTGCCGATACCCGACGACAAGCTGGGATTGGCCACCGTCTCGGCGCTCCAGCGCGCCCGCTTGGCGGTTTCGCTGCCGACCTGGGCACGAAAGATCTCGCGCGAGATCGACGACATGAAGCCGCCGGTCGCCGCCGGCGGCAAGGTTCGTGGCGGGTTCGGCACCGGCCGGTAGCTGATCATCAGCGCCTCGCCGAGGAAGTTCCGGCGGGCCACCGACAGGCGGCCATAAGCCATCTGAATCGCCGGGTCGCGGTCGAGGGTCGCGACGAAACGCCGGCCGAAATCGGCCGACAGCATCAGCTCGTAGGCCGGCTTCAGCAGGGCGTTCGGCACCATGTCGACGACCATGTCGAGGACGATCCCGAACAGGCCGTAGCCGCCCTGAACCAGCGAGAACAGCTCCTGGTTCTCGGTCCGCGAACAGGTGACGATCTCGCCGTCATGGCGCATCAGGCGGAACGACCGGACCGTCGAGCCGAACGGGCCGAAGGGGGTCGGCCAGCCATGGGCATTGACCGACAAGGTGCCGCCGGTGGCGAAGTCGTTGTTCGACTGCATCACCGCCGGCGAATACCCGGCCCGGTCGAGCGTCGCGATGATATGGGCCCAGCGGGTGCCGGCATGGGTGCGGTAAGTCTTCGCCTGCTGGTCGAGTTCGCAGATGCGGGTTGCGAATGTCGCGGCGGTGCCGTTGCGCGGAATGCTCTGGCCGCCCATCGAATGGCGCGCGCCGCCGACCGCGAAAGGCCGCCGCTCTGCCGCCGCCTCGCGCAGTTCCCGGCGCAGGCGTTCGATCGTCGCGGCTTCCGGATCGTCGCCGACGGTGAAGTGGCGCATCACCGGGGTCGGGTTCAGCCGGCTCGCGTCATTGATGACGATGCGCCCCTGGGCTTTGACCGGGGCCGGAAGAAGCGCGCCGCCGGCCGCGGCGGCGGCGAGCTTGATGAACGAGCGGCGGGTCGTCTTGGGCATGAGGCCTCGGGCTAAGCATTGCTGAGCGTCGGATTGGCCAGCATGGCCCAGCGACATGACCCGGTCCATGTCGGGCAGCAGGAGGTCATGTTGCCGCGACGATGGGTGAGTGAAACATGACGCGGCGGGTGCAGGGGTGTGTGCGCCGATGCCGGTCGGATCTTCGAAGTACAACCGCCTGCGCGAGAAAAGCGCAACAGAATCAACCCTCTCCCAAAGGGAGAGGGTGGCAGCGTCAGCTGCCGGGTGAGGGGCGTGAGCGCTCAGAACTGGCGTCGCGGCTCGCGGAGCATGCCGTCTTGTCCGGAAATGGACGACCCCTCACCCGGCGCCACCCTCTCCCTTTGGGAGAGGGTTGATTCGTCGACGCTTTTCGCTCTGGGCCGTGAAACCGTCTCAGCGCCTCAGCATGGCGAGATGTGTGAGTGGCGCCTTCTCGGCATCCCCATTCGCCATTCGCCATTCGCCCTCTTCACACCGGCAGCGGCACCGCGCAGCTCTGGCCGCCATCCACGGGAATGCTGACGCCGGTGATGAACTTGGCCTCGTCGGAAGCCAGGAACAACGCCGCATTGGCGACGTCGAAGGCGGTGCCCATATGGCCCATCGGCACGGCGCGGCCGCGCGCTGCGACCATCTCCTCGATCGAGCCATATTGGCTGGAGATCTGCTTGTAGATCAGCGGTGTGTCGATCATGCCGGGCATGACGCAATTGGCGCGTATGCCGTGCGGGGCATATTGCAGGGCGAGCGCCACCGTCGCCTGGTTCACCGCGGCCTTGGCGGCGTAATAGGCGAAATAGGGGTAGCCGGTCCAGCGGATCGCGGCGACCGACGAGATGTTGACGATGACGCCACTCTTCTGCGCCAAGAAATGCGGCAGGACGGCTTTGGCGGTGCGGTAGACCGAACCGATATTGATGTCGAGATTGCGCCGGAACGCCTCTTCGTCGAGCTCGACCGGCCCGCCATGCAACACCACCCCGACATTGTTGTGCAGGATGTCGAGCTTGCCGAAGCGGGTCATCGCCGCTTCGACCGCGGCTTCGACCGCGGCGAGGTTGGTGGTGTCGGCGGTTACCGCGATGGCCTCGCCGCCTTCGCCGCGAATGATCCCGGCGGTCTCTTCCGCTGCCGCCTCGGCCATGTCGACCGAGACGACCTTGGCGCCCTCGCGGGCATAGGTGACGGCGGCGGCCTTGCCATTGCCCCAGCCGGGACCGGACGATCCGGCCCCGAACACGATGGCGACGCGATCTTTCAGGCGCATGGTGACACTCACAGGAAGCCGATCGAGAACCACGGCACGGCGGCGACCACGATCAGGCCGATGAGCAGTGCCAGCATATAGGCCCAGATCGGGCCGATACCCTCGTCGGGATTGACCTTGCCGATGGCGCAGGCCGCGTAATAGCCGACCCCGAAGGGCGGCGCGAACAGGCCGAGCCCCATGGCGAGCACGACGACCATGGCGTAATGGACCTCGTGAATGCCGACGAGCTTGGCGATCGGGAACAGGAGCGGGCCGAACAGCACGATGGCTGGAATGCCCTCGAGCACGCTGCCCAGCACGATGAAGGCGACGATCGACACCGCCATGAAGCCGATCGCGCCGCCCGGCAGATGCGTCATGATCTCGACCAGCGTGCGCGAGAAGCCGGACTGGGTCAGTCCCCAGGCCATGGCCGAGGCGGCGCCGATAATGATCAGGATGGCGCCGGAGAGCGAGGCCGTGTCGATCAGGATGGTGCCGAGCCTGGACCAGTCGAACTGGCGATAGACCACGAGGCCGACGATCAGCGAATAGACGATGCCGATGGTCGAGACCTCGGTCGCGGTCGAGACGCCCTCGACCACGGCGGCACGGATCAGGAAGGGCAAGGCCAGCGCCGGCAGCGCAATGACGAAGCTCCTGAGGATTTCGGTCATCGGCGCGCGCTTGACCTGGCTCAGGTCGTCATTGCGATAGCGCCGTGACACGACGAAGCAGAGACCCACCGCCAGCACGAGACCGGGCACCAGGCCGCCGGTGAACAGGGCCGCGATCGACACGCCCGTGACCGAGCCGATGGTGATCAGCACGATGCTCGGTGGAATGGTTTCGGTCTGCGCGCCGGTGGCCGAGAGCAGGGCCACGAGATCGCCGGGCTTGGCGCCGCGGGCCTTCATTTCGGGGAACAGCGCCGGCGCGACCGCCGCCATGTCGGCGGCCTTCGAGCCGGAAATGCCCGAAACCAGGTACATGGCGCCGATCAGCACATAGGAGAGGCCGCCACGGACATGGCCGAGCAGGCTTGCCAGGAAGCGCACCATGGCCTTGGCCATGCCGGCCATCTCGATCAGCAGGCCGAGAAACACGAAGAGCGGCACGGCGAGCAGGATGAGGTGGCTCATGCCCTCGTCCATGCGCCCGACCAGCGTCATGGTCGGCACGCGCGTGGTCAGGGCCAGATAGCCGAACGTGGCGAGCGCGAAGGAAAACACGATCGGCACGCCGGAAAAGACACAGACGCCGACCACGCCGACAAAGAAGATCAGCAGGTTGATGTTGCCGAGCGTCTTCAGCGTCGGGCCCAAGAACCAGAAGGCGGCGATGACAGCCGCGACCAGCACGAGCGCCAGCGCCGAATGGGCGAGGCTGGTGCGGGTGGCGAGCCGGATCAGCGAGAACGCGATCATCAGGCCGACGCCGATCGGGAAGGCCGCGGCGCGCCAGGCATTGGATATTTCCATGGCCGGCGTGACGATGAAGCTTTCCTCGAAGGCCCAGTGATAGGCCGGCGCGGCGATGAGAATGAGAAAGCCGAGCCCGGCGGCGACCGCCAGGGCATCGAAAAAGCCGCGCCGCTCAGGCGAAACCCGCGAGACCAGCGCGGTCATGCGCATATGTTCGCCACGGCGCAGCGCGATCACCGCGCCGAGCATGGCGAGCCAGAGGAACAGGGTCGAGGCCAGCTCGTCCGACCAGATCAGCGGCCTGTGCAGCACATAGCGCGCGATGATGCCGGAGAAGAGCACGACGACTTCCGCGACGACCAGGATCGCCGCCGGGATCTCGACGATGAAGCCCAGCGCCCGATCGGCAGTCGCCAACCAGGACCGGGTCGCGGTCGCCCCCGTTTCAAGGGGCGCCGCGAACTCGGAAGCCGTCTGCATCGGCGTCAGCCGAGCGAGCCGACGGAGGCTTCCAGCGTCGCCCAGGCGGCGTCGCCGAACTTGCCTTTCCACTCGGCATAGAAGCCGGCGGCCTTCAGCTTTTCGCGGAACGGCGCCGGATCGACCGTGTTGAACTTCATGCCCTTGGCGGTCAGGTCGGCCTGCACCGTCTCGGTCAGCTTGGCGACATCGGCCCGCTCGGCGATGCCGGCGGCATTGATGTTCTTCGAGACGATGTCGCGAATGTTCTGCGGCAGGGCTTCCCAGCTGGCGCGGTTGGCCAGGAACCAGAAGCCGTCCCACATGTGGTTGGTCAGCGAGCAGTAGGTCTGGACTTCATAGAGCTTCGCGGTCGAGACGATGGCCAGCGGGTTCTCCTGGCCGTCGACCACCTTGGACTGCAGCGCGCTATAGACCTCGTTGAAGTTGATCGTGGTCGGCGCCGAGCCGAAGGCCCGGTACATCGAGGTCCAGAGCGGCGACGGCGGGACGCGGATCTTGAAATTGGCGAGATCGGCCGGCGTCACGATCGGCTTGTTCGACGAGGTCGTATGCCGGAAGCCGTTGTCCCAGGGCTTTTCCAGCGCGATGATCGAGCGCGACTTGGCGATTTCGCCGCGGACATATTCGCCGAGCTTGCCGTCCATCGCCTTCCAGACCGTGTCGTAGTCCTTGAAGGCGAAGCCGACGCCGTTGATCGAGGCGGCCGGCACGAAGGTCGACAGGATCAGGCCGGACAGCGTGAAGAAGTCGACCGCGCCGGAACGGATCTGGCCGAGCGTGTCGGTGTCCGAGCCGAGCTGGCTGGACGGATAGATCTGTAGCTCGAACCGGCCGCTGGTCTCTTCCTTGATCTTGGCGGCAGCTTCCTGCGCCCGGATGTTCAAGGGATGGCTGATCGGCAGGTTATTGGCGAATTTGTAGGTGAATTCGGCGGCGCGGGCATTGCCGATGGCAAAAGTCGATACGGCAAGCGCGCTGGTGCCGGCCGCGAAGGTGCGGCGAGAGATCGTCGTCATCGTCTTCATCCTCCCAGGATGTCGGTAACCGCCATTGACCAAGGCGGTCCCTGCTTGAAATCTGCCTGATGACGAGGGACCGAGGCATTGCCGCCGTCAACCCTTTTCATTCGCCTGTCAGGCAGCGATTTCTGCGTGGCCAAAAAGGTCCATATATTGGACCTGAATGTCCATCTTATTTTTCCAGTTGACGGTTGCCGCCTAATCGCAGACTTGTCAACGGGAATTAGCGAGACATCAGGTCCACAATATGGCTCGTGTGGAAAATCTGCGCGCCGAAACCGAGGGCGAGGCGACCGGCACCCAAAGCATTGGGCGGGCGGTCGCCGTCCTGCGCCTGGTCGCCGGCCATGGCGCGGCCGGGGCGGGCCTGGCCACGCTGGTCGAGGCCTCGGGGCTGACCAAGCCGACCTGCCGGCGGATCTTGATCGCCCTGATCGAGGCCGGGCTCGCCGAGCAGGATCCGGTGACCCGGCGCTATTTTCTGGGCGCCGAGACCTATGTGCTGGGCACTTTGGCGGCCGACCGCTTCGGCATACACCGCCTGGCCCTGGAGGGGGTGACGCGGCTGGCGCAGGAAACCGGCGACGCCGCCTTCATCCAGATCCGGCGCGACTGGACCGCGGTCTGCCTGCATCGCGAGGATGGGCCCTATCCGATCCGCTCGCACGTGCTGGCCGCCGGCGACCGCCACCCGCTCGGCGCCGGCGCCGGCGGCATCGCCCTGATCGCGGCCTTGCCCGATGCCGAAGTCGAGCAGGCGCTCGCCACCAATGCCGCCTGGCTTGCCGAGCGCTATCCGGTGCTGACCCGGCCGGTCATCGACGGGCTCATCGCGGAGGCGCGCGACAAGGGATACGGCTTCAACCGCGGCCTGTTGTTTCCGGGCTCCTGGGGCATCGGCATGGTCGTGCGCGACGCCCAGGGACGGCCGGACGGCTGCCTGTCGCTCGCGGCGATCGAAAGCCGCATGCAGCCGGACCGCGAGCCCTATCTCATTCAGCTGCTGCAAACCGAGGTCAGGCGCCTGGAAGCGCGGTTGCGAGAATTTGCGACCATCGGCGAAACAAGAACCGCGACGATGCCCGTGGCCAATGCCACGCAGCGCCGCTCCAACGAGAGGAAATGACCATCATGGCTCAACGTGCCGCGATCGTGGGCTGGGCCCACACCCCCTTCGGCAAGCTCGAGGATCCCGATGTCGAGAGCCTGATCAGCCGGGTGGCCGCCGATGCGCTCAACCATGCCGGCGTCGGCCCGGCCGATGTCGATGCCATCACGGTCGGCGTCTACAATAACGGCTTCGCCAAACAGGCCTTCGAGGGCTCGCTGGTCGCGCTCAACATGCCGGAACTCGCCTATGTGCCGGCCACCCATCTGGAGAATGCCTGCGCCACCGGCTCGGCCGCGCTCTATTCCGCGCTCGACTTCATCGAAAGCGGCCGCGGCCGCATCGCCCTGGTGGTCGGCGCCGAGAAGATGACCGCCACCTCGTCGGCCGAGCTCGGCGATATCCTGCTCACCGCCTGCTACCGCAAGGAAGAGGCGGGCGACGCTGGTTTCGCCGGCATTTTCGGCCGCATCGCCCAGACCTATTTCCAGCGCTACGGCGACCGCAGCGAAGAACTGGCCATGATCGCCGCCAAGAACCATGTGCATGGACTGGCCAATCCGCTCGCCCATATGCGCAAGGATTTCGGCTTCGACTTCTGCAACACCGTGTCGGAGAAAAACCCCCTGGTCGCCGGCCCGCTGCGGCGCACCGACTGCTCGCTGGTGTCGGACGGCGCCGCTGCCCTGGTGGTCGCCGACGAGGAGACCGCCCAGACGCTGCAGCGCGCCATCTCGTTCCGCGCCCGCCGCCACGTCAACGACATGCTGCCCCTGTCGCGCCGCGACCCGGTGGCCTTCGAGGGCGCCCGCCGCGCCTGGACCAAGGCGCGCGAGGATGCCGGCATCGTCATCGACGATCTCGATCTGGTCGAGACCCATGACTGCTTCACCGTTGCCGAAATGATCGAATATGAAGCGATGGGCCTCGCGGAACCCGGCCAGGGCTGGCGGGTGGCGCGCGAGGGCCAGAGCTCGCGCGGCGGCCGGCTGCCGGTCAATCTCTCCGGCGGCCTCAAGTCGCGCGGCCATCCGCTCGGCGCCACCGGCGTCTCCCAGCACGTCATGGCGGCAATGCAGTTGATGGGCGAGGCGGGCGACATGCAATTGCCCGGCGCTTCGCTTGCCGGCGTCTTCAACATGGGCGGCGCCGCGGTCGCCAACTACGTCTCGATCCTGGAGCGTTCCAAGTGAGCGGCAAGACTGAGACCGCGCCGGCCGGCGGCGTTGCTCCGATGAGCCGCCGGGTGATGAACCTCGCCCATATCCTGACCCAGAATGCCCGCCGCCACGGCGACCGGCCCGGTTTCATCTGGGCTGACAGGCAATGGAGCTGGACGGAAATCGACGCCGCCGTCTCGGCGCTCGCCGCGGGCCTTGCCGCTCGCGGCATCGTCAAGGGCGACCGCATCCTGGTGCATTCGAAGAACTGTGCCGAGATGTTCTGGTCGATGTTCGCCGCCTTTCGGCTCGGCGCCGTCTGGGTGCCGACCAATTTCCGCCTGATGCCCGACGAGGTCGCCTATCTCGCGACCTCGTCGGGCGCCAAGGCCTTCCTCTGCCACGGCGATTTCCCCGACCATGCCGCTGCGGTCAAGGCCGAGAGCCAGGTGCTGGACTTCACCTGGACGATCGGCGGCGGGATTTTCGGCGAGACCAGCCTTGGGGACGTGATCGCGGCCCATGGCGGCGCCCATGTCGCCAACGAGGCGGTGGAAGCCGACGATCCCTGCTGGTTCTTCTTCACCTCGGGCACGACAGGCCGGTCCAAGGCGGCGGTGCTGACCCATGGCCAGATGGCCTTCGTCATCACCAACCATCTCTGCGACCTGATGCCCGGCACCACCGAGAACGATGCATCGCTGGTGGTGGCGCCCCTGTCGCATGGCGCCGGCGTGCATCAGCTGGTGCAGGCCGCGCGTGGCGTGCCGACGATCCTCTTGCCGACCGAGCGTTTCGATGTCGACGAGGCCTTCCGCCTGATCGCGGCCTACCGGGTCACCAATATCTTCACCGTCCCGACCATCCTGAAAATGCTGGTCGAGCATCCCGCTGTCGACAAGCACGACCATTCATCGCTGCGCTACATCATCTATGCCGGCGCGCCGATGTATCGCGAGGACCAGAAGGCGGCGCTCGCCAAGCTCGGCAAGGTGCTGGTGCAATATTTCGGGCTCGGCGAGGTCACGGGCAACATCACGGTGCTGCCGCCGGCGCTGCATGACCCGCAAGACGGCCCGCACGCCCGCATCGGCACTTGCGGTTTCGAGCGCACCGGCATGCAGGTGGCGATCCAGGGCGATGACGGTCACGAGCTCGAAGCGTTCCAGACCGGCGAGATCTGCGTCATCGGCCCGGCGGTCTTTGCCGGCTATTACGAGAACGCCGAGGCCAATGCCAAGTCGTTCCGCGACGGCTGGTTCCGTACCGGCGATCTCGGCCACATGGACAATGAAGGCTTCGTCTATATCACTGGACGTGCCTCCGACATGTACATTTCCGGCGGCTCGAACATCTATCCGCGCGAGGTCGAGGAGAAGATCCTGACCCATCCGGCGATCGGCGAAGTCGCCGTGCTGGGCGTGCCGGATCCGGTCTGGGGCGAGGTCGGCGTGGCGGTCTGCGTGGCGCGCGAGGCGCATGCCGTCTCGGAAGCCGAACTTGCCGAATTCCTGGCGGCCAAGATCCCGCGCTACAAGATGCCGAAGCGCTTCTTCTTCTGGGAGCAATTGCCGAAATCCGGTTACGGCAAGGTGCCGAAGCGCCTGGTGCGCGACGAGCTGGAGGCGCGCGGCCTGCTCGACCAGATCGCCAAGAGGGCCGGGCAATGAGCGCTCAGGCCATGCGGCAGGTCACCCAGCCGGGCCCGGCGCAAGCCGAGCCGATCCAATGGGTCGAAGCCCGGGGCGAAAGCTTCGGCTTCGACTGCGAAGCCGGAGTGCCGCTGCTCGAGGCCGTGCGCCGGGGTTTTGCCGCCAGGGGGTATGACAGCGGCGTGCTGACGGCCTCGGGCGGCGCCTTGTCGCCCTTCGCCTATGTCATGCCGGCGCTGTCGGAGACGCCGGACCATGCGGCCTTCTACAGCGAGATTTTCCGCCCCGAGGGTGTCACCCGGCTGACCACGGTCGCGATGACCTTCGGCAGCCGCGACGACCAGCCGTTCTTCCACTGCCATGCGCTGTGGCGGGAAGCCGACGGGCGTCTGAATGGCGGCCATATCCTGCCGGACGAGACCGTGATTGCCGAGCGCTTTCGCGTCGCGGCGATCGGGCTCGACGGCGCGGCCTTCACCGCCGAGCCGGACCCGGAGACCAACTTCAAGCTGTTCGGGCCTGTGGCCCGGCCGGCCGGCCCGACTGCGGCCCGCCAGCGGGTCTTCGCGATGCGGCTGAGGCCGAACCGCGACATGGCCGGGCTGCTCGAAGAGTTCTGCCGCGACCACGGCATCGCCAGGGCGCGGCTCCACGGCGGCGTCGGCAGCACGATCGGCGCCCGTTTCGACGATGGCCGCATCGTCGAGCCCTTCGCCACCGAAGTGGCGGTGCGCAGCGGCATCGTCGCGCCCGGGGCAGACGGCAAGCTCCAGGCGGAGCTCGACGTCGTGCTGGTCGACTATACCGGCGGCCTCGCCGAGGGCCGGCTGAAACGCGGCGACAACCCCATCCTGATGACGATGGAATTGGTGCTCGAGGCGATGTGAGGGTCTTAACCCTCTCCCATAGGGAGAGGCTGGCGCCGTCAGGCGCCGGGTGAGGGGCGTCGGGGTTGAGAATAGCGGCTGCAGGTGACGTGCATTGCGAAGTCCGCGTCCGGCCCGCCACCTCATCCGGAGATGGACAACCCCTCACCCGCCTGCTGACGCAGGCACCCTCTCCCTATGGGAGAGGGTTGATTTGTAAGCGTTTTTTGCCTCGTGGCCAGCGGGCGTCATCGAGCGCCGATCCTCGATAGGCCGATCAGTTTCGTCAAACACAACAACAACGCTCAAGGAAGGAAACCACCATGTCGGCATCATCGGAGAAGCGGGTGGCGATCGTCACCGGCGGCGCGTCGGGGATCGGGCTTGCGACCACGTCGATCCTGCTGGAGCAGGGCTGGGACGTGGTCGGCACCGACCGCGACGCCAAGGCGCTCGCCGCCGCCGAGAAGGCGCTGGCGGCCCATGCCGGGCGCTTCCGCATGGTCCAGGGCGACGTCACCGATGCGGGCGCCATGGAACGGCTGGTTCAGGAGACCGAGCGCGATGTCGGCCCGCTCAAGGGACTGGTGACCTCGGCCGGCATCGGCCGCGACGTGCCTTTCCTGGAGACCACGGCGGAGATGTTCCGCATGATCCACGAGATCAACGTGGTCGGCACCTTCAACATCGCGCGCGCGGCGGCCGCGGCCATGCGCGCCTCGGGCGGCGGCGCCATCGTCACCATTGCCTCGGTGTCCGGTCTCACCGGCAATATCGGCCGCGCCGCCTATGGTTCGTCCAAGGGCGCGGTCGTCAATCTGACCCGCATCATGGCGGTCGAGCTCGCCCGCTACGGCATCCGGGTCAACAGCGTCGCGCCGGGCCCGATCGAGACCCCGATGGTGGCCGAGATCCATACCGCGGCGATCCGCGAGCAGTGGAACGACAAGGTGCTGCTCGAACGTTACGGCACGCCGGCCGAGATCGGCGAGGCCGTGGCTTTCCTCGTCGACGGCAAGCGGTCGAGCTACATCACCGGCCAGATCCTGGCGGTCGATGGCGGCTTCGTCGCCTGTGGGCTGAACGACAGGTCGCGCGTCTGAGCCTGGACGCCGGCCGGGCTGATCTCACCGGAGGAAGTCCGGTGAGATCAGGCTCGGCAGGAACAGCGACACCGACGGCCAGACGATGACCAGCGCCAGCACCAGGAGCATCGGGATCAGCATGATCATGGTGTCCTTGATGGCGTCGCGGATCCTCAGGCCCGCCACGGTGCAGGCGATCATCAGACAGAGACCGTAGGGCGGGGTGACCAGCCCGAAGGCCAGGCTGACGATGCCGATCATGGCGAAATGCACCGGGTCCATCTGCACGGCCTTGGCGAGCGGCGCGAGGATCGGTCCGCAGATGATGATCGCCGGGATGGCGTCGAGGAAGCAGCCGACCACCAGGAAGACGAAGGCAATGAAGAAGCCGGTGGCCATGAAGCCCATGTTCCAGGCCGACACGCCGGTGAGGATCGCCTCGGGGATCTTGTAATAGGCGAGCAGCCAGCCGAAGCAGCTCGCCGTGCCGACGCAGAATAGCGCGATGCCGGCGAGCTTGCCGGTGTCGAGCAGAGCCGAGTAGAGCCCTTTGAAATCCATCTCGCGATAGACCAGCAGCGACAGGACGCCGGCATAAAGCACGGCGATGGCCGCGGATTCCGTTGCGGTGAACCAGCCGAAGATCTTGCCGCCGATGATGATGCCGGGTGTCATCAGCGCCAGGAAGGAATGGGCCGAGGCGCAGAAGAACTCGCGCCACGCCGCGCGCGGATAGGTCGGATAGCCGCGCTTGGTCGCATAGACATGGACCGTCGCCATTTGCGCGACCCCGATCAGCAGGCCGGGAACGATGCCGGCCAGGAACAATGCGCCGATCGACGTGGTCAGGATGCCGCCCCAGACGATCATCAGGATCGAGGGCGGGATAATCACCGCCAGCACCGCGGACACGGCGGTGATGGCGACCGAGAAACTGTCGTCATACCCCTCGCGCCTTTGCGCTTCGATGAAGATCTTCGACTGGCTCGCCGCATCCGCCGTCGACGAACCGGAGATGCCGGCGAAGAAGATCGACAGCACCACATTGATCTGGGCAAGCCCCCCCGGCCAGTGGCCGACCATGGTGCGGGACAGTTTCATCAGGCGGTCGGTGATGCCGCCGACATTCATCAGGTTTGCAGTCAGCAGGAAGAACGGCACCGCCAGCAGGATGAAGGAATTGAAGGCGTTGAAGGTCTCCGACATCAAGGTCATGGAATCGAGCCTTGGCTCGATCGCCAGGATCGGCAGGCAGGCAAGCCCGAGCGCGAAGGCAACCGGGACGCGCAGGAACAGCAGGCCGAAAAAGCCGCCGAACAGGACGAAGGCGGCCTGGCCGGCCGATAGGACGGAGCCGGTCATGATCGGGTGCTCCTGCCGGCGGCGGTTCTGAAATCGTCGACGAATTGCTCGCCGAGAAAGATCAGCCAGGTGAGCCCGGTGATCGGCCAGGCGATGTGGATGAGCCAAAGCGGCAGTTCCGCGAGTTCGGATATGCGATGCCAGCCGAAGCGAGTGAACTGGATGCCGGCCCAGACGAAGACCAGCGCCAGAGCCAGCACGCCGAGGCGGCCGAGCAGGCGGGCGACCGCTTCGCCGCGAGGACCCATTTGCGGAAGCAGGTCGACCTCGAAATGAGTTGATTCCCGCACGCCGATCATGGCGCCGATCATGATGGTCCAGATGAACAGGAAGCGCGCCATCTCCTCGGTCCAGATATAGGACGGGATCAGGTCGGTGTGGCGGGAGAAGATCTGCAGGGTGACCGGGATGATCAGGATGGCGACGGATAGAACCAGGAGATGGGAGAGGAGCGCGGCATAGGCCGCCGTAAGCCGCCGCCAGCGGCTCGTCGATACGATGTCTGTCGGGTTCATGGGACGCTTTCGGATGGGGCTGCTGGACGCCTGGGCATGGGCGCGAACGCCTGCCGCCCCGCCACGCAAGGGCGTGACGACGCGGCAGGTGGGCTGTCGGGTCAGACCGCGTTGACCTTGCTGAAGATGCCGTCGGCGCCGATCTCCTTGGCGTAGGTCGCCATGACGGGATCGACGAGCCGTTTCATCGCCTCACGTTCCTGGAATGCCACGCGCTTCAGCTTGCCGGCCGCTTCCAGCGCGTCGAGTTTCACGACCTCCTCGCTCGACTCGAGCTGACGGCCGAAATCTCCCGCTTCCTTGCCTGCCGCGATGACCGCGTCCTGCAAGTCCCTGGGCAAGGCCTTCAGGGTTTTCACCGAAAAGCAGATCGGCCGGATTGATACGGCATGCTGGGTCAGGATGAGATGGGGTGCCACCTCGTAGAATTTCATGGCCTCGACACCGGCGGCCTCGTTCTCGCCGGCCTGGATGACGCCGTTCTGGATGGCGTTGTAGACCTCGTTATAGGCGATGACGGTGGGCGACATGCCGACCGCGGCGAAGGCCCGTGACCAGATCGGCGCGCCCTGGACGCGCACCTTCAGCCCGCGGATCTCGGCGAGGTTCTTCGCCGGCCTGTTGGCGAAGATGTTGCGGATGCCGCCGCCGGCATGGCCGATCAGCCGGACCTCGGCGCGCTGCTCGACCTCGTCGGCGATCGGCTTCAGCAGGTCCTGCTTCACCACATCGTCCATATGGGCGATGTCGCGGAACACGAAGGGCGCGTCGATGAACGGCGCGGCACGCGCGAAGGTCGACATGTGCGCCGGCGAGACGATGCCGTAATCGACCGCGCGGCCCTGGGCCATGTATTCGAAATACTGCTTCTCCAGGCCGAGCGACGAATTCTTGTGCAGCACGAAGTTGATCGGCTTGCCGTAGAGCGCCTTGACGCGCTCCTCAAAGCGCTGGAGCGCCTTGGTGAAGGCGTGGTCGTCATTGAATTGAACGGCGCCATTGAGGGTGATCGGACCCTGGGCCCGCAAGATGATGGGGCTTGTGATAAGGGCCGCGGATGTCGCTCCGAGGCCGACGAGAACGTGCCTGCGCTTCACGATGATATCCTCCCAGTTTTATTCGCGCCCATGTTTTCATGGGTCTGTATGCTAGTATGGCAGAAAGTTTTCGCGCGAACTACCCGCCGATTTCGGGCTCTCTGTTGTCTTGTCTTCTGATGTTTGCTGCAGAGCGGTCGCTGCGATGCAAGAAAAGACAAGAGGAGATCTGGCGCTGTCGTTGTTGCGGCGCAGCGGGCATCGGTGCCTCTTGACGGGACGTGCTCGCGCTCGGCAGGATGATGCCGCGTCGTCTCGTGTCACGGGGCGGCGAAACGTTCTCAGGGCGGGGTGAAAGTCCCCACCGGCGGTAATGGCACCTTATGTGCCGAAGCCCGCGAGCGCTCGCAGGTCGAAGATCTGCGAGGTCAGCAGACTCGGTGTGATTCCGAGGCCGACGGTCACAGTCCGGATGAAAGAGAACGGGATATCCGCGTGATGGCGCTCCGCTCCGGCGGCGCGTTTTTGCGCGGCGCCCGTACGTCCTGGTTCTGGTCTCACCTTTTGAGGACAACCATGAATCAGACTTTCCTGAACTCTCCCGGTAGCAGCGCCGGCCCGGCCGTCTCGGCCGAGGTCGTCCGTATCGCCTTTGTCCAGGCCTGCTGGCACAAGGACATCGTCGACCAATGCCGCACGGCATTTGTCGCCGAACTCGAACGCCGCGGTATTGCCGAGACGTCGATCGACGTCTTCGAAGTGCCGGGTGCCTTCGAAATCCCGCTGCAGGCCAAGCTGCTCGCCCGGACCGGCCGCTATGCCGCCATTGTCGCGGCGGGTTTCGTGGTCGATGGCGGCATCTACCGGCATGAATTCGTCGCCGACGCGGTGATCAGCGGGCTGATGCGCGCGCAGATGGACACCGATGTGCCGGTCATCTCCGCTGTGCTGACACCTCAGCATTTTCATGAGCACGACGAGCATCTGAAGTTCTTCCGCGACCATTTTGTCGTCAAGGGCAGGGAGGCAGCCGCCGCCTGCGCCAGGACGATCGAGAATATCGGGGCGCTCAAGACCTTGGTCGCCTGAGCCGGAACGGCGGCGGCGCTATTTGCCGCCCGCCGCGGCCTCTTTCAGGGCCGGCAGCATCCTGTCACAGGATGCGGCTGGCCTTGTTGGCCCAATAGCGGTCACGCAGGCCCTTCTTGTAGAGCTTGCCGGTCGGCAGGCGCGGCAGCTGGGGGTCGAAATCGACCGAGCGCGGGCATTTCTGTGGCGACAGATGCTGTCGGCAAAAGGCGATGAGCTCCTGCTCCAGTTCCGGCCCGCAGCGCGTCTCGGGCATGGGCTGGATCACCGCCTTCACCTCCTCGCCATAGTCGGCATTGGGTACGCCGAACACCGCCGCGTCGGCCACTTTCGGATGGGTGATCAGCAGGTTCTCGCATTCCTGCGGATAGATGTTCACGCCGCCTGAAATGATCATGAAGGTCGAGCGGTCGGTCAGGTAGAGAAAGCCGTCATCGTCGACATAACCGACATCGCCGACGGTCGACATGGTGCCGTCGGCCGAGCGCGACTGGGCGGTCCGTTCGGGATCGTTGAAATAGACGAAAGGCGTCGCCGTCTTGAACCAGAGGCCGCCCGGCTGGCCCTTGGGGCAGGGCTGCATGTCCTCGTCGAGCACATGCAGGTCGCCGAGCAGCACGCGCCCGACCGTGCCTGGATGCGCGAGCCATTGCTGGCTGTCGCAGGCGGTGAAGCCCATGCCCTCGGTCGCCCCGTAATATTCGTGGATGATCGGTCCCCACCAGTCGATCATCTCGGCCTTGACCTGGGGCGGGCAGGGGGCGGCCGCATGAACCGCGATCTCCAGCGACGACAGGTCATGTCGTCCGCGGGCCTCGTCCGGCAGCTTCAGCATGCGGCTGAACATGGTCGGCACGAGCTGGCTGTGCGTCACCCGGAATTCCTCGACCAGCGACAGGTAAAGCTCGGGGTCGAAATGCTCCATGATGATGATCGTCGCGCCGTTGCGAATGGCGAGCGCCACGGCCGCCTGCGGCGCCGAGTGATAGAGCGGCGCCGGCGACAGGTAGATCATGCCTTCACGGTAATGCCAGAGCTTGTTGAGGAAGTCGTAGAGCGGCAGCGGCTGCGACGGTGGATTGTCGGGCAGAGGCCTCAGGATGCCTTTCGGCCGGCCGGTCGTGCCGGAGGAGTAGAGCATCGGCGTGCCCAGCCATTCATCCGCGATCGGCGTGGCGGGAAGACCCGATGTGGCCTCGTCGAGATTGACGAAGGCTGCCTCGGTCGCGCCATCGACGATCAGGCACAGCCTGATATCGGGGCATTGCTTGAGCGCCTCGGCCGCCACCGCCTGCCGCGCCCGCGAGGTGATCAGCACCTTGGCTTCGCTGTTGTTGAGGATATAGGCGAGCTCGTCGGCCAGCAGATAGGAGTTGATGCAGGTGCAATAGAGCCCGGACCGCTCGCCGGCCCCGCAGCATTCGAGATAGCGGACATTGTTCTCCATGAAGATCGCGAAGTGGTCGAGGCGTTCGAGACCCTGGGCCCTGAACAGATGCGCCAGCCGGTTTGTGCGGGCCTCGAATTCGGCATAGGTCACCTGCTCGCGGCTCTCCGCCATGATATAGGCCGGCTGATCGGCCCGCTCGCGGACATGCTTGCCTGCAAACATCGAAAGGCTCCCGTGGTGTCGCCGGAGTGGCGCGCGGTCTCGCCGGCGCGCCGGTGCCACGGGCGGGCCGCGCCCACCCGTGGTCTTGGCGGTTCCGCGCCTCAGACGCTTTCGTTCGACAAGACGTTGCCGAACAGCTCGAAGGTCTCGCCCTTGACACGCGCCAGTTGCACCGACTGGATCGGGTAGTAGTCGGTGGCGCTGGTATTGACCTTGATGCCGGGCAGCAGCAGCGGCGCTTCGTAGTCGCGGATGCTCGCCGCCTGTTTCATGACGTTCTCGCGGGTCAGGTTGTCCCCCGCGGCTTTCAGCACCTGGACCAGCGTATTGGCGACGGAGTAGCCGAAATTGTGCCCGTCGTCGCGCAGGTCGGCATTGGGCATGTATTTGGCCATGAAGGCGCGCCATGCCAGCACGTCGGCTGCATTGGCCCATTGCGGGTCGTTGGCGTCCTTCCGGTACAGCGCGATGATGATGCCCTGCGAGGCCTCCAGCCCCGCCGGCTTCAGCACCGAGCCGAAGGACGAGGAGACGTTGTTCAGGTAGTGGACCGGCTTCCAGTTGATCTCATGGGCCTTGCGGATCGCCTGGGCGGCGAATTTCGGCGTGGTGATGTTGAAGAACACGCCGGCGCCGGAGTTCTTCAGCTGGATCATCTGGCTGTCGACCGTCGGGTCGGTCACCTCATAGGTCGACATCTGGACAATGGCGCGCTCGTTGTCCTTGCCCAAGCCGGCCTTGAAGCCGTTGAAATAGTCCTTGCCGTAATCGTCGTTCTGCATGAGCACGCCGATCTTGGCATTGGGAATGGTCGCCAGGATATGCTTGGCGTAGATCGCCGCTTCGGTGGCGTAGTCGGGCTGCCAGCCCATGGTCCAGGGGAACTGGGCCGGATTGCCCCATTTCGACGCGCCGGTGGCGACGAACAGCTGAGGCACCTTGCGGGTGTTCATGTAGCGCTGGATGGCGGTGTTGGACGGCGTGCCGAGCGGGTTGAAGACCAGGAGGACCTTGTCCTCTTCGACCAGCTTGCGCACCATTTCGACCGCTTTCGGCGGCGAGTAGCCGTCGTCATAGGTGATGAAATTGACCTTGCGGCCGTTGATGCCGCCGTCGTCATTGATCTTCTTCATGAAGGCTTCGGACGTGCGGCCGATCACGCCATAGGCCGAGGCATTGCCCGAATAGGGCATGATGTTGCCGATCTTGATTTCAGTATCGGAGGCGCCGTCGTCGTAGCGCTTCTGGGCGATGGCGGGTGAAAAGACGGGAGCCAGGGCCATGGCTCCGAGGCCGGAAATGAGAGTTCGACGCTTGATCGTGGTCATGGGCATTTCCTCCGGTTGTTGTTTTCTTGGCGCGGCCGGTTCCGGCCGCATGTTTCATTATTGGTCTGCCTTGGTTGGCCTGCCTTGTCTTTCGGACAGTATAGGCCTCGATCGGGACGGTGTTCAGCTTCGTTTGAAGCGGGCGAAAAGCGATGCCAGGCCGCCCGCGATACCGGTCGGCATGACATAGATCAGGACGATGAGCGTGATGCCGTAGAAGGTCCAAGGTTCGAGTTCGATCGGCAGATGGAAGGCCGACGTCATCGCCTTGGTCGCGGCATCGGCATATTTCTCGATGACCTGGACGAAGATGCCGCCGATCACCGCGCCCGGTAGCGAAGCGACCCCGCCGACCACCGCGCCGACCAGGATGGCGATCGACAATTCGAAGCGGAAGCTGTCGGGTGCGACGAATTCGAAGATGATCGCGTGCAGCGCGCCGGCGACACCGGTGTAGAGCGCCGATATGCCGAAGACGGTGGCCTTGTAGCGCGCCGTATCGATGCCCATCGTGCCGGCGGCCATGGGATGGTCGCGGATCGCGCGGATCGCACGGCCGGGCCGGCTGTCGATCAGGTTGTGGGCGAACCAGAACATCAGGACGGCGACACCCAGAACCACCAGATACATCCACTGGTCCGCCGACAGCGGCAAGCCGAAAGGTGCGTCGGGCTTGATCAGGTTGATGCCCATGACGCCGTTGGTGAACGGCTCCAGGTGGCGATATTTCAGCATTTGCGGCACGGCGATGGCCAGGCCGAAGGTGGCGAGCGCCAGGTAGTGGCCTTCGAGCCGGAGCGCCGGCAGGCCGAAGAGATAACCGACGCAGAAGCAGAACAGCGCCGCCACCGGCAAGGTCAGCCAGTAATTGACGTTGTACTGGTCCATCAGGATGGCGGCGACATAGGCGCCGGCGGCGAAGAACGCGCCGTGGCCGAGCGAGATCTGGCCGTTGAAACCGGTCAGCAGATTGAGGCCGAGGACCGCGATCGCATAGACGATCATCAGGCTCAGCTGCAGGAAGGTGAAATTGCTGATCAGCCCGGTCTTGCCGCCGATGAACGGCAAGGCCGCGGCCAATACGATGAGGCCGTAGAGCAGATAGCGGCCGAGATGGCCCGGAGCCTGGGGCGTAACGCGGTCGGTCGTGGTGATGGTGGTCACGTGGCTACACCCGCTTGACTGTGGCGCGGCCGAACAGGCCGGCCGGCTTCAGGGTCAGGATGGTGATGACGATGATCAGCGCGACCGTCAGTTTTTCGCCATTGCCGATGATGTAGATGCCGAAGCTCTTTTCGGTGAGATTGCCGAGATAGGCGACGAGGTTTTCGAGCACGCCGACGAAGAAGCCGCCGAACACCGCGCCGCCCGGGCTGGAAATGCCGCCGACCAGCGCGCCGGCGAACCCATAGAGCAGGATCGACGCCATCATGTTCGGCTCGAGATAGACGACCGGCGCGACCATGGCGCCGGCGACCGCGCCGATCGAGGCGGCAAGGCCCCAGCCGAGCGCCAGCATCCAGTCGACCCTGATGCCGACCAGCCGGGCCGATACCGGGTTCTGCGCCGCGGCCCGCATGGCAAGCCCGAGCGGTGTGAAGCGGAAGAAGGCGAACAGCGCGAACAGCATGACGACGGAGACGCCGATCATGCCGATCTGGTGGGAGCTGATATAGCCGGATCCGGGAAAGGAGATGTCCGGGAAGGGCGAGGGGAAATTCTTGATCGTGTGGCTCCAGATGGCACCGGCGAGCGAGTGGAAGATCGCCAGGAGACCGATGAACACCACGACGACCGACAGCACCGAGGCATTGTGCAGCGGCCGCAGGATGATGCGCTCGATCAGCACGCCGAGGATGAAGGACAGGGCGATGGTGAGGCCGAGCGCGGTCCAGAAGCCCATGCCCCACTGGATCAGCTGCCAGCAGAGATAGGTGGAGAACATCGCCAGTTCCCCTTGCGAGAAGTTCAGGTGGTCGGTCGCGGTGAAGATCATCACGAGGGCCAGCGCCACGAGCGCGTAGATGGCGCCGCTGGCAAGGCCGGATGCGATCTGCTGGATGAGCTGCTCCATGGACTGCCTCTGGTTGGCCGGAACGTTTGCCGCTCCGTTGTTGTTGTCGGCTCCGCTCGCAATGAAGCGAAGATTGACCAGCGTGGCTTGCGTCTAGTAGCCGAGATAGGACCGGCGAATGCCCTCGTTGTTCTTCATCTCCTCGGATGCGCCGGACATGACGACATGGCCGGTTTCCAGGACGTAGACGGTGTCGGCGAGGTTCAGCGCCAGCGCCGCGTTCTGCTCGACCAGCAGCATGGCGACGCCGGCCTCGGCGTTGATCCGCCGCATGATGTGGAAGATCTCCTGCACGATTAGCGGCGCGAGCCCGAAGGACGGTTCGTCGAGCAGCATCAGGCGCGGGCCCAGCATCAACGCGCGGCTGATCGCCAGCATCTGCTGTTCGCCGCCGGACAAGGTGCCGGCCTGCTGGGCGATGCGTTCCTTCAGCCGCGGGAAATAGGTGAAGACCAGGTCGAGGTCGCGCTTGACGCTGGTCTTGTCGCGCCGGCCGAAGGTGGCGATCTTCAGGTTCTCTTCGACCGACAGGCCGGTGAAGGTGCCGCGCCCCTCCGGCACGTGCGCGACGCCCAGGCGCACGATGTCCTCGGTCGCCAGCTTGTCGATCGGCTGGCCATCGAACAGGAGCCGCCCCTCGCGCCGGACCATGCCGCAGATCGCGCGCAGGGTCGTCGTCTTGCCGGCGCCATTGGCGCCGAGCAGCGTTGTGATGCCGCCGCGCGCCAGCGTGAAATCGACGCCGTGCAGCGCCTGGGTTGCGCCGTAGAAGGCCTTCAGCCCGCCGATCTCCAGAAGCGGTGCAGTGTCGGCCTGGCTTTGGGGCTGCGTCCGGAGCTGCATGTCAGGCCGCCTCCGTTCCGAGATAGGCCCTGATGACCTCGGGGTTGCGCTGCACCTCGGCCGGCGTGCCATCGGCGATCTTGCGGCCGAAATCGATGGCCACGACCTTGTCAGAGACGGACATCACAAGGCTCATGTGGTGCTCGACCAGCAGCGTGGTGACCTTCTGATATTCGCGCACCCGGCGGATCTGGTCCTTCAGGACCTCGATCTCGTCGTGGTTGAGGCCGGCCGCCGGCTCGTCGAGCAGCAGGAGCTTCGGGCGGGCGGCGAGCGCGCGGGCGAGCTCGACACGCTTGCGGATCGGAAAGGGCAGGGGGCCGGCCGGCATCTGGGCATAGGCGTCGAGGCCCATGAAGGCGATCAGATCGCGTGCCCGCTCCTCGATGCGGCGCTCCTCGGCATGGACGCCGCCGGTACGCAGGAAGCTCGCCAGGAACCCCTGGGAGGTCTGGCTGTGGCAGCCGACCTTGACGTTGTCCAGGACCGACATGCGGTCGAACAAGGCGACGTTCTGAAAGGTGCGGCCCATGCCGATGGCAGCGATGGCATGGCGCGGCGCGGTCATGATCGACCGGCCCTCGAACAGGATGTCGCCGCTGTTGGGGATGTAGAGGCGGCTCAGGCAATTGAACAAGGTGGTCTTGCCGGCGCCGTTGGGGCCGATCAATCCGACGACGTCACCGGGCAGCACGTCGAACGAGATGCCGTTCAGCGCGATGATGCCGCCGAAACGCACGGAGATATCCCTGACGGCGAGCAGCGCCGCGCGGGACTCGCCTGGAGACACGGCCGCGGAACCAACGGCTGTCATTGGCGGTCATCCTCCCTGGAAGGCCTGTCGCTTTCACGCGGCCCATTTTTGTTATTCGCAGTGTGAGCAGATAACCGCCGCATCTGCAATCACCCTTGCGTGCCATGCCTCCGATGGGGTGCAAGGGTAGGGTGGTCGCGCTCGCCGCCGTTTCGGCAATCGATCATGCCGGAGGCCGCCGCCTGTTTCGGTCGTGGCGGGGACCGCCGCGCCTGCGTCTGGACGAAACCCCTGGGCATCGGGCGTCCGGTGGCCAAGGCTTTGCGATATGAAAGAGATGCGGCATTTTGGAGCCGGGTGGCGATTGCCATGGGGAGCGTCGCATGCTGAGGATTTCAACCGACGATCTTCCGGCCGAACATCGGTTCGCACATTGGCGCGAGGAGCGTGGCAAGGCTGCCTTTGGCGTCACCATCGAGCTCGACCCCGCCAGCCGGAAAGACTTCCGCGCCACGGTCGACCTCCATTCGGTCGGCCCGGCAAGCTTCGCCGACATGCGTGTCGGCCGGCTGGAGGCCTCCTACCGGGTCGCGCGGACAGAGGCCGACATCGCCAGCGTGCCCATCGATTCGTTCTGCATCTGGCGGCTCATCGACGGCGCGGGCCAGCTGAAGGCCGGCCGGTGCGACAGCGACGTATCGGCCGGCACCTTGGCCATGGGCCATACGGATCTGCCCTATGCCAACCTGTCGGCTCCCGGACTTGGCTTCCGTTGCCAGTTCATCAAGGTTCCTTTCGCGGCCTACCGGCGTTTCTCCGGCAGGAAGGATCTCGAGGCCAGGCCGCTGCACCGGGCGCCTGGATTGAACAGCCTCGTGAATGCCTATTTCGACTCGTTCGTGGCGCAGGCGCCGCACCTCACCGGCCCATCGGCCGATCTCGCGGTCGAGACGCTGCTTCAGCTCGCGCTTGCGGCGCGCGGCGACGACGGTGCGCCGGGCGAAGACACCCGCGCCGCGATCAGTGAAGGGGTCTTGCAGGGCGCGCGCGACCTCGTCGGCAGCCATCTGCACCGCCCGGACCTGTCGCCGGCGTTCGTCGCGGGGATGCTGGGCCTGTCGGTGCGGCGCCTGCACCAATTGTTCGAGCCGACGGGCCAGAGCTTCAGCCGCTACGTCTTCGCCCAGCGGCTGGCGCGCGCCCGGCGCATGCTGATCATCCAACCGGCTCAATCGATCACCCAGGTCGCCTATGCCTGCGGCTTCGAAAGCCTGTCGACTTTTCATCGCGGCTTTCGCGCGGCCTATGGCCTTTCTCCCGGCGAGATGCGACACGGTCGGCGGGCAGGCGAAACCGTCGCCTTGCCGGCCGGCCCGGCGGCCGAGCGCCTGGACGGGCCGATGTGAGCATTGCATCGACCCGCCGGCTCGAACACGTGGGGTTGCCGGCGGGCATGTCATGCTGAACAGCTCTGGAATGCTCCTGCGACACTCGCCGCTCACCTCGATCGCGGTCGCGTTTCTCATCCAGTCGATGGCCCTCCAGTTCGTCCTGCATGTCGTGCCGAGCTTCCTGCGCAAGGCGGGCTATCCGCCGGAGATCGTCGGGCTCATCTTCCTGGCTTTCCTTCCCTATGCCTTTCGGTTCATCTGGGCGCCGCTGATCGATCGTTACGGCTGGACCAGGATGGGCCGCCGCCGGTCCTGGATCGTGTTGGCCCAGGTCGCCGCGGCGTTTTGCGTCGGGCTTCTGCTGCTGGTCGATCCGGCCGACGGGGCGCTGCCGGTCATCGCCTCGTCGGCCTTGCTGGTCGTCGCGCTGGCGACGCAGGGCACTGCGACCGGCGGCTATATGGTGACGGCGCTCCGGCCGGCCGCGCGGGTGGCCGGGGCGAGCATTCAGGCTGCCAGTGCCGGCCTCGCCGGCCTTGTCGTCGGCGGGTTGCTCTACGTCGCCGGCGATCTCGGCTGGCGCCCCGTGGTGGAGCTGTTCCTCGTGCTGACGGTCGTCGGCTTCGGCGTGCTGTTCCTGGTGCCGTTCGATCGGGGCGAACCGGCCGGCGGCGAACCCGGCTCTCCTTTTGCCAGTTTCTCGATGTTCCGGCGGCCGGAGGTGCGTGGCCTGCTGGGCGTCCTGCTGTTCATCGAAACCGGCCTTCTGCTTGCCCAAGGCATGAAACCGATCGTCCAGGTCGATGCCGGGATGAGCATGGCGAGCATCGGCGTCGTCGGGGTCTTCGGCGGCAATCTTGCCGGGCTGGTCGGGGCGGCGCTGGCCGCGCCCATCGTCGCACGCATTGGCGCGCGGCGCGTTCTGATCGCCTTGCTCGCGCTGTCCTGCCTGCTCAATGCGTGGCTTGCGATGACCCTTGGCGATCCGACCCCGGCGGTCGCCGTGGCCTTCGTGCTCTGTGCCTCGCTGATCAGCTTTGCCTATTTCGCCACGAGCCGAAGCCTGGTTCTCGGCATCTGCAATCCGCGGCGTGCCGCGACCGAACTCAGCACCTTCCTCTGCATCAGCAATGTTTCCATGCTGGTCCTGGCATCGGCTGGAACCGCCATTGCCGGCCGCTTCGGCACGCAGGCGCCGTTTGCGCTGTCGGCCGGGATCGCCTTGGCGGCGGCGATCTGGATGCTGTTCGGCACCAAGGGGCTGAACGCCGTCTGGGAGGGCGGTTCGGCGCACACACCGGCGACCGGCGAAAAGGCGGTGGCGCCGGAGGTCTGACGGCGGGCGGCCTATGCACCGCCGGCGGGCCGGGGCGTGTCAGCTGCGGGCGGCGGCAAAGGCGCGGATGATCAGCGCCAGCTCCGGCTCCTGCACCGCATCGGCGGCTTCCTCCGGCGCGAACCAGCGGGTGTCGCGCTGTTCCTGCTCGGGCCAGGTCTCACGCTGGCGCCGGACCTGCAAAGGAAACACCTTGACCTTGCACGGCGCGAGCTGGCCGTTTTTCAGGAGTTTCACGTATGAATAGGCGCCGAGTGCCTTGTTGCCGGTCTTGCCGGTGACGCCGGCCTCTTCCAGCGCCTCGCGCGCGGCGCTCTGGTGCGGCTTCTTGCCTTTCATCGGCCAGCCCTTCGGGATGACCCAGCGCCTGGTTTCGCGAGAGGTCAGCAGCAGGACCTCGAGCCTGGGATCCAGCCGATAGGGCAGCACGCCATATTGCCGGCGGACGCGCGGCTTGACCGGGGAGATCTCCGGCTTTGTCGGCTTCGGCCCCTTCACGGCAGAAGGCCTGTCAGCCAGTAGACGCACGCCGCGATCAAGGCCGCCATCGGCATGGTCACGACCCAGGCGAACACGATCTGGCGCGCGACGCCCCAGCGCACCGCCGAGACCCGCCTTGCCGCGCCGACGCCGACAATGGCGCCGGTGATGGTGTGGGTGGTCGAGACGGGAATGCCGAGATAGGTCGCCAGGAACAGGGTGATGGCGCCACCGGTCTCGGCGCAGAAGCCCTGTTGCGGCGTCAGCCGGGTGATCTTCGATCCCATGGTGTGCACGATGCGCCAGCCGCCGAACAGCGTGCCGAGCGCCATTGCCGCCTGGCAACTGATCACCACCCAGAAAGGTACGTCGAATGTGTCGCCCATCATGCCGTGGGAATACAGGAGCACCGCGATGATGCCCATGGTCTTCTGCGCATCGTTGCCGCCATGGCCAAGCGAATAGAGCGAGGCTGAGACGAATTGCAGGCTGCGAAACGTGCCGTCGACGCGCAGCGGCGTGACCCTGACGAACAGCCAGGAGACGATCAGCACCAGCAGCAGCGCCAGGAAGAAACCGAAAGCCGGTGACAGGAAGATCGCGGCGCCGGTCTTGATCAGGCCGGACCAGACGACCGCGCTGGCGCCGGCCTTGGCGACGCCGGCACCGACCAGGCCGCCGATCAGGGCGTGCGACGAACTCGACGGAATACCGGCGATCCAGGTGATGACGTTCCAGGCGATGGCGCCCATCAGCGCACCGAAGATCACCCGATCGTCGACGATGGCCGTCGAGACGATGCCTGAGCCGACGGTTTGCGCCACGTGCAGTCCGAAGAACAGGAATGCGATGAAATTGAAGAAGGCCGCCCAGAAGACCGCGTAGCGCGGCGCCAGCACGCGCGTCGATACGATGGTGGCGATCGAGTTCGCCGCGTCGTGCAGGCCATTGAGGAAGTCGAAAAGAAGCGCGACTGCGATCAGAACGAGAAGGAACGGCGCGGTGGCGATCAAGTCCAAGGCGGGCCCCGTCTCGTTAGAGATGTTCGATGACGATGCCGGAGATGCTCCTGGCGACATCCTCGAACCGGTCCACCACTTTTTCCAAGTGGTCATAGATCTCGGCGCCGACGATATAGCCCATTGTATCCCCGGTGCGATGGCTGTTGAACAGCGCCTTCAGGCCCTGCACGTGGATCTCGTCCGACTTTTCCTCGATCTCGCTGATCTCTTCGACGATCGCGTTGATCCGGGCCGAATTCTGGTTCATCGCGCGCAGCAACGGCAGCAGGTCGCGCACCTTGCCGGCGGCCTGCACGACGGTTCCGCCCAATTCCTGCATCGCCGGCTCGAACCGGTCGACTTCGAACAGGGTGATCGCCTTGACGGTCTTGCGCATCTGGTCGATGGCGTCGTCCATTGCCGAAATCAGCGTCTTGATGTCGCCCCGGTCGAACGGGGTGATGAAGGTGCGCCGCACCGCCAGCATGACGTCGCGAGCGATGTCGTCGGCCTTTTGCTCCTCGGCCATGATCCGGGCGATCTCGGCCCTGATGTCGCCTTGGCCGCTCAGCAGTTTGTCGAGCGCCATGGCGCCCGCCACCAGCGTCTCGGCATGCTGCTCGAACAGGTCGTAGAACTTCTCTTCCTTCGGCAACAGGGCCTGGAACCAGCCGAGCATAGGGGGCCTCGCGAGCGCGTCGACACGACGTCACAATCGGCGATAGGCCCGTGAAATCGCTCTGTAAAGAGATTGTGACAGCAGTTCACAGTTTCACGGATCGGCGGCGGCGTGGACGCGGTTCGCCGCCAGCCGGTCCGGCGGGTGGGGCCGCCCGTCAGGTCGGATCGAGAACCGGCATCGGGGCGAGCGCGCCTTCATGGTTCAGCAGCCAGCGCTTGCGCTCGATGCCGCCGCCATAGCCCGTCAGTGCGGCATTGGCGCCGATCAGCCGGTGGCAGGGCACGACGATCGAGATCGGATTGGAGCCGTTGGCGTGGCCGACCGCGCGCGCCGCGTTCGGGCGGCCGAGCTGGGCGGCGAGCGCGCCGTAGCTCATGGTCTTTCCGGCCGGAATCCGGCGCAGCGCCGACCAGACCGCGGCCTGGAAGTCCGTGGTGCTGGTCGCAATAGGAATTCCGTCGATGGCGCCCAGATCGCCGGCGAAATAGGCGATGAGGGCCCGACCGGGCGGGGTCGGCCCGGGCGCTTCGCCGAGCCGAATGCTGTTCGCGCCATAATAGCGCCGGACCAACTGGAACATGCGGTCTTGATGGTCCTGCCAGTCGGCGGCCCGCAAGCGGCCGTCCTCGTCGGTGATGACGAGCATGCGGCCGGTCGGCGTCTCGATCAGTTCGCGAAGAAAGGTCTGCTGGGGCAAGGCGAAGGGCTCCGGGCAAGCGGCATGACGCGCATGGCGATCATGACCCGTCTGGCGATTTTCGGCCATGATCATCGCCGGCCGCAGCGGCGCCGGCCACCCGAAAGATGCGCGCCGCACCGCCGGCAGTGTCGCCCGTCCGACCGGTACTGCCCCGCGGCCGCGCCGGTCATGGCGCGGCTGGCCTAACCCGTGGGTTTGGACATCAGTGACAGGGCCGGCGCGAGGCCGGCAAACAGCGGTAGCGCCGCGCCACCGAGCGCAGGTGTTTCGAGGTCCACCTCGGCCTGCAGAATCGGGATCGGCCGCTGCCCTGGTCTCCGTGTTCCATCGCTGTCCAGGCGGCGCATCAGGCCGGTGAGCAGCGGTTCCGGAATGATGCCGCCGATGACGATCGCCTGCGGGTCGAGAAGGTTCGAGACGATCACCGAGGCGGTGCGCAGATGGCGTGCCGCGATGTCCATCCAGCCGTCCAGTGCCGCGGCGCCGGCCGTCAGCGCCTGGACATCGACCTGGGCTTCGCCCTCGGCGAGGCCGCCGAGAGCCGCCTGCGCCGCCGACAGGGAGGCATAGCGCTCCAGGCAACCGCGATTGCCGCAGGAGCAGGGGCGGCCGCCTGGATCGACCACCACATGGCCGAGCTCGCCGGCACGTCCCGCGCTGCCGCGATAGGGGTGGCCCGACAGGATCATGCCGCCACCGACGCCGACGCCGACATAGACGTAGAAGAAGTCGCGCAGCCGCCGGCCCACGCCGTAGAGCTGTTCGCCGACGGCTGCCGCGGTGGCATCATTTTCCACCAGCACCGGCATGTCGAGGCTGTCGCCGAGCCGGGCGACAATCGGGAAATCCTGCCAGGCCGGCATGGAGCTCGGCCCGAAGGCGACCGGTGCGCCGTCCTCGAACACCATGGGCATGGCGACGCCGGCCCCCCAGATGCGCTCCCGCGCCGCGCCCTCCTCGGCTGCCATCGCGCGGGCCGTCCTGGCGATGATCGGCAGGACCGCGTCGGGCGTCAGGCCATCGATGGCGAGGCTCGCCTGACGGCGTTGGCGGCCGGCAATGTCGACCAGCAGCACCACCAGTCGACGATGGTCGATCGACAGGCCGAAGGTGAAGCCGCCATCGGGATCGAGTGCCAGGTCCAGCGCGGGAGCGCCGCGGCCGCCCTGGCGCCGGCCTTCCTCGCGCAGCATCCCGGCTGCCGCCAGCTCTTCGGCGATGTTCGAGATGGTCTGTACCGAAAGGCCGGTGCGGCGGGTGATGTCGGCGCGCGACAGGGGGCCATGCAAGCGGATGGTTTCCAGGACGACGCGGCGGTTGAAGGCCCGCGCGTGGCCGAGATTGGTGCCGCCTCCCGAAGATGTCGCCATTGCGTCCGAACCCTGTTGCCATGCCGTCGGCTCAATGATTAAATCAATTTGATTGAATAATCATTCGACGGTTTTCTGGAAAGAGCTTCTGGCAAAATGAACGCGGTCGAGAAAGAGGGCCCGCTGCGGTTGGGCATGGTCGGCGCCGGCTTCATGGCGCGGTTCCATCTGCGTGCCCTGATCGGCGTGCGCAACGTGGTTTTGACTGGCGTCGTGGCGAAAACGGCGGCCCGGCGCGAAGCCTTCGCGATCGAAGCCAGTGCCGCGGGACTTGGTTCCTGCACGCCCTATCCGAGCCTCGACGCCATGCTGGAATCGGGCGCGGTCGATGCCATCTGGATCGTCAGCCCCAACCACACCAGGCTCGAGGTGATGCGGTCGATCCATGCCGCGCGCAAGGCCGGCCGGACCTCGGTCTACGCCGTGGCCTGCGAGAAGCCCCTGGCGCGCACGCTCGGCGAAGCCCGTGAAATGCTGCGGCTCGCCGAGGATGCCGGGCTGCTGCACGGCTATCTGGAAAACCAGTTGTTCTCGACCGCGGTGCAGCGGGGCCACGACATCATCTGGCGCCGGGCCGTGCCCAACGCCGGAAGGCCCTATCTCGCCCGCGCGACGGAAGAACATTCCGGCCCGCATGAACCGTGGTTCTGGGACGGCGAGCGGCAGGGCGGTGGCGTTCTCGCCGACATGATGTGCCATTCGGTCGAGGTTGCCCGCTATCTGCTCACCGCGCCCGGCGAGCGGCGAGACACGCTGCGGCTCACCAGCGCCAATGCCATGGTGTCGACCCTGAAATGGCGCCGCCCGGCCTATGCGGAGCAATTGCGCCTGCGCACCGGCGGCGAGATCGATTATGCGAACCGGCCGGCCGAGGATTTCGCCCGCGGCCTCCTGACCCTGCAGGACCCTGACGGCAACGAAGCGGTGATCGAGGCGACGACGTCCTGGGCCTATGTCGGCCCAGGCTTGCGTATCACGCTGGAATTGCTCGGGCCCGAATATTCCATGGAGTTCAATTCGCTCTCCACGGGCCTGAAGGTCTTCCTTTCCCGCGAGGTCAGCGGCAGCGCGGGCGAGGATCTGGTGGAGAAACAGAATGCCGAGCAGGGCTTGATGCCCGTGCTGGACGATGAGGCCGGCATCTACGGCTACACCCTGGAGAACCGCCATTTCGTCGACTGTTTCCGGGCGCGTCGCATGCCGATGGAGACTTTTGCCGATGGCGTCGCGGTGGTCGAGATGCTGATGGCGCTCTACCGGTCGGCCGAACTCGGGCGGACCGTCGCCCTGCCGGATCCCGATCTCGAGGACTACGTGCCGCCGGTTGCGCGGCCCAGGCTGAAATAACAAGGCGAGAGCAGGCAGGACGGCTTGCGCGCAAGGACGGAGGAGGATGGCATGAGGGGTTTGACGCGGCGCACCACGCTCGGTGGATTGGCAATGGGCGGACTGGCGACCGGTGGGCTTGCCGGCAGGGCCCGGGCGCAAACGGCGGTGACGTTGAAGATCGCCTATCCCGCCTGGGACAGCACCGAACAGCAGAAGGCGGTGACCGGTATTTTCGCCGATTACGAACGGCTCAATCCGAATGTGAAGATCGAGCTGATTTCCTTGCCGTTCCCGGTTCTGCGCCAGCGCCTGGTGGTTTCGGCGCGTGCCGGCGATCCGCCGGATATCGCCTATTGCGATGGCCGCTGGGTGCCGGAAATGGCCGCTCCGGGTCTGCTTCAGGACATCACCGCCGAGGTCGGCAAGCTCGACCGCGCCGACTGGTATGAGGAGCCTTGGCGCGGGGCCGCGTTGAACCAGCGGCTGTTCGCCGTGCCGGATCGGGTCGACCCGTGGATGGTCTATTACAATACCGAACTGTTCCAGAAGGCCGGCATCGCGGCCTTCCCGAAGACCATGGAAGAGCTTGCCGAGGCGGCGAAAAAGCTGACCGGCGGCGGAGTCTATGGCTGGGGTCTGCTCGGCGCCAAGGATGCGAGCCTGATCAGCCGCTATATCAATTTCCTCTACGCCTTCCACGGCGATCTCCTGACGCCGGACGGCCGGAAGTCCGCTTTCGCCCAACCGGAATCGATCGCTGCCCTGCGCTTCTATACCGACCTGCTGGTCAAGCATAAGGCGGCGCAGCCTTCGGCCATGGCCAATGGCCTGAACGACGTCAACCAGCTGTTCCTGACCGGTCGCGCGGCCATGATCATCGACGGTCCGTGGCGCGGCGGCTCCTTGCGCGAGCAGGCGCCGAACCTGCAATGGGCGGTGGCGCAATTGCCGCCGGCGGCCGGCAAGTCGCCGCGCTACCTGACCTCGTCCTGGTATTACGCGATGTTCAAGGGCGGGCGGAACCAGGCCGAGGCCTTCCGGTTCGTCGAGTTCCTGCTGAAGCCGGAGAACATGGCCAAAAGCGTGGTGACCTTGCCGGCGCGCAGATCGGCAGCGCGGGATGCCCGCTTCGCGACGCCCGCCTACGCGCCCTGGCTGGCGGCCGTCCCGCAAGCCATTCCCTTCACGGTCACCGCCAGGTTCACCGAGATCGCCGATGTGGTCGGCGATGCCGTGCAGCAGGTCCTTGCCGGCCGGGCGACGGCCGAAGCCGCCGCGGCCGATGCCAGCAAGCGCATCGACGGCCTCATTGCATAATCGACAGGACATGCCCCGATGAACTCTTCACCTGTGCGGGTGGCCATGCTCGGAACCGGTTTCATCGCCGAATTCCGGGCCCAGGTTTACGCGCGTCTCGACAATGCCAGGGTGGTCTCGGTGCTCGGCCGCGACCGGACGAAGGCGGAGGCCTTCGCCGGCCGGACGCGGATCGGCCATTGCGCGACGAGTTGGGACGAACTGATGGCCGGCCCGGAGTTCGACGCGGTCGACCTCTGCCTGCCGAACCACTGCCATCGCGACTATGGACTGCTCGCGGCCGCCGCCGGCAAGCACATCCTGTGCGAGAAGCCGCTCGGCCGCACCGAAGCGGAAGCGCTGCAAATGTTCGATGCGGTGGAAAAGGCCGGCGTCGTTCATGCCTATGGCGAGAACATGATCTATGCCCCGGACTTCCGCGAGATTCTCGACATTGTCGATCAGGGGGTGATCGGCAAGCCGCTTTGGCTGCGCGGCAAGGAGGCTCATTTCGGTCCGCATTCGCCCTGGTTCTGGCAGAAGGAACTGTCCGGCGGCGGAGCGCTGATGGATATGGGCTGCCACCTGATCGCCGTCTTCAACATGCTGCTCGGCAAGGCGCCCGAGGCGGTCCTGGCCCACACGCCGACGCTGTTCCACGATACCGACTGCGAAGATCATGCGATTGCCCTGATGCGCTATCCCGGCGGCGCCATGGGGCAGTGCGAGGCATCCTGGATCCAGCGCGGCGGCATGCAGGTCACCCTTGAGATCAACGGGGAGGACGGCATGATCAGCTATGACCGCGCCGGCATCACCCAGCCGATCAAGGTGTTCACCCGGTCGAAGACCGAACGCTATTTCAGCGAGAAGCTGGAGAACGACCGCGGCTGGCTGTTCCCCACCGTCGATGAATATTGGCGTTATGGCTATTTCGATCAGATCCGCCACTTCATCGACTGCATTCGAACCGGCAGCCGGCCGAAAGTGACCTTTGCCGACGGCGTGGTGGTCAACCGGGTCATGGACGCGGCCTACAGGTCCGCCTCGACCGGAACCTGGCAGCCGATCGCCGCGTGATGCGTGCGCTGGCAAATCATCCGACGCTGCGCGGCTACCTGTTCGCCGCGCCGCTTCTGGCCGTGCTCGCGGCGGCCGTGGTGCTGCCGGCGCTCTACAATGCCGGCCTCGCCTTCTGGCGTTATGACGCCATGCGCGACAACTGGCGCTTCGTCGGGGGCGCCAATTTCGCCGCGCTGATCGATGCGCCGGCTTTCTGGAACGCCATGGCGGTGACCGGCATCTGGGTCGTCGGCAATGTCGGCCTGCAGCTGGCGCTCGGTCTCGCCGTGGCGCTGGCGCTGAACACCGTGACCCATTTCCGAGCGCTGTACAGCGCCATCGTCATGGTGCCCTGGGTGTCGTCCTTCGTCATTGTCGCCGTGGTCTTCCTCTGGCTCTATCACCCGGACCTCGGCGTCATGAACGACGTGCTGACGCGGCTCGGCGTGATCGATCAGCCGGTGGCGTGGCTCGCCTCGCCTGGGCTCGCCCAGTTCTCGCTGATCCTCGCCAATACCTGGAAGTTCTTCCCGCTGGTGGCGATCACGCTGTTCACCGGCCTGCAAGCGATCCCGCGCGAGCTCAACGAGGCCGCGACCATCGACGGTGCCGGGCGCTGGCAGACGCTGCGTTACGTCACCGTGCCGATGCTCGCGCCGTCGATCGCGACGGCCGTGCTTCTGTCGACGATATGGGCCTTCAATGCTTTCACCCTGTCGATCATCATGACCGGTGGCGGGCCGTTGCGCGCGACCGAGGTGATCGGCCTCTACATCTACAAGGTGGCCTTCGATGCATTCGACTTCGGTCTCGCCGCGGCGGCTTCCATGGTGCTGTTCGCGCTGATCCTGGCGATTACGCTTGCCTATCTGCGTGTCGCCGATCCCGCCCGCGGCCGGGAGGACTAAGCGATGCCCCGCTCCCGGCTTGCCCGTCTCGCCGCACATCTGACGCTCGTCGGCACCGCCGTCTTCGTGCTCTTTCCCTATGCCTGGATGGTGGTGACCAGCATCAAGCCGGTTGCCGATGTCGTCTCCTCCCCGATCATCTGGTGGCCCTCCCGCCCGACCCTCGACAACTACGCCGCCGTTCTCGCCGATCCGCGCTTCCTGCGTTCGCTGTTCAACAGCGCGGTGGTGTCGCTGGTCGTCACCGGCGTCAGTCTCGCCTTGTCCATTCCCGCGGCTTACGGCCTGACCCGGCTTGCCCGGCGCGGCAGCCGTCCGATGCTGATCGGCATCCTGGCCTCGCAGTTCTTTCCGCCAATGGTGTTCTTCGTCCCGTTCTACATCATCCTGCAGACGGTCGGCCTGCTGAATACGCTGAGCGGCCTGGTCTTCGCCTATCTCTCGGTGACCTTGCCGATCTGCACCTGGATGATCGCCACGTCGCTGCGCGACATTCCGGTCGAGATCGAGGAGGCGGCCCGTATCGACGGCTGCGGCGATCTCGGCATGATCCGCCGGATCATTCTGCCGATCGCCATGCCCGGCGTCGTCACCGCCGGCATCTTCGCCTTCGTCCTGTCCTGGCAGGAATATATCTTCGCTCTGCTCTATACGACGTCGGAACGGGCGCAGACCGCGCCGGTGCTGATGTTCTATCTGCTCGGCCAGCACCAGATCGACTATGGGCGGCTGATGGCCGCCGCCGTGCTGCTGAGCATTCCGATTGCCGTGCCTTTTGCGCTGATCCAGCGGCTCTACCGCAGCGGATTGACCGAAGGCGGCATCAAAGGATGACCTGACCATGCCGATTCCCACCTATATTCGCGAACAGCCCGATGCTCTCGACCGGTCGATCGCCGCCGCGGACCATTTCGCCGAGACCTGGAGGCCGCCGCTTTTCGACGGCATCGCGCTGGTCGGCAGCGGCTCGTCGTTCAATGCCCTGACGGTTGTCCGTCCGCGTTTCGTCGCGGCTCGGCGCGGGGCCGTGCTCGTCCATGAACCGCAGGACTTCATCGCCGAGATCGGCCATCGTGCCGGCCGTCGGCCGCTGGTCTTCGTTCTCTCGCAAAGCGGCGCCAGCGCGACCTCGATCGCCGCGGCGCGCGCCGCGGTCGAGGCCGGCCTTTCGACGCTTGCGATCACGGCCTCGGCGCAGGCGCCGCTCGGCACGAGTGGTGCCGGGATGTTGATCATGCCGGTTGGCGACGAGCCCGTCGGGCCGAAGACCAAGGGCTTTCTCGGCTCGGTCGCCATGCTGCTGGTTCTCGCCGAGGCGCTGGGGGCGCCGCCGGGCCCGCGGCTGAGCGGCTCGGGACTCGCGCCCCTGATCGAGCCGTCGCGCGTCGCCGCGGAGCGTCTCGCCGCCGATCTCGTGACGGCGGACATGCTGATCGTCGCCGGCAGGCGTGGCCATTACGGCGTGGCGCTGGAAGCGACGCTGAAGATCGCCGAGATGGCGGGATTGCCGACCAGCGCGGTGCCCACCGAGGAATTGCTGCATGGCCGGCTGCACGGCCTGACCGCACGCAGTCTCGCCATCCTGATCGCCGAGGGAGCCGAGGAGGTGGCGGAGGCTGAGGCGGTCGCTGCCGCGATGGCGCGGCGCGGCTGTCGGGTGCTGGTGCTGAACCCCGCCGGATCGTCCTGGTTGCCTGGTGTCGCCCTGCCGGCGACCGCCTGGGGTGCGCTTGGCCTTACCGTGCCGTTTCAATGGCTGGCCGTGGCACTCGCCCAGGCACGCGGTTTGAAGCCGGAGGTGATGCGTCATGGCGCGCTCTCCGCCGAGCTCGCCATCAAGACCGACGCGCGGCCATGACCGGGGCAGTGGCGATCGGTATCGATATTGGCGGCACGGCGATCAAGCTGGGGCTGGTGAGCGGCGCCGGGCATATCTTGGCCCGGCGCCGGCTCGCCTATGTCGCCATGGCGAGCTTCGACGATCTGACCGAGGCGCTTGTCGACGCCATCGAGGCCATGGCGGTCGAGGCGGGTGGGAGCATCGGGGCCGTCGGCATCGCCGCGCCCGGACACGCTCGCCCCGGCGATGGATTGATGATCGACGGCACGTCGAATGTGCCGCTGCTGCGCGAGCGATCATTGGCCGCCGCGCTCAGGATGCGGTGGGATGTCCCGGTCGTGACACTGAATGACGGCGCCGCCGCCGCCTATGGCGAACTGCGTCATGGCGCCGGACAAGGCCTTTCCCGTTTCGTGCTGATCACCTTCGGAACCGGCGTCGGCGGTGGCGTCGTCATTGGTGGCCGTGTCATCCACGGCAGCGAAGACGAGCCGCCCGAGATCGGCGCAATGGTGCTTGATGCCTCCGGGCCATCGGGCACATTCGAGGCCTTCGCCTGCGCGGCGGGCTTTTCGGCGGCCTATCGCGATGCCGGAGGTGGCGCCGGCGTGCCGCCGGAGGACATTTTCGCGCGAGCGGCCATGGGCGAAGCCGCTGCCGACCTGGCGCTCGATGTGACTTGCCGGCGGATCGCGCAGGCTTGCGGCAGCATGATCAACCTCATTAACCTCGAGGCCTGCCTGCTGGCGGGCGGGATCGCGGCGGCGGGCCCGCCCTTTCGGGATCGCGTATTGCGCCATCTGCCGGACTTCACCTGGCCCTTCCTGCTGGCGCGGACGACCGTCGCGCTGGCCGCGACCGGACAGGACGCCGGAGTCCTTGGCGCCGCCGCCTGGGCCACGGAGCGGGCATCGCGCCTCTGAGGCCGGCCCGCGGCCGCCTGGATCGCGTTTGCCGCGGTTCGCTCACGTTCCCGCGAGCAGCGAGAGTGGTCACATTTTCGTCTCCACCTGCGTATAAACGAAGCGCCGTTATGACTGTGGGGCAGCCGCAATTCATTCAGTAGTGCGCAGAATTTGAGAATTATCGGGCGCGGAGACCGAAAATGGTTGATGTAGAACAAGCCTATAGTGCTTTTCATGAGGCGGCTCAACATTTCAGGCGGGGCAGGGTTGTTGTCGACCTGACAGGTTGGGCTCGGCTTGATCTGATGACATTGGTCAATTTGTGCCGCCAGGAAGTCGATGAAGTTGGCGGTTCACTGTCGCTGAGCATGGGCGACCGGGCAGTTCGCCAGTTTCTCCTGCCCGAGGAAGCGGGTCATATCTCGACCTTGCTCGACGGCGTGCCGTGCACCGTCAGCGGCGGTCCGCCGGAATTGGTGCTCGCCTACCAACCCTGACCGATCGGAATGCGTGGCGGGCCAGGTTTGGCCCGCCGCCGCCGGAATTATTTCGGTGTGGCCGGAACCTTTTGGGCCCTGGCGGGTTTTCCATTCTCTATTCCCGCAACCGCGATCCGCCATACCGCTTGTCTGAAAATTGCCACCACCTCCCGTCCAATGTGACGCCGGGCCGCATCTGCGGTGCGGCGCATTTTTCGTTGCGGCGCAACCGTGGCGCGGGCCGTTTCGTGCTGCAGCAGGTTTGATGATGTTCGATTTCCCTCCCTCCCGGCCCGCCGACACCCTTTTGGACGCCTTTCGGGCGGATTGGCCGGCCGCTCCCTCGGTCGCTGATCTGGCCTGGCTGATCGCCGCCAGGCCGACCGACTACGCGCTCTACTTCGATGTCGACGGCACGCTGGTCGATATCGCCGAGACGCCGGAGCTGGTGTCGGCCCCGACCGACCTCGCCGGCGACCTGGCCGGTGTGCGACGGTGGCTCGGTGGAGCGGTCGCCGTGGTCACGGGTCGGCGGCTGGCTGATGTCGAGCTCCTGCTCGCACCTGCGGAGGTCGTCGGCTCAGGCATGCACGGTCTCGAATTCCAAGGTTTCCAAACCGGAGGGGCTGAAGCCCAGAGCCTTGAATCTCTCGACCTTGAAGTCCACGGCTGCGCAACGCCGGTGCCCGAAGCCGGGCGACCCGGCGCCGCGCGAGGCGACGTTCCGGATCTCGACCTGCCGGTGGACGACGGCGAAGGCCCGGCCTTCGACGGCGTCGCGTCGCCCTGCCGCGAGTGGTCGGCGGCGCAACTGCCTCAAGGCCTGCTCGACGGGGTGGTCCGGCTCGCCGCCAGCATTCCGGGCCTTCGGCTGGAGCAGAAGGGGCCGATCCTCACGGTCCATTATCGGCAGGTCCCGACCGTCGGCGGCAGGGTCGAAGCCGCTCTTGCCGTCCTGCTGGCCGATCATGGCGAGGGCTATCACCTGAAGCGGGGGCGGGCGGTGGCCGAGTTGATTCCCGACGGCACATCCAAGGGTACGGCTATTGCGCGGATCATGGCGGCAACGCCGTTCGCCGGGCGCTGCCCCATCATGATCGGCGACGATCATGCCGACGAGGACGCCTTTGCGGTGGCGCGCGCCGCCGGTGGTTTCGGGCTGACAGTGGCAGGCGAACATTTCGGCGCCGCCGGCGCAGCGTTCCGCAGCGCCGCCCATGTGCGGTCCTGGATCGCGGACCTCAATGCAGGGCTTGCCCAATGACCGATATCGCACCTCCCCAGCTCGCCGTGATCGGCAACAGCGCCATTGCCGCGCTCGTCGACGACAAGGCGCGGATCCTCTGGACCTGCTGGCCGCGGATCGACAGCGATCCTTTGTTCTCGGCGCTGCTCGGCGGGCCCGAGCCGCAGCGCGGCCTGATGTCGGTCGAGCTCAATGGTGTCGTCGCGACGCGCCAGGTCTACGAGCGCAACACGGCGGTGCTCACCACGCTGCTGACCGCGGCTGATGGATCGGCGGTGCGCATCACCGATTTCGCGCCGCGCTTCAAGCAGTTCGACCGGGTTTTCCGGCCGCCCATGCTGATGCGCCGGATCGAACCGGTGGCCGGCAATCCGCGAATTCGCGTGCTGATGCGGCCGACCTTCGCTTATGGCCGGCTCGACGGGACGGTGGTGCCGGGCAGCAATCACGTGCGCTATGTCTCGGAGGCGGGTTCGGTGCGCCTGACTTCGGATATTCCCGTGGCCTATCTGTCGGCCGAAGCCAAGTTTTCGCCGACCAAGCCGGTGACGCTCATCGTTCACGCCGACGAGACCTTCCCGAATTCGATCGAGGAGATCTGGTGGTCGTTCCTGCGTCAGACCCGGCAATATTGGCTGGACTGGGTGCGCTACCTGTCGGTGCCCTACGAATGGCAGGACGCGGTGATCCGCGCCGCCATCACGCTGAAGCTCTGTTCCTGCGAGGAAACCGGCGCGGTGGTCGCGGCGCTCACCACGTCGCTGCCCGAAGCGCCGCGCTCCGGGCGCAACTGGGATTACCGGTTCTGCTGGCTGCGCGATGCCTATTTCACCGTTCACGCGTTGAACAAGCTCGGCGCGACGCTGACCATGGAGGGGTTCCTCGACTATGTGCGTACCGTCATCGCCACCGAGACCGGGCCGCAACTGAAGCCGGTTTATGCCATCGTGCCGGAGCAGTCGCTCGAGGAGTGGATCGCAGAATCGCTGCCGGGCTTTAATGGCGACGGGCCGGTCCGGATCGGCAACGCCGCCGCCGAACAGGTCCAGCACGACGTCACCGGCAGCCTGATCCTCGCGGCCTCGCACATGTTCTACGACAGCCGGTTGCCCAAGATGGGCGATGCCACGCTGTTCCGTGAGCTGGAGGCGCTCGGCGAGACGGCCGCGGCCATGGCCTTCGAGCCGGACGCCGGCATTTGGGAATATCGTGGCCGCAAGGCGATCCACACGCATTCGGCCGCCATGTGTTTTGCCGCCTGCGACCGCCTGGCCCGGATCGCCCACAAGCTCTCCTTGACCGAACGGGAGACCTATTGGCAGGGCCATGCCGCGCGCATCCGCGAAGCCATATTGACGCGTGCCTGGAATGAGAAAGAGGGCCTGTTCGCCTCGCGTTTCGACGGCAGCGGGGCCGATGCCAGTACGTTGCTGCTGGCCGAGCTCGGCGTCGTCGAGGCAACCGACCAGCGCTACGTCCGCACCGTCGAAACGCTGCAGCGCCGGCTGACCCGTTCCGGCTTCCTCATGCGTTATGACGAGAACGACGATTTCGGCGCACCCGAGACCTCCTTCAATATCTGCAGCTTCTGGCTGGCCGACGCCCTGGTCGCGATCGGCCGGCGCGACGAGGCGCGGCAACTGTTCGAGGCCCTGCTCGCCAGGCGCAATCACGTGGGCCTGCTGTCGGAAGACATCGACCCCGTGACTGGCGAACTGTGGGGCAATTTTCCCCAGACCTATTCGATGGTCGGCATCATCGTGACAGCCATGCGGCTGTCGCGCGAATGGATCCACTAGCCAGGGCCGACGTTATTGCCAGGGGCACGATCAGGCCGTGCTCCCGGCACGACGCTCGATCCTGGCGCTCTTCTCGATCGACGAAAGGACCCCCCGCGACCGGCATCGCCTCGATCATGAGCCTGGCGAAGCGATGTCCCTGTCATCCCGCATTGCACGCCTGAATGTCCGGAAAGCCCGAATGCCCATGAAGAGATTGCCCCGTGTCGCCGTCATCATCACCATCGTGACGATCGTGCTGGCCGGCCTTGTCGTCGCCTTCGTGCCGTTGTCGCAAGGCCTGATCGAGCGCTGGTCGCAGCGCGATCTGGAGCTGCGCTCGGGCCTGGTGTTCCGGTCGATCCGTGATCGGGTCGAGCAGGCTATGGCTGGCACGCCGACGGATCTGGCGCCGCTGTTCGAGCGCTTTACCAGCGACGAGCGCATCCTGGCGCTCGGCCTGTGCGATGCCGGCGGCCAGATGGTGGTCGCCACCGGGCACATGCCCAAGGTCATCTCCTGCGCGGCGGTCGGCGATGTCGGCGGGGCGCCGGCCCGGCCGGTGCGCTTCGCGGTCTTCAACAACAGCGGCAACCGCGTCATCGTCGGGGGCTTTCCGGTCGGCAACGGCACGCCGAAGGGCCGCCTCCTGATCGTCCATGAATTGCGCTTCGTCGCCGACCGTGTCCTGGAGGCGCGCTGGTATCTGATCGCCGGCGCGCTGGCCTTGATCCTGCTCGCCGGGACGCTGGCCGCGCTCACCGTCATCCTGCTGCAGCGGCGGTTGATGAATTCGGTGCTCGCCACCATCAACGATCTGCGCGAGGGCCAGCCGCGCAGCCTGGCCAAGCCGATCGTGCCGCCGCCGCCGGTCACCACCGAGATTCGCAGCCTGCTGCGCGATTTCCGCGAAAAGATCCGGCTGGAAGACGGCAGTCCCGTCGAGTGGTCGCCGAAGACCCTGCACGACCTCCTGGACAATGAATTGCCCGACACCGAGGTCTTCGTGGTCTCCAACCGCGAGCCCTATATTCACAACCATGCGGAGGGCGGCATCGTCGTCCAGCGGCCGGCCAGCGGCCTCGTCTCGGCGCTCGAGCCGGTGATGCGGGCCTGCGGCGGCACCTGGATCGCCCATGGCAGCGGCACCGCCGATCGCGACACCGTCGACGGCTTCGATCATGTCCAGGTGCCGCCCGGCAATCCGGCCTACCGGTTGCGGCGCGTCTGGATGACCGATGACGAGCAGGAAGGCTACTATTACGGCCTGGCCAATGAAGGCCTCTGGCCGCTCTGCCACATCGCCTATGTCCGGCCGATCTTTCGCGAGAGCGACTGGCAGCAATATGTCGCGATCAACCAGCGCTTCGCCGATGCGGTGGTGCGCGAGGCGACACGCCCTGATCCCGTCGTGATGGTGCAAGATTACCATTTCGCGCTGGTGCCGCGGATGATCCGCGAGCAATTGCCCAAGGCGACGATCCTGACCTTCTGGCACATTCCCTGGCCGAATGCCGAAGCCTTCGGCATCTGTCCGTGGAAGGAGGAGATCATCGAGGGGCTGCTTGGTAGCACCGTGCTTGGCTTCCACACGCGCTCGCATTGCAACAATTTCTTCGACACGGTCGACCGCTACATGGAAAGCCGGATCGATCGCGAACAGGCGTCGGTCACCTTTGGCGGCCACGAAACCATGGTCCGGCCCTATCCGATCTCGATCGAGTGGCCGCCGGCGGCCATGGAGGGACAAGCGCCGGTCGCCGCCTGCCGCGAGGCGGTCATCGCCCGCTATCGCCTGCCGGCGGATATCCGCATCGGCATCGGTATCGAGCGCTTCGACTACACCAAGGGCATTCTCGACCGGCTGCGGGCCATGGACGATCTCTTGACCCGCTATCCCGAATGGCTCGGCAAACTGGTGTTCATCCAGGTGGTGGCGCCGACCCGCTCGAAGCTGGCGAGCTACGCGACGCTGCAGGACGATGCGATCCGGCTGACGGCGGAAATCAACGAACGCCATGGCGGCGAGGCCTATCAGCCGATCCTCCTGGTGATCCGGCACCATGAGCCGGACGAGGTCTACGAGCTGTTCCGGGCCGCCGATATCTGCGTGGTTTCCAGCTTGCACGACGGGATGAATCTGGTGGCCAAGGAGTTCGTCGCCTCTCGTGACGACGAGGGCGGCGTGCTGGTGTTGTCGCGCTTCGCCGGCGCCTCGAGCGAATTGGGCGAGGCGCTGATCATCAATCCCTACGATATTCACGGCATGTCCGACGCCGTGCACCGCGCGCTGTCCATGCCGGAGGCCGAGCGGCGCGAGCGCATGCACCTGATGCGCGCGCATGTCCGCGAGCGCAATGTCTACCGCTGGGCCGGCCAGATCCTGCTCGATGCGTCCCGGTTGAGAAAGCGCCAGAAGGTCGCCGACTTCGAGGCGGGCAAGGGGCTCTGAGCGTGACCTGGTCTCCGGACCGGCGTCACGGGGGGCCCGGCCGTCAGCGGCGCCAGGCGCGCGCGGCGTAGTCGATCAGGAAGCGGCTGGGATCGGTGACGATCGCCGCCATGCCCGCCAGCACCGCCTGCGGCTGGGTCAGCAGGCTGGTCGGCATGTCGCGCATCAGCGGCTCCATCGGAGCCTTGGCCTCGAAGGCGCTGCGGAACGCCTTGTCGTCGATGAGCGGGCTGATCCGGGGCAGGATGCCGCCCGCCAGCGTCACGCCGCCGGTCGCGAGGTAGATCAGCGCGAGATCGCCGGCAAAGCGCGCGGTCAGCCGCCAGAACAGACGCACGCTGTCGCTCTCCGGCCCGCCCGGGTCGGCGAGCGCTCGGGCGACGATGGCGGCCTGGTCGACCGATGTCGCGCCGATGCCGGCCGCCTGGAGGCGGGCGTGGTGCAGGCGCGAGAGGCCGTCGCCCGACAAGATGCTTTCGCTGGTGATCCGGCCGCAGACGGGCTCGAGATAAGGCCAGAACGCCATTTCGCCTTCGCCGGCTGCGCCGAACTCGACATGGCCGGCTTCGCTGGCGATCGCCAGGTAACGGCCGTCGACGGTGATCAGTGCCGCAGCCCCGAGCCCGGTGCCCGGCCCGAGAATCAGGCGCGGACCTGCCGGCTGGCCAGGCGGCGTGCCGAACGGCGGGCCGATCACCCGGAGGCGAGCGGCGTCGAAGCTGGGGATCGACAGGGCCAGTGCCTCGAAATCCTGCAGCAGCAGGCCCTGCTCGAGCCCGAGCGCATCGGCGACCGTCGGCCCGTCGAAAGACCAGGCGGCATTGGTCAGCTTCACGCTGCGTCCATGCAAGGGTCCGGCGGCGCAAACGATCATCGAGCGGGCCAGAGCCGTACCGTCCATGGCGGCGACGGTTTCGGCGAAGCCGCCGGCGCCCTGGGTCGCGGCATGGCCGATGGGAATGGGGGCCGCACCTGGCTGGTCCAGCCGGGCGACCCGGACATTGGTGCCGCCGACATCGCAGATCAGGGCGGGAAGCGGAAAATGCATGGTGTGCGCGCTCGAGGTTCATCGCGTGGCTATCCCGCGAAGGCGTCATCGCGGGCGCTGTCGTAGCCGTGATTATGGCCCCGCGGCGTCACCGAGGGAACCCGCATGACGGTCCTGGGCCGCATCCCGGCGCGCCGGGCGGGCCTGCGTGAACTTCTGACGAGCTCGCGCGTTGTCGGCCGAGGAGCCAAGCGCGTGCATAGATCATCCGGGCCGCCGGCCAGGGCCGGCGACATCGTCGAAACGGATATTCCGGCGCGGCTCGACCGCCTGCCTTGGGGGCGTTTTCACACCCTCGTGGTGGTGGCGCTCGGCATTACCTGGATCCTGGACGGCCTCGAGGTCACGCTTGCCGGTACCTTGTCTGGGGCGCTCAAGGCGAGCCCCGTCCTGCAGTTCACCAACAGCGATATCGGCCTGGTCGGCAGCGCCTATCTCGCCGGGGCGGTCATCGGCGCCCTGTTTTTCGGCTGGCTGACCGACCGGCTCGGACGCAAGAAGCTGTTCTTCATCACGCTCGGCGTCTATCTGGCGGCGACCGCGGCCACTGCATTCTCCTGGAATCTCTGGAGTTTCATGCTGTTCCGGTTTCTCACCGGCGCTGGCATCGGCGGCGAATATGCCGCGATCAACTCGACCATCCAGGAATTGATCCCGGCGCGCGTCCGCGGCTGGACCGACCTCGTGATCAATGGCAGCTTCTGGATCGGCGCGGCGCTCGGCGCTTTTGGCGCCATCATGCTGCTCGACCCGGCCGTGATCGATCCGGAATGGGGGTGGCGGGCGGCCTTCCTGACCGGCGCGGCCCTGGCGCTGGTCATCGTTTTCATGCGCCTGTGGCTGCCTGAAAGCCCGCGCTGGCTGATGACCCATGGCCGGATCGCCGAGGCCGAGGCGATCGTCGGCGGTATCGAGCGGCAATTGCGCGCCGAAGGCCACGTCATCCCCGAAGGGCCCTTGCCGCGGGTCAGGCTGGTCACGCGCCGCTCGACGGCCTTTGCCGAGATCACGCATACGCTCTTGCATCGGCATCGCCGGCGTACCGTCGTCGGTCTGGTGCTGATGGCCGCCCAGGCCTTCTTCTACAACGCCATCTTCTTCACTTATGCGCTGGTTCTGACCGATTTCTACGGCATCGCGTCACACCACGTCGGCTGGTACATCCTGCCTTTTGCGGCCGGCAATGTGCTGGGGCCGCTGCTGCTCGGGCGCCTGTTCGACACCGTCGGCCGCAAGCCGATGGTCGCCTTCACCTATGCCATGTCGGGCTTGCTTTTGGCGCTGTCAGGGGCTCTGTTCGCGGTGGGCTGGCTGACTGCGGCGACCCAGACGGTGGCCTGGATGGTGATCTTCTTCTTTGCCTCGGCAGCCGCCAGTTCCGCCTACCTGACAGTGAGCGAAACCTTCCCGCTCGAGCTTCGGGCGGTTGCCATCGCCATCTTCTACGCCTTCGGCACCGGCATCGGCGGCGTTGCCGGGCCCTGGCTGTTCGGGGCGCTGATCGATACCGGCTCGCGGCTGTCCTTGACGGCGGGCTATCTGCTCGGCGCGGTGCTGATGATGGCCGCGGCCCTGGTCATGCTGCGCTTCGGGGTGGCGGCCGAGCGCAAGTCGCTGGAGGAGGTCAGCCGGCCCCTGTCGTCGCTGGATTAAGTCAGGCTGCGGTCGCCTCCGCCGGGCTCCGCCGCACGTCCATGAGCTCGAATGGACGTTCGCGCCGGGCGGCCGCATAGGTGTCGCGTCCGGCGCGCTTGGCGTCGTAGAGCGCCTCGTCGGCCTGCGCCAGCAGAAGGCGGGAATCGTGGCCGACGCGCTTCGACCATGTCGCGATACCGATGCTGATGGTGGCGCGCAGCGTCTGGCCTTCCCAGTCCAGGCGTTGATCGCGCACGGTCTCGACCAGCGACCGGGCGACCGCCTCGGCCGCTTCCGGCGTGGCTGCGGGCAGGATGGCGCAGAATTCGTCGCCGCCGATGCGCGCCAGCAGGTCGTGGCCGCGCAGCCGCGCCAAGGCCCCGGTCGCGAATTGACGCAGGCAGGCATCCCCCGCCTGGTGGCCGTGGCGATCGTTGATGCCCTTGAAGTCGTCGAGGTCGATGGCGATGAGCGCAAAGGACTGGCCGGTGCGGCTGGCGCGCTGGCATTCCTCGTCGAGCCGCTCGATGAACCGGCGCCGATTGGCGATGCCGGTCAGGTCGTCGAGCACGGCCAGGTGGATGATCTCGTTCCTGAGCCGGTCGATCGACATCAGCAGGAAGCCGAAATTCCACACCATGGCCCCGAACAGGGCGGCCAGAAGCGCGCCGGACTGCGGTGCGTTGAGCGTGACGAAACTCACCTCGCCGCCGATGCCGGCGAGCGCCAGCCCACCCCGCAGCAAATTGGCCAGGGCCACGAAGCCCATGGCGAAAGCCGCCAGCACCATGCCTGGCGTGCGCCGCCCGTCGCGCCGGCTCATGAGGTCGGAAATGGCCAGGCCGAGCGGAACGCACTGGCCGATCGAGAACAACGCGATCCTGGTCGCGATATCGTCGCGCCAGAGCGTGAACGTGCCGAGCACGACCAGAACGGTGGTGGTGATCGCCAGGCAAGCCTTCCAGGGCAGTTTCTCGCCGAGGAACTGCCGCGTGCCGGCCCAGGTCAGGCACAGGGAGAGATTCAACAGGCCGGTACCGAGGAGAATGGCCGGCAGGGGCGGAATGGCCTCGCGCAGCAGCGCGACGGTCGCGGCGCCGGTGGCCCCGAGAAGCACCGCCACCATCCAGGTCCGGGCGGCCGCGAGGTTCGGATAGGCCCGGCTGGCGAACAGCCAGACGAGCGCGAGCCCCAACCCATTGGCGACGGTAATGATACACAGTGTCGGAACGTCGACCGTCATCATGGCACCGCTTCCCGCCCCGCTGCGCGCGGCTGCGCCGTCACGAATGCCATGCATTCCGCCGACGCAGCATTTGTCTGGCATCAGCAATACAAGGCATGTGTTAAGAGCCTGTTCCTGAAGGCGTTTGCCGGGCGGTGCGCAAATCCGTGGCAGCGCCCTGCGGCCGGTGTTTTCCGTGGGCCGTCAAATGCCGGCGGCTGTCGCCGGCTTGTTCTGGGCGTCGAGCATCTTGAACAAGCGGTCGCGCCGGGCCGCGACGAAGGTGTCGCGACCGGCCCGCTTGGCCTCGTAGAGCGCCTCGTCGGCCAAGGCCATCAAGAGGCCGGTATCGCGGCCGATGCGCTTCGACCACTCGGCGAGCCCGATGCTGACCGTGGTGCGCACGGCTTCGCCCTCCCAGTCGAGCCATTGCTCGCGCGCGCTTTCGACCAGCGAGCGGGCGACGGCCTCGGCGGCCTTCAGACCCGTGGCGGGCAGAATGACGCAGAACTCGTCGCCGCCGGTGCGGGCCAGGAGATCGTGTCCCCGCAGGCGCAACAGCGCCCCGTCTGTGAACTGGCGCAGGCAGGCGTCGCCGGCCTGATGGCCGTAGCGATCGTTGATGCCCTTGAAGCCGTCCAGGTCGATGGCGAGCAGGGCGAAGGGCTGGCCGGTCCGGCAGGAGCGCGAACATTCCTCGTCGAGCCGCTGGATGAACCGGCGTCGGTTGGCGATGCCGGTGAGGTCGTCGAGCACGGCGAGGTGGATGATTTCGTTTCTCAGCCGATCGATGGTCATCAGCAGGAAGCCGAAATTCCACACCATGGCGCCGAACAGGGTGGTCAGCAGGAAGGCCGACTGGACGCTGTTGAAGTTCAGGAAGCTCAACGGACCGCCCGTGCCGGTCGTCGCCAGCACCGCGCGAAGCACGTCGCCGACGACCACGAAGCCCATGGCGGTGGCCGCGAGCATCATGCCGGGCGTGCGCCGTCCCTCGCGCCGGCTCAGCAGATCCGCCATGGCGAAGCCGAGCGGAATGCACTGGCCGACCGAATAGACGACGATCCGCGCGGCGATATCGTCGTGCCAGAGGGTGAACATGGCCAGCGCCGGCAGCGAGCCGAGGGTGACGGCGGCGGTTGCGCGCCAGGGCAGCCTTTCGCCGAGAAACTGGCGTGTGCCGATCCAGCTCAGGCAGGAGGCCAGGATCAGCAGGCCGTTGCCGACGAGAATGGCGAGGAGCGGCGCGGCCCCGATGCGCAGCATGGAGGCTCCGGCTCCGGCCGCGCCGATGAAGGCGCCGGCCATCCAGATGCGTCCGGCGATCAGGCTCGGATGGGCGCGGATGACGAACAGCCAGACCAGGCCGATCGCCACGCAATTGGTCAGGATGACGATGTAGAGCGTCGGAACGTCAACTGTCATGACTTCGCTTTCGCAGCCCGCAGCGAGCGTCACCCCTCCGCTCGCATATCGGGCACTCTGCCGGCAAGACAATCCCTCATCGGGACTATCGACCATACGAGGGATATATTAACAGCGGGTCAGGGCCGAACGCGACGGAAAACCGGCGCGGCATCGCGGAATGGGAGATATCGCTTGTCCATCATCATTGCCGGCGGCGGCATTGGCGGCCTGATCACCGCGCTCGCGCTGCATCAAAGAGACATCGCGGCTACCGTGCACGAGCAGGTCGGCGAGATCCGTCCGCTCGGTGTCGGCATCAACCTGCTGCCCCATGCGGTGCGCGTGCTGACCGGGCTCGGCCTGCAGGACAAGCTTGCCGCCGCGGCCGTCCGCACCAAGGAGTTGAGCTATTTCAACAGGCACGGCCAGCTGATCTGGAGCGAGCCGCGCGGCCTCGATGCCGGCTACGACTATCCGCAGTTCTCCATTCATCGCGGGACCTTGCAGGCCATTCTGCGGGATGAGGTGGTGGCGCGGCTGGGATCCGGCAGTCTTCGGCTCGGCGAGCGCTTCGTCGATGTCGCCGACATGCCTGGTGGCGGGATCGAGGCGTCTTTCGCCGGCCGCGCCGGCCAGCTGGCAAGCCGGCTGCAGGGCGACATCCTCATTGGTGCCGACGGCATCCATTCGGCGGTCAGGGCTAGGCTCTACCCGGCGGAGGGGGCCCCGATCTGGAACGGGCGCGTCCTGTGGCGGGCGATCACCGAGGCCGCCGTGCCGTTCCTGTCCGGCCGCACCATGATCATGGCAGGCCACCAGGACCGCAAATTCGTCTGCTATCCCTTGACCACCAGCCCGGATGGCGCCGGGCCGGTGCGGGTCAACTGGATCGCCGAGCTGTCATTCGACCGCTCCAAGGGGTGGCGCGCCGAGGACTGGGATCGCACCGCCCGGCTCGAGGACATCGCTCCCTCCTTCGCCGGCTGGCGCTTTGACTGGCTCGATGTTCCCGCCCTCATGGCCGGCGCCACGACGATTTACGAATATCCGCTGGTCGACCGCGATCCGCTGGAGCGCTGGTCGTTCGGCCGCGTCACGCTGATGGGGGATGCCGCCCATCCGATGTATCCGATCGGTTCCAACGGCGCCTCCCAGGCGATCCTGGATGCCGAGGCGCTTGCCGCGGCCCTGGCCTCGCAGGGACCGACCCCCGAGGCATTGGCGGCCTATGAAGCCGAGCGCCGGCCGCCGACCTCGGCGATCGTGCTGGCCAATCGCGGCAACGGCCCGGAACAGGTGATGCAACTGGCCGAGCAGCGCGCCCCCGGCGGTTTCGCCGATATCAACGAGGTCATCAGCCGCGAGGAGCTGGAGGCCATCGCGGCGCGCTACAAGCAGGTCGCCGGCTTTTCCCGCGACAAGGTCAATCGGGCCGGAGTGCCGGGCTGAGCTCTAGCCGGTCAGCGTCTCGGCCCGGCGCACCGCCGGGAACAGCCTCATCCAGACGAGCGCCACCAGCACGGTGCCGACCCCGCCGATGATGCCGGCGGGCACCGCGCCGATCAGCCCGGCGACCATGCCGGATTCGAATTCGCCGAGCTGGTTCGAGGTGCCGATGAACAGCGAGTTGACGGCGTTGACCCGGCCGCGCATCTCGTCCGGCGTCGACAGCAGCACCAGCGAATTGCGGATCACCACGCTGACATTGTCGGCAGCCCCCATCACCGCCAGCGCGGCCAGCGAGAGGATGAGATGGGTCGAGGCTGAAAAGACGATCGTGGCGAGCCCGAAGGTGATGACGGCCGCGAACATCTTCAGGCCGACCCGGCTGTGCATCGACAGCCGCATCAGCACGATCGACATCAGGATCGCGCCGACGGCGGGAGCCGAGCGCAGGAGCCCGAGGCCCCAGGGGCCGGTCTGCAGCACGTCATGGGCAAAGATCGGCAGGAGCGCGGTGACCCCGCCGAGCAGCACGGCGAACAGGTCGAGCGAAATGGTGCCGAGGATCAGCGGCCGGCTGCGAATGAACAGGACGCCCGAGAACACCGAATGCAAGGTGATCGGCTCCCGGCTCGGCGCCGTGCGCTCCACCTTGATCAGCGCCGTGGCGATGGCCGCCGCGCCAAGGCAGATCGCCGCCAGCCCCAATGGCAGGCCGGCGCCCAGCGCATAGAGCAGGCCGCCGACGGACGGTCCGATGATCGTCGCCGTCTGCATTGCCGAGGACGAGATCGCAAGCGCCCGCGACAACAGGTCGGTCGGCAGCAGCGCCGGCAGCAGCGCCGAGAAGGTCGGGCTTTCGAACGAGCGGGCGGCGCCGAGCACGGCGACCGCCGCGAAGATGGCCGGAACCGTCAGCCAGTCGCCGATCACGCCGAGGGTGACGACGCCAAGCGTCGCCGCCTCGATGACCTGGCACAGCATGACGATGCGCCGCCGGTCGAACCGATCGGCGACATGGCCGACCACGAAGGTCAGCAGCACCATCGGCACGAATTGGGCAAGGCCGATGAGGCCGAGAGCATAGGCGCTGCCGGTCTTGGCATAGACGTGCCAGCCGATGGCCACGGCGGCGATCTGGTAGCCGAGCGCCGACAGCACGCGGGCAACCCAGAACAGCACAAAGCCCTGATGGTCGAGCAATCGGTCGGGCGGGGCCGGCGCATCGGCCGCGGTTTCGGCCTCCGACAGACTGGGCTGGGCGGTCATGGTCTCGAACGGTCTCGTCGCAGGCTCCGGCACATCACCCGGACGTGCAGCAGCCTTCCTATAGGAGATGCGCCGCGCGCCCAAGTCGTTCCGGCGCGCTGAACGGGAATGTGAGCGGTGTGCGCGGGCCGTTCCTGCCGGGCTCCGGGCCGTTGTCGCTCGCGCCGAGAGCGCCCCAGGTCATCACTGTTCGAAGGAGTATTCTGTCGCATTGACGGCATCGTTTTGAATGCGACGATCAAGACATGAATCGAGCAGGCAGAGACGGTCCGTTCAGCGACCGATAGCGGAAAGCGCAGGGTGCACCTGATGCAGGCGACGAGGGCAGATGTCGGGATGCCGCGATACCTGGCGCGGTACTGGGGCAAGGCCCGCCCGCTTGAAGGGGCGTTTCCGTGGCATCCCCTGGCCTATCACAGCCTCGACGTCGCGGCGGCCATGGGCGCCTTGCTCGAGCTGCGTCCACATTGGCTCGCGGCGATCGCGGGCGCATCGGATTTGTCTGTTGCGGAGACGCGCCGCCGGCTAATCCTCGCCGCCGCCCTGCACGATCTCGGCAAGTTCGCCGAGAATTTTCAGCAGAAGGCGCCGGCCCTGCACCAGGAGCTGATGCCCGGCGCCTTCGCCGCCGATGACCGGCGGGGGCACGGCGAGATGGGAGCGGTGCTCTGGTATGAACTGAACGACCGGCGCTTCAGCGCGCTGCGGCGCTGGATGGCGGCAGCCTTCGCCCATCATGGCGCCCCGGTCGCGCAGTCGACGGGGGCGCGCAACGCCATGTCGAACGACGCACAGGCTGATGCCCAAGCTTTCATCGACGCCGTGGTGACACTGATCGGCGCGCCCGATGCGCAGCGTGTCGGCAATCATGCCGAGACCTGGCGCGTCGCCGGCCTGATGATCCTGGCCGACTGGATCGGCTCGAACCAGCAGTGGTTCGCCTTTGAGCCGCCGGTCCATGAGCTCGAAGCCTATTGGGCTCTCGCCCGACAGCGCGCCGAGGTGGCGGTGACGCAAGCGCGCCTCGAGGAAGCGGCGAGTGCGACACACGTCGATCTCAAGACGCTGCTGGGCACGGATGCCGTCGCCTCGCCCCTGCAGGCCTGGGCCGAGCGGCAAAGGCCGGGTAGCGGGCCGCGGCTATACCTCATCGAAGATCTGACCGGCTCCGGCAAGACCGAGGCGGCGCTCATCCTGGCCCATCGGCTGATGCAGGCGACCGCGGCCGAAGGCCTGTATTGGGCCTTGCCCAGCATGGCGACGGCCAATGGCCTTCACGCCCGGCTGGAGCGCATCTATCGCAAGCTTTTCGCGACCGACGGCATCGTGCCGTCGCTGGTCCTGGCCCATAGCGCCCGCGATTTGAACGACGGCTTCCAGGCTTCCATCGGGCGCGACCAGATCCGGTCCTATGGCGGCGAGGGGGCCGAGGCGATCAGCGGCGAGGCGGCCTGCGCGGCCTTCGTCGCCGACGACCGCCGCAAGACCTTTCTGGCCCAGATCGGCATCGGCACGCTCGACCAGGCGCTTCTCGCGATTCTGCCGAGCCGCCACCAATCGCTCCGGCTGGCCGCCCTGTCGCGGCGGGTCCTGGTCGTCGACGAGGCCCATAGCTACGATCCCTATATGGCGGCCGGCTTGGAACAGCTGCTCAGGTTCCACCATGCGCTGGGCGGCTCGGCCATCGTCCTGTCGGCAACCTTGACGCTGGCGCAGCGTCAGAGGCTTGCGGCGATCTATGCCGGCTCGCCTGCGATCGCGGCGCGCAGCCTGGCCTTTCCGCTGGTCACCGAGGTCGGCGCGGCCGGCCTCGCCGAGACGCCGCTCGCGGCCGCCCGCGGCACGCGCCGCGACTTGCCCATGCGCCGCTTCGACCGGCCGGGTGAGGTCATGGCCGCATTGGTCGAGGCGGCGCGTGGCGGCGCCTGCTGTGCCTATGTCAGGAACACCGTGAAGGATGCGGTGGCGGCCTTCGATCATTTGAGGGCAATTGCCGGCGAGGATGTGACGGTGGATCTGTTCCACGGGCGTTTCGCCCTTGGCGACCGAATGGAGCGGGAAGGCGAGGCGCTGGCCCGTTTCGGCCGCGACGGTAGTCCGCGGGCCAGGCGCGGGCGGATCCTGGTGGCGACCCAGGTCGTCGAGCAGAGCCTTGATCTCGATTTCGACTATCTGGCAACCGATCTCTGCCCGATCGACCTGATGATCCAGCGGGCGGGCCGGCTGCAGCGCCATGGTCATCGACCCTGGCGCCCGCCGCCGGAGCTCTGGGTCGTCGGGCCCGAGGCGACCGAGAATGCCGGACCGGACTGGTATGCGGGCCCGTTTCCCCACGCATGCTTCGTCTATCCCGATGCCGGCCAGCTCTGGCGCACCATGCGTGTCTTGGCCGACAAGGGGGGCCTGCCGCTGGCGAGCGGTTCGCCGCGCGACCTGATCGAATCCGTCTTTGGCGCCGAAGCGGTCGCCTATCCACCTGGTCTCGACGACAGCGCGTTGCGCGCCGAGGCCAAGCGTCAGGCGGAGCGGGCCATCGGCAATCTCAATGTCCTGAAAGTTGATCGCTTCCATCGCGAGGCCGGCGCGTGGGACAGCGACGACAAGACGCCGACGCGTCTCGGCGAGGATACCCGCACGTTGCGTCTCGCCCGCTGGGCCGATGGCAGCTTGCGGCCCTGGAGCGAAGCCGAGACGGAGATGCGATCCTGGCGCTTGTCGGAGATTGCCGTGCGGGCGAACCGAGTTGCCGAAACGGAAGCGCCGGATCTGGCCGCCGCCGCGATCACTGCGGCGCAGCAGAGCTGGGCAGGCCGTTTCGATCCACCGCCCATTCTGGCTTTGACGCCTGGGGCTTCACCCGGGACCTGGGACGGCGCCTGGACCGATGCGCGGGGGCGGCGACAAGCCGTGCGTTATTCCCGCGCCACCGGTCTTGAGACCGTCGGATAGCGGCTGACCTTGCGCATGTGGGACTAATCGCGCGCCGCGATCCATCGGATAGAACAAGCCGGCTCACCCTCGCGCATTTGGCTGATGGGCGCTCGGCAGTTGTCGCGCGACAGGGCCCGCGCGGGCTCCCTGGGATCTCCGCGAAAATTCGGTAGCTTTTTCGAGGTTGCAAATCATGCAATGAATCAAACGCTTATCGGGATGAGTGTGCCCCGCCTGCGCGGGGATGAACCGGACGCATGCGGGCCGTGCTGGTCGGTCTGCGCGTGTGCCCCGCCTGCGCGGGGATGAACCGGGCTGCATCACGTAATATGTCGTCCTGGCCATGTGTGCCCCGCCTGCGCGGGGATGAACCGGAGCTACTGACCGCCCCGCCGCCGGCGCTGCGGTGTGCCCCGCCTGCGCGGGGATGAACCGCCGCCGGGCTCGACCAACGAGATCGATCTCGAGTGTGCCCCGCCTGCGCGGGGATGAACCGTTGCAGGGCGAGCGCATCCTTGGCGTCGATGCGTGTGCCCCGCCTGCGCGGGGATGAACCGGGCACGGCAGACGGCATTCAGACTCTGATTACGTGTGCCCCGCCTGCGCGGGGATGAACCGGAAAAATTGTCGGCGACCTGGCGACCGCGACCGTGTGCCCCGCCTGCGCGGGGATGAACCGCGCGGTTGCAGCCAAGCCTGTCCCGAGCTGTGGTGTGCCCCGCCTGCGCGGGGATGAACCGCCCTCCTCGAGCTGAAGCGTCGTGTGGAAATGGTGTGCCCCGCCTGCGCGGGGATGAACCGGATCATTGTCTCGCTGCATTGCAGCGAGCGAGGTGTGCCCCGCCTGCGCGGGGATGAACCGTTCATCACGCTCAACCACCCCCGTGGCCGCGCGTGTGCCCCGCCTGCGCGGGGATGAACCGACGACGTTCAACCCGATGGTCTTGGTGCTCACGTGTGCCCCGCCTGCGCGGGGATGAACCGGTGACACCGTCGTAGGGACTGGGCGGCGCCATGTGTGCCCCGCCTGCGCGGGGATGAACCGGCCTCTTTGGTCTCGGGCTGAACACGAATTCCGTGTGCCCCGCCTGCGCGGGGATGAACCGATCCTGGAGAATGCGTCAACGGCGCGCGCCGAGTGTGCCCCGCCTGCGCGGGGATGAACCGGCAGGCAAAGAGATCGCCGGCGCCGTGATCGCGTGTGCCCCGCCTGCGCGGGGATGAACCGCAGCCAACGTCGTCCTGTCTCTCGACCGATCGGTGTGCCCCGCCTGCGCGGGGATGAACCGGCCACCGACGTCAATGACGGCGTCATTACGCGGTGTGCCCCGCCTGCGCGGGGATGAACCGCTTTCTCGCAACTCATTGGTTTTGCTGATGAAGTGTGCCCCGCCTGCGCGGGGATGAACCGATCAAATTCCAGACGACGCAATGGGTCTGGTCGTGTGCCCCGCCTGCGCGGGGATGAACCGCAATTGGCCGTCTATAGTGCGGCAACGACGGCCGTGTGCCCCGCCTGCGCGGGGATGAACCGCCAGCCAGTCGAGCGATGCGAAGCGTTATCGTGTGTGCCCCGCCTGCGCGGGGATGAACCGCATCTGACCGTCGTCATCGAGGATGATGGCACGTGTGCCCCGCCTGCGCGGGGATGAACCGAGCGCCAGCCGGAGCCTCACATTCAGCTTGCCGTGTGCCCCGCCTGCGCGGGGATGAACCGACGCCAGGATCGAAAACTTGTCTGATGCCGTAGTGTGCCCCGCCTGCGCGGGGATGAACCGCCCTCACCGCCGCCCGCCGAGCCGGGGTCGAGGTGTGCCCCGCCTGCGCGGGGATAGACCGATCTTGAAATTCGCGTCGAGCACCGGGGAGCCGTGTGCCCCGTCCGCGCGGGACGAGCCATTAGATGCAAATCTCAAGGCTGAAGCCTTGTGTGTAGTCAAATTTGACTAAGGCGTCCCAATGGACATCGCGACGCGCCCGATTTCTTGGATCAAGGCCGCGCGCAAAGCATTCGATGCCTTTCCGGGGATCGTGCAAACAGATGCGCTCCGAGCACTCACCATCGCAGCCGATGAAACGAAAGCGGATGCTGCCAAACCGCTCCATGGACTTGGGGCTGATGTATTCGAGGCCGCACTGAAGCATCGAGGTGACGCACGGCGCGTCGTCTATGCGGTGCAGATCGGCGAGGACATCTGGGTCGTCCATGCCTTTCAGAAGAAGTCCAAGAGCGGTATCGAAACGCCGAGGCAGGACATCGATCTGTTGCGCGCGAGCCCCTGAAGAGGCTGAAAGAGGTGCTGTCATGACGGACGATTTCGAATTGGTGCGTGGTAGCGGCAACGTTTCCCGTGACCTCGGTCATCCCAATGCCGATGCCGAGCAGTTGAAGTCCCTGTTGGCTGCGAAGATCATCGGTGTTCTCGATACGCGCGCACTCACTGTCCGGCGCGCAGAGGAGATGACCGCTATCGCCGCCGCTGACTTCTCTCGCATTCGCCAGGCGAAGCTTGATCGCTTCACCATCGATCGCTTGATGACGATCCCGAACCGCTTCGACCAGAGAGTAGAAGTCTCCGTCAGCGTGCATCCACGGATCGACGCGCACGCGGACGATGCGGCATGAGCGGAGAGGGGGGCCACGCAGGTCGCATCATCATCTATGCCTTGGTCGACGACGAAAACACTTTGCGCAAGGCAGGCGCGCGCAATGACCCCTATGCCGTCTTCGCGCGTCGGCTCGACGAGGGTGATCCGCCGAACGATTGGAATGATCTTCTGGCGACCGCCACGGAAGTGGCGTGCCGTTAGGCCGAGCAACTGGCCGTGTCGGGGAATGTTGCTCGGAGAGCTCGAAGTTATTTGGGGACGCTATTTGCAGGTTGCGGGCTTGGAGGTAGGACCTCGGGTGCGATTTGCTTCCTAATAATTGATAAATAATATTGTTTCTCCTGAAGGTTGATTCCGATTGATTGAGAGTTCCGTGCCAATTCAGGGACGATAAAATCCAGAATTTTGAACCTTGAGGTTAACCCAGGAGGGAGTTGAGGGTGCTTGACGCGAGCCACGGCCTTTGTCTACCGTAGCGTCATATTACGTAGCAGTGAGTGGGCTCGTTCCATAAGAACAATCATTGGATGTAGCTGTGAGCTCGCCATGCCACTCAATTTGATCGTAGATGCTTGGCTCGAAGTCAGGCGCGCGTCCGGCCTGCGTGCCGTCGTCGCGCCCTGCGTCGTCACTGACGGTTTCGACGACGACCCGATCGTCGCCCTCGACTTCCCCCGGGCCGACTGGAACGCTGCGCTGACGGAATGGCTCATCGGCCTCACCTGGCTCGCCATGGCGCCGCGAGACGAGATCGAGTGGGCCGACCACTTTCGCGCTCCGCCGTCGCCCGACAGCCTGCGGGCGGCTTTCGCACTCTTCGTCCCGGCTTTCGATTTCGATGGTGACGGTCCGCGCGCCTTCCAGGATTTCGATTCACTGGAAGCGGCGGAGATGAAGCCGCTGAGCGGCCTGTTGATCGATGCGCCCGGCGAGAACACGCTGAAGAACAATGCCGATCTCTTCGTCAAACGCGGCGGGGCAAGCGGCCTGAGCCTGCCTTATGCGGCGGCGGCGCTGATCACCTTGCAGACCTATGCGCCATCGGGCGGCGCCGGCCACCGTACTTCGTTGCGTGGCGGTGGCCCGCTGACGACCTTGCTGGCCCTGGTTCGCAAGCGCCTCGCGGTCGCGACCCTGTGGGATCGGATCTGGGCCAACGTGCCAGACGCCGATCCGGATGCGGGCACCGCGGATCCCGGGCGGATCTTCCCGTGGCTCCGCCCGACCATGACTTCGGCCAAGGGCGAGATCGTCGCGCCCGAGGGGCGTCACCCGGCGCTAGCCTTCTTCGCCTGCCCACGACGCATCCGGCTGGATTTCGCCCAGGACATGACCTGCGCCCTGAGCGGTAGCGAGGGCCGCGGCGCGGTCGGCTACCGCACGCTCAATTACGGCGCCAACTATCTTTCCTGGCAACACTCCCTGTCGCCCTATCGGAACGACAAGAAGGCTGGAAAGCTGCCGCTGCATCCCCATGCCGGGCCGTCGGACTATGGCGACTGGATCGCCTGGTGGGGCTTGAAGGGCGAGGAGGACCAACCGGCGGAACCGCTGCGCCTTTGGCGCGATCGGCGCCTGGAGGTGGACGATCTGCTGGCCGCCGGTGGCGAAGGCATCGAGGCTTTCGGTTTCGACATGGACAATATGAAGGCCCGGCAATGGCTGGAGGCCCGTTTTCCCTGGGTGAAGGTGCATGACGAAGCGCATGGCGACCTGCGCCAGGCCCTGAGCGAAACCATCGCGGGGGCAGACGCCGCCGCCCGGACACTGCGCTACGCCGTCAAGATCGCGCTCTACGGCCAGGCCAGGGACGGTTCCTATCGGCTGCCCGAGACTTTGCCTTTGGATGCTCTGCCGGAACCCGCCGAACGGTTCTGGCGCGAGACCGAAGCCGATTTCAGAGACCTGCTGGGAAGGCTCACGCTGCATTTCGAGCACGGCGCTGCTCCCACCATCGATCTGAAGCAGAATTGGCGCGGTACCTTGCGTCATCGCGCCTTGTCCATCTTCGACGACACGGTCGATCTCAACGGAATGACCGATGCCAATCCGCGCCGCCTGTTGTCGGCGCGCCAGCTACTCGTCTTTGCTTTTTCGGACCATGCCAAGGCCGAGGTTCGCCGCGCGCTCAATTTGAGCCCCGCGCCGAAGGCCACGAAAGCCAAGGAGCCGGCTTGATGCGCGACGATCGCCGCCAATTCATCGAGACGGTCTTCCGGGACTGGTGGGAAGACCTGACCGACAGCAAGAATGACGCCCGCGGGGCGGATCGGGCAGCCCTTGCCCGTCTGCGCCGGCTCGACATGGCGGATTTTGGCCAGGGACTTGAACCGAACGTGCCCTTGGCGCTCGGCGAGAATGGCTTTCGCAAGCTCTATCGGCGCATCCGGGCCATCACAGATCTGCCGGACGACTGCGAGGCGGATCTCGTCACCGCCGCAGTGACGCTCGCCCGCATCAGGCAGGATGCCGCCAAGCGCAAGACGGCCGCCATGCTCGGGGGGCCTGATGAGGATGCGCGCAAGATGAAGGAAGTGCGTTTCCTGCGGCTGATGCGGGTTTCGACCTCCGGCGATCTGTTCAGTGAGGCGCGCCGGCTTTCGGCTCTGCTCGACCGGCAGGCGCCGGTCGGCGAACTCGGCGCCTCGCTGCTGCTTTGGCGGCATGTGCCGCGCGTGCGCCGCGACTGGGCGCGCGCCTATTACGGGCTTGACACCGAGGGCCTGGAACCGACCGAAACCGATATCGCCAAGCCGGAGCCTGCCTCTCCATGACCCGCTTCCTGCAACTGCACCTGCTCACGCCCTATGCCGCCGCCAATCTCAACCGCGACGATACCGGCCGGCCGAAGACGCTCAATTTCGGCGGCGCCGAACGCCTCAGGATTTCCTCGCAGAGCCTCAAGCGTGCCTTCCGCACCTCGGATGTATTCATCGAGGGCTTGCCGGGCGCACTCGGCAAGCGCTCGCAGCATTTCGCCCGCGAACTGGTCACGGCGCTCGTCGCGCGTGGTTTGAGCGAGGAAGACGCCAAGGCCCGCGCCGAGGCGGTGATCGAACATGACAGCCTGGGCAAGGTGAAGAAGGGGCAGGCGACGACCGAACAGCTCGTTCATCTCGGCCCGGACGAACTGGCGACCATCGCCGGCCTTGCCGACCGGTTGGCCGCCTCGGCCGAGCTCGACAAGAAAGAGGTGCTGGTGCTGAAGGACAAGCCGCGCGCCGCCGACATCGCCATGTTCGGCCGGATGCTGGCCGACAATTCCGGCTTCAATGTCGAGGCCGCCGTCCAGGTGGCCCATGCCTTCACCACCCACCGCGCCACTGTCGAGGACGACTATTACACCGCCGTCGACGACATCAAGAATGCTGATGACGAGGCCGATCGCGGCGCCGGTTTCATCGGCGTGCAGGAATTCGGTGCTGGGCTCTTTTATCTCTATATCTGCCTCAATGCCGATCTGCTGGTCGACAATCTCTCGGGCGACAAGGCGCTCGCCGCCGATGCGGTGGAGGCTTTGATCCGCGCGGCCGCGACCGTCAGCCCCAGCGGCAAGCAGAACGCTTTCGCCAGCCGGGCCAAGGCCCGCTACGCGCTGCTCGAAACCGGCAAGGAGACGCCGCGCAGCCTCGCCTCGGCCTTCCAGCATCCGGTTGGGGCGGGCTCCGGCGAGAACGATCATTTCGAGGCCTCGTACAAGCGCCTGACCGATCTGCGGAATGGCTTTGCCTCGGCCTATGATGAAGTTCTGCAAGTGACTGACATGAAGGTGGCGGCGGATGGCCACGGCAGCCTGGCCGACCTGGTCGCCGCTGGCCGCGCGGCTGTCGGGGCCTGAGGCCATGAGCGAGCGCGACTTCCTGGTCTTTCGCCTGGCGGGGCCGATGGCCGCCTTCGGCGACATCGCCGTGGGCGAGCGGCGCGGCATCTGGGACGCTCCGTCGAAATCCGCGATCCTCGGTCTTGTGGCGGGTGCGCTCGGCCTCATGCGCGACGAGACCGCGGCGCATCTCACGCTGGAAATCGGCCTCGGTTTCGCCGTGCGTGTCGACGTGCCCGGCAGGCCGTTGCGCGACTATCATACGGCGCAGGCGCCCAGGGCGCGCCGCAACGGCCAATGGCGCACCCGCCAGGAGGAGCTCGAAGACAAGGACGAACTCAACACCGTTCTGTCTGAGCGCATTTATCGCCTGGAGGCCGCCGCCACCGTCGCGCTCTGGCGCAAGGGCGATGCGGTCGCTTCGCTGGACGTGCTGGCGAGGGCGCTGAAACAGCCGTGCTTCATCCCCTATATCGGTCGCAAGGCCTGTCCCTTGGGCCGGCCGCCGCGGCCCTATGTCGTCAATGTCGGTGGCTTGCAGGCCGCCTTCGCGGCCTATGATGGGTTGGAGGCGGATGTTGACGCCAAGCTCCGCTTCCCGTGGTTCGTGACGCGCCGCGTCGAGCGCCAGCGCACCATCTGGTTCGAATGGGATGCCGGGCTTGCCGATGAGGAGCGACAGGCCAAAGCCGGTGGCGCCATCCGCCAGCGGCGCGACGCCGTGCGTGACCGCGGCCTCTGGCAGTTTTCCGATCGCCGCGAAGGCAGCCTGATCTTCGCCGCGCCGCAAACCGGGGAGGCCGCGGCATGAGCTTCCTGACCCTCGCCGAATTGCGCCGGGATACGCCGCAGGCGCGGGCCTATGCCCGCCTGCTGCTGGACAGCAGCGTGGAGGACAGCGCCCACCGGCTGGTCTGGCTGCTGTTCGGCGACAACCCCGATGCCGAACGCGACTTCCTGTTCCGCGAGGCCGAGCCGGGGCGTTTCCTGGTCGTCTCGCAACGCCAGCCGGCGGGCGAGGAAGCCATCTGGAGCCTGAAGAGCCGCCCCTATCAGCCGGCTCCGGTGAAGGGGCGGCGTTACGGCTTTTCGCTGCGGGCCAATCCGACCGTCAGCCTGTCCCAGCCGGGGCGGGCGCGCAGCCTGGTGCGCGACGTGCTGCTGCATGCCAAGAAACAGGTCGGGCGACCGCTGACGCCGGAGGAGCGGGAGGCCGCAGCACTTGCTTGGCTGACCGCGCGCGGCGAGCGCATGGGCGTCACCTTCGACCCGGAGCTTTGCCAAGCGAAGCGCTATGATCTGCTTAAGGTTTCCCGCAAGAAGGAGAAGGACAAGGCGAAGGGTTCGGCGCATCCGGCCGAGTTCACCGTGGTCGATTTCGAGGGCGTGCTGACCGTCGAGGATTCCGCCGCTCTGGAGACGACCCTGCGCGCCGGCATCGGCAAGGGCCGCGCCTATGGGCTCGGGCTCATGCTGCTCAGGCCGCTCGGCGACTGACGCATCATGGCCGAGCCGGTATTCGTGCCCTTGCGCCCGATCCCGCTGAAGGACCGCTCGGCCATTGTCTTTCTGGAATATGGCCAGCTCGACGTGCTCGACAGTGCCTTCGTCCTGGTCGACCAGACCGGGGTGCGGGTGCAGATCCCGGTCGGCGGCCTCGCCTGCCTGATGCTGGAGCCGGGCACCCGTGTCTCCCATGCCGCCGTCGTACTCTGTGCCCAGGTCGGCTGCCTGCTGGTCTGGGTCGGCGAGGGTGGCGTGCGGCTCTATGCGGCCGGCCAGCCGGGCGGCGCCCGGGCCGAACGCCTGCTGTTCCAGGCGCGCAACGCCCTCGACGAAGCGGCGCGGCTGAACGTGGTGCGCGAGATGTACCGCCGCCGCTTCGACGAGGAGCCGCCGGCGCGGCGTTCGGTCGACCAGTTGCGCGGCATGGAGGGCGTGCGGGTCCGGGAGATCTATCGCTTGCTGGCCCAGCGCCACGACGTCGACTGGAAGGCCCGGCGCTATGATCAGGGCGACTGGGACAAGGCCGATATTCCCAATCGCTGCCTGTCCTCGGCCACCGCCTGCCTCTATGGCCTGTGCGAAGCGGCGATCCTCGCCTCCGGTTATGCCCCGGCGATCGGCTTCCTGCATCGCGGCAAGCCGCAGAGCTTCGTCTACGACATCGCCGACCTCTACAAATTTGAAATCGTGGTTCCCGCCGCCTTCGCCACCGCGGCCAAGATCGCCAAGGGCAAGGGCGGCGAGGGCTCGCCGGAACGCCAGGTGCGCATCGCCTGCCGCGACTTGTTCCGCAAGTCTGGCCTGCTCGAACGCGTCATTCCCGACATCGACGCCATCCTGCGCGCCGGCGGCCTTGCGCCACCCGACGAGGCCGAAGACGCGCCCGAGGCCGCCGATCCCGCGATCCCGCGCAAGGAGGCGGCCGGCGATGATGGTCATCGTGGTTGAGAACGCGCCGCCACGCCTGCGTGGCCGGCTGTCGCTCTGGCTCGCCGAAGTGCGCGCCGGTGTCTATGTCGGGGTCTATTCCCAGCGGACGCGTGAGCGCATTTGGAAGGAAGTCGGCCAGATGATCGGCGAGGGCAACGCCGTCATCGCCTGGAGTGCTGCGACCGATTCAGGCTTTGCCTTCGAGACCGTTGGCGAGAACCGTCGCGAGGCGATCGACTTCGATGGTCTTACTTTGGTGCGCTTCAAGCCGCCGAAAGGCCCGGGCGTGCCGATCGCCTGAGATGACGCCGCTGCGGCCGGGATTGGGCCCGTGGCGTCAGATGCGAAGCGGAGCGTCAGCGTACTGCAAAAACCGGTAGCTTTTTCGACATTGCAAATCGTGCAATGAATCAAATGCTTATTCGGATGAGTGTGCCCCGCCTGCGCGGGGATGAACCGAGCTGCAGCGCTTCGCCGAAATCGCCGAGAAGGTGTGCCCCGCCTGCGCGGGGATGAACCGCCAGCGCCGAGATGCGCGTCATGCCGACATCGTGTGCCCCGCCTGCGCGGGGATGAACCGCCTGGCGGATCTCGCCGCGCTCTCCGTGAGCTGTGTGCCCCGCCTGCGCGGGGATGAACCGCAGTCGCCGGCGACGCGCGTCACCTTCGCCGCGTGTGCCCCGCCTGCGCGGGGATGAACCGCATGGTGATGAAGTCTGGGCCGCCTGGGGTCCGTGTGCCCCGCCT